>CAZFYG010000049.1:0-1658 GCA_964523375.1 uncultured Gammaproteobacteria bacterium | reverse complement strand
GAGCCTTCGGCTGAAGTAGATATACTTTCAGAAAGCGGTAAGTGGCTTGAAATACTTGGCTGCGGGGTTGTAAATCCTGTGGTATTAGAAAATTGCAACATTGACTCTAATAAATATAGCGGCTTAGCTTTCGGCCTAGGAGTTGAAAGAATAGCCATGCTGAAATATGGCGTAAATGATATTAGGGAATTTTATAAATCAAACTTAGATTTTCTTACACAGTTCAAATGAAAATAGTTTATCAAGATTTAATAAATCACTTAACTGAAAAGCCGTCAAAAGAATTGCTGTCTGAAAAGCTTTTTCAGCTTGGTCATGAGCATGAAGTTTATGACGACATATTTGATATGGAGTTAACACCGAATAGAGGTGATTGTCTTTCTTTAATTGGGCTAGCAAGAGATCTTACAGTTTTTTTTGGTAAATCTAATTCTATTGATTTATTTAATGATGATATTGAGCCCCTTGAGATTAACTTTGAAAATCTTTCACCGAATGATTGCCCTAAAATTTCCTTTTTAGAAATCGAGATTGAAGATAGCAAAGTTAAATATAAACCATATTTAGAAAATTACTTTAATACCATTGGCGGCAATAAAGCCAATCTATTTACAGATATTTCTAATTATATTTCTTATGAGTTAGGTCAACCAACTCATTGTTTTGATGCAGAATCTATTAAAGCTAAACTAACTTTTGAAAATAGAGAATGTAATAGCACCTTTAAAACATTGTTAGGTTCTGAAGTTATCTTAAAAAATCGCAACTGTGTCTTTACTCTAGATGGTGAAGTCATAAGTCTTGCCGGTGTTATGGGTGGAGAATCAACTGCCTGCTCCTCAGAAACAAAAAAAGTGCTAGTTGAGTGTGCTTACTTTAATCCAGAATCAATTATTGGAAAATCTATCAAATATAATCTGGTTTCAGATGCTGCTCATAAGTTTGAAAGAGGTGTTGATATTGCATCACAAGAAATGGTTTTAAGAAGATTCACAAAAATTGTACAAGATCATGCAAAAATAAAATCAATAAGATTTAAATCATTTGGCGAAGCGCATAATGAAGATCTCAGCATCCCAATAGATGTTAATAAAATAAATAAAATTTTGGGAACTTCTCTTAATAAAGATGAATACTTAAAACATCTTAAGGGTCTTGGTTTTGATATTTTGGATGAAATAAAAGTACCCTCCTATAGACATGATATTGAAACAAATAATGATCTTGCCGAAGAGATTGCAAGAGTCATAGGTTATAACAATATCAAAAGCACTCCAATCAATCTTCAAAAAATTGCAGACAATTTTGATGGCAAAGTGGCAAAATTAGAATCACTTCTTGATAAGAATGGTTTCTCTGAAGTTATTAATTTTCCATTTACACCAAATAAAGAAAAAGAATCTATAAATATAGATAACCCACTTGATTCAAATAGAAATAATTTTCGGATATCTTTAAAAGAGTCTCTCATTGAAAACCTTCTATACAACGAAAGAAGGCAAAAGGATTCTATAAAGCTTTTTGAAATTAGCGATGTTTATACAAAAGACAAAGAAATAAAACAACAAAAAAAACTAGGACTTATAATAAGTGGAAGACAAGGTCATAACTATAATGATTTTTCAAAAAAACTTGATCAAAAATATCTCAATAATTTT
>CAZFYG010000048.1:0-2019 GCA_964523375.1 uncultured Gammaproteobacteria bacterium | reverse complement strand
TTTTATCAAGCCCAGCAGCTGTTCCTAGTTTATTTTTGAAATTCATACCTAATAATTGAAATTCATTATTTTTAGGTTTTTTTATAAATAAATTTAATATTTTGAAATTATGGAGAAATTTTAGCCCGCCAAGCGCAAGAGAATGAGCAAGCTCTTCTGGAAGATTTTTAAGTAATAATAATGCTAACTTCAAAGCTTACCTGTAATAATTTTTTTGATCTTATTAGCATAATATGGATCTTTCATTGCTACAGCAATTGTTGCCTCAAGATAACCATCTTTACTTCCACAATCATATTTTTCACCATCAAAAATTTTAACTTGAACGTTTTCTATCTTTGTTAAGAGCTTTATCGCATCTGTGATCTGGATTTCCCCTGAGTTATCAGCTTCAACTTTTTTTATGCATTCAAATATTGTAGGGTTAAAAATATATCTACCTGCAACAGCTATATCTGATGGTGCCTCTGAGGCATGAGGTTTCTCAATAATATTGCTAATTACAGCTGTATTAGTTTTATTTAATTGATTGCCTCCAAGATCAACCACTCCGTATTTATGTATATTATTTTTATCAATCCTGTTTACTGCAATAGTTGGTTGCAGATTTTGGGAATAAGAATCCCTGATCTGTTCAAGGCATGAGGGTGTTGAAATAAATAAATCATCTGGGAGCAAAACAGAAAATGCATCAGAGCCAACTGCTTCCTCAGCAAGTAAAATAGCATGACCAAGCCCTTTCTGTTCTTTCTGATTGATGTAAGTAAATTTTACATTCTCAAATATCTTAGGTTGAATCTTTTCTAGTAGCTCGATTTTTCCAGTGCTCTTGAGTTGTTTCTCGAGCTCTGGAACTCTTGAAAAGTAGTTTTTGATAGCAGGCTTTGTATAACTTGTAATAAATATTATTTCTTCTGCTCCGGCAGAAATTGCCTCTTCCACAGCATACTCAATAAGAGGCTTGTCGATAATTGTAAGCATCTCTTTGGGTATAGCTTTTGTGGCTGGAAGAAATCTTGTGCCAAATCCGGCAACGGGCAAAACAGCTTTCTTAATCTTCATCATATTTAAATTTAATTTTTTTACCAATTACTAAAAGCATACCAAAGAATATGCCAGAGGCTAACCCTCCCAGATGAGCAAAATTTGCAATTTCGCCAAAACCAAATAACTTCAAAACTCCCATAAAACCCATTACAAGCCAAGCAAGCATAAATATATACATGGAAGGTGGAAGCCCATACTTAATTTTTTGCTCTTGAAATTCAACTATCATTGCATATCCAAATAATCCATAAACACAACCTGATAAACCTCCAAATAGATGAGCTCCTTGATCAAGATACTGAGAATAATTACCCACAGCAGCAGAAATTAGCATCAATAAAATAAAAACTAACTTTCCATCTTTGAGCTCAATCTGTTGGCCAAGTACATATACCCATAAGCAATTAAATACCAAATGTGTAATTGAAAAATGTATAAATATTGGTGTGATAAGTCTCCACCATTCATTACCTATTATATATGTATCACTAAAAGTACTAAATATAAGATATTTTGAATAAGCTCCAGTTAATTCAGCTTGTAGAAATAATAGTGGCTCTATAAATGTCATCATCGGCGTAACAAGATAAAGACAAGTGACTGCCACAGCTAGTAATATAAAACCTAAATGTAATTTAATATTTTTCAATTATTATCTTGGGTTAGAAATATCTAAACTCCACCCAAGCTTCTCTCTGCATGCTTCAAAGAAATCATTATTATGTAAATGTATTAATTTGAGTGGTTTATGTATCTTAGAAATTTGTATATCACTCAAATATGAAACATTAATATCCTCTTGACCGTCTGCGCATATTTTACCTTGTTTTGAAGACCCTTCTAAAATATTTACACTTAATAACTCGTCAGATGAGATCACAAATGGTCTAGAGGATAGACTTTGTGACAACATCGGGAGAACTGTCCAAACATCTAAATTTGGATGAATGATAGGGCCTCCAGCTGACAAAG
>CAZFYG010000047.1:0-2124 GCA_964523375.1 uncultured Gammaproteobacteria bacterium | reverse complement strand
TTTTAACCAATCTCTACTCTCTTTCCAGTTGGGCACAAATTTTTCAACATAGCTCCAGTACTTTGGCGAATGGTTATGCTCTATGAGGTGGCAAAGCTCATGAACTACAACGTAGTCAATAACCTTTTTTGGAGCTTGAATAATTTTCCAGTTATAGTCTATTGCCCCATTAATCGAACATGATCCCCATCTAGATTTATAATTTTTTACTGATATAGAGGAGGGCGAAACCCCAATAATATTTGCAAACTTATCTGTGCGCTCTTGAAGGTATTTATGAGCATGAGTCCTGTACCAGTCTGTAAGAAGCTTTTGAGCTTTTATATTTTTACCAAGATCTTTCTTGCAGATAGATACAATAAAACAACCATTTTTAAGTTTTACTGCTTCCTTATCACTCTCAATAATTTTAAGCTCATAATTTTTATCTAAGTAAGAAAATATTTCACCATCTTCATATTTTTTTTCAACTGCCTGAGGTCTTTTGGAATACTCCTCAAGCTTTTCTTTAATCCAGGGAGTTCGCTTTTTAATTAAATCGTTAATGCGCTTATCAGAAAGAGACCTTGGTGCCCGCACTCTCACCTGCCCATCTTTGAGCTGAATTGAAGCAGATTTCTTCCGGTTTGTTTTTATAATCTCAACTTGGAAACCTAGGCTGCTCATGACTTATCGAATTTAGTTCTTGCAAGGTCCATGAATCTTGAGCTCACTTGCTCAACCAAGGACTCATCAAAGTTTTCAATAATCAACCTTTTGATATTCTTTTTAATCCTTTTTTGTTCTGTCCATTTATTAAAGAAATCAACAATGAGACTAGCTTCATCAAGGAGCTCAACGAGTGAACTAACCACTGATTTTGCTTTAACCAGTGTTGCTTCATCATTTTTCTGATCATCATCTAGCTCAGATACAAGAATATTGTAGAAAGCTAATTCGGTTTGCGAGAGACCGAGATCGTCTGCATCTTTTTTATGGTTTACTTCTATGTTGTCTCGTAAGTCCAGAAGCAGCTGTACTATTTCATCCCACCTGTTTTCATGCTTTTGAATTATCTCCTCTAGCCTTTCTGAGAGCTTTTTATAGTACTCAGGGTCCTCTTCAACTTTAATATTTATATGGTGCTTAATTGCATTAGTAATCTCTGAAGCTTTAGATTCAGAGCTCTTATGTTCATTAAGTTTTTCTTTGTAGCCTGGTGCCAGTAGGTCCATCGGCGGTATCTTAGGATCAATGCCTGTTGCATAAACATGTTCTTCAATGAGCTCTCTTACTTTCTCACCAACCCCAGTAATATCAAGCTGCTCATCTCTATAAAGATTTCTAGCACCGATAGCTATCTTTCCTAATTTTTTAAGAGCTCCTAAAAATTTAGTCGCAGAAGGGTTAGGTAAAATCACATCAAGCTGCCGCGCAAAAGTACTAAAGTCTGTTTGAAAGCTTTGTCGCTTAATATCATTTTTTAAAGCATTAATAGACGCATCAAGATCATTTATATCAATTTCTCCAAAATGTTTCATGACTCTAGTATGAGCATTTTTAAGCTTAGGCAATTCCTCTTTAAGCTCTAATAAAGCCCCTTGGATGTCTTCGCTTGAGAACATGTCTAGAGCTTCGGTGAGATAATCTGAAAGACCATAGTAATCGACTATATACCCTCTAAATTTGTTCTTATTGGTTCTATTAACCCTGGCAATTGCCTGCAACAGAGTATGATCAGTGATTTTTCTATCTAGATACATAACTTGAGCTATCGGCGCATCAAATCCAGTTAAAAGCATATCTTTGACAATTAAAATACTTAAGTTTGATTGTCCTTTTCCTGTACCCAGAGGCTTTTTAAAATCTTCTATTTGCTGTTTGTGTTTATTTTTATCCGTATGTTCCCAGAACTTCTTCTCATCATTATGATCGCCAGAGATAATTACAGCTGACTTTGGTCCTTCCAATTTATCAAGTTGTTCTTTGTATAAGATTGCAGCATTTCTAGATGAGGTAACAACCATTGCTTTAAAACCATTAGGCTCTATGTGTTCTCGGTAGTGTTTAATGATATCAAGTGAGACCCTGTGTATTCTTTTTGGCGCCTCGAGCACAGCTCTATTTGTACCAAATTTTTTCTTT
>CAZFYG010000046.1:0-2126 GCA_964523375.1 uncultured Gammaproteobacteria bacterium | reverse complement strand
ATCGCTACTGGGCCACTTATTAAATTAACCGAGGCGCCTGCCTCAATAGCTGCCAATGCTAATGCGTATCCCATTTTTCCTGAGCTATTATTAGATATAAACCTTACTGGATCAATTTGCTCTCTTGTTGGTCCAGCCGTAATAGTAATAGTTTTACCCAATAATGGACCCTTATTTAAAGAAGTATGAATTAACTCTATTATTCTTATAGGCTCTTCCATTCTTCCAGGTCCAATGTCACCACAGGCTTGCTCACCGTTAGCTGGACCTATAAAGGACAGTCCTCTTGAAGAAAGAGCTTTGTAGTTTTCTTGTGTAGTTTTATCAAGCCACATATTCATATTCATGGCAGGTGCAATATAGGTTTCTGCACTCGACGCTAGAATTAAAGCGCCCATAAGATCATCTGCTCTTCCATGTGCGATCTTAGACATTGACTCTGCTGTACATGGGGCAATCAAGATGATGTCAGCCCATTTGGCAAGCTCTATATGACCCATAGCAGATTCAGCTTTTATATCTAAAAGTGAGTCATGAATTTCATTTCCTGATACTGCTTGTAATGTTAATGGGGTTATAAACTCTTTAGCAGATTCTGTCATCACAACACGAACATCTGCAGCCTCTTTTTTAAATAGGCGAATAATCTCAGCAGATTTATAGGCGGCAATTCCTCCAGTAACGCAAAGAAGGACATTCTTATTTAAAAAATTTTGCATTATTTTTCTAGCCTAATAGTTAATTAAAGAATGATACCAATTACCCGATCTATAAACCAATAAAAACCTAAGCCACCAACTACAAGGCTCATAAATATTTTTGTTATATTGAGAAATTTGAAACGAATCGATAGATATATTATGGATAGAGGTATGGGGATAAGAGCAATTTGCCCTAGCTCTATACCAATATTAAAAAACAGAAGTGATAGAAATAATTGATTGCTTGAAACACCTATATCATTAAGTGCGCCAGCAAAACCAAGTCCATGAAGTAGTCCAAAACCAAAAGCCATAAGCCATGGTGTCTTTGTATAATTATGCTTATTAGAAATTTCAGTCGCTAAAAATACAATAGTTAAGGCTATTAATGCCTCAACAGTTCCTTGGGGTAATGAGAGGAATCCTAGAGCTGACATACCAAGAGTTAAACTGTGTGCAATTGTAAAGGCCGTTATAGTTTTTATTATATTTAAAAAGCCGCTTATACAAAAAAGTAAGCCAAATATAAATAAAATGTGATCCAAACCATCAAGCAAATGATCGAAACCTAAATATAGATAAGCTGTTGGGTAATATTGTTTATTTTCAGGTATTTTAATAGTTGGAACTTGCACATTAACAATACCTTCAAATGTATTATCTATAAAGTTAATAGTAATTAACGCATCGGTAAGAACGCTAAGGTTTTCTATTTTTATAGATGAACCATTTAGAGGTTTTGAACAATTAATAACTAATTCTTCAACCAAGTATTTATTTTTAATATATGGATCTTTTGAATTTATATTGCAGCTAGAAGGGAAAATAACTTCTGCTCTTTTGCCAATATTTTTTAATGGATACATCCATGAGGCATCATAGGTATTAGCATTTTTTATAGACTGGTCAATTATGAGATGAGCGGGATTAAATTCATGAGAATAAGTCTCTAGAGCAAGCATTCCAACAAGCAATAAAAAAAATTTATTCATTAAATTTTAAGATCTGGATTTATTACTACAGAATACTCAGGGCCCACCTCTTTTATAAAATCTGAAATAGCGCTATCTCTTTTCAGTTGATTTAAATCAACCAACAATTGATTATAGATTTCCTCAAGAGTGGGATGAAAACCAGGAGTATAGTTTGTAATATATAAATTATGGTACCCGAAAGACGATTTGTATGGGCCTATCCATTGATTAATAGGTGGATTTTTAAAATATGAACTAAAGTTACTTCCAAAATTACTATTTATTTCTACAGAACTAACATCTGCGAAATTTTTACCAAGAAAAAAAGGGTCTGAGTTTTCATACAAGCCATTAGAATTATTTAAATGGTTTTGAGCTCTTTCTTTTGAATTGCTGCTTGATGAGAAAAACTTATGAGTAAAAGTATATAAGCCTGGAACATAATATTTAT
>CAZFYG010000045.1:0-2321 GCA_964523375.1 uncultured Gammaproteobacteria bacterium | reverse complement strand
GAGACTCTTCGATTGTATGAGGAAATATTGCCCACATAACAACTAGGTCCTCGTATCCATCACCATTAAAATCTCCAACTGCCATATTGTGTGCGTCCTGACCAAAAAGCTGATTAACATATGAAGTGCAGTCATCTGGTGTAGGGTAGCAAATAGTGGCAGAGTATCTTTCATCTATAACAAGCCCTCCGAAACCAAGATTCGCTGAATGATAATATTCAGTCTTTTGTTCATTATTATTATCTGGTGTGGCCAAGTATTTAGATTCTGATTTGTTTACAAGAATTTCAATATCCATTTTTCCTGATGGGCAGGTTGAGGAAGATATAGAGCTGACTGAAATATTGAATAACTCCTCCTCTAGCAAGGTAATAGGAGCATTAAATAAATGCAAACTTCCATTTGATGATGGCCAATGAATATCTAAACCTGATATTAAAAACTTACATTCGGGATAATTTGATGTAATTGAAATTTCTAACCTATCATACGAGTAGATCTTACTTGGAAAATCAGATATAGAAATTGAAAGGTTTGGAGGTTGGGGCGCAGAGGGTATTTCTAAATTTGCATCTGAACCTCCTCCACTACCACAAGAAATAATATATGAAACTATAAAAAAACATAATAGATATTTTTGGAATAATTTCATTAGAAGCTTATAGATATACTTATCCCGAGCTCTCCAAATGATTTATTGAAATAGCTCTCTGTTCTTTGATTGAAAGTTATTGGCTCAAACCCAATAAGGTTATTTTTATATATGTCTCCATAAAATAATAATTCGTAGTCTCTGAAAAAGTATTCGAGTCCAAGCCTAAGCCTGATATTGAAATTTGGTATTTGCTCTATTTCTTTATAATCATTAAAGGATATTGAAACTAAATCATAGTTACTTATTAAGCTTACATTGTTAATGGTTGCTATCTTTTGCTTCAATGAGAGTTTTAATTGATGGGAGCTCCACTTATTTCTTTGGGGAAGCATAGAAATACTCTCATTTATAGCATTCTCTAGGGTAACGCCATTTATAGAAAGTCCTAAAATAAATGGAGAATCTATGTCTTCAACAGGGGATATCCAATCATAAGAATATTCTGTTTTAAGATATTCAAGGCTAGCTTTATGGAAGCCAAAAAAATTTATATCTTTTTTATAACCTATGCCTTTAGATTTTGTTTTGCCATTTATTTTGATAATTTTATCTCCAAGAGCCTCATATTTTGGGTTAGTAAAATTAATATTGATATCGGCATTAGGGCAGTAACCTATAACGAAACTCCCAAAGCCATAGCAGTCAAAGGATTGGCTTTTAGAATCTTGAGTATTTTTTAATATAAACAAACTGCTATTTTCATTAAAGTTATAGCCAGCTTCAAAATTTTTCTTTTGAGCCTGGAGGTCTACATTCTTAGGTTCAGTTGATCTTAATAATTTTAAATCAAAATCTGCAGTCGCCATGGATGCATAGAATGATGGATTTTCTATCTTTAGAGCTATTTCAGAAGAGATACTGTCTTTAAATGCGCTTGGAACTTCTGGAAGAAAACCCCAAGCGCTATCCATTTTCTGATGACTATAAAAAAGACTGGTAGCTATTTCATTGGCGCTAATACTCATGGAAAGAAGGGAAAAGAGCAAGGAAAATATTAAATCTTTTGCACCAATGTTCATAAATTAATTACATGCATCTTTATCTTGCTTTCCAACTTATTCTGTTTTGATAACCATAGGAATCAAGTATTGACACCTTAACCTGTGTTCTTGATAAGGCTTGGCCATTTGTTGGCTGAGATAAGTCTAAATATATATAGTGAACCCAATCAAAATGATTGTCTTCAGCTGCAGTAAAGGTAACACATGATTCAGTTTGTCCATTTGCAAAATCTACTGAGCTGGATGACAGAGAGAAGTCATCTTCAAGGCCACCTTGGCCAGGTCTCTCTCTTTGAGTGAAGCTTAAATTAATGGATGTCTCTGAAAGATCGCCTGCAGATGGTCTAAAAAAACATAAATCCTTAGAGCTTCCCTCACCAACCCTAATGTCACTAACTGAAATTGGATAAGACTGTGAATTGGATGTTACGAATGTGGCGGTTATAAAATTCACTGTGTTCCTATAAAAATCTAAAACTGAGTGACCTCCACTTCCGATATCCATCATCAATGTGTACTCACCATCATCAACAAAAAATGACTGGATGCCATCAATATTTTCAGAAACACTATCTATTAATGAAAGTATCTTAGAGTCAAGGCTGGATGGTTTTTTTATTATGGATTCTGACAAGTTGGAAATGTCTGTGCCATCTTGAAGAATA
>CAZFYG010000044.1:0-2324 GCA_964523375.1 uncultured Gammaproteobacteria bacterium | reverse complement strand
TATTTTAATTAATGACATTAAAGTTAACAGTAAATTATTTGAATAATAGAGTTAATTACTTTATTCACAATCCGCAATGTAAACTAAATTTGACATATTACTCAGAACCAATAAAATTATTGAATAACCTCTCACGTATTAAATTATGAAAAAAACCTTATTTACTAGTCTCTTTTTAATTACCTCAATTTTATCCGTTGATGCTTTTGCTAAAGACGGCGTTGATACCATCCCTCTTGAACATTTTTCATGTAGGAGCAATCGATCTTCATTCCAAATTTCTCCTGATGGTAAGCATATGCTTATAGCAAATATGATCAAAGATAATGAATGTGATATTGAACAAAACTACGATAGACCAGAAGAAGAAGAAATGGGTAATGTAGGATTAATTCTTATCAACTTAGATACTCAGGAATCTAAATCTATAAGTAGAGGCGTTGGATCAGATAGAATTAATAATACAAGTTCATTTGGCTGGTTAAATAATAATAGAATTTGGTATGTCCCGTTTATTCCACAAGGCAAGAAAGGCGCTGCAGCATTTGCAGTGAATCTAGATGGTTCAAGGAGAACAACTCTTTGGAAATATGGAGCTGGAGAAGGTTTTACAAGTCCGTATGAAATGGACTATAGCGATCCAAATCATATTTACGTGACTAATAACAAGAGGCGTGCCGGTGTTAGTGACTATTACAAGCTTAATGTATATACAGGCTCATCAAAAAGAATTGCTACAGGCCCGGACTTAAGTAGACTTAATGGGGGAGTCTCTTTACTTGGAAGACTGAATCATAGTAATGGTCAACCTTTAGGCATGGTCCTTGATAATGGTTTGAAGAGGATTATTCTTGAATACAAACAGGATTCTAAAGAATGGGAAGAGCATTTTACTTTTGATTGTCAAGAACCTGGCTTTATACCAATTGGAATTTATAAAGGCAAAATGGTTGTTGCAGGTTCAAAATTTGCATCGGATGGCTCCATAATTGAAAACAATGATACAAATGGTATTTATCTTTATGACTACAAGAATCGTAAATTCGGTAACCTGTTGTTTAAGGATCCAGAATTTGATGCCGCTGGGCTTACTGGAGGTTGTAGACCGGCACAAGGTAATGTATTTACCGATGTTATGAGTAATGAGGCTGACGGTATTGGTTATTGGGGAATGGGATATGAAAGAGTATTTTTTGATAAAGAATATGAAGCTAATTATATGGCTGTTAAAAGCGTCTTTCCCGATCACAATCTAAGCGTAACAACTTCTAGCGCAGATAGAACCAGAATGGTTGTTCAGATATGGGATACTGATGAGCCAGGTGAATACTTTTATGTAGACCTTAATAAGGGTGAGGTTATTTCACTATTTAAATCTAAACCATGGCTTGATAGATCAAAACTATCTAAAGGTCAAAAAATTTGGTATACAGCAAGAGATGGGTTAAAAATTCCAGCGGTCTTTACACAAACAAAAATTAAAACTGATAGGAACTATTTTGTCATATTGCCACATGGTGGTCCAAACACCAGACAATGGATTGGCTTTGATGGATGGGCTCAATTTTTTGCTAGTAGAGGTATAAGTGTACTCCAACCAGATTTTAGAGGGTCCACTGGACTTGGGTATAGTCATTACATGTTAGGTAATAAGCAATGGGGCAAAACAATGCAAGACGATTTATCTGATGGTGTTAAATGGGCCATTGACAATGGTTATGCAGATGCTGATAGAGTTTGTATTGCAGGAGCTAGTTATGGTGGGTATGCAACAATGGCAGGAATGACATTTACCCCTGAGCTATACAGATGCGGTATTAATGGGGTTGGTGTTACAGATCAAATGTTGATACTTGAAAACTTTGCTCAGAAAAGAAGCAGAAATCAGTCTTGGGATAAGGAGCCACTTCTTGAATGGGGCGATCTTTATAATGAAGAAGATTATGCATATGCCAAAGCATCATCACCAGTAAATTTTGTAAAAGATATTGAAGGTGCTGTACTTGTCTTACATGGCTCAAATGATAGGGTTGTAGAACCTAGGCATGCTGAAGATCTTATAGCTCAATTAAAGAAATATGACATCGAATATATGGATATGTTCCAAGCGAAAGCTGGACATTGCATTGATACCTGTGGAGAAAGAGCTTCGCTTGAATACATGGGTATACAAGAAGAATTTTTAGATAAATATTTAAAGAATTAAAAGGCACCAATATTGGTCTGATACTTTCCTAGTATCAGGCCATGCACATCTTCAGTCCCTTCATAAGTATTAACTGCCTCTAAGTTCATACAGTGTCTGATGACGTGATACTCATCAC
>CAZFYG010000043.1:0-2432 GCA_964523375.1 uncultured Gammaproteobacteria bacterium | reverse complement strand
GGCTTTGCTTTTAGAGCAGTTGCTGATTAGAGAAAATAAACCAAAATTTAATATTTTATTAAGAGATGATAAAACTTATCCATATATTTTCTTTTCAGATAATCATAATTACCCATCGATTGGCTTGAAAAGAACAAAAAAAGCAGTGGATGAAAAGTATTTTGGTCCTTTTGTAAGTTCATATGCAGTTAAAAAATCAATTAAAGAAATACAAAAAGTTTTCAAGATAAGAAATTGTAGTGATAATACTTTTTCCTCAAGAACAAGGCCATGTATTGAGTATCAAATGAAAAGGTGCAGCGCACCGTGTGTTGGTCACATCACTAAAAATCAATATGCTGAAGATCTAATTGAGGCCAAGAATTACCTAACCTCGTCTGACTCACAAACAATTAAGAGGTTAGAGAGAGAAATTGAGTTATTTTCTAACAGGCTTGAATTTGAAAAAGCTGCAACTGCAAGAGATAAGCTAAAGAGAATAAACATAATCCAAGAAGAGCAATCTGTAACAACAAAAGCAAAGGATATAGATATATTTTCAGTTGCTGAAGATAGCGGATATCTTGGTATATGCACAGTAGTTGTAAGAAAAGGAAAGATAAGAGGGACCAAAACCCAGCTAGTAAAAAAAGGATATTACGAGTCATTAAATGAAGTTTATGAAAGTGCTTTGATAAATTTTTATAATATTAATCCTGATATACCCAAGAAAATTCTTACTACTGATATTGTTTCTTCAAGCACTATTATTGGTGAAGCTATTTTTAAGAAAGCTAAAACAGTTACTAAGATCATAAGTACTCCGAGTAAAGATATAAAACCCATTTTTAATCTATGCAAATCAAATGCAAAGCAAGTCATCGCAAATCATTTAAGCAAGGAAGAAAAATATACCTTTGCCTTAAGTGAGTTAAAAAGCAGCCTGAGTATGAAAGATTTAAATAAAATAGAAGCCTACGATATAAGTCATTTATACCAGGATCATGCTGTTGCCTCTTGTATTGTGTATTCCAAAAAAGGAGCAAATAAAGATAAATATAGACTATTCAATATTCCTAAAGATTTAGCAGGCAATGATATTGGGTCACTAGAGCATGCTCTTGAAAGAAGACTAAAGTATTATGAGGATAAAGAAATAAAACCTGATTTACTATTAATTGATGGCGGTAAAACCCAGTTAAAATTCGTTGAATCATTAATTAAAAGCTCTAGACACTCGGATATTAAAGTTATTTCAATTGTTAAAGGTGCTAATAGGGTAAGAGCTACCGAAACGATCCTTTCCAATGAAGGAGTTATTGAGATGGATAAGTATTCAAAAGGATATCTGGTTCTTCAAGAGATAAGAGATGAGTCTCATAGGTTTGCAATAACAGCACAAAGAAAAAAGAAAAAACTTAGCATAAAGAAATCTTTTCTAGACGAGATTAATGGAATTGGCCCAGTAACAAAATCAAATCTCCTCAAAAAATTTAAAAACATTAAAAATATAAAGAATGCTGGATTAGATGAATTAATGACTATTAGTGGCATTAATGAGAAAATAGCTCAACAAATTATTTCTTATAAAACTTAATGGCTATATTTATAAATTTACTCACCATATCCAGAATGGCTCTTGGAGCATTTATATTTATTCTTTTAACTCGAACAGAGATGTATTGGATAGCATTTGTATTGTTTTTTATAGCAAGCATCACAGACTACTTTGATGGTTATTTGGCAAGAAAGTATAATCATGTCTCTCAAATTGGAGAAATTCTTGACCCTATTGCCGATAAAATTCTTATTGTTTTTTTATTATTTGCAATATCTGTAAATCTTACTAGTTACTATATTGCATTTGCATCAGCATTAATTATTACGCGTGAAATATGGGTTGGAGCACTGAGGGATTTCAATGCAAGACAAAATAAATCTGATGCAACAAAGGTTACATTTATAGCAAAAATAAAAACAACTATTCAACTATTTACAATTAGCACTTATCTTTTAGGGCTTGGAATGAACAATATGCTAGTACTATTAGTTGCTGATATCTTGCTATTAGCGTCATTAATAATAACTATATACACTGGCTTTATATACTCTCTCAATACTTTTAAAAAATAATAAAATGGTTAAAAGTTCAAGCCATAACATTACCATTATTGGTTCAGGCTACGTTGGCATGTCGCTAGCTACATTATTATCTTAGTATCATAAAGTCACTATTGTTGATATTGATAAAGAAAAAGTTAAGAAAATTAATGCTGGTATGAGCCCAGTAAAAGATTCAATGATATCTGATTATCTTAAAAATCAGGACCTAAATCTTAAAGCTACAGACTCGCTAAATGGAATAATTGATTCAGCAAATATAGCAATAATAGCAACCCCAACTGACTATGATGAAGAGAATAATGATTAGATATTAGATGATTTAATTTTTT
>CAZFYG010000042.1:0-2747 GCA_964523375.1 uncultured Gammaproteobacteria bacterium | reverse complement strand
ATGCGGTCTGCCATAAAAATTCTATCATTTGTATTTTTTGATCCTGTGAAAAGTTTTCATTTATCTGATTTATAAAGTCATTAAATGAAATAGATTCTGCATTTTGATGCTCTATAGTTTCAAGAACATCATCAGGATTAAGATTTAGTTGTTGAGATTTTTTGAGAATTTCAGATTTGATTTTAAGTAACTCATTGTCATCAATCTCACCATCAGATACAGCAACTTCATATGCTAATGCGCAACCAATTAGCTCAGTATCAAATAAAAGTTTATCGTCATCTATCTCAATATTATTTTTTTTAAAAAAGTTAAACATATTTAAATTTCCTAGTTATGTGTAAAAAAAAGATTTAATTTCTATGATTGTACTATAATGCTTTTAAACATTTATAAATATGATGGCTGTCTTCTCTCAAATTAAACTACTTTCAAAGCCTGTAAAGGTGATGCTTGTAGTTGCAACGGACTTCATCGTAGCATTCTTAGCTTGGCTAGCTTTAACTTCTGCAGCGCCTGGTTTGAAGATATTTGTTGTTCAAGTTGGAAGCGCATCAGGTGAGTTTGTTGAAGCTGGATCTTTTTACACATTCATTGTGTCATACGCTATTATGCTTGTTTATCTTTTTTATTCTGGTTTTTATAGGTCAAGAATTGGTTCCTATGAATCCAAACTTACTCTTTTAAGATCAGTTATAGGATCTTTAGCGTTCGGCATAACATATAGCACATGCTTATTCTTCATAGATGATCAAAAACAGCTACCATTTACGGTATACCTATTTATTTCTTTAGGATGCTTCATTGTTTTATATGCGATCATTAATTTTATACGAGATATTGCTTCATATATCTTATATACCAAATCACTAAATACTAATAACAAAAGGAATGTGCTGATATATGGTGCGGGTGCTGCAGGTCTTCAGCTGCTAAATGCAATAAGGGATGATGTTAATATAAATCTTGTTGGGTTATTTGATGATTCTAATAATATTAAAGGGTCTGAAGTTTCTGGCTATAGGGTTTTTGGCAAAAAATCTCATCTAGTTGATCTCAGAGCAAAACATACTAATCTGGTAGTTTATTTAGCAATACCTAGTATTAGCTCAGAAGATAGGCAAAAAATTATTACCAAACTGGAAAAATTAAAAATAGCAGTTAGGACAATGCCAGGTTTTCATGAGCTCGTATCTAATGACAAGAAATTAGCAGAAATGCAAGATTTGTCTCTTGATGACATTCTTCCGAGATCACTTACAGGCTCTGAAAAAATAAACTTTTCAAAGCAGAATATTATGATAACTGGTTCAGGTGGTTCAATTGGTTCTGAGTTAGCAAGGCAAATTATAAAAGGAAGCCCTTCAAAGGTTATTTTGTTTGAGATATCTGAATATAACTTGTACAAAATTCAATCAGAAGCATTAAAGCTAGCTAGTGCATCTAAAGCTCATATCGATATTGTCGGAATTCTTGGAGACGTAAAATCAACAACTCGACTTCGTGAGGTAATAAAAAGGCATAACATTGATGCCATATATCATGCTGCTGCATATAAGCACGTACCTATAGTTGAGCATAAGGAAAATATATTTGAAGGAATAAGGAATAATATTTTTGGTACACAATCAGTCTGTTTAGCAGCATCAGAGACGAGGGTTAAAAAAGTAGTTCTTGTTTCAACTGACAAAGCAGTCAGGCCAACAAATGTAATGGGAGCAACTAAACGTATGGCTGAGATGGTTGCTCAATCATTCAACGAGGCATTTCCTGAAAAGAATTTTTGTATGGTTAGGTTTGGCAATGTTTTAAATTCTTCTGGCTCAGTCATTCCATTGTTTACAAAGCAAATTCAAGAAGGCGGTCCTATAACAATTACGCATAAAGATGTAACTAGGTTTTTTATGACTATTCCAGAGGCTGCAAATTTAGTAATGGAGGCCGGGGAACTTTCATCTGGAGGAGAGGTATTTATTTTAAATATGGGAGATCAGGTAAAGATTTATGATCTTGCGAAGAGATTAATTCATCTTTCTGGCAGAAATATAGCAACAGATTCCAAAAGTGAAGGAATACAAATTAAAGAGGTGGGTTTACGACCTGGAGAGAAACTTTATGAGGAATTACTCATATCAGGAAAAGAGGATTTAACAAGCAACAACAAGATTCTTATATCAAAGGAATCTTTTCTTAATAAAGCATTGCTTGATGAGGTGCTAGAAAGTTTATCGATTGCTGAAAGGAAACTTAATACCAGCAAGGCAATTGAAATACTTGAGAATTCAGTTGAAGGCTATAAACATGATAGGGGTGCTCTATAATGATCTTTAGATCTTTAGATATATTATTTTCATTTTGTGGACTAGTTATTCTTTCACCATTTTTCTTAATAATTTTTTTATTAGGGATTTTTGATACTGGATCACCATTATTTATACAAAAAAGAGTCGGAATTGAAAAAAAACCATTCAACTTGATTAAATTTAGAACTATGAGTATCGAAACTGAAAGCGTTGCAAGCCATTTGGCCTCATCTGCAAATATTACTAAGTTAGGAAGGGTGCTTAGAAAGACAAAGCTAGACGAATTGCCTCAATTAATAAATGTTCTTCTTGGTAGTATGAGTTTTGTTGGCCCAAGACCAAACTTATATAACCAGTTAGACCTAATTAATCACAGAAGTATAAAAGGAGTCTACAAGGTAAAGCCCGGCATAACTGGGCTTGCCCAAATTAACAATATTGATA
>CAZFYG010000041.1:0-2753 GCA_964523375.1 uncultured Gammaproteobacteria bacterium | reverse complement strand
CTTGATGAGAAAAACTTATGAGTAAAAGTATATAAGCCTGGAACATAATATTTATCTCTATTTGCTTTATAAAAATCAATAATTTCTTTTTGTGAAAAATCTTTTAAGATTGATTCCTGCTTTAGAAATGAAATTTTTTGCGCCAGTCTTCTCTTAATAATTTTATCTTCTCGTTCCAAGCCTAAATTCAATGCTTCTCTATAAAGGATTTCTTCTTGAACAAGATTGTTTATAATCCTAGAAATTTCATCATCTGTAGGCTCTCTACCAACCTGCGACTTCCACGCATTTATTAAGCTTATAACCTCTTGATCTGATATATATATATTTTTATCTTCGTCAGAATTTAACCCAATATCAATGAGATAAAGAAGAATACCAATTATAAAAAAAATAAATAATTTATTTCTCAATTTAAAAAACTACTTTAGTTGGTATTTCTTATCGGCACAGTGCCTCCAAGTGGCACCACAACCACATCAGAAGGATCTGGTATAAACCATATAGGCGATGACCATGCTCTTTCTTGGATTGTATCGTGTAGATCTTCTCTTGGCTTAAACCCTCGTTTTATAGCATCCCATGTGCTCCACCTACATGTTGGGTTTTCAAGAACTCTAACATAATAAAAAGATTTATCTGATGACTTAAATTCTGGATCTCTCCACAAAGTTTTTAATTCTGAGGAACCAACATTTTTTGATATAGAACAATCAGCTATATTCACCCTAGCTCCATTATCTGGGCACCTATGAGTGACAGGGTCAACATCCAAGCCATCTGAACAAGCTATGTCATAAACTTTTTCACTTGGGCGGCCGCTTGTTGTATCCATCCATCCTTTGATAATTTGAACTCTTTGTAAAGAAGCTCCATTTTTATCTTTTTGAGCCCACACAATAAATTCTGGAGTTTTGTCACCATCACTCATTAGATCAGCGCCCATTGTTACGCCTTTTTTATATGAATCACTGACTAAATTGTCAGAATTTAAATCAATTGAAGATAAATCAAAGCCACCAAAGAAACGAACAGCAATCCTGCTACCTGTAGTAGCAAATGTTTCCTTTCTTTTGAATGCTTTAAAGATTGAATCTCTAGTGTTTTCTTCAGCCCAAGCAACAGCAAGGCCCGAAGCCCCCCATTGCGTAAACCCAGTATTTGCATAATCTCCCTGTTCAAGTGCAATAGTGCTTTGAGGTTGATTGAAGGCCGCCATGTACTCCTCAAGCCTCTCACGATTCTCTGGTGCTAATGGCACAGAACCTCTATTTTCAGCATCTCCATCTAGTAAACCAACTTTAGACCAATAGTTTGACTCATCAAATGCTCCAGCACCTGTATGTGTATCACTTGACCCAATTAATCCAAATTTATATGGGTTACCTTGCTGAGTGAATTCTAACGTTAGACCATTTAAGTATGCCTCCCTAACATAGCCACCGGAAGGTCTACTATAGGTTGGAGGTCTGCTGCCAACTCGCACATCCATAATTTCAAAGTCAGCCCAATCATCGTCTGGAGATAGTAAGGGGTGTGTTTCAGAGGTCCCTTTTACTTGAGTAACCTCAACTAAAGGCTCATTTCTCATTCTCTTATCTGAATAACCTTGATCTATAGCTCGACCTAAAAATGACTCCATTTCAAACATTTGGCCATTTGAACCATTAGAATTATGAGGAATAGACACAGTATCAATACCCTTTTCTCTTAATGCATCCTGCCAAGTCCATAAATCTTCAGGGTTTAATGAATCAATTCTTGTCCAAGGCCTAATAGATGCCTCTGAAGAGTTAAAAATCACATTTCTGTGTAAATTACCTCCCTCAATGTCTGTAGAAGTTGTAAATTCATAACCTATAAATGTTGTAAATTTTCCTGGATCATTATGCTCATTAGCCGATCTTGCAATATCAGCCCAAGCAGATTTATGAATATCATAATCAAAAGATTTTAAGGCTTGTTGGGTATTCTTAGTTAACCATGCCTTAATCATGCTTGGGTGCCAATTAGGATGTGGTTCAGCAATAACAGCGCCAATAATAGAGCTAAAAAGGTCAGATCTTTCACCAGCCGATTCAACTGTAAGATTGTCTTTTCTGTTTAAATCATGGAAAGGTTTTGCAAAATCTTTTTTTGATATATCAGTTGTTGTATCAGCAAAAGCTTGGATCATGCCCATGTAAAAACCATGATCTGTTACAGAATAAAAATCTAAGGGCTCTCTTAGTTTCATTTCATAACCTAATGGATGAAGTATTCCATCTCCCTTTGCGTATCTGTATGCATCATCTGGTGAGGCTGTGATGCCAAAAACATAGGCATCAAATGAGTATTTTGTATGAACATGAAGATCTCCATAATATGGGTTTCTATCTTTGTTTGGTTTGGGAAGATTACTGTTTGTGGTCTTTTTATCAACAGAAAAATCTACTATCTCTAATGCGCTATCGTCTTGCATTAATTTAAATATATTTAAAATTGGTCTTTTTTTATTTACATCGATATCGATTATAAGTAGCTGAGCTATATATAGAACTGGCAAAAGAAGCAAAAGATAAAGCAATTTTTTTGATTTAAAATTCATAAACAATCTCCCTATGTATATTCATTAATAATATCATATGAAATTTATAGAAATACATTAAAAAGTTATTAGTATTACCTCTATAATTGCACAATGCGCTCGTAGCTCAGCTGGATAGAGTACTTGGCTTCGAACCAAGGGGTCGGGAGTTCGAATCTTCCCGGGC
>CAZFYG010000040.1:1766-2991 GCA_964523375.1 uncultured Gammaproteobacteria bacterium | reverse complement strand
AAATTCAAAACGAGCTATCTTTATATTTTTTAATTTGCATGATTGCATGCTCCAATTCATCCTCGTCTAAAAATTTTTGCTCAAGCACATCAAGGCTATTCTTAAAGCTTTCTATTGATCTTGTGATTTCATGCTTATTACTTACGAATATATCTGCCCACATTTTAGGATCTGATCCTGCAATTCTTAAAAATTCCTTCAAACCACCTGCTGCAAATGAGCTAATATTAATATCGTCTTCGATCATAATTGAGTTTACTAAAGCAAAGGAAATTAAATGAGGTAGGTGACTAGCAAAAGCCATTGCACTTTCATGCTCTGTAACACTCATTGATGAGACGCTGCTTCCAAGAAGTTTCCAAAAGTTACCTACTTTGTTTACATGCTCTTCTTCAGCATAATTTGAATTAATTAAAATTGCTTTTTTGTTATGAAAAAGGTTTTCTATGGAAGCCTGGTAACCTGCTTGTTCAGACCCTGTCATTGGGTGAGATAAGACCACATTTTTTAATTTTCCAAATTTTTCTTCGATTAAAAGTTTTGAGCTTGAGACCTCTGTGATCGTAACGTTGGTATTAAAAATTCTTTTAGATTCTAGTAGATCTAATATTTCTATAGTGATTGATAAAGGTGTGCAAATTATTATGAAATCAATTTCATTGTCTTTAATGGAGTCAAAATCATCATCAATATTTATATAATTATTGATAGTCTCATCACCTATTGCAGCCTTTAACACGGCCTCGCTTTTATCAAAACCATAAACATTGAGATCATTTTTGGAAGCTTTTAAAGCTTTTGCGATAGAGCCTCCAATAAGCCCTAGCCCAACAATAAGTACGTTATTCATTGGTTAATAATCTAACCTTTTCTAAGAAATAATTATTCTCACTTTCAGTACCAATAGTAACTCTTAAATATTCAGGCATATCATAAAGAGCGATTGGTCTAACAATAACGCCTAGTTTCATAAGTTCTGTAAAGATTTCTATAGGATTAAAATTGCCTTTAAATGCAATGAAGTTTCCTTGTGATGGTATGCAATTAAAACCCATTGATTCTAGCTCAAGAGATACTCTTTTTCTTTCGGTGTTATTTAAATCAATGCTTTTTTGAATGTGTTCTTTGTCATTAATAGCATGGAATGCTGCTTCTTGAGCAAGAGAATTAGTATTAAAAGGTTGTCTAATTTTATTAAAAATTTTCATAATTTTTTTAGAGCTTA
>CAZFYG010000040.1:0-1666 GCA_964523375.1 uncultured Gammaproteobacteria bacterium | reverse complement strand
AAGCAAATGCGAGTATTGCTTTTTATATGATCTGAAAATTTTTCTAAATCATGAGTCCATTCTCTCATAGGCACTTCGACAATCTCTGAGCCGCATGCTTGAGTCACTATTTTATAGACTGCAAATGCATGCTTAGACATGACCGCGCTTGTATCTTTATTTAAAAATGCTCTTGCTGCTAGTTCAAGAATTTCATTCGATCCATTACCAATGATTAGCTGGTCAGAATCAACCCCTTCCATTTCAGCAAGCAAATCTTTGAGCTTTGAAGCATCACCATCAGGATATAAATGTAAATCTGATGAAAAGTTTTGTATTGCCTCTAGCGCCCTTGGAGATGGACCCAAAGGGTTTTCATTAGAAGCTAGTTTAACCACCCTCTCTGGCTTATATTCAGCAACTACTTCCTCAATTGACCTTCCGGGCTCATAAGGATGGAGCTCATTAATTCCATGATTTAAATTTTCAAACAAGGTGCTCATATAAAATCAGGGTACGATCCAAGTAAGCGAACTGATGCTCCCGAATCTTTAATTTTTTTAATTACAGTTTTTAATTTACTGTCTAATTGGTGGCCTTCACAGTCAATAAAGAAATCATGAGAATTAGCTATGTCTCTCGATGGTCTTGTTTCAATTTTACTTAAATTAATATTCTTTTCTTCAAATGGACTAAGAACGCCTAATAGCGCTCCTGGGTTATTTTCAGTCTGGATTAACATTGAAGTTTTATCATTTCCTGTTTTACCAACTTTTTCTCTTCCCACAACCAGAAATCTAGTTTTGTTTTCTGAGTAGTCTTGTATATTTTCGTTAATAACTTTTAACTTATATTTAGAAACAGCAAGGTGGTTAACTATGCATAAAATATTGGAGTTTTCTTTTGCATACTTTGCTGCTTCTGCTGAACTAGACATTTCTAATCTTTTTATAGACCCAATGTTTCTTTCTATCCATTTATTGCATTGGCCTAGTGCCTGAGGGTGAGATGCTATGGCAATAGCATCTTTAACATCAAATTTTTTAGATCCAGCAAGTTGATGGTTTATATTTAAATAAATCTCACCTGTAATATAAATATCTTTGTTATCTGCAAGACAATTGAGAGTTGTGTTAATGACGCCCTCTGATGAGTTCTCTACAGGAACTACACCAAGGTTTATTTCCTTATTCAAAACTTGGTAAAAAACGTCATCAATCGTTGAATTTGGAAGTCTGTTTATTTTAGAGCCAAAATGATTAAGAACAGCAGCCTCAGAATGGGTTCCCTCTGGTCCAAGATATCCTACTTTGAGGCCCTCTTCTAAAGAAAGACATGCTGATATAAGCTCTTTATAAATAACTCGAATTCTTTCATTTGAAATTGGCCCGCTATTACCCTCAATAACACTTCTTAAGATTTTAGACTCTCTTTCAGGTTTATATAAAGTTTTTCCTGGTTCGTCCTTAGATTTTATATCCCCAACATCAATAGCTAGATTGCCTCTTTTTTGAATTAGCTTAAGAATGTCTTTGTCAATCTTGTCAATTTTTTCTCTTAAAGTATCTAGATTATTTTTCTTCATAAATTAGCCGTTTCTTTGTTCAAAATCTTTCATGAAATCAATTAGCGCATGAATACCTTTAATAGGCATAGCGTTATATATACTTGCTCTCATTCCTCCAAC
>CAZFYG010000039.1:0-3040 GCA_964523375.1 uncultured Gammaproteobacteria bacterium | reverse complement strand
TACCCAATAGTTAAGGGCTAAACACAAGAAATCAATAGATTAAGCAATCTTTTTTATATAAATTAATAAAGCTAAAAATATACCAGAAAGGTTTGCCATCAAATCTGCAAACTCAAAATGTCTATATGGATGGTAATAATGAATTATTTCTATTGTTAAACCAAAACTAAATATCAAAGATAAAAGAAATAATTTAGTGATATTATATTTGCAATTCAGGCCTATTAAAGAAATAAAGAAAAAAATTGATAAATGCACTGCTTTATCACTAATAAAACTTAGAGCAGCAATATTTGGTATCGTTGAAGCAGGCACAATACTCATATAAAAAGTAATTATAAGTGTAATGTAAAAAATAATTCTATAAGGATTTTTCATGCTTTGTTAATAATCTTTTATTTAAAACTAAGAATGCTAAAGATGGGATTGTTAGTAGAGTGGTAGTTATATAAAAAAGCATCCATCCTAATTCAAAACCATAGAATTTCTGAAGAAATTCTACCCATAACCCTGATAGGCCTTTCAAGGCAAAACCTGGACCAGCCATAAAGCCAGTTAAGAGTGCGTATTGAAAGCCGGTATATTTTTTTGAAACAAGGCTAGAAAGAAATGCTATGTTTACCGTCCCAACAATTCCAGCTGCAAGACTATCCATTCCAACAATTACTGATAGTGCAAATAAACTCTTATCTGAAATGGCAACATAAGCGAACATAATGTTGGTCACCATCACCAAGAGTGCCCCTACTATAAGTGATCTAAAAATTTTGACTCTCTTTATGAGTATTCCGCCAAGAAAAATTCCAGCTATTGATGCAAACAATGCCACAACTTTCACAACAGCACCAATTTCAGATAAGGTGAATCCCATATCAATATAAAATGGAGATGCCATAGGTCCCATAACAATATCCGTTAACCTATAAGTAGCTATTATCAACAAAAGCATGGATGCCATAAATAATCCGAACCTAGAAAAGAAATCATGGAATGGCATAACAATTGAATTATAAAAATTTAATTTTCCAAGCTCTTTATTTTTCTTTTCTTCTGAAAAAATAATGCCCAATAAACCCAAGGTCATAAAACCTGACATAAGCTTGAATGTTAAGGACCATCCATTAATGTCAGCAAAAATTAAAGCCACTGATGTTGCGACTATAATTGCTAGCCTATAGCCTAGCTGATAAGCGGCAGCTAAATTACCTTGATCGCTAATATGCGCATACTCTATTCTAAATGCATCTATTGCAATATCTTGAATGGAGCCAGCAATGGATATAATTCCTGCAATAATACAAAACAATATAAAACTTTTAGTAGGATCTATATTTGAAATTGATATTAAGCTAATAAATATCAAAATTTGCATAAACAATATCCAACTTTTTCTGTGACCAAATTTTGACAGATAGGGAATTGAAAAACGGTCTACCAATGGAGCCCATATAAATTTAAACGTGTAAGCAAATGTTAGCCATGTAAAAAGCCCAATAGTGCTTAAACTTATTTCAACATCTCTTAACCATGCTGTTGAAGTGCTTATTAAAAGAATATAAGGCAGGCCTGAGCCAAAGCCAAGTGATAGCATGACTAACATTTTTTTAATGTTATAAGCCATTAAGATACCTGTTCCAGTCAAATAGATTGCCTGGATCTGTTTTGCGCCCAGGAGCAACATCCGAATGACCTTTGATATTACTTTTATCAATCAAAGTGTATTGGTTCATAAGCGTGCGTGTAACCTTATTCAATTTATCATATTGAATATCTTCAAAAATGTCATCATCTGAGCCTTCTAACTCAATACCAATTGAATAGTCATTACAATTTTCTTTACCCATGAATGAGGAGCTTCCTGCATGCCATGCTCTTTTATTAAATGGAACAAACTGAATAATCTCACCAGACCTTTTAATCAGAATATGCGCGGAAACTCTTAAGTTTTTGATGTTGTGGTAATAATCGTCAGATGAAAAATCTAGCTTATTCGTAAAAAATTCTTCAATATGATTTGTATTATATTTTCCTGGAGGGAGGCTAATCGCATGTATAACTAATAAGCTTATTTTTGTATCTAAAGGCCGCTCATTAAAGTTTGGTGATTTTAAAAACTTTATACCCTCAAGGATATGATCTTTAATCTGCATTTACCGTAAGCTAGGGGGAAGTTTAAAGAAGACACTTTCTCTATCTTTGCCATTTTCTATAATTGATGCTCCTAAATATTTTTTAAGAGCTTGGGCAACTTCCTGAACTCTATCTTCAGGAGCAGATGCACCGGCAGTAATTGAGATATTATTGCAACCAGCAAGCTGAGATAAGTCTAGATCATCAAACTCATCTATTAATACTGATCTACAGCCACATTTTTCAGCTAGCTCTTTGAGCCTATTAGAATTTGAACTATTAATCGAACCAACCACAATCATGTAGTCAGATTCTAGTGCTAATTGCTTCACAGCATCTTGTCTATTTTGTGTTGCATAGCAAATATCATCTTTTTTAGGTATTTTAATATTAGGAAATCTATTTTTTAATATTTTTATAATTGATTTTGTATCGTCAACGCTAAGGGTGGTTTGTGTAACGATTGCAAGATTTTTATAATTTCTAATTTGTATTGATGAGGCTTCATTATTATCTTGAACTAAATATATATTACTATTTTTTTTACCCACATGCCGTCCCATTGTTCCTTCCACTTCAGGATGACCTTCATGACCAATTAGAATGATATCTCTTTTTGCTCTCGCATGTCTTACAACCTCCATATGTACTTTTGTTACTAATGGGCAGGTTGCATCGTAAAAATCTAGATTTCTTTCCTTTGTTTCAACCTCAACCTTGTTAGAGACACCATGTGCGCTAAAGATTACCAGGGATCCATCGGGTATTTCATCAATTTCTTCAATAAATATAGCGCCTCTTCTTTTAAGATCTTCTACGACAAATTTATTATGAACTACTTCATGTTTTACATATACAGGTGCGCCATGTATCTCAAGCGCTCTATTCACGATATCAATAGCCCTATCAA
>CAZFYG010000038.1:0-3243 GCA_964523375.1 uncultured Gammaproteobacteria bacterium | reverse complement strand
AAAACCGTCGTGCCTTCATCGGCACCGTGGGTTCGAATCCCACTCCCTCCGCCATATATTATGAGCAAACAAATAGAAGAAATATTCAGAGAAGCACCACCATTCTTAAAAATTTTAGGTTTCAAAGAGGCCTCAATAAGTGATGATGGTTCGGAATATACTTGTATCTTTGAACCAAGCGTCGATCTTACACATTCTAATGGAACTATAGTGCAAGGTGGATTTGTAGCAGGCATGCTTGACTCGGCCATGGCTCAATTCTTAATCTATTTAACTCAGGGTAAAAAAATTCCTTTAACTCTAGATATGACAACTACATTCTTGCTTCCATGCACACCAAATTCTGAAGTAATTGCAAAGAGCACTATTGTTAAACAAGGTAGATCGATTGCATTTACAAAAGCCGAGATGTTTCAGGGCGATAAGCTCATAGCTACATCAAGCGCTACAAATAAATTAGTCTAAATTTATTTGCTATACTTCTCTCATGACTGAGATGAAGGCAAAATTTACAAAAATGATCGACGGAACTGCCGAAGACTGGTCAATAATCGCTGAGTCAAATATTAGTGAATCAGCAGACTTGCCCTTTAAGATTCTCGACCACTTAAAGATGCTTGGTGAAGACTATGGAGGTTTTGCTGTAGATAGACTCACCCATTCTATTCAAACGGCTTCTCGTGCACATAGAGATGGAATGGATGATGAATATGTTGTTTGTGCGTTACTCCATGATATTGGTGATAACCTTGCTCCATCTAATCATGCTGATTTTGCCGCTACATTATTGCAGCCATTTGTATCTGAAAAAAATTATTGGATTGTTAAACATCATGGTATTTTTCAAGGCTACTATTTTTTTGAGTACTTGGGCTTAGATAAAAATATGCGAGATAGCTTTAAAGACCATCCTTATTTCGAGGACTGCAAAGTTTTTTGCGAAAAATATGACCAGAACAGTTTTGACCCAGACTATAACTCTCTTCCGTTAGACTTTTTCATTCCTATGATAAAAAAAGTTTTTGCCAAACCTATAAACTCTATATACAAAAAATAACCAATGGCTGATGAAAATCTTTTAAATTTTTTAAAGCTTGTACAACCTGAGTCTAATTTTGCAAACGATAGCATCCCCAAGGAACCAAACTATAGCTTGAAAGAGAGCTGGGCTGCGTTGCCTGAGTTTGATGGCTATCAATACTTAGTACCCTCTGATAAATACGCAATTAGCAGAAATAATGACGTAGATGTTTTTTATATTCACCCTACAGGTTTTTTTGAAAAAAAATGGAATTTTAATTTAGATAAAAATAGCTCTGCCTATGAGAGAACCGAAGTAATGCTTTCAAATCAAGCATCGGTCTTTAACGGCTCATGTAATATATATGCTCCGGCATACCGCCAGGCAACTTATTACTCTTTCTTCTCTAATCACGAGAACGGTTTAAAGGCCCTTGATCTTGCCTACCAAGATGTTGAAAAAGCTTTTGATTACTATATTGAAAATTTTAACAATGGCAGGCCATTTTTTATATATGGGCATAGCCAGGGTGCTCTTCATGGACAAAGACTTATCCATAATCGCATTTCAAATACTACGTTAAAAAATCAATTTATTAACGGCTACCTAATTGGTTACGTAATACCTGAAAACTTATTTACTGATTTATTTCCAAATCTCAACGCATCAAAAAATAATTCAGATATCGGCTCTATAATTTCATGGTCCACAGTTGCAGATGGCTATAAGAGAGGCAGGGCATCTACACCATTCTGGAAACCAGATGGCGGCTGGGGTTTTCAAGATATGACAAATAAGATTGTCTCTGTAAACCCTTTTAGTTGGAATACTGATGAATCATGGTGTGAGCAAAATGAACACCATTGTTCAATTATCAATAAATCTAATAATGATGTTTTTATGGATTTAACAATGTTGAAGCATACAAATTCTAAAAAAGCGATTGGTAGAACAAGGGTTCAAAATTTTTTTTCAAGAATTAATTCAAAAAATGGTCTTCTTGAAACTAAAGGTGATTTAATTGATAAAATGAGAAAAATGAGATCTTTTAATGGAGACCTTCATTCTTTTGATGTGATGCTATTTTGGGGTTCTATGAGGCAAAATATTCAGGAGAGAATCAATGCCTTCTTATAAATTTTTTTTAATTATTATTATGACAATTTCAACTAGTACATCGGCCTGGGAAGAAGGTTTTGTATATAACGATGATGTAAAGATTGCATATCGTGACTATGGGCCCATTGAAGGGGAGCCTATACTGTTAGTGCAAGGTCTCGGTGGTCAATTAATAAACTGGCCAGATCATTTAATTGATTTTTTAATCAACAATGGTTTTAGACCCATTGTCTTTGATAATCGTGATACAGGTCTTTCATCCAGAATAGAAAGCGATCAATTTAATGAAGGAAATAGGGCAAAGACAATCAATTCCACATATATTAAATATTTTTTAAGATTGCCAATAAGGCCTCCATACAATCTTGATGACATGGCCAATGATTCTATTGCAATTTTAGATCATCTTTCTATAGATAAATCCCACCTCTTGGGGATGTCCATGGGAGGTATGATAGCTCAAATAATTGCCGCAAATCACCCTGAAAGAATACGAACATTTACCTTAATAGCATCATCAACAGCTACACCAAGCCCGTTGAATGGTCCCACTAGAGATGTAAGAAAGTTATTAATGAAGCGTTCAAATAACCCAAATGCTTCAATGGATGAAAGAATAGAAAGAAGCAAAAAAATTTTTACGCTAATTGGTCTTGAGGGTTACGACCTTGAAACTCAGGAGTTTTACAACAAGTCTGTTGAATCTATCCAAAGAGCTGGGCCGGATGATACGGGTTTTACACGTCAAATTATGGCGATACTGGGATCAAAAAATAGAATCAAAAAGGTTAAATCAATTCAATCCAAAACACTAATTATTCATGGTAAAGATGACCCGCTGATAAAGGTAAAAAACGCATACAAAGCAAATAGATTGATTGAAAATAGCCAGCTTATTGTTTTGCCCGGAATGCGGCATATGATTGAGCCGCCGGTATTTAATAGATTCAAGGATGATCTTCTTGATCATCTTTCACACTAAGCATGTTATCTAACACCTTTAAGTTTAATTACTCAATTGGTGCGGTTGCTAATGGGATAAAGACTGATACTTTTACATTCTTTTTGTTGTTTTTCTATTCTAGAGTAATTGGTCTTGATCC
>CAZFYG010000037.1:0-3275 GCA_964523375.1 uncultured Gammaproteobacteria bacterium | reverse complement strand
TATATCTAAAATTTGTTGAGAAAGAGTGGTTGGATTTTTCAGAAATATCTGGAGGTTCGTTATCTAGTGAGCTAGATACCTGAAATGAAATTTTCAAATTATCTGTTATGGGAAAGTTGAAAGAAGTGAGTAAAGAAATTTTATAGTCAGAGCCGAAATCATTTATTGAGGGTTGATAAAATAAAGACCCTGTTAAAGAATTATCATTCTTTAGTATGAACTTCTTGTAAAGGTATAAATTTACTCTTTCAGTTTTCTTAAAGATCCCGCTAAGACTTTCCTCTTTCTCTTGAAGAAAGCTTAAACCAACTTTATATTTATTTTTAGCGTTAATTCTAATACCTGCACCAGCTAGATCCCTTTTTCTATATGATTGAAATGGGTTTTTACTTCCTTGAATATAAAACTCATAACTATAAAAACTTTCTGATTTTAGTAGCACCCTTCCATGGAAGAAAGATGACTTATCTTCAATAACATTATTTTTTGTTCTCTTTGAATTATTAATAGTAAAGAAAGACTCAATATCCTCATTGTTTCTTGCAACAGAAAAATCTAACTTATAATCATCTCTATCCTCATTACCTCTTGAACCATTAACAGAAAGGCCTAGTGATTTGAAGTAGCCTATTTCCCCTGAGTGGCGAAGGTTTTCAATATCAACAATTGATTGAGAGGATATATTTAAAGAAATAACAAAAATTAAAATATAATGTGTATTACGCATGATTTTTAGGTGAATTATTTAACGAGACTGTAATTTAATTCCAATGAAATTTCCACTGATTTCCACCTGAACTCATTCCAGTTGTTCCAGGGCCTATTGTAAAATTAAGTTTTACGTTTGGATTTTTATTATTGCAATAAATAATTTTCCACCTGCTACCAAATCCAATATGTTCGATTCCCAAAAGCGTGCAGTTAGGCGGGCATACAACCCCTGGTCTATTAGACCTCTTAAGAGCCTTTAATGCAGCCCCTCCTATGATTAAATCCTTTAAAAATCCCATATATTTATCTTATATATTCTATTTTTCCCTTTCGGCAGCTTTGGCATATTGCTCCATTGGACCTACTTGTTTGCTTCTTATTATAAGTACCTGGGCAGTTCCCATTTTTACACCAAACCGAGTTACAAGTATTGCATCTCGCCCCAGGAAAACCAGATCCATTACATCCTTTATGAACACACTTAGCCACAACATGCCTCTTCAAAAATAATTACAACAATGTTAAATTAACACACAAATCTAAATATTATAAGGATAAGCGTAAATATGAAAAATGATATTCATAACACTAGAAAACAAGGCTGGCTTACTCTCGCTGCTTTAGTTGTTATAGCCATTGCAGTTTATATAGGCTTCACTCCATTATTTAATCTCATTGAAGGTGGAGTGGCGGGCAGAGTGCTCGGGTCATCATTTGGGGCGATATTTGTAATAGTTTTAACTATGTTTTTATTGAATAAGCAAACTGAGATCGAGCAAGAGTCAAAAAAAGGAGAAAGAGTATTCGATGAGAAAGTAAAAATCTATCAGCAAATACTTGATATTACTAGAGACATGTTAATAGACGGTAACTTATCTCAAGAGGAAATAAATAGGCTCCCATTTCCTGTGATAAGACTTCAAATGCTAGGCGGTGATGAGACCATTGAATCTTTTCAAATAGTTTTCGAAGCTTTAAACAAGGTTTACTCAGAAGATGAGGCGGATACTGTAAAAATAAATGATGATGATAGAAGTGAAATTTATAAACTATTATCAGATTTTGCATCTGTTTGCAGACAAGATCTTGGAATATCTAATAATGAAATTAACTCTAAAATTAAACAAGAAACTATTAATACTATCTCTAATTCAGGTAAAAAAGGAAAAGACCTTACTAAGTTTTCTTTTAATGGAGTTGAGCTAGCTAAAAATAAATATATCCATGCAGTCATAAAGGGCTATGTAGATGAAAATCCAAGCATAACCATTGATGAGTTTTCAAATAAAGTTATTGAAAGAACCCCAGAAAAGCTTCCAAAACGTAAAAATGTATATGAAATTTGGAAGACCTATGATGAGGCAATTGAATTGTATGAGCAAAAAGGCCACAAAAGATATTTTGTTACAAAAAGAGGCGGGGATTACCTCAAAGATAAAGATTTAGTTATAAGTCTTGCTGATGAACAAATTTGTATAAGTAACCAATGGTCAATCGATAGCATGAGTGCATTTATAGAAATTGTAAGTGAAAAAGGCTTAAGAACTAAATAAATATGTCTTCAATTTCTAAAGAGACCTATGTAACTAGAAATTTTCAAAAAATTTCTGGAAAACGATGGGAGCTATACGTTATCACTAGAGTGATTCATCTGCTTAATGATCCTGATATTGAATATGTTTGTCAGCAATATATAAACCCACCAAAAAATAAAGATTATTATTTGGCAGACCTAGCTTTTCCATCATTAAAGCTCTACTTAGAAATAGACGAGGGTCAGCATGGCAGCTATAACCATAGAGCATCTGATATCAAGAGAGATGCAGAAATACTAGAAGCAACAGATTGGGACAATAGAAGAATTGCTGTTTACATAGAGAAAGACAATAAGAAAATTGATAAGAAACTTGTTGATCTTAATAATGAGATTGATAAGTTTGTCGAATATGTAAAAGACAGAAAAAATTTCTTTATAAGAGAGGGTCATAATATTGCATGGAATTATGAAGAAAAGTTTCTTCCAGAAAGGTTCATAAGAAAAAAAGAAATAAATATACAAGACAACGTAGCGCTTTTAAATCATAGAGATGTATTGCGATTGTTTGGTTATTCTAAGGGGCATTATCAAAGAGCTGTTTGGAAGATAGAGAAATTTAATGAAATGGTGTGGTTTCCTAAGCTTTACTCTAATGCGGAATGGGTTAATGAGTACAATGAAGAATCAGGGCAGATTTGCCAATATAAAAAAGATTTAACACCCCATCCTATGCCCAACATCAATGATCCTAATAGAATTGTTTTTGCACACCAAAAAAATATTTTTGGCCAGACTGTATATAAATTTTATGGAGTGTATGCTCCAGATCTTGATCAAACTGATTCAGTCAAACATTATTTTAAAAGAGTAAAAAGCAGCATAAATTTAGAGAATTACTAACAAAAATTTAATTGCTTGAAAACTTTGCGGACTAGATAAGCCTTCATAAATTATGGCTATTAGATATAAGTGCTTGAGGAGGTCATGATTTTTGCAGTGTACTCCATAATTTTTTTAGTAGGCTTTT
>CAZFYG010000036.1:2268-3431 GCA_964523375.1 uncultured Gammaproteobacteria bacterium | reverse complement strand
TCAACAAAATCTTCAGATATTGTTACATCACTGGGATCAAATGTTGATACCATCCATTCTATATAACCAGGGGTCCCACTAATTATCTTATTTTCCACATCTTCAATTTCAAGCTTTCTAGAATGATCAAATACAATATTGGCAGATGAAAAATTAACAGGCATTTGGCTATCTTTTGTATTTTTATAGCATTCAATCCAAATAAATTCACCTTTTTTGTTTCTTCTAATGCCCATCCCAAAGAATTTTTTCTTTTTATAATAAAAAGTTATGCCTCCAGCATATTTAACAGTGTGCTCTTGATGGTTATCTTTATTTTCTTCTGATTCCTGATCAACAGCACCAAACAAATTTTTATATGTCTCAATAATGCTTCTAAAAACCTCCGATGTTTCATCTTTTGGCAAGTCTTTATAGTTTGGAAAGTCTTCTTTTTTTCTCTCTATCCATCCGCTATAGTCATTATTAAAATGCGGTTTAAATGATCCCTTGGGTGGCCTGATGTTAGGCTTATCTGAAGCTGATACAGCGGTGACAGCAGTTTCTTTTAAAGCTGTAGTAAGATAATTTTCAAACTGTTTTTGCTCATAATTTTCTCTTAAAATACTTAAAAATTTGGAATATTTTGTTGCTTTTGGCCTTTCTTTTGGGTTTACGTAACACACCCTGTACAAACATTGCTCCCATTCTTCATCAAAATCTGCCGATTTTTTTGCTTGATTAAAATTTTCTTCCCAAGACTCATCAAGAGTTTCTTTGCTCTGTGTTATTTTATATGCAAATTGTTCATCCCATGTATCAGCAAATGTCGGCTCTGCCACCAACATGTCATAGATTTCTGAGTTTGCAATTTGAAGGCATACCATTGCAAGCATAACTGTTGCTACGTCTGCATTATCAATAGCACTCCCACCACCAGAGTCAGATTCATTTTTTGTATCATTAAGAATTTTTATTAAGCTTAATGAATTGATAAGTCTCTTAATTGATCTCGGGTTTGTGCCGATTGAGAGTGTTACCAGTGATTCTATAAGTTCTTCTTCTAATTGGTCTTTATCACTTTCGTAATAGTTTATATTTTCGAGCAAACTCAGAACATATTTTCCAATATCATAACTCGCCATAGGCATTGAAAATGGAAGTTGTATAATTTTGTCAAAAAA
>CAZFYG010000036.1:0-2168 GCA_964523375.1 uncultured Gammaproteobacteria bacterium | reverse complement strand
AATGATTTCATTTATTATTTTTAAAAGGCATTCTTCAGGAGTGCATAATAATGAGTGTTCCCATGAATTTACCCAAATTTGAAGATAGTTATGGTCATCGTCATGCTCGTCATTTGATTTTTCTAGCTTAGACCATATCTGGTTCAATAATGATGTTTTTCCACTTCCCCATTCTCCTTGAACGCCTATAGTCATAGGTGTGTCGGTTTTCTTAATAAAGTCTACTAGGGCCTCGTGATATGAAGAAATTTCTAAACTGTCTTGACCGCCAGGGCCAAGCGCTTGATCTACTATACCAACCATATATCAATCTCCTAAAAAACTTGCAAAACACTACAAGTATGCATATATTTTATATTGTGTTTTATTACAACATATTTATTTATAAAAATATAACTTTAAAGTGAGGTAAGAATGTATATTTACTTGTTCAAAATTAGCTGTTGGTCAGAAGACGATGTGGAAAAATTAAGACAAAATGATTTAAACATAATGATGTCCAATCCGGAAAATAAAGGTAGCTGGTATAGCATATATACAGAATCTGCAGATTTTGATACCTATGAAATTCCTTTTGATAAGATGAAAATACAACCTAGTAATAGCCCAGAAGATTTAAAATGCAATTATGACGATGCTGAAGAGGTTTATAACTTTCTTATTGCACTTAAGACAGAAGAGGTTTTATACCAGCCTGCATTTATATCAAATGCTATTTCTGGAACTTCGTTTGATGGCCTATATTTGTTATATCCTGCCACAGTAAATGGAGAAGAAACTGTTTGTTACGAACAATTTGTGGATGGGGAATGGGATGAGGGTTATTTTATTGGTAGTAAAGATATGAGCTGTGTTGGCAATTCTTGCGCAGAGATTCTAGGCATTTCTCCTTTAGAAGATTTTATAAATCCAGAAAATTATTGATAGAACATGCAATATTTTTCACAAATCCCTCATTTTGGATTTTGTAGAGAGGGCGAGGGAAGGGTTGTTTATGTTCTTTCCAGAGAGCTCGCGATCGGAGAATTTAATGTAATCGAGGCTATTGCTAACAAATCGCTCGGCAAAGGACAGTGGTCTGAATACGATCCATCTATAGTTGAAACAGCTAACTATCTTATCGAAGACGAGCAAAACATTTATGGACTTTTATCAATAAATGAATCCTCAGATTTATTACATACTTTTTTTATGGAACTATTAGAGAAGAATATTAAAGTGATTTCAATAAATTTCGAGAGCTCAGCTGTAAGAACTATAAATCAAATCGATAATAGCTTTATAAAAAGTATTGATAAAAATTCATACATATTTGCAAGAGAATATGACCATATTAATTCTTATTAAAAAATTTATAAATAAGACAGGCAGGGCGCAAAAAAATGATAGAGAAAAATAATTGGATATTTATAAATGAGCAATGATATAAATTTTTTTGAGTCTAATGAATATGAGGATAGGTATATAGAAGTCGCTCTTATAGATGCTGAGCATAATGAGTATATATATTGGGTCAGTCTTAATCTTATCCCTGGCGGTGAGGACATAGAAGATAACTCTATTAAAATAGCTAAAGCAAAGCATACGAGCCTGAAACTACCCAGTATTCCTGAAGACAATGATTATGAGGAGTTCGAGCCAAAAGCCAGCGCCTATACGCCCTTTAGTCGGAATGGGAATGAGATGACTTTTATCACATAATAAAAATATAAATAATGAACATGAAAATAATTTATGTCGATATGGATAGCGTCTTAGTAGATTTTCAAAGTGGCATAGATGCCTTAACAAGTGACGAAGTAATAGCCTTTAAAAATAATTTAGATGATGTGCCTGGAATATTTTCAAAGATGAGGCCTGTAGATGGTGCAATCGAGGCATATGAAAAACTTACAAATCACTTTGATGTTTATATTTTATCTACCGCTCCCTGGAACAACCCCTCTGCATGGGCAGACAAGCTTCGTTGGGTTAGAAAGTATTTGGGCGATTTAGCACATAAAAGATTGATACTTAGTCACAACAAGAATCTAAATGCTGGAGATTATTTAATAGATGACAGAACAGCAAATGGCGCAGGAGAATTTAAAGGCGAGCATATTCATTTTTTGAGTGAAAAATTTAAGAACTGGAATGATGTGCTTAATTACCTAATTCCAAAAGAGTGA
>CAZFYG010000035.1:0-3621 GCA_964523375.1 uncultured Gammaproteobacteria bacterium | reverse complement strand
CAGGAGCTTCTTCAGCTAATGCTTTAGCTTCAGCCGCTTTAGCCTCTTCTTCGGCCTTAGCTTCTTCTTCTGCTGCTTTAGCTTCAGCTTCAGCCGCTTCTTTAGCAGCTTTTTCTACTAATGCTTTTTTTGCTTCAATCTTATCCTTTTTTGCATCAAGCTTAGCTTGAAGTTCTTCAGGTGAAAGTTTTGCTTCTTTGACTAATTTTTTTACTCTATCGCTTAGCTGTGCGCCTTTAGAAACCCAAACATCAAGCTTCTCAAGATCTACTCTTAAACGCTCTTCTTGCCCACGTGCAGATGGATTAAAAAACCCAAGCCTTTCAATGAAAGAACCATCTCTAGGCCTTCTTTCATCAGCTACTGTTACAAAATAATAAGGGTTCTTTTTTGCCCCGCTTCTTGCCAATCTAATTATTACCATATTATGTATTTATTCTTAATGTTAAAAAAGATGTGTATTTTAGGGCAACCTTGAACATATTGATAGTATTAATAAAAAACTTTTGCTTTTATAATACGAATTATGAATTTTATTACGCAAGTTACTGTTTCAGTAATTATATATTTTCTTTTAAGAATTTTCTTAAAAGATCGTAGATCTGTCTACATATCATCTGCTGCATCTTCACTTTCGTATGTTTTTCTTTACTCATCAGCCTATGGAGTAATTTCTAATACTGCCGATATTCACTTTATTGTTACGGGTCTAAGTTTAGTATTTATTTTTATAGCTTTTTATGAAATGGTTGTGCTTGAAAAAACAATGTTAAGTTTAAAAAATGGTGATTTTAATGATATGCCTAAATTCTCAATAGAAAAAAGTTACAAAATAGTTTTTAAAATATTGGGAATAGGTTTATTTTTTTTAATACTTTCATTTTTATCTGGTTTTGTAATTCAATCAATTTTTACTACAAATTTAATTATTAAAATCATTTTTGCTTCAATTGCTCTTGTTATCTATTTAATTACTCTCATAGGTATTAAAAAATACAATTTAACAATTAAAAGTTCTGTAAGAAATTTATTCATTGCCTTGTGTGCCGTTTGGATCGCATATATAGGAAACGTTATATTCATTTATAATTAGTTTATGATTGAAAATCCTTCTTTAATATATTTACTTACAACTTTATTCAGCCTTTTAGTGCTGAGCGGGTTTTTTTCTGGCTCTGAAACAGGAATGATGGCATCAAATAAAGTTAAGCTTAAAAATTTATCTAAGAAGCCTCACAAGGGAGCTAAAAGAGCGCTTGAGTTACTGAAAAGGCCTGATCAACTGCTGTCAACTATTCTTGTGGGAAATAACTTCGCAAATATTCTGGCTTCTGCAATTGTTACATTAATAATGATTGAATATTTTGATGGTAATGTATTCCTTGGATCAATTCTCCTCACAATCGTAATACTCATATTTTCTGAAATAACACCAAAAACTATTGCTGCGATAAAGCCTGAGGTATTTGCAACAAAGTCATCATTTCTTCTTAAAGGTCTATTATATATTTTTAGACCTCTCATTATTCTTATCAATAAAGTTAGTTCGGTTTTTTTAAAGCTGTTTAATGTCAGCCTGAAGGATGTAAATGATAACGATAATTTGAACACAGAAGAATTAAAAACACTTTTAGATGACTCTGGAGACCTAATACCAAAAAGCTATAGATATATTCTTTCCTCCGTTTTAGGAATGGAGGAGCTTGTAGTTGAGGACATTATGGTTCCAATTTCTGAAATAATAGGTATTGATTTATCTGAAAACAAGCAAGCTGCAAAAAAAATAATTGAATCTGCAGAATATACAAGACTTCCAATATATGAAGAAAATATTGATAATATTGTAGGAATTCTTCACCTCAAAGATTCAAATGAATTCTTGAATAGATATGATGGGGACGTAAAAGATAAATTATTGAAGTCATATTTTGTTGCTCAATCTACTGCATTAATGAAGCAGCTAAAAGAATTTCAAATACATGATAGAAACATGGGTCTTGTAGTTGATGAATATGGTGAGATTCAAGGTCTAATAACTATTGAAGATATATTTAAAGAGATTGTTGGCAAGTTTGGCAGTACAAATGAAATAGAGCTAGATGATGACTTTATTAGATTAAGTACTAATTCAATTTTGACAACTGGAAACTATAAAATTAGAGATATTAACAAATCAGAGAGTTGGAATATATCAGAAGATTCTGCAAAGACTATCAATGGTTTAATTACAGAATATTTAGACTTTATACCTCAAGCAAGTTTATGCCTGGAAATAGGCAGGTATAGGTTTGAGGTGCTTGAAATTGAAGATAATTTTATATCTAAGGTCAAAATAAAAAGAGAGGCATAAGCCTCTCTTTTTATTACAATTTATAGATTATTATAGATAACAAACAATCAAGCCCAAGATAACTGTAAGAGCCACTCCGGAGTGTACTACAGCTTTAACAGATGTAATGGCTGCATTCATTTTCCCCCATACAGCATTTGCTTCAATTATTGCTATTAATACCAAACCAACCCAAAGCGATAATAGTGATTCTTCTAAGCTTAGGATAGTATTTCCAATTGCTGTTCCATGTGCTGAATAGACCATAAACCATAGCATTGGAATTGAAAATAAAGTGTTAGTTCTTGATGCGAGACCAGCTTTTGCACCAGCATCAGCAGCATCAGGAGATCCTGATATAACTTTCTTTTGGTTTGGCCATATTATTAACCAGACATTAAGAAACATAAATGTTCCTAATACAGCTCCTAAGATTATGCTTATATTTATTGCAATACTTAAATAGTGAATAAGATATAAGCCTGTTAAAAAAGTAAATAAAGCTGCGTATCTAAAATACCATAAAGCATTTGGAACTAGTTTTTGAACAACATCAGATTTTGCTGATGGCTCAGAAACTTTAAAGTATTCTGTTTGAACAAAATTAAAATAATACAGAAGTCCGATCCAGGTTATCCCAAATAAAACATGAAGTGCTCGAAATAAAACATCTAAAAAATCCATTTTTTTCTCCCTAAAAATGTGATAAGTCAATATTATCCTAAAATCTAAATTTATCTAGTCTATAAAATAAAAAAAACGAGGCATTTGCCTCGTTTTTTTATTAGAAAAAGATAGAATTACATCATTCCGCCCATTCCGCCCATTCCGCCCATACCACCCATATCAGGCATTGGTGAATCATCTTTAGGTATGTCAGTAACCATTGCTTCAGTTGTTATCATCATACCCGCAACAGAGCCAGCTGCCTGAATAGCTGTTCTAGTTACTTTTGCAGGATCCAAAATACCCATGTCAATCATGTCGCCATAGTCTCCAGTTGCAGCATTAAATCCGTAAGATCCGCTACCTTCTTTAACATTTGCAACAATAACTGAGGGCTCTTCACCAGCATTAGAAACAATCTGTCTAAGTGGAGCTTCAAATGCTTTTCTAGCAATATTTACTCCTACATTTTGATCATCATTATCACCAGTAACTTTTTCTACGGCTTCTAAACACCTAATTAAAGCAGAACCGCCTCCAGGCACCACGCCTTCTTCAACTGCAGCTCTAGTAGAATGAAGTGCATCTTCAACTCTTGCTTTTTTCTCTTTCATTTCAACTTCAGA
>CAZFYG010000034.1:0-4146 GCA_964523375.1 uncultured Gammaproteobacteria bacterium | reverse complement strand
TCATATAAAACACAATGACGAAACTAATTCAGATGCTGCCTCTATAGACTTGATACAAGTAGGTGAAGAGTACAGTATTATTTATTGGGATGGCTATTCACTTGCCGAAGATGAAAGTGAAAAAGACATAAAAAAAGCCTTGAAAACCTTCAAAAGATTTTCAAAAAAGATGGCAAAAAATCTACAAAGGTTTGGAAGTTAACTAAGTTACCTGCTTGGTGAAGTGCCCATATGTTTTGAAATAATGCCCAGCATAATTTCATCAGCGCCTCCTCCAATGGAGGTTAGTCTTCCATCTCTGAAAGCCCTTGAAACAGGAGTATCCCACATATAACCCATGCCTCCCCAGTATTGAAGACAGCTATCAGTAACTTCTCTGCCTAGCCTGCCTGCTTTAAGTTTCATCATGGAGGCTTTCATTGTTACGTCCTCTCCATTGATATATTCCTCTGTTGCTGTATAGACCAATGCTCTTAATAGCTCCACCTCTGTTTGCAGTTCAGCAAGTCTAAAATGAACCACTTGGTTATCAAGAATTGATTTACCAAATGCCATCCTTTGGCTGGTATATTCGATAGTATCTTTAATAACTTGTTCTAGCATTTTTAGAGCTCCTGCTGCACCAAATATTCTTTCTTCCTGGAATTGCTCCATCTGGTATCTAAAACCTTTTCCTTCTGCACCGATTAGATTTCTTTGAGGCACTCTCACATCATCAAAAAATATTTGAGCAGTATCCGATGATCTCATTCCAAGCTTATCAAACCTCTCAGATAGGGATATTCCTGGAAGGTCCATAGGGACAACAATCAATGATTTATTACTATGCGGACTCTCGTCAGATGTATTTGCCAATAGGCAAATGAAGTCTGCTTGGGTAGAGTTAGTAATCCACATTTTTGTGCCATTAATAATATAGTCATCTCCATCCTTTATAGCAGTTGTTTTTATAGCAGAAACATCAGAGCCTGCGCTGGGCTCACTCACAGCAATTGAGCAAACCATGTCGCCTGCTATTGCAGGGGCTAAAAAATCTTGCCTGAGCTGATCGCTACCATACTTTGCTAATGCAGGAGTTGCCATATCTGTTTGAACTCCAATAGCCATCGAGACGCCCCCACTGCTAATTAACCCAAGTTCCTCTGAAAAAACAACTTGATAGCTGTAATCTAAACCCATTCCTCCAAATTCCGTTGGTTTTGAAATACCGAGTAAGCCTAAATCACCCATTTTTTTAAATAGGTCGTGAGCTGGAAATATTCCCTCTTTTTCCCACTCATTGGTATGCGGGTTTATTTCTTTTTCTATGAATAATTTAACTGTATCGCGAATTGCAAGATGCTCTTTATTTTTAATCATGATTAATTATATATAAAAATTTCATAAACTAGAAAACCAATCATCAATTAAATATTTGTATTTCTCTTATTGATATATATAGTTATTAAAAGAACTCAATACAAAAAAAATGAAAAAAATTATCATTCTTCTTTTTATCTTATCTGCATGCGGAGGCGGTAGTAAAAATAAATCTCCAGAGCCTGAAATCAAACCTCTTCCAGTTATAAATTTTTCTAGCTCAACTACAAGCATTGAAGCTAATTTAGAATTCTTTTTATCTTGGTCCTCAATAAATGCATCTGAATGTTCTGCATCTGGAGACTGGGACAACATTATTAGCATCTCTGGAACTCAATCAATTATAGAGGATACTCCAGGCTCAAAAACTTATACTATTTCATGCTCTGGAAGTGGAGGTGAGATTTCTTCTTCCTTAAATGTTGAAATCACTGAACAAATTCTAATACCTACCGCTAGTATCTCATCTTCAAAAGATAGCGTAATTATTAATGAAGAATTCACGCTTAATTGGGAGTCTGCAGATGCAACTGACTGTATTGCATCGGGGTCTTGGGATCAATCTATAGGCACTTCTGGATCAAAAACATTGTCCGAACAAGAATTTGGAAATAAAACATACTCTATAAATTGCACCGGTGCTGGAGGGTCAGCAACCAGCTCAGTTAATGTAAGTGTTAATGAGGAGCAGTCTGAAACAGCATTCTATGGTTCTGTAATAGACGGTTACGTTTCTGGTGCCGAAGTATTCATTGATCAAAATTTTAACTTCGAGAGAGATGATGGGGAATATGGGACAACCTCAATTTCAGATGGGACCTTTAGTATAGAAACTAGCGATGCAAATATTTATGATTGTTTAAAAAATAGACCCGTTGTGGCTAATATACCTGTCGGTGCATTTGATTCTACCCTTGGTGGTGTGACAGAGGAATATCAAATGGTTCTACCATCAATCAATGACTCGGGCACTAATACAATCGTAATATCTCCCTTTACTTCACTATTTTCAGAAGCAATACTTCTTGCTAAGAACGGTATCGTAGAAGACCTTTCTTTATCTGAGGGATGTTCCGTTAAAGGAGACGAGATAGCAACACTTATTACCCAAAGAATAGATGAGCTTAAAAATTCTCTGCAGGCAAATTTTAATATTACATATAGTGATTTGTTAGGAGACTTTATTCAATCTTCTGGAGATATAGTAAATGAGGATACTGCACAGAACATAGCAAAAATATTTCCTCATATTCAGCAAATTGATTCACAAATTTCCTCGGAATTATCCACTAAATTTAATAAAGAAATTAACGCAAATGTTTCTTTGTCTGACTCCGCTTTAAATATAATATTTGGTGAAAATGCATATGAAAAACTTCCACTAGATTTTAGGAGTAGTTATAGAACAGAAGAAAACAGCTCTGGGTGGTACCAAGACGAAACAATTGAAGCGAGCGGCGCATATATTTCAAAAGAAGGAATTCTTTCAAGGGCAGATTGTTCAGAAACTGATACCCAGCTATGCAATATCTCTAGCCTAAGTCTTCAAAATATTGCCAATGCATCTACTTCCTTTGTTCAAGCATCAACATTTTTAAAACAGAATATTGATTTTGATGAAATAGGTATAACAAATGGAAGTCTAGCCGTTCAGGCCTCTGATAGAAGAAGCTGGAGAAATAATTCAGCTAACTGGCAGGATAAAAATAATAGAGATAGGGAGTGTCAATTAGACAACCAAATTCAATTTCAAAACACTGTTATTGCTGGAACCCAATCTAATTTTAATTACTCTTCATACTCCCAAGGCTATGAGAAAGCAGAGTGTGAAAATGTTAGACATTATTACTTTCCAATTTTAAGGGTTAGTACAATTAATGATCAATCAATAAATGATAACAGCCTAGGTCTCGCATACTATATTCCTGATATAACAAGATCAGGAATATCTTCTAATCTGCCATATGACTTTATATCTAATAGGGTTGATATTGACCCTCTGTTAGTTGTAAGAGATATTGCAAGCCTTCCAAGAACATTGAAAGATATTCAAACAATTAGGAGAATGTTTAATGGCGAGGATTACGTTCTTTATGAATATAATAAAGATAGTCAGTTAAATTCCTTCTTTGAAGTTGGAACCAACCCAAGGAATGATATGTTTTGGGATTATATATCTGGTAATGATGATAGATTATATGGTCAAGAAGCAAGAACGGCTTTTTTTAATAGAATTAGTGAGGAGCAGACCTTTAATTCTGATATTTTAGGTAGTTCAGCCCCAATAAATGCAGATGTATTAGGAAGAATTGCAAACTCATATATTGAAGTTATTGATTACAATGAGCAGGGTGAAATAGTTATCCCTGTTTATCCCTCATACCTCCCTGAAACTAAAACTCTAGATTTCTCATTAATTGGCGCATCTTTAAACCTTAAAAATGTTCAGGACTTCATAGCTAATGGAGTGGATGGCAACCCGGTCTCTGCAAACATATGGTTTAATCCTGACGACTCAATCACTGGCACAGTGCCTATAAGACTTTACCTCTTTAAGGGAGCAGAGGCTAATTTAGACTCGAATGAAGGCTACTTTAGCATTGAATTTAATCTGAACGTTTTTTCATTTGAAGGACCGGAAGTTAATCCTTTTGGAAGAAGTGCAACACAGGAATGGGAGGTGCCGGAGGGAGAGGAAATAAAAGTTAAGTATATAGAAAGCAATATAGAAATATCTAAAATTATTATTAATGAAAATAAAGATAGAATTATTCTTCAAGATGGCAC
>CAZFYG010000033.1:0-4599 GCA_964523375.1 uncultured Gammaproteobacteria bacterium | reverse complement strand
CTGGCGTTCAAAATCCTTTGTTTTTTAAGCAAAATACAAGAATGCTATTTGGAGACGCCAAGGATTCTATCGGCGGAGTTGTGTCTGAATTTAAAGATTGAGTATTTTTTTAATACAGAATTGTTTTACAATAAGCTTGTTTAAATAAATAATATTCTATGAAAATTATCATTGTTAGCGGTGGATTTGATCCCATTCATTCTGGTCACATAGCCTATTTCAAATCTGCTAGAAGTTTGGGAGATAAGCTAGTTGTAGCACTTAATAGTGATCAATGGCTTATTAATAAAAAAGGTAAGTTTTTTATGCCGTTTAATGAGCGAAAGGCGATTATTGAAAACTTTGCAGACGTAGATATAGTTATTAATTTCGAAGATGATGATCTTGGAAGTGCAACTAATGCTCTTATAAAAGTTAAGGAAATGTTTCCTGAAGATGATATCGCTTTTGCTAACGGAGGCGATAGAAATAAAGGCAATATCCCTGAAATGTCTGTTGAGGGCGTCGAATTCATATTTAGTGTTGGTGGCGATGATAAAAAGAACTCATCATCATGGATACTCAAGAAATGGCAGTATTACCATGAAGATAGAATATGGGGCTCATTTTATAATTTATTCGAAGGAGAGGGTGTCAAGGTTAAGGAGCTCATAGTTGAACCTGGCAAAGGCATGAGTTTTCAAAAGCATTTTAAACGCCATGAGATATGGCTTGTTAGTCAAGGCTCATGTGTAGTCAATTATAGCAAAGATAGTCCAGAAAATAGAGAACATGTCACGCTAAATAAATTTGACAAATATATCGTTCCTTTGGGTGAGTGGCATCAAATTACAAATCCTTTTGAAGAAACTTGTCGCATAATAGAAATTCAATATGGCGAGGAAGTAGTGGAAGATGATATCGAAAGAATTGACTATTATAAGCCAGAATAAAATCGTAAAAATTTAGCATATTCGTGATAAAATTTACTTAAATTATTAAGTTTATTATCACGACTAATTAGGCCCCAAAATGACTGACTTTGCTAAAGAAATTATACCTATAAATATTGAGGATGAGCTAAAGCAATCCTACCTTAGTTATGCCTTGAGTGTAATACACGGAAGAGCGCTTCCAGATATAAGAGATGGTCTCAAGCCTGTTCACAGAAGGATCCTTTTCGCAATGTATGACTTGAAGAACTCATATAATAAGCCTTATAAAAAATCAGCAAGAGTTGTTGGAGATGTTATAGGTAAATATCATCCGCATGGAGATTCAGCGGTGTATGACGCCATGGTAAGGATGGCTCAAGATTTTTCATTAAGATATACACTAGTTGAAGGTCAAGGTAATTTTGGTTCCATTGATGGTGATCCACCAGCTGCTATGAGGTATACAGAAGTTAGGATGGCAAAAATTACCGATATGATGCTCGGTGATCTAGAAAAAGAAACAGTTTCATTTTCACCAAATTATGATGGTAGTGAATTCATACCTGATGTTCTTCCAACCAAAATCCCCAATTTGCTTATTAATGGTTCATCTGGAATAGCCGTAGGCATGGCAACAAATATCCCTCCTCATAACTTAAATGAAGTAGTTACTGGTTGTATTAATCTGATAGAGAATCCTGAATTGACTATCGATGATCTTATAAAAGACATTCCAGGCCCTGATTTTCCTACTGGAGGAACTATAGATGGCCGAGCTGGAATATATGATGCATACAAAACAGGTCGAGGAATTATTCATATAAGATCAAACACATCTATTGAAGAAGATAAATCTGGCAAACAGTCTCTAATAATTGATGAGATACCATTTATGGTAAACAAGGCTCGTATGCTAGAAAAAATAGCAGAGCTTGTTAAAGATAAAAAAGTTGAAGGCATTACTGAAATTAGAGACGAGTCTGATAAAGATGGTTTAAGAGTTGTTATTGAGGTCAGAAAAGGAGAGTCGGTAGAGGTTCTAGAAAATAATTTATTTGCACAGACTCAGCTAGAACAATCTTTTGGTATCAATTTAACAGTCTTATCAAAAGGCCAGCCAAAAGAAGTTAATTTGAAAGAAATTCTCGAAGCTTTTATTGAGCATAGAAAAGATGTCATTATCAAAAGAACAAAATATGATCTAAGAAAAGCTAAAGACAGAGGTCATATTGTTGAAGGGTTGATGGTATCAATTGCAAATATTGATGAAGTTATCTCTATTATTAAAAAATCAAAAGATCCTAAAGTTGCTGCAGAAGAGTTATGCAAAAAACAATGGGACGCAGGACCATTATCAGCAATCCTTAAAAAAGTTGGAGAAGACGCTTGCAAGCCTGAAGATCTTCCAAAAGATGTGGGGATCAATGGTAAGAAGTATAAACTGTCAGCATTGCAAGCTAAGGCAATATTAGAGTTACGACTTGGTAGATTAACTGGCTTAGAACAAGACAATCTTAATAATGAATTTAATGACATTATTGCTAAAATTTTAGAGTTGCAGAATATTTTAGATGATAAGGCTACGCTTAAGGCTTTAATTATTAATGAGCTAAATGAGATAAAAAATAATTTTGGTGATGAAAGAAAGACTCTTATAAATGATACCAGAAGAGGAATAACTAACGAGGACTTAATTCCAGAGGAAACAAGAGTGTTAACTGTTTCAAGAAGTGGTTATGCAAAAACTCAACCTCTTGACGAGTATCGTGAGCAACGAAGAGGAGGACAGGGTAAAGCAGCAGCTAGCGTTAAAGAAGAAGACCTTATTCAAAACCTTTATGTTTTAAGTAGCCATGTTCAAATTTTATGCTTTACTACCAAAGGAAAAGTTTTTTGGTTAAAGGTATATGAAATTCCAGTTGCATCAAGAATCTCTAAAGGAAGACCTTTGGTGAATATGCTTAATTTAGACGATGATGAGTCAGTAAGTGAAATTCTTCCTGTAGAAGAATTCACTGAAGATAAATTCATCTTTATGGCAACAAAAAAAGGAACGACTAAAAAAACAAACCTAAGCTTATTCGCAAAAAAATATAAGTCTGGTATCAAGGCAATTAATCTTGATGATGATGATGTATTGATAGGAACTGCAATAACATCTGGAAATGATGAGATTCTTCTTGCTTCATCTTCTGGGAAGTTAATAAGATTTTCTGAATCACACGTTAGACCAATGGGGCGAACTGCTAGAGGAGTAAGAGGTATAACACTAAAGAAAGATGAGAAATTAATATCTTTAATGGTCGGCGATGAAACTAAAACTATTCTATGTGTTTCTGAAAATGGTTATGGTAAAAAAACAAACCTTGATGACTTCCCTTCACACAATAGAGGCGGCCAAGGTGTTATTTCTATGAAAACAAGTGATAGAAATGGATCAATGGTATCTTCAACATTAGTTGAGGACAATGATGGCATTATGTTGATCAGTGACAAAGGAACTATGATAAGAACATCAGTTGAGCAAGTTCCAACTTTAAGCAGAAATACTCAAGGTGTTAAAATTATTACCCCAAAGGAAGGTGAAAAACTAATTGAGTGTGTAACTATTCCTCAAGAGGAAGAAGATGTTGTTGAGGAACAAGAAAAATGAGGAAATGGAATTTCTGTGCAGGCCCCGCAGTAATATCTGAAGAAGTTTTAAAAGAAGTGCAAAATGAACTTGTAGAGTGGGGAGACTCTGGCATGTCTATAATGGAGATGAGCCATAGATCTTCAATTTATGATCAGGTTGCTATTGAAGCAAAAAGTGATCTAGTTGATATTCTTTCAATTCCAGATACGCATGATGTCTTGTTTTTACAAGGTGGAGCAACACAACAGTTTGCAACAATCCCAATGAATTTTGCGAGCGATTCGAAAAAGGCTGATTATGTTCTTTCAGGTACTTGGTCTAAAAAAGCAATAGCAGAAGCTTCTAAGCTAATAGACGTTAATACTATTGCTTCATCAGAAGACAATGGGAGCTATACCAAAGCCCCTCATCCGGATTCTTGGAATATCTCTCCAGATTCCTCTTATGTTCATTACTGCCCTAATGAAACAATTCAAGGAGTCTCAATTCACAAAGCACCAAGTATTGATAAGCCTTTGATTGCAGATATGTCTTCAGTGATTCTCAGCGAGCCTCTTGATGTATCAGACTTCTCTATGATTTATGCAGGAGCTCAGAAGAATATAGGCCCTGCTGGATTAACACTAGCAATAATAGAAAAGAGCTTTATGGAGCAAGATAATCATAGCCTCCCTAATATATTAAGATATTCTCAGCATGCAGCTTCAGGCTCTATGTTGAATACACCGCCAACCTTTGCATGGTATATGGCTGGCAAAGTTTTTAAGTGGATAAAAAAATCTGGTGGATTAAATCACTTTAGAGAACAAAATCATCTAAAAGCAAAAACTTTGTATAACTACATCGATAGCTCAGATTTTTACTCTAACCCAGTAAGTGAAGAAAATAGATCTATTATGAACATACCATTCATACTTTCAGATTCAGAACTAGATAAGCTTTTTTTAAAGGAGTCAGAGGCTTGTGGCTTGTTAAATCTTAAAGGTCATAGATCAGTTGGAGGAATGAGAGCAAGTATATATAACGCTATGCCTATTAAAGGTATTCATG
>CAZFYG010000032.1:0-5020 GCA_964523375.1 uncultured Gammaproteobacteria bacterium | reverse complement strand
AATAATTACTCTATTACCGTTGTAGCATCAGATGGTTCAGCTACTGGTTCGGTAGGGGTTGTTGTATCAGTTACTGATGTTGATGAGAATAGCGCTCCTGTTATTACTTCATCCAATTCCTTTACTGCAGCTGAAAATCAAACTGCTATAGGAACTGTAACTGCAACAGACGCTGATGGAGACTCTATTACTTTTCAAGTTAGCGGTTCTGAATTAGCTATAACATCAGCAGGGGTTTTAACTTTTGTATCAGCTCCAGACTATGAAACTCAAACTACTTATACAGAAACAGTAACTGCTTTTGATGGTTCACTTGTAGGTACACAAGATATTACTGTTACTGTTACTGATGTAGATGAAAATACATCCAATCTCGATGTTCAAATTATAGATGAAGGTGCTGTTGCTAATATATGGGGTGGGGAAAGCTCTCTATTCTTTTTTGATGAGCTCAATGGTTATCAGTCATGTAAATCAGATTCATGTCAAAGTGTAGATTACTCTTATGTTGATTCGGGTTCAGATAGGGGTGATGTGCTAGAAGTTAGATATACATCTAATGCAGGCCATGCTGGGTTAGTTGTAGGCCCTACAGCAGGGGTGAATCTCAGTGATTATTCTGAAGGATCTTTGTCTTTTGATATTAAAGTTGTTAACAAAGGAACAGACAATTTACCTAATGGCTTTTTAGTGAAAGTTGAAAGTGATACTCAGAATTCTGGAGAGTTGCCAGTCAATGATATCAGTGCTAACGGACAATGGGAGTCAATTGATTTCCCTGTTTCAGCCTTAACGCAAAGTGGAGCTTTGAGCCTATCAAATATTACCGTGCCCATGGTTTTCTTTCCGTCATTTCAAACTGGTGAGAATCTTGTTTACCAAATTGATAATGTAAGATATACAGGCATAAAGGAGGGAGCAACACCTCCTTCTGGGCCTAATAATGGTGGCGGCGGTGGAAATACCGGTGAATACCAATTGCTAACTTTTGGTGCTGGCACAGTTTCAGATACTATTAACCCTAATAGTTATAGATGTGTCGTTGATTATGGTAACTGGATATATAATGCTGGGGTGGTTGAGCCTGGTATAGCAAGTTGCAATTCTTCTACAGGCATACCAACCGGAGTGCCAACAAAAGTTAATCCGCAAGTAGTTGAGCCTGCCTCTTCAAAGAAACTTTCTACTCATAGGTGGTGGGGTTCCATTCCATTCCTTGGTGAAATGAAAGTTGATCAAGATGGAGCTGCAGCCCATATTACTGCAGATCCCATAAGAGTTCGTGTTAGTAATAAAGGCGCAAGAGTAATGGGCCTTCCTGGCGGACACCAGGTTAGAGGTAATTACCCTCAATATGATGGGCCTGCACCTTTTGCAGAAGTTTTTGATGGAATTGCAGTTTCCAATAGTCAATATTCAGAGTTAAATGCTTTTCTAAAAGATTACAGCGATGCTTCTGTAACTGTATTGTGGAAGTCTGGAAGCACTGAAGTTATGGAGGCAACATTCGTCCATGGCTCTCCTTATGCCTACTTTAAAGTATATTCAGGATCACCAGTTATTAAAACTAAAGCTTCTGATAGTGCAGAAAAAGGGACGTATTATGATTATGGTAACAGTCTTGGCATATGGACAGACGTAGCTGGTATTAAAAATTATTTCTTAGTTACAGGTGAGGGCACTACTGAATTCTCATCAAAAGATTCAAATCAGATAGGCGTATCTAATTCCACAAATGAATTTACGATTACTTACCTTCCTACACTTTCCGGAGTCCCAAGTGACAATATGTCAGAGTATTTTGAAACTCAAGCTAGGAATGTTGTTTCATCTGTTGAAATTGATTACGAAGTGAATGACAGTACTAACGAAGTTACCGTTTCTCATAGCTATTTAAACGCAAATGGTGCAATGGTCGAAACAATAGCTGGAATGCATCCTCTTCATTGGAAATTCTCAGACACTTCAACCTCTTCTTATAAAATAAGAAGCGCCAGGGGTATGATTAAATTTGCTCAGGTCAATGGATTTAGCTATAAGATCCCATCTGTTGGAATATTGCCAACACTTCCAGCCGTGACCGATAGTTATGATCAATCAATTCTAGAACAGCTAGTTAAAGACTTTGTAGCTCAAGGTGAGGCTAATTGGATTTATAGAGATAATAGAAAAACTGTAGACACTTACTGGTCTGGAAAAGCATATGGAAAAGTTGCAGAGGTAGCTGCGACTGCAAGAACTATTGGCTTAGACTCTGAAGCAAATCAATTAATCTCATGGCTAAAATCTGAACTAGAGGATTGGTTTACTGCGGAAACAGACGGTGAGCTTGATGAAACAAGATACTTTGTTTATGACGACCAGTGGGATACTTTACTGGGAATGGAAGAAGCTTATGGGTCACATCAAAGACTAGCAGATCATCATTTTCATTACGGATATTTTGTGAGAGCAGCTGCTGAAATATGCAGGGTAGACAAGTCTTGGTGTTCGCAAGAACAATACGGTCCAATGATTGAGCTCCTGATAAGAGATTATGCTGCTGACAAGGATGATGATATGTTCCCACCTGTTAGAAACTTTGATCCAGCTAATGGCTTCTCATGGGCTGATGGAAGAGCTGATGCACTTCAGGGTAATAACAATGAATCTACCTCTGAAGCTGCAACATCATACGGAGCAATTATTTTATACGGTCTTGCTACCGGAAATGATGAGTTGGTTAAAAAAGGAACTTATCTCCACGCCTCAACATCTGCATCTTATTGGCAGTATTGGAATAACATTGATGGTTATAAAAATAGAGGTGGTGATGAGGATAACTTTAAATCAGGTTATAACCTTATAACTACATCAATTATCTGGAGTGCCGGAGCTGATTTTTCAACTTGGTTTAGTCCGAAGTACGCACATATTTTAGGCATACAAGGGTTACCATCCAGCCCACTTATCTTTCATGTAGGCTTGTATGATGAATACATGGCAGATTATGTAAAACTTGGTTTAGAAGAATCATCAAATGGGAAACCTTCTGGCCTAGGAGACGATGAATGGAAGGATTTATGGTGGAATCTTTGGGCGATGGTAGACCCACAAGCATCAATCAATGACTATAACTCTGTAAATCAAAATTACAGCCCTGAAGCTGGAGAGTCTAGAGCTCATACCTATCAATGGATAAATGTATTTAATAAATTCGGCACTCTTAAGGTTGGAACAGGTGAGCTGACCTCAAATCACCCTGCAGCAGTAGCTTTTGAAAAAAATGGCGTAACTACTTACGTGGCTTATAACTATAAAAACGAGCCAATCACTGTTGTATATAGCGATGGAAAGAGTCTGAGTGTTCCTGCTAATGGATTTAAGATAGAAAATTAATAGTTCTTATATTACAAAACCTTGACGGCTTAACTAGTCTTTAAGGTTTTGTATTATTCTTAAAGACTCATCAATTTTTTCTTTTTCAAGGTTAGAAATACTAACCCTTTTTTTTAAGTGTTTAATAAGGTCTTCTTTCGGCGAGTTTTTTAATTTAGTTGAATCAATAATTTCTAAAATTTTATTAATCACTGCCTCATTCTTATCGGTAATCATTAGAAATTACACTTATAAACAATCATACTTCCATCATGCGAGTGAATATGAAATTCTTTTTTTGGATTATTAATCATATAGCTTAAATTAGGATCATCACCCCAAAACATATATTGCTCACCATTTATATAATCATTCATATTTTTTCCTGATGCGTTTGTATCATCAAAAATAAGGGTATCTTTATTTTTATCCAATAAGATATTGATCTCTTTTTTTAGCACTTCATTGGAATTAAAAGAATTATGTAAATTGCATTTTATGCCAAGTATATCTTTCGATGAAGACCTCTCTGTGTCTGAAAGGGTATAGTTATTCCTTAAAATAATTTCATTAGTGTGGGCTGTTTTTGCTATCTCTCCAGCTCTTTCGAACTGTTCTTCTATCGTTTCTTCAAGAATTCTTAAACGATCCTCAAGCTTTTCTAGTTGAAAAATTAATAACGTAGTTATTATTGCTAGGCCTAAATATATTATTTTTTGCCAAATATTCATTAATACCCTAAAAAATTAAATATGCTTAATAGTCTAACAGTCAAATGGATAAGGTTGAATAGCCATAAGTATTTAACATCCCCTCATACACAAAATTTATGCTTTACATTTCTTCATTTAATCTTTTTTTACAGTTATATTTATAATGTAATAATTTTTAATAGGAGACAAAATGAATAAAACAAAACTAATATCAATTTTCGTATTAACTTTTAGTATGAGTGCTATTTCAGAAGGCGCATTCACAACTGTCATGGTGAGTGCTAAAAATACTGATGCTTATATTGAATCAGTTAAATCAAATACAGCTTTATACGAGGCAATAGGGGCAGATGCGGCTGGGTATTGTGAAACAATATCTGGAAGAGATTATATGGGCCAACTAATGATGTGGAGTGCTTTCTCAGATGTAACAAGTGCATTACAAGGAGCAAGTAAATATGATCCAAGCAAAGCCCCTAAAGAGATGTCTAAAATGCGTGAGTTTAAGTATGGCGCAACATGGGCTCCGATAAAGCCTTTTCCTAGACTAGATCCTGGATATGAGAGAGCTATGCGTATTAAAGTCTCTAGAGCAAATCTTCCAAAGTTGGTTCAAGTAGTAACTAGACTTGAAAAAGAAGTTCAGGCTGCTGGCCATGACACCTTCATGAATGGTTTATTTGTAGCAATAGGTGGGGGTGCTACTGAGGCTGGTACTTATTACCTTAAATCAATAACTTCAAATGTAGACACTCATGGTGCATTGATAGATGATTATTTTGCAGGAGCATCTTGGGGTAATACATATAGAGAAGCATTACTGCTAGTTGATGATGTTGTTAATGATCAATTTGAGGTGTGCGAGCAATTCTATACTGCCAGTAAATAACTTTAGCTAAATTACTAACAATAGGGAGCTTTTAGCTCCCTTTTTTAACGAGCCTAGCAAT
>CAZFYG010000031.1:0-5358 GCA_964523375.1 uncultured Gammaproteobacteria bacterium | reverse complement strand
CAAGTAAAATCTGCAATACTGCTAGCTGGCTTAACAGCAAATAAAAAAGTTACAGTTATAGAAAAAAAAATAACAAGAGATCATACCGAAAGGATGATTAATTTTTTTGGTGGTAATGTTGATGTTACCTCTGAAGGTGAGGGCAGAAGAATTACTCTTCACCCAACAAAACTTATCTCAAAAGATCACTATAAAGTTGCTGGAGACTTTTCCTCAGCTTCATTTTTAATAGTTGCTGGCCTTATAGCTAAAAACTCTGAGATTTTAATTAAAAATGTTGGGTTAAATAAGACAAGGTCTGGTTTGCTATCTGTCCTAAAATCAATGGGCGCTAATATACAAATTTTGAACCAAAAAATAGAATGTAATGAGGATGTAGGCGATTTGCTTATTAAATCATCTGCATTACATGGTGTTGAGATAGGCGGAGCAATCATACCTAATATTATTGATGAAATTCCAATTTTGAGTATTGCAGCCTCATGTGCTGAAGGCAAAACTACTATTAAAGATGCTAAAGAGCTTAGAGTTAAAGAATCAGATAGGCTGGAAGCAATTGCATCAGGCTTAAAAGCTTTGAATGTTCCCCATTATTTGTATGAAGACGGAATAGAAATTTCAGGTGTTAAAGAAATATTTCCAAGTGATGAACCAATAGATTCGTTTGGTGATCACAGAATTGCAATGAGCTTTTTGATTTCAAGCCTAATAAGCACAAAAGATATTAAAGTTTTGAATTGCGAAAATATTTATACATCATTCCCAAGTTTCTTTGATGAGATGAATAAACTTGGCTTAAGCATGGAAAAATATGGATAAAATTCTTACTATTGACGGCCCATCAGCTTCAGGAAAAGGTTCGTTAACTAGAGCGATAGCAATAGCATTAAACTTTAACGTTCTTGATAGCGGGTTGCTGTATAGAGCATATGCGTATTTTTATGAAAAAGGCGTTACTACAGACCATATTAGTAAAAAAATTCAGGGATTATCCTTCAGATTTAATTCAGGCGACGTTCAAGTTTTTGATGATATGAAAGAAATTACATCATTATTACGTTCAGAAAATACAGCTAAAGCAGCATCAGCATTGAGCTCACAAAAAGAGACAAGAAAAAACTTACTTGATATCCAACGGTCTTTTTATAACGGCAATGGACTTGTTGCCGATGGAAGAGATATGGGAACAGTAGTATTTCCAAATGCAAGATTAAAAATATTCTTAACAGCCTCTAGTGAGGTTAGGGCAAAAAGAAGGCATATAGAGTTGCAGAATCGCGGCCAAGAAGTTAATATGCGCGATCTGATAGAAGATATTGAAGAAAGGGATTTAAGAGACAGAACTAGAACATTATCTCCATTGATTCCAGCAGAAGATTCAATAGTAATTGATTCTTCATCAATGTCTCTTGACGAAGTACTGAGTTTTACTAAAAAGCTCGCAAAAAAGGAATTTGATAAATGACAGAATCATTCTCAGCTTTACTTGATGAAAGTTTAAGCACACTTGATATGCAACCCGGTTCAATTGTTTCTGGGGTTGTGTTGGATGTCGATAATGACTGGGTAACAGTCCATGTCGGCTTAAAATCAGAAGGAGTAGTATCTCTTGATGAATTTAGAAACAATGAAGGCGAAGTAAGTATCGTTGTCGGAGACGAGGTAGAGGTAGCACTAGAGGCTGTTGAAGATGGCTATGGTGAAACAAGAATCTCAAGAGAAAAAGCCAGAAAAATATCCACATGGAAAATGCTTGAAGAAGCACTTGAAACTGGAGAATTTGTTACTGGTAAAATTCATAACAGAGTTAAAGGCGGCTTTGCAGTTGAAGTTGAAGTAGTAAAAGCTTTCTTACCTGGATCACTTGTTGATGTTAGGCCTGTAAAAGAGGCACCCGACATCGAAAATACAGTACAAGAGTTTAAAGTAATCAAACTTGATTACAAAAGAAATAATGTTGTACTTTCTAGAAAGGCTGTTCTTGAAAAGAATAACTCAGCGGTAAAAGTTGAACTTCTCAAAAACTTAGAAGAAGGTCAAATAGTTAAAGGTATTGTAAAAAATATTACTGACTATGGAGCTTTTGTAGATCTAGGTGGATTAGATGGTCTACTTCACATAACAGATATCTCTTGGTCAAGAGTTACCAACCCTGCAGAAATGTTATCACTAGGTGATGAGATTGATGTAAAGGTTTTAAGCTTTGATAAAGAAAAATTAAGAGTATCACTTGGTCTCAAACAGATTCAAAACGATCCTTGGGAAAATGTTGAAAGCAATTATGCTGTCGGCGGTGTTTATGAGGCGTCAGTTTCAAATATTACTGATTACGGTTGTTTTGCTCAGCTTGAAGAAGGAATCGAAGGTTTAATTCACTTATCTGAATTAGATTGGACAAGTAAAAATATACATCCTTCAAAAGTTGTAGAGATGGAGCAGAAGATCAAAGTAATGATTCTAGAAATAGACCATGAGAAAAGAAGAATTTCTCTAGGCTTAAAGCAAACCAAAGCAAATCCATGGACTGAGTTCTCTAATAAATATGCTTTAGGTGACAAAGTTGAAGGTCAGATTAAATCTATTACTGATTTTGGTATATTTGTTGGCCTTGAGGGTGATATCGACGGATTAATACATTTATCTGATATTTCAGATGCTGAAGATCCTAAAGATGCTCTAGATGAATTCAAGAAAGGCGACAAGCTTAATTGTGTAGTATTTGCTGTAGATGCAGATCGTGAAAGAATTTCACTAAGATTAAGTGAGTAGTAAGGGTACCAAAACTTACAATCGATCAGATATTGAACTAGAACTATTAAGTCAGTTTCCAGACTTAACAAAAAAACAAATTAGATTAGCTATAGACTCTATCATAGAGTCTATAGTTGATTCTGTAGCATTTGATGAAAAAGTTGAATTAAGAGGGTTTGGTACTTTTTCAAAAAAATATATAAGACCAAGAAAATTTATCAATCCTAAAACTAAAGAGATTTCCTATCTTGGTGAAACAGCTACTATGCATTTCAAGCCATCTAAATCATTGATTCAAGACTAAGATATAGTTAAGATTCAAGCTATGAAACATTCGATAATTGTTGCTCTTGATGAGCATAATCAAGAAAAATTTGATGATGTACTTAGCCAGCTTGATCCAGGCTTATGTATGGTTAAAATTGGAAGTGTTTCCTTTAACTCCTTGGGAAGAGAGTGTGTTTTAAAGGCAGCAAATAAAGGTTTCGATATATTCTTAGATCTCAAACTTCATGACATTCCAAACACAGTTAAAAAGTCTATAGATGGATTAGTTAATCTGCCAATTAAAATGATGACAGTTCATGCGTCGGGTGGGCAAAAAATGCTTGAAGAATCGGTGGCTGCAACTATGAACACAGATATAAAAATATTTGGTGTAACTGCCTTAACAAGCCTTAGTGATACCGACACAAATTTTATATATAAACGTGAAGCCAAAGAACAAGTCCTTGCAATGATTGAGCTTGCTAAAAAAAGCAGCATCCATGGCGTTGTTTGTTCCCCACAAGAATTAAGTTTAGTTAAAAATAATTCAAACTTACTAACTATCACCCCTGGAATTAGGCTTAAAAGCCTAGATGATGATCAAACAAGAGTTATGACACCAAAAGAAGCTATCGATAACGGTTCTGATTTCTTGGTTATAGGCAGACCAATAACCGCATCGAACAACATTAAAAATTCACTAAAAGAAATATATGACTCAATCCAGTAATAATTATCCTTATGCATACAAGGATGAATGCATTTCATATAAATCGCTTTTCCCATCCTTTAGTAAAAAGGACTTCGATAAGCTGGACGAAATTTATAATCAACTAGATATTGATGGCGAGATTAAAAAATTATTCTCTGAGTACAAAATCAATACAACTGAAGATCAAGCAGCACTTCATCATGTATATAGAAGTGCTTATGGTCACAAAATTAGCAGTGTTCATGAAAACTACTATGAAGTTGCAAAGAGTTCCATTTCTGAGTGTATTAAATTAAAAGAAAAACTCATTCAGAAAGGCATAAAAAATATTGTTACTATTGGTATTGGTGGTTCGTTTGAGGGGCCTAAGCTTCTTTTAGAAACACTTACTCAAAAACATGACAGATCATTCAATCATATTTTTTTAACAGGGCCTGATACACATGAGTTTGCAGAGGAGATTGCGCCTTTAAATAAAAATGAAACATTTTTTATAGTTTCTTCAAAATCTTTTTCAACTGACGAAACAATGCAAAGCCTTGGACTTGCAAGAGCATGGGTAGGAGATGATTTAGAGTTTAAAGATCATTTTATCTGTGTAACTTCACAAATTGAGAAAGCTAAAAACTTTGATTTTGATGAAACTACAGCAATTCAATTTCCTAATGAGATTGGGGGAAGGTATTCCATGTGGTCACCCATCTCGCTTGCAGCAATCCTAGAGCTTGAAGAGCAATTCATAGATTTTTTAAAAGGTGGCTCACTGGCTGATAAAAATCTTAATGCTAATAGTGATTATAAGCAGTTTATTAAAACCATCATCTTCAGCGATCTATGGCACAACAATTTTGATAACAAGCACATAAGAGTTCTACTAACCTACAGCTGGAAGTTAAGATATTTTACTGATTATGCTCAACAACTTGAAATGGAGTCTATAGGAAAAGGGGCGAATAAAAATTCTCATTTTAATAAAACAGGACAGGTTATTTTTGGAGGGTTTGGGTCCACAGCTCAACATTCATATTTTCAATTACTGCACCAAGGAACTTCCTCCTTTTGTACAGATATAATTTGCGTAGATACAGATAAAAAAGAGAATGAATTACTTTTTGCTCAATCTCAGGCTCAGGCAGGTCTTCTAGCTTTTGGTGCAGATGAAAATCTTCAAGATCATGAAAAAGTAAATGGACAATCTCCAGTCAATTTAATATCACTAAAGGAACTTAATCCATTTAACCTAGGGTATTTAATAGCATCATGGGAGCATAGAGTTTTCTTAACTTCGCGCATGCTACAAATCAACCCCTTTGATCAATATGGAGTTAGTGCTGGGAAGATATTTGCAAGAAAATACTTAGATTCTAATGGCGGTTGATCTTAAAAAAATTCCTACAACCCCTGGAATTTATAAATTCTTTCATAAATCAGAAATAATATATATTGGCAAAGCCATTAACTTAAAAAAAAGAGTTTCAAGTTATTTTGGTAACTCTAAAAAGGATAGAAAAACAGGCCAAATAAAAAAACTAACAGATCAAATAGAAACCTTCTCAACTAAAAATGAGGTTGAGGCTTTGCTTTTAGAGCAGTTGCTGATTAGAGAAAATAAACCAAAATTTAATATT
>CAZFYG010000030.1:0-6222 GCA_964523375.1 uncultured Gammaproteobacteria bacterium | reverse complement strand
AATCTCTTCAGATATCAGTTCCAACTTGGGCAACACCCACAATTATTTTTTTGTTAGATGGTAAACAGGTTTTTGCTAAGCAAGGCTATATGGAGCCAGCTAATTTTTATAAAGCTCTAGGTAAGTTTAAGCTTGGTGAATCAGAAGCCTATGATGTTGCCTTCAACGAGGGAACAGACTCAAGATTTTGTAAGGAATACCAAATCTTTAAAAATACGCCTGATGGTGTTTTTGTTGACAAACTTAGTGGCCAGCCTTTATTTGATACCCGAGATAGGTTTGTATCAAGATCAGGGTGGCTTTCATTTACAAAACCAGTTGATGATGCAACATATGAACTTCCAGATAATAGATATGGGATGAAGAGAGTGGAGGTAAGATCGCTATCATCAGATATTCATCTTGGCCACGTTTTTGATGATGGGCCAAATGGGATGCCAAGATATTGTATTAATGCAACAGTATTAGAGTTTGTGCCAAGAAGTAATATTGCCCAACTTTAAATTATTCAAATAAATTTGTTATTCGCTCGTAGCCAACAATAAATTCTTCTTTAAACTTTTGAACAGTTTGTCCTGCTGATATTGTTTCGTTTACCAAACCAATTCCCTGACCAACCCAATATGTGTCTAGATCCTTGGCTCCCTCATGCCCAAGAGTTGCTTGTTTAGATATTATTGCCAATGCTGGCTCTCCAACCATTGTTTGTAGCGGCATTGGAAGTGGCTCTGGAGCATCTTTAGCTTCCCATGCATCAGTCCAAGCAGACTTGAGCTGCCTTGAGTGTTTACCAGTTCTGCTTTTAGATCTAACAGTTTGACTGGAAGAAGCATTAACCATTTTTTCTTTAATATTCTCAGATGTTTCTGCCTCGGTAGTTGGTAAAAATACTGAAGCACACCACGCCCCATCTGCACCCATTGCCATTATTCCTGCCATTTGTTCGCCAGTTGCAATACCACCGGCAGCTAAAATAGGGATATCCCTATAACCCTTAATGGCTCTCTTAACTTCAGGTATTAGAACCATTGTAGAAACACTGCCACAATGTCCGCCTCCCTCTGTTCCCGAAACAACTAGAATGTCTACGCCTGCCTGCACTTGCCTGATTGCATGCTCTTTAGCTCCTAGCAAAGCAGCAACTTTTACACCTTTTTCTTTACCCATATCCAACATCCACTTTGGCGGAACTCCAAGGGCATTCGCAATAAGTTTAATCGGATGGGAGAAAGCTACTTCTAAAAGTTTTTTAGCACCTTTTTCTTTTAAATTTTTTCCAAATCTTGAATCAGATCGAATTTCTTTTTCCTTTGAATCTATTCCACCTCTAAGAGATTCACCATCAACATCATATTGTTTTAAGACATCGGCTCTAAAATCTCTGTATTCTTGAGGAATCATATTCCTTAAATCTTCAGACGTCATAGAGGATCCCTTGCCCTCAAAATTATTTGGAACTAAGACATCCACTCCATATGGTTTTCCATCGATATTTTCATCTATCCATTTTAAGTCTTGCTCAAGCATTTCTGGAGTGTGCCCTACAGCTCCAAGGACACCCATTCCACCTGCTTTTGAAACTGCAACAACAACATCTCTACAGTGACTAAATGCGACAAGAGGAAACTCTATTTCAAACATTTCACATATTGGTGATTTCATTTTCTACCCTACAAAATTTTTATTATCTATAGATAGTACTTGAGATATCTAAATTTTAAAAATCTAGATAATTTGTAATAGAATGGATCAATGAAAGAATTTACTACACCAGACCTATGCGATGAACACGGGGACTCTATTCAAGTTTCTCTAGCAAATTACCTGTCATATGGAGCCATTGGAAAGTTTTACGGGCAAGTTGATACTGTTAAATGTCCTGATGATAATTCAATTGTAAAAGAGGTACTTGCCGAAAGAGGCAGCAAAAGAATTTTAGTTATAGACGCAGGAAATATTAATCATGCATCAATGATAGGCGATCAGATTGCAAGCAACGCAGCTAAGAATGAGTGGGTAGGAATAATAGTTAATGGTTATGTTAGAGATGTGGAAATCCTTAAAGATATTCAAATTGGCATCCTCGCAAAAGGCTCTGTTCCGAGAAAAACAGTTAAGAGAGGATTGGGAAGCCGTTCGATTGATTTATTGTTTGATTCTGTGAGTATAAGCCCTGGAGATTGGATCTATGCTGATTCAAATGGCTGGATTGTGAGCGATAAAGAATTAATATTTTAACTTTTCAATTTCTTTATCTTTCTGTTCCCAAATAACTTCAATCCAATCTTTAAAATCATCTCTGTATTTTTCGTCAATAGAATAGTTCTTATTTTTTAAATGCTCAGGAATCTTATATTTCTTAATAAGAACTTTTACATCTTTCATTTCTCCATTTAAAAAAGACCAAGCACTTCGTTTGTTTGATTTATAAATTAATGAAAAGTCGACTAGTGTATCTATGTTATCAATTGCTGATATAGCCGTTGCCATTCCTCCTGATTTCGGTTTTAAAAGATGCTTATATGGAGATTTTTGTAATTTAAATTTTTCAGGATTATTTCTTGTTCCTTCTGCATAACTAAAAACAGTTGACGGAGATCTTTTGAACCTTCTGCATGCATCTAAGGTATTTCTATAATCTTCTTGCCTTAAAGAGGGGTTTTTTTGCAAAGCCTCTTTGCTATGTCTGCTTACAAAAGGCATATTAAGCGTCTTATTTGCTAGGTATATAAACGGTATCCAGGCTAGCTCCTTTTTCATAAAAAACTTTATTAAAGGTATTCTAAAGTTGCCTGCTGCAAGAATAATAAATATATCAGCCCATGATTGATGGTTTGACATCGCCAAGTACCACTTTGATCTATCAAAGTCATTATCATCAATGATTTGTATAGAATTTTGATGCATCACAAACATAATTACTCTACAACAATAAACAATAATATCTCCTATAAAATTAGAGATTTTACTGAGCAGAATCTTAAATGACTTAAAGGGTATTAATACCCGAGGAAAATTTATAATGGCAAGAGAGCCAAACCCGAAGAAAAGAACTGTAACAATTAATATAAAAGTAACAGTCCCTACAATTATTTTTTTTAAACTATCTAATAACCACATCAAAATATTGTAAAAATATTAGAACCCGCTCAAATTAGCGTAACGTTCTTTATGAAAATTAACACTTCCAAATATCTGCTCAGTCACTCGCGCTCTTTTTAAGAAAAAACCTAAATCATATTCATCAGTGACACCAATTCCACCATGCATTTGAATTGCTTCGTTTGAAACAAGATGAAGTGTGTCACCTGAAATGGATTTAGCAAGACTGGCTAGCACTTGAAGTTGGTTTGAATTTTCATCGGCTCCTTGCATTGCAGCCATTACTGAGGATTTTGTAAGCTCTATTTCACAAAACATTTCTGCTGCTCTATGTTGAAGAGCTTGAAAAGTACCAATTAGCACTCCGAATTGTTTTCTTTCTTTAAGGTAATCTATAGTGGTTGAAAAAGCAGCCTCAGAATTGCCAAGCATCTCAGCAGATAAAGCTATTCTCCCAATATCTAATATATGATCCATTGCTTCACCACCTGCTTCCTGGCTTCCCAGCAATGCATCTGGAGAAACAACCACATCATTGAATTCTATGTTTGCATAGTTTCTACTGTCAGCCATATCAAGTTTTGCTCTTGAAACTCCATCTGTGTGACTTTCTAGTATAAACAAGCTGAGACCAGCCATCTCACCTTTTGCGCCTGATGTTCTTCCCAATACAATAAGAACATCAGCACTTGAGCCGTCTACGACTAGTTTTTTTGATCCATTTAAAACAAAATTACCATCTGCTTCAACAGCACTTAATTCAGTATTTGATATATCGTGATGACTTGACTCATCAAAAGCTACAGCTGTCGTTATTTCACCATCAGCTATTAATGGAAGGTATTTAGATTTTTGCTCATCTGTCCCAAATTCTTTAATAGCATATGCACCCAATACAGCTGTTGCTAGAAGAGGAGAGGGCGTTAATGTTTTGCCACATTCTTGAAGAACTACACTCATTCCAGTTATGCCAAAATCAGAACCACCATACTCTTCTGGAATCAGTATTCCTGCCCAACCAAGTTTTACCATCTCACCCCATATTTCTTTATCCCATAATAAAGAGTCTTTAGCATCTCTCAGATTTCTGAAGTGGTTGATTGGAGTTCTTTCTTCAGCAAAATTTTTAGCAGTATCTTTTAAAAATTGTTGCTCTTCATTTAAAACTAATTTCATAATATTTCTCTTTATAGTGGGTTTAACTAGGAAGTCCTAATACTCTTTTAGAAATGACATTTAGCTGAACTTCTGATGTGCCACCTTCCAAGGAGTTACCTTTTGTTCTTAACCATGATCTAGTAAGGTTTTTATCTTCTTGATCAAATTCATCACCATCCCATGCAACACCATCTTTACCCATTGCAGAGATCATTAATTCATGTCTTTTCTTATTGTGCTCTGTTCCGTAATATTTGAACATAGACGCAACAGCGCTTGCCTTGCCCCCTTCATCACCTGCTCTTTTTAAGGTCAGGCCAAATGCATGCTCTTTGATTTTATGATCTGCAACTTCGGTTCTAAAGAAAGAATTACTAATCTTTCCTGCTTCTTCTCCAAAGTGTTTTTTAGCAATTGTCACTAAATCTTTTTTGCTTCCTGCTGCGGCAGCAAGTCCAAAATTAGATATGAATGTTCTTTCATGTTGTAGAAGTTTTTTTGCAATTGTCCAGCCTGCATTTAATTCACCAACTATGTTTTCTTTTGGAACTTCAACATCATCAAAAAATGTCTCACAAAATGGAGATTTACCACTAATTAAAGTTATTGGCTTGGTAGAAACGCCTTGCGTCTCCATATCAATGAGAAGAAAACTAATACCATCATGCTTTGGCTCAAGAGGACCGGTTCTAACTAGCGCAAATATCCAATCAGCCTTATCAGCATATGATGTCCAAACTTTTTGCCCGTTAACAAGAAAATGATCTCCTTTATCCTCAGCCTTTGTTGCTAAGCTAGCTAAATCAGACCCAGATCCAGGTTCAGAGTATCCCTGGCACCACCTAATCTGCCCTTTAATGATTTTAGGTAGGTGTTCCTTTTTTTGCTCCTCAGTTCCATATTCCAGCAATACAGGTGCAAGCATCCAAATACCAAAACTTAGTAATGGAGTTTTAGCACCTATTAAAAACATTTCTTCATTTAAAACCTTAACTTCTTCTTTAGATAATCCACCGCCACCATATTCTTTAGGAACTGTGGGCATAGTCCAGCCTTTCTCACCCATTCTATCGAGCCAAATTTTTGATTCAGGGTTTTTATACTCTGCTTTTCTTCCTCCCCAAACTTCGTCGTGAGGAATTTTTGGGTCAGCACCAGTTCGCATTGAGGGAGGGCAATTATTATCAAGCCATGCCTTTACCTCACTTCTAAAATTATCTAAATTTTCCATATATATTTCCTTTTGTACTTTGTGTGACCATTATAAAGATAATTAATTTTTTTTCGAGCAGGTAAATATTTGTAAATACAAGAGATAAAGAAATTTTTTGAATTTATATATAGAGAGTATAATTCAGCAATGTTTAATGAAGTTGGTTTGGTAATAAAGGATTTCGATAACCCGTCAAAAGAGGTCGTGGCTTCTGTGCATGATTTAATTTGCATATTAACCAAGCATTTTTCAAAGGTTTCCTTAGATCAATCAAAAAGCACTTTCGCTTCTGGTTTAGATGTTAGTTACTCTGATTTTTCGTCCTCTGCTGACTTAATTGTTGTAATGGGTGGTGATGGAACTTTGCTTGGAGCTGCAAGAAGATATCATAAGTATGACCTACCAATATTGGGAATCAATATGGGCACTGTTGGTTTTTTAACAGAGGTAACAGTTACAAATTTTGAGGAAGCGATAGTTTCAATTTTAAAAGGAGATTATAAAATTGAAGAAAGAAGCTTGATTAAAGCAACTTTTGATAACAAAGAAATTCAAGCTGTTAATGAGATTGTTATTCATTCTGGTTCATACACACAGTTAATGAGATATAAACTAAATATTAATAACAAAATTGTTTATGAAAAAAGATCTGATGGGCTAATTATATCTACTACAACCGGATCGACTGCATATGCTTTGTCAGCTGGAGGCCCTATCATTCATCCAAATTTAGATGTTTGGACAGTTCT
>CAZFYG010000029.1:0-6647 GCA_964523375.1 uncultured Gammaproteobacteria bacterium | reverse complement strand
GCAACATTGAGTACTGGGTATTCTGGGTTTGCAGGAATCTCTATATGGGTATTAGCTAATTGAAGCTCCTCATTGGTAAGACCCCTGTCCTCTCTACCAAAAAGTATAGAGACTTCTTTTTTAGAACTGGACTGATCAACGATCTTATTGGCACCCTCCTCTGAGTTTACTGTGGGCCATTGGATAGTTCTATTTCTTGATGAGGTTGCATAGACAAAGGTGCTATCGGCTATGGCTTCCTCTATGGAGTCATAGACAGTTGCATTCTCTAATACATCCAGGGCATTACCTGCCAGTGCATTGGCATCACCAGAGGGAAACTTCCTTGGGTTAACCAAAGACAACCTTGAAAGACCCATAGTCTTCATTGCTCTTGCAACCGAACCAATATTTCCTGGATGTGATGTTTCTACTAAAACTACGTTTATTAAATTACTTTTTAAACTCATGGCACTATTATCCCACTTTCCATTACAATAGCGACATGTCAATACAAGCTTTATTTAATGTTACTCAACTTGCAGCTCGAAAAGGTGCGGCTGAACTGGAATTTGCTGTGAAAAAAGTTCATAGCTTGGATGCCTCCAAAGGTTCTCCAGATGGATACCTTCAGGCTATTAACAGAAGAGTTGAGGGAATAGTTCTAGAAGAGATTAAAAGATTCTACCCAGAGGATAATTTTCTTGGAGCCGAGACGGGCTCGGAGATTAACAACTCCAATATTACATGGGTACTAAAGGCTATAGACGGTGAAGAGAATTTCATGAATGGCTATCCGCATTTTTGTTTATCTCTATCTTGCCTAATGGATGAAAAGCCCGTTACAGCTGTTGTTATTGATCCCATTAGAAGAGAAGAGTTTTCAGCCCAAAAAGGTGCTGGAGCAACTCTGGACAACGGAAAAATTAGAGTAAGCAAGCAGCAAGGCATTGTTGGTTCAATGTTAAGCTTTGCAACCTCGAGTGTGAGCTCACCTGGCTATGGTTATGAATTTAGTAAAAGCTACAAAGAGCTCTTCAATCAAGACCTTGAGATGAGAAACTCTGGATCTATTGCGCTTGATCTTTGCTATTTAGCAACAGGAAGGCTAGATGGCTACTGGGCTCATGGTGTTGAGCTTTGGGATGTTGCAGCAGGCTTATTGATTGCAAGAGAGTCAGGAGCGCTAATAAGTGATTTTAATGGTGACCCAAAATACTTAGATGGCGATCATTTTATATGTGCTACTCCGAAGTGCTATAAAGCTATACTTAAATCAGTTAAGCCCTACTTCGAAAAATACTAAGGAAGCTCGTCGAAATCTGCGCCTTCAGGCTCAGGTACTGCTAAATCCTCTTGAGTTATTGATAGCGACATAAGCATGTTCGCAACAACATAAATTGAAGAATAGGTACCAACCATAACACCAAGTATTAGAGCTAAGCTGAATCCCTTAATTAGTTCTCCACCAAAAATAAATAAAGCAAATAAAACAAGCAATGTAGTTAATGATGTGACTATGGTTCTTCCAAGCGTTTGATTCAAGGAAAGATCTATAAGGTCCTGCGGACCTAAAACCCTTTCAGATCTGAAGTTTTCTCTAATTCTGTCAGATACAACGATGGTGTCGTTGAGCGAGTAACCTATAACAGCAAGAAGAGCTGCTAAAACCGTTAAATCGAAGTCCCATGAGAATAATGAAAAGAACCCTAAAATAATGACGACGTCATGACCAAGAGCAGTTACGGCACCAAGAGCAAACTTGTACTGGAATCTAAATGCAACATACATAAGGATCATGAACAAAGCCACTAGCATACCAAGACCACCCTGGTCTCTTAACTCAGAACCGACTTGAGGCCCAACAAACTCAACCCTTTTAAGCTCGCCTTTAAAGCCATTATCTTCTAATAAATTAAAGATGCTTTCACCAATACTACTGTTACCATTTTGATCAGCTACCTTAATGAGGACATCTAGGTTTGATCCAAAGTTAACAACTTGAGAGTCATCGAAATCATTTTCTATAAGAATATTTCTTATTTCTTCAAGTTGGACTGCCTCTTCATAAGTAACTTCTATTAAGGTGCCACCACTGAAGTCCAAGCCTAAGCTCAAGCCTTTGAAGGAAAGGGAAAGAACTGATAATGAAAATAATACAATAGATGCCATCGCAGCAATCTTCCTGAACTTCATGAATGGAATATTGTTGTTCATTATATTTTTAATTCCTTAATGTTCTTATTACCATAGATCAAATTAACCATGGCTCTTGTGCACATGATCGCAGTAAACATTGAGGTGATAATGCCTATTGATAAAGTAATTGCAAAGCCCTTAACAGGCCCAGTTCCAATGACATATAAGATTAGTGCTGCTATAAGAGTTGTAACATTGGCATCAAAGATAGTTACAAAGGCTCTTGAGAAGCCGTCATGAATAGCTGATTGAGGATCCTTTTCTTTAAGTTCCTCTCGAATTCTTGAAAAGATAAGCACGTTTGCATCAACGGCCATGCCAACAGTTAGAACGATACCTGCTATTCCTGGAAGCGTTAAGCTAGCCCCAAGCAAGGACATGATTCCTGTAATTAGTACTAAATTTATTACCAATGACACATTTGCAGCTAGACCAAATACCTTGTAGTAAAGAGCCATAAATAAGATAACAAGAGAGAAGCCAATTAGAATAGATGTCATTCCAAGCTCTATATTTTCTTTACCAAGGCTTGGCCCTACAGTTCTTTCTTCAACGAACTTCATTGGTGCTGCAAGCGCTCCTGCTCTCAATAGCAACGCCAATTCACTTGCCTCTTGTGGAGAACCAACTCCAGTTATTCTAAAACCTGTTCCAAGAACAGCCTGAATGGTTGCCAGGCTTATAATATTTTTTTCTATGTATGAAGTTTGCTCAATCACTTTATTGCCAAGCTCATCAACAACTAACTCCGATTTGGATTTTTGCTCAACAAATAAAACACCCAGGCCTCTACCTATATTTCCAGATGTCGCTTTCTGCATAGCTCTTCCGCCCTGCATATCGAGAGTAATATTTACTTGAGAGAATCCACTCTCATCAAAGCCTGTACTTGCATTAGTGACTCGGTCACCACTTACAACAACTGCTCTTTCAAGGAATGCTGTTCTGTAGTCGTTGTTTTTAAAGTTAAATTCTTCTTTTCTAAGGGGAGACGTTCTTGAGTTTGCCTCTAGCCTAAACTCTAAATTAGCAGTTTTACCAATAATTTTTTTAGCCGCTGTTGGATCCTGAACACCAGGGAGCTGGACCACAATCCTGTTTGCTCCTTGCCTTTGAACAACTGGCTCTGAGACACCAAGCTCGTTAACTCTGTTTCTGAGTGTTGTGAGGTTTTGTCCTACTGCATAGTCGCGAATGTCTTTAATAGCGACATCAGAGAACTTCAGCAGTAATGTTTTTCTGCTTGGTCTCTCTGTAATAATGTACTGGATACCACCATTGATCCCGATGCTATCATTTCTATAAGCTCTTAGTGCTTCGTTATAGCTTTCTGTATCTCTGAATTCAAATGAAAGAGCAAGATCATTAACTGATGAGTTTGCAATCTTAAGCTTGTCTTCTCTGAAACTCTTTCTATAGTTATCTAGAAGAACCTCAAGTCTAGCTTGTAACGCAGAATCAATATCAACTTCCAGCAAGAAATGAACTCCCCCAGAAAGATCTAGACCAAGCTTCACGGGCTTGCCACCGATATCCTTTAACCAAGCCGGTGTGGTTGGTTCCAAGTTAAGAGCAATTATAGCTTGATCTAATAACTTGTTTTGAAGGGCTGTTTTTGATTCAAGTTGCTGATCTAGGGTATTAAATTTAATAACAATCTTATTGTCTCTTAAGAATATTTCTTCATAACCTGATGTCTCGTTATCAAGTATTGATTCAGCTTTATCTAATAAGAATTGATCAGCTGACTTCCCTGAGTCAGTATACGCAATCTGAATTGCAGGCTGTGTGGGATAGAGATTTGGAAGTGCATAAAGGCAGCCCACTAGAAGAACTAGTGATATTGTAATAATTCTTAAGGCTGAGTTTTTATTCACTATCTTTAATTACTTAATTGAATCTACTGTTCCTTTAGGAAGAACACTTGAGACTGCAGATTTTTGAAATTTTAATACAAGGTTTTCGCCAACTTCTAGGGTGACATAAGCACCTTTGATTTCTTTAACTTTTCCAATTAGCCCACTGGCTGTAATAATTTCATCGCCCTTCTCTAAAGCAGAAACCATATTGAGAAGCTCCTTTTGTCGCTTATTCTGTGGTCTGATCATTAAAAAGTAGATCAATATAAAGAAGCCAAGGAACATGATAAGAGGACCATAGGCTGAAGGTGGCTGCTGAGATTGAGCTAAAACAACATTAGGCATCAAACTGAAAGCAAGTAAGTATTTTGTATAATTCATATTAGCTCCTATAGTGGCCCATCGGGCATTTCTAAATTCCGCATATTATAGAAGTCTTTTACAAATTTCGCGAATACATTGTTCTCTAGCGACTCCCTTATATCCCTCATTAGTGATTGGTAGTAATAAATATTATGGTAGCTTGATAATATGCTTCCAAGCATCTCGTTGGTTCTATCTAAATGATTCAGATAGGCTCGGCTATAGTTCTTGCAGACCTTGCAGTCGCAATTCTCATCTACAGGGCCCTCATCCATTTTATATGGTGCATTTCTTATATTTACTACACCTGTAGAGGTTATGAGCTGGCCATTTCTTGCATTTCTTGTCGGAAGAACACAATCGAACATGTCTATTCCATACCTAACTGCCTCAACTATATCCTCTGGTTTTCCAACCCCCATCAAGTAGTGAGGCTTGTCTGAGGGAAGTTTATCTGACATAAAATCAAGTATCCTTGTTTTCTCTTCTTTTGACTCACCAACACTTAGGCCACCCAATGCAATTCCATCAAAGCCTATATCAATAATTTTGTTAAGGGACTCCTCTCTTAAATCCTCATGCATACCACCTTGAACAATCCCAAAAAGTGCAGATGAGGATTTGTGTGCATCCTTACATCTCTTAGCCCATCGCATAGACAGCTCCATGGACTGCTTTGCATCATCATGAGTTGATGGATAGTCGGTGCATTCATCGAATGCCATAACTATATCTGACCCGAGATTCTCTTGAATCTGAATTGAATCCTCGGGTGTCATAAAGATTTTTCTTCCATCATAGGGTGAGCTAAATTTAACGCCCTCTTCTGTAATTTTTACTAAATCTCCAAGACTCCATACCTGGAAGCCGCCTGAATCTGTAAGTATTGGTCTATCCCAATTGGCAAATTTATGCAGACCTCCGAGATCTCTTATTGCCTCATCACCTGGCCTGAGCATAAGGTGATAGGTGTTACCTAAAATAATTTCAGCTCCAGTGGACTTTAGATCATCAACTGTCATTCCTTTTACGGTTCCATTAGTTCCTACTGGCATGAAGGCCGGTGTTTGAATTTTTCCTCTTGGAAATGTCAACTCAGCTCTTCTTGCGAAGTCTGATTTATTGGTAACTTTAAATTTCATTTTTTTCTAATAGCATTGCATCCCCGTATGACAGGAAGCGATATTTTTCATCAACCGCTATCTTATAGATTTCTTTCATCTTTTCATATCCTATAAAGGCTGCAACTAACATTAACAACGACGATTGAGGAAGGTGGAAGTTAGTAATTAACTTATCTATAACTTTGTACTTGTAGCCAGGGGTAATAAAAAGTTTGGTGTACCCTTTGTAACCTTTGTACGATGTGTCTAAGTATGCTGTCTCAATCGCTCGAGTTGCAGTGGTTCCAACAGCTATAACCTTCTTGCCAGCTGCCTTTGTGGATTCAATGAGGTCTATTATTTCAGGTTTAACTTCTAGGTATTCACTGTGAATATCATGGTCTTCTATATTGTCCACCTTAACAGGCTGGAAAGTTCCTGCTCCTACACTAAGATTAACCTTCCCAATTTGTACTCCTTTGTTTTTTAACTCATTAAGTAATTTTTCATCAAAGTGAAGACCTGCGGTTGGTGCAGCAACGGATTCCTGCAACTTCTTATCCTCATAAACAGTCGCATACCTTTCTTGATCTATCTCCTCGTCTGTTCGTTTAATATAGGGAGGAAGTGGAACATGACCTATTTCATTAAAAACCATAAGAGGATCATCATTAAATTTGATAATAAAAAAATTTTCTTTTCTATCAATCACCTTTATTTTGTATTTATCAACAAAAAGGTCTGAGCCTACTTTTGGACTCCTGCCTGACCTAATTTGAACAAGCGCCTCATTGTTCTCCATAAGCCTCTCAAGCATAACTTCAATGGAGCCACCTGACTTCTTCTTTCCGAAAATTCTTGCTGGTATAACAGAGGTATTGTTAAGAATTAGTAAGTCCCCCTCATCAATAAAATCAATAATATCTTTAAACTTTTTGTGAGAAAGACACTCCTTGCTTACAAGCAACCTGCTTGAGCTTCTCTCATGCATAGGATAGTTAGCAATGAGCTCTTCAGGAAGATGATAGTCAAAATCGATTGTTTTCATAAGAAGGTGATTTTAAAAGAGATAATAGTTAGCTACAATGCCTACCGTGCCCTATTGGCGGAATTGGTAGACGCGCGCGATTCAAAATCGCGTTCC
>CAZFYG010000028.1:0-6803 GCA_964523375.1 uncultured Gammaproteobacteria bacterium | reverse complement strand
AAGAATGGCTTTAGTGCCTCAATCGCTTTTGGCTCATCGTAATGCCCAATTCCAGGATGGAGATGATGAATGAAATGAAGTTGCATGGAATGATTTAAATATCTAGGCATCCAGTGAGTCCAGAATCTTGTATCTTTATATCTACCGGTTTCAGTTTGATAGTGAGGGTACCAGCCGAAGAAAGCTGAAAGATAAATTACTCCGATTTTGCTCGGCAGCCACCAAAGCAGTAAAGCTTCTAAAGGAAAAATTACAACAAGGGTTAAAAGGATTGCTCTATACACCAGGCCAATGTTCAGCCCCTTGTTAAAAGATTTCATAAATACTTTATCATTTTTATATATTTCAGCTATTGATTGATATTTTGTTATTCCTGCCTGAGTGGCAACAATAACGTCCCATATTGATTTAGAAGATGAGGTGTCATAGTCTGGATCTTTTTCAGGGTTGTTTGTATAAGCATGATGTTTCATATGCGTACATCTCATTAGGTCATGAGGAAACATTAATGTTATTAAAGTGTAGTGACTAACAAAAGAATCGATCCAGCGCCTCTTTGGATTTCCTCTTGAAAAATTACCATGCTGAGCTTCGTGCGAAGGTAAATAGGCAAAACATGCACAAATAGTTGCTATAAGAGAACCTAAAGTTAGAGAAATATACCCATATATAACTAAGGGCCATAAACACAACCATATTGTTGCTTGTCCTACACCAATTAACATCATCTCCCATTGAAAGCGTTTAGAGAAACTTCTTGCTATCTCTTTCTCTTTTTCAAAAGAAAACTCTTCTGGTATTTGCTCTAAACCTTCCATAACCAAGTGCCTCTAATTTTTGCAATGAGCCCTATAGCCAAACCGCATAAATACCATATAAGTGAGCCAAGCATAACTTCGAGTTGAATTGCAATTGCATTAAAAACACTTCCCCAAAAGATTAAGCCAAACCAGACCATGTTCCATTTTGAAATATGATTCGAAAATATTGTCTCTAATTTATCCATCTGTATTAATAATATTATAGATTTAGGTGGGCGATCAATGATTTAATTTGCAAAGAGTTTATGCGCAAAAGAGCAATGGGAAATATTTACCAGGCTGGGCAAGAGAAAAACTATCTATATCTAAGTTTTTTATTTTGGGCAGCAAGCGCACTCGCAGCAACTACAGCAATCACAATTAGTCATATATATAGTATAGGCTTGATTTTAAAGATTTAGCAAGGAAACATATTGAAAGATCTGTCTGTTTTTTTACTCAACCTTTTCGCAGATAACACCTGGGTTAAAAACATTGCCCATATCTGAACTTAGTATCATTCTGCTGTCATCGGTCATATTGATGTTGTAATTGATATAGTGCTCTATAGGATTTCCTTCTCCGCGATCTCCAAATAAGTGAAGTTTATTAAGCAAAAGAGTGTAAAACCCATCATCAATATTCTCTCTATTAATAAGGTCAGTTGTATCAATCGTATAATTTTTTGGAGAGCTGAGACTGCTTTCTGAGTCCTGCTCACTTAATATTAGTCTTCCTGTTAAAGAATCAAAATACCCAGTGCCAACTTGCCCGTTGCCGCCATTTTCAGTTTGATAGCTTGGGTCACCAGAAGCCGTTAAGGCATAAGAAGTACAGTCCCATGAGCCTAAAATATCTTCATCTTTAATTTCACCAACTACTTTTTTTAACTTTCCGAATTTAAGATTGAAAGCTTCAGCTGCAACAAGGCCGCCAACTTCAAAATCATCTCCAATATCAATATCAGCATATGATATAGAACTAAAAAGTAATGCTATGGAAAGTAATTTATTCATAAAAGACTCCTTGTCTCAAGTTAGTGAAATAAACAAAAATTAAAAGCTGCTGCTGTATCAAACTCGCAGTCGCTATCGTTAATATATACGGTTAAATTGATTTCATCAGAGCCGCCATCATTCGAGGCTGTGATTGTTGCTGAATAAACATTTTCTACTTCAAAATCTGGGATTATGTTAAATGTTACGAGCCCATCTTCAGTGATGCTCATGTCTGAGTTAGATATAGAATAGCTAATCTCATCTCCATCTGCATCAGCCGCCTGGAACGTTCCAATGTCTGTAGAGCCTTCATTTACCCTTACAATTCTTTCTTTTTGAAACCCAAAAGAAGGCGCTTGATTTGATATTTCATTGTCGCCACATGAGATGATAAATATCATCACAAACATTGTTAATAGGTGTTTATGCATTTGATCATTCTCTCATAACTCTATGTGAAAGTCTTACTGCTTTTTATTAAGTATTCTTAATACATACCAAAATGGTTATGCTTCTTTATTTGGATTCCATATAACCAAGTTTTTGGTTTTAAGTCTGTTTGTAAGAAGCTTGTATCTTGATTGTTCTTCTTTCCATTCCTCGAGCCATTTCTCGCCATCTCTCTCTGCATCTACAAAAATTGCGTTAGTGAATGCTAGGGGTAATATTATTCCGATGTGAATAGCTATACTTGCAATTGTATTGTAGTTAAAAAACCCAAGATAGTTTGCTGCCAAGAATCCAAAGAAAACACTCCACATAGTAAATAGCACCAACATAAAATAAGTCTGAAGACTTGGATCGGGCACAAACTTTAATGGATTATATTTAACATCCATTACTCTCCTCCATCCACTGACAATTTTCATTGTGCTTGTTCTAAATAGGCTTGGTTTTTTCATGTTTGGCTCAGTCATCTTTTTCTCCGGTTGAATCTTATAAACTCTTTTATAACATGCATCCCAATTGTTAACCAAGTCACTATGACTAAACTCCAAAATAATAGCTCAATCATTTAGTTTTTTTCCAACTAGTTTTTGGCTTTGATCCTGATTTTTTGTATGGTTTTTTTGCTTTATTGTTGGGCGACTTTGTAGCACCACTAGTATTTGATTTTGAGCCACTGGCTTTTTTTCTAGAGAAACTAGTTCCAGGCTTGCTATCGGAGCCGCGCTTATTTCGTATAAAGCTAGACTTTCCACCTCTTGAGCCTCTTGATTTTGGTTTGCCGCGCCCTCCTCCAGCTGGCTTATCATTTGGTTTAAAAGCTTCATGGCTGGTTTGATCGATTTTAATTTTTAACAACCCTTCGATGCCGCGAAGAAACTTGTTCTCATCTGCGCTCATAAAAGAGATAGCTGTTCCTTCTTGCCCGGCCCTTCCCGTTCTGCCGATTCTGTGAATATAGTCATTAGGATAAGTAGGCATATCAAAATTAACAACAAAAGGCAGGTTGCTGATATCGATTCCTCTTGCCGCAACATCTGTGGCAACAAGTACTTGTACTAATTTTCCTTTGAACTCTCTAAGAGCTTTGGTTCTTGCTCCCTGGGTTTTGTCACCATGAATAGTTCCCGTTTTAATGCCTGCAGCGTTCAAATAATCAGCAATCTTTTCACATCCGTGCTTGGTTCTTGAGAAAACCAAAGCTTGATCCCACTTCTCACCTTTAATCATGTGAGCTAACAAATCAGGCTTTTTATTTTTATCAACATGAAAAACCATTTGCTTTATTTTACTAACCGTTGTGTTTGGTGATTGAGCGCTAATTTCTACCAAGTCCTCTCCCAGCGATTGAGCTAGTTTCTTAATTTCTGGAGAGAAGGTTGCTGAAAAAAGTAAGTTTTGTCTTGAAGAAGGAGTCATCGCAATTATCTTTTTAATATCATGAATGAAGCCCATGTCTAGCATGTGATCTGCCTCATCTAAAACAAGCATCTGAACTCGGTCTAACTTTACTGCTTTTTGTTTAACTAAATCCAATAATCGCCCTGGTGTTGCAACTAAGATATCAACGCCCTTTTTAAGCTTAGATTTTTGTGGGAAGATTTTAGCTCCGCCGAAAACAACTGTTGATTTAATATTCGTATACTTACCGTACCTGTGAACATTCTCTCTTACTTGAGCAGCAAGCTCTCGAGTAGGGGTTAATACTAGGGCATGAGCATTTTTAGCATAAGGCTTTGGTTTTTCATGCAACATTTCTAACATAGGCAAAACAAAACTACCTGTTTTACCTGTTCCCGTTTGAGCGGCAGCCATTATATTCTTGCCTGCTAAGATGATTGGAATAGCTTGCTCTTGAATTTCAGAGGGCTTTGAATGATCGAGCTCTTCTAAGGATTTTAGTATTTGCTCAGATAGGCCTAGTTCTTTGAATAACATTTTTAAATTTAGTTGGTATGGGTAAAGATGATTGCAGGTTATAGATTAAGAAGGTTGCGGTCAATCAAACATTAGATATATTCTATTCATGGTTCCATCTAATATGGATAAATAAGAAAAATTTTTAGTGTTTTTTTAACTTGTTAGGCATGCAAACTAATTAATAATTAAATAAAAAAATAATTATTTATAAGGGGACCATTAATGATTTTTTTTCAGTTTTATATTCCAAGCCAAGCCAACAATGCTATTGATCCCATTAAAATAGCTCCAGGCATCTTTAAAAATTCTTTATTTCCAATGCCAAGGATAAAGAAATAAATTGCTCCCAATACATTCATATAAATTATTGGATAAGCGGCGATAGCAAATTCAGGATTGTTTGCGATATAAATTAAAGTGCAAGAAGTTACAAAGAGGAAAATGGTATGAAATTGCCACGAAAACATACTTAAAGTTTTTCCTAAAGGCTCTAAGTCGCTTTTATTTATATTTGTTCCATACATTTTACCGCCAATAAAACCATGAAGTATCACGCCAATAAAAGAAAGAATTGCGCCTGAAATTAAGAACCAATTTTGCATTATTTTATTTTGCCATAAAAAAAAATATCTTTAAAAACAATTATTTTTAAAGATATTTTATCTCTCTTCTTTTTTTATTTTTGATTCTTCTATTAGCTTGATAAGGTTTTCATGAACTATAAGCGCAGTATTTGGGCCCAAAGATACCGCCTCGCCATAAGTTTCTTCATTCTCTCCGTAGATCCAAGGAGCATCTTTATCCCATTCACTTTTTGGAATGATGTAACCAATAGAATCATTTGCTAAATTCACCATCAAATTAAGTTTGTCTGGAAATTGGCTTCGTAAATGTGGAACTTCCTGAGGAGCTATGAGGTAATCAGCGCCTATAGGATTTTCTATGCCTCCAACAGCAATTTCTGGATAAAGCTCTCCAGGAACTCCGGTAATAGTTGCGTCTCCTAATTGTATAAATGACACTTCACTAAGATAACGTATAAATGGTGGCATCGGACTAAATTTAGGATCTGTATCAATCACGCCAAGCAGACTGCCTAATGAGAGCATGAAATTTTCTATACCTAATTCTATTTCTTTAGAGTGGACAGTTATAGATGGCTTTGGAGACTGTTTAAAATTACCTGTATGAAAAGCCTCTATGACACTGTTTGCTAAGCCATATCCGTATGCACGCGCCTTAGCATGACTTGGTTTGGTTAGCATTTTTTTTAAAAAAGGATCATAAATTGGATCAGTTGGCCCTGATGTCATCAAGCCTCCAATGTTCCCTGTAAGCCATAACGTGGTTCCACCCAGCCCATCTCTAATAAGCTGATCATTATAATAAATGCCCTCGCTTATTCCTCTTCTTAAGTAGCCTGCAACATCAGCAGTTAATTCTAGATTTTTATCCCATGCAAGTTCGACATGAATTCCAAAGTTAACTAACGAGCCTATAATTGAGCCATCAGGGCGATTAAACAAAATTGCTCTTATGTCATCATCTATCACGATGGGTTTTCGTTTGTCTTTAATGGGTGTGAGAGGATTAGTCGGAATTAAAGCCAAACTCATTTCTGCGGGCTCCAAATTATCTATAGCCATTTTTAATGTGCTTATGAAATCTCTTTTAAGCTGCTCCATGTAAGCATCATCAACGCCGCTTTTTAAAAAACTTGGGCCCCAAAGACCTTGGGTGTCCGGGCCCTCATGATTATGTGTTGCATGCACCATGATGTAATCTAGGCCCCACTCTGAAGGAATATCATCACGGACGCTAAGTACAAATTTTCGCATTAGCCCAATAGTGTCAGCACTAATAATTCCTATACGAGTATGACCATCGTCAATCACCGCAGTTACCGCCATGAGATCATCTTTAACTTTTTGAGCAGCTCGTTTATTTTGAAAACCTGCCATCCACACAGCATCGAATTGGTTGTTACCGTTTACATCAGTCCACTTGTCAATATCTGGATCAAATTGAGCGTTGTTATTTATATCTTCCCATTCATCAATTAACTCAGGGGTAATTGGAAGCTCAGCAAACCCAACTTTAAATTCATTTGCATAGATTTGAGAAGTCATAGCAATGCTAAACATCATAAAAATGTAAAGTCTGTTTTTCATAAAACTAAAAAATATCAAAACTACTTTTCATTATATGTTCGACACTCAAAACAATAACGTCGTCACTGGTTAGTTTTAAACAGGGATTTGACTCCAGCCCTTTTGAATCCAACTTCTTCATATTTTTGTTTTATACAAATTTACTATAGTTACTCCGATGATAATCAAAAACAATCCGATAATGGTCTGCCAGTTAAGTGTTTGTTTATAAAAGAAGTAGCTTAGCATTGCTACTGAGAAAACACCCAGTCCTGCCCATGATGCATAAATGACTGCAAGTGACAGTTTTTGAGATACTAACGCCAAAATATAAAAAGAAGCACCATAAGATACTAACAAAATAGAGGTTGGGATTGGTTTTGTAAAATTTTGTGATGCAGGCAAAAGCATTGTTCCAAGAACTTCTAATGCAATTGCAAAAAAAAGTATTATGTATAACTGCATGCTTTTATTAAATCACTTTTTAA
>CAZFYG010000027.1:0-7033 GCA_964523375.1 uncultured Gammaproteobacteria bacterium | reverse complement strand
GCATCTGCGATTAATGGTATGTCTAATTCAACAGTGCTCTCCATCATTTCTTTCATGGCTTTCAATACCTCATTCGCTTCTGATTTTGGTGACTCAAATATTAGCTCATCATGAACTTGCATGATCATTTTGACATTTGGCATTTCTTTAAATAGAAATTGATTTATATCAATCATTGCTTTTTTTATTATGTCAGCAGCCGACCCTTGAAGTGGGGCGTTAATTGCCGCTCTTTCTGCAGCTTGTCTTCTCAAACCATTTGCAGCATTAATTTCATTTAAATACAGCCTTCTTCCCATAAGAGTTTCTACATACATATTCTCTTTAGCTTTAATTTTTGTATTCTCAATATAATCTTTAACGCCTGTATATCTTTCAAAATATGTATCAAGATATTGTTGGGCCTCTGCTCTGGGAATATCAAGTTGACGAGTTAAACCAAATGCAGACATTCCGTACATAAGGCCAAAATTTATAGCCTTTGCGCTTCTCCTTTGCTCAGAAGTCACTGCTTCAAGATCAGCATTAAAAACCTCTGCTGCTGTTGCTGAATGAATGTCTAAATTATTATTAAAGGCATGAGTTAAGTTCTTATCCTTTGATAAGTGAGCCATTATTCTTAGTTCTATTTGTGAATAGTCTGCAGAAATTAAAACATTGCCTTTCTCTGGAACAAATGCTTCTCTAATTCTTCTTCCTTCAGCGGTCTTGATAGGTATATTTTGTAAGTTGGGCTCAGTAGAAGAAAGTCTTCCTGTGGAGGTTACCGCTTGTTGATAAGATGTATGAATCCTTTTTGTTTTTGGGTTTTCAATCTTGATAAGACTGTCTGTATAAGTTGACTTTAATTTTGCCAACCCTCTGTATTCAAGAATTATTTTTGGGAGCTCATATTCTTCGGATAATCTTTTTAATGTCTCTTCATTTGTTGAGGGCTGTCCTTTTGGTGTTTTCTTTAAAACTGGTAATTTTAATTTTTCATACAATACCTCAAGCAACTGCTTGGGGGAGTCTAAGTTAAATTCTTCCTTGGCCAATCTGAATGCTTCTGCAGAAAGTATTTCTATTTTTCTAGAAAGCTCTTTCGAGTGAGCTGCAAGCTTGTCTCTATCTACCTTGGCTCCGTTGGCCTCAATACTTGCAAGAACGTGAACTAATGGATATTCAATATTTTTTAAAAGCTCTATTTGAGAGGGCTTGTCTTCAAGAAGTTGTTGTAGTTTGTTATACAGTCTCAATGTAATGTCAGCATCCTCTGCTGCATAATTAGATGCAATATCAATATTAACAGCTGAAAAACTTATTTCTTTAGATGCTGTTCCTGCAACATCGGAATACTTTGTGGTTTGATAGTTAAGATAAAATTCAGCGAGTTTATCCATTCCATGTCTTGTTGCAGTGCTATTTAAAACATATGACATTAACATAGTATCTGCTAGAAACTTGTCTAGCTTGATTCCATGCCTTGATAAAATTGGTATATCAAATTTTAGATTTTGCCCGATTGCCTTGTGAGCATTTTTTTCTATAGTTTTGCCGATGATATTTTGAACTTGATCTAATTTCAATTGGCTTGGGCACCCATCATAATTATGGCCTATTGGGATATAACAGCCTTTGCCCTCTTCGGTTGATAGAGATATTCCAACTAAGTTTGCTGTTATGGTATCAAGAGAGTCTGTTTCTGTATCAATAGCAAAATGGCTGCATTCATCAATTTCTTTGGACCAGCTTTTTAAGTCTTTTTCATTAAAAATAGTTTTATAATTTAAATTTTCAGGAGCCTTGCGCTCTTCTTTGCTGCTTGAATTTCTTTTTGCAGTTGGGCTTGTTATCACAGGCGCTTTGAAGCCAAACTCCTCAAATAATTGTAGCAACTTATCATTGTCAGCTTTTTGCTCTAGGAGACTGTTAAAAGACACTCCAATATCAACATCGTTTTTAAGAGAAACAAGTTCTATATTTCTATCTAAATCTTCTAATGATGATCTTAAGTTTTCGCCAACTTTGCCTTTTATACTCTCTGCATTTTCTATAATTTTTCCAATGTCTCCAAATTCATTCAACCATTTAGCTGCGGTTTTGATTCCAACTTTTGGAACACCTGGTATGTTATCTGATGTATCTCCAACTAAAGCTAACATATCCCTGATTTGAGTAGGCTTAACTCCAAATTTATCAAATACTTTTTGTTCGTCAAAAATTTGATGGGTCATAGTATTCATCATCGTTGAGATAGGGTCCTCAACAAGCTGCATAAGATCTTTGTCGAGCGATGATATTACTGATTTAAAACCCTTTTCCTTTGCAATCCTAACCAAGGTGGCTATAACATCATCCGCTTCAACTCCACCAATCTCTATCAAAGGAAAGCCTATAGCTTTACAAATCTCTTTTAAGGGGGCTAGTTGCTCCCTTAGATCATCCGGCATGGGAGGTCTGTTCGCTTTATAGTCACTGTATACATCTGATCTGAAAGTTTTTCCCTTAGCATCAAAAACAACAATAATTGGAGAGCCTTCGCTATCTTTTTTTAAAGTAGTTAGCATATTAGTTACGCCTTTAATAGCTCCTGTTGGGTGGCCGGTTGGAGATGTTAGAGGAGGCATCGCATGATAAGCGCGATACAAGTAAGACGAACCGTCAATAATAAAAATTCTATTTTTCATATTAATGCCTAAATGGATATATTATCGTCAATGTTTTTTTTATACTATAGACTCAAGCTATCAAGAAAAACTATGTTAAATAAAATCACAAACCTTATTAGAACAGTTTATCAAAACTATTTTGAATTGGGCGCTGGATTTGGTGCATTAATTATTGTCTGCATGGCTATTTTGATGGATAAATTACTTTATCTTCACGCTTGCCCGTTATGCATAATGACCAGATATCTTTTTTTATTCATAGCTATTATTTCTTTTACAGGGTATTTTTTTAAGAGAATAAGATTGCTAACGAGATTATTAACATTATTTCTAGGCTTGCTAGGCGTTGTGGTGAATCTAAGACAAATATATATTCAAAACTTGTCTGCAGAAGAGATTGCTCAACTAGCTCCAAACTGTGGAATGCCCTTAGAAACACAAATCGAGTTTTTTGGTTTTTTTCAGGGCATCATGAATGCTTTTCAAGGCGGGCCAACATGTGCAGAAGATGGGTGGAGATTTATATTTAATTTCTCTGAGTGGGCTCTAATATTTTTTATTGTTTATATAACTTCAGCATTGTTTAAAATACTGACCTCTAGATAGGTTTTGTGTAGTAAAGCTACAAAAAAATAGGCTTTAAAAGCTTTTCAATATAAGATATTTTTGTTTTATTGACAGATTTAGGTGATTGTTTTCTACTTCACTACATAAATAGTAAATTTTTAATATTATAAATAATTGCTATATAAATTTATTGTCTTAATACCTATAATAAAAAATCATGGCAACAGAAAAAAATCATACCTATAAGCTCTCAAATGAAGAGCTTATCAAAGCAGCTATACAAAATAACGAAGGAATTATTGCCTCTAATGGCGCACTTACTACGCAAACTGGCTCTAGGACTGGAAGAAGTCCTAATGATAGGTTTATAGTGAAAGAGTCATCAACAGAAAATGATATTGATTGGGGTGTTATTAACAAACCCTTTGAAGAGAGTAAATTTAATCCTTTATGGGATAGGGTAGAAAACTATTTAGATTCTCAAGAAACTTATATTTCTCATGTTCATGTTGGTTCGCATATTGATCACTATCTACCAATAAAAGTAAGAACGGAAACAGCTTGGCATGGCTTGTTCTCTAAATTGATATTTGTTGTCCCAGATATATTCAACCCAAAAAGCAAAGATGAGTGGCAGATATTAAGTGCTGCTAATTTTGAATGTGATCCAGAGGTAGATGGGACATATTCTGATGGGTGTGTGATTATTAATTTTGCCCAAAAGAAAGTCTTGCTTGCGGGCATGAAATACGCTGGTGAGATGAAGAAATCAATGTTTTCAGTTCAAAATTTTTTATTGCCAGCAAAAGACGTATTGCCTATGCATTGCTCTGCTAATGTTAATAAAGATGGGAAAGTAGCATTATTTTTTGGCTTATCTGGAACTGGCAAAACTACTCTATCTGCAGATCCAACATGCTCGCTTATAGGAGACGATGAGCATGGCTGGGGGCCTGGAAGTGTATTCAACTTTGAAGGTGGTTGTTATGCTAAAACTATAGATCTATCAGAAAAAAATGAACCAGTAATCTTCAAAGCAATAAAACATGGAAGTATTATTGAGAATGTCTATCTTGATTCAAACTTAACTCCAGATTATTACAATACCTCTCTTTCTGAGAATGGAAGAGTTTGTTATCCGAGATCTCATATTGAAGGCGCAGTGCCAGAAAATGCATCCGGAGAACCTGAGACTGTTATATTTTTAACTTGTGATCTTACTGGAGTAATGCCGCCAGTATCTATCCTGTCTAAAGAGGCTGCGGCTTATCATTTTTTGAGTGGCTATACTGCAAAGGTTGGATCAACAGAAATAGGATCAACTTCCTCAATTGAATCTGCATTTTCAACGTGTTTCGGGGCACCATTCTTTCCAAGGCCAGCGGGCGTCTACGCTGATTTGCTCATGAAGAGAATGGAGTCATTTGGCTCTAAAGTTTTCTTAGTAAATACAGGATGGACTGGGGGCCCTCACGGAGTTGGGTCAAGATTCAGCATCCCAACTACAAGAAGAATAGTTAATGCTATCCAAAATGGTGAGCTCGCAAACGTTGAGACAACTCATCTTTCTGGTTTAAATTTAAATGTTCCAAAGAGACTAGAAGGTGTTGACCAAGAAATTTTAAACCCAAGAAATACATGGGATGATAAAAATGCCTATGACATAGAAATGAAAAGTCTTATTGCTAAGTTTAAAAAGAACTTTGAGAAGTTTGATCTTAGTGACAATATTATAGCTGCTGGCCCAGATTTCTAATGGCTAAGGCTGATTATGATTTAAAGCTTAATCAGCTCCACGAAGCCGGTTTTTTTCGTTCAATTGAGATTAACAGAGGGATTGAAAAAGAGTCACTCAGAGTAAATAGCCTCGGGTATATTTCAGCAAACGATCATCCCAAAAGCCTAGGCTCGCCCCTAACCAATCCCTCCATCACTACAGATTTTGCTGAATCTCTGGTTGAGCTAGTTACGCCAACATTTACTTCTGTGGATGACTTGTATGAACATCTGCTTAAGCTTCATATTTTTGTAAGTCGCAATTTAGATAAAGAGACTTTATGGCCTTATTCAATGCCTCCAAAAATAGAAGATGAGGATTCTATAAAGCTTGCCAAATACTCAGATACAAATAGCGGAAGAATTAAGGAGGTATATAGAAGGGGTTTAAAAGAAAGATATGGGTCTTCTATGCAATGCATTGCGGGCATACATTTCAATTTCTCTCTGAGCGAAAATTCTTTATCTTTTTTATCAAATATAAATGAGCAAAAAAATATTGATGAGGTATATCTCGGCCTAATAAGAAACTTTAAGAGAAATTATTGGTTTATTCTTTCGTCTTTTGGAGCATCTCCAGTTGTTGACAAAACCTTTCTAAATGGAAAAGACCATTCCTTAAAAAAATATGGCGAAGAAAATTATTACTTGCCCAGCTCAACATCTTTGAGAATGAGTGATTTGGGTTATAAAAGTTTTGCTCAAAAAGATATGGATATTAGATATGACTCTCTTGATGAATTTCTTGAAAAAATAAGGAAAGCCATATTAACACCTTATAAAAAATTTGAAGGCATTGGTTTGAAAAAAGGAGATGAGTGGTTACAAATTTCAACCGGCAAATTGCAAATTGAAAATGAGTATTATGATTCTATCCGGCCAAAAAGAGTTGGCAGAGATGGTTTGCGGCCAAATGAAGTGTTAGCTTCTGACGGGATAGAGTATGTTGAGGTTAGAGGAATAGATCTCTCTCCTAATGAACCGGTCGGTATTTCAAAAGAACAGATAAGACTCATAGATCTAGTTTTATTATTCTGCATCATTTCAGATAGTCCCTTGATTAGCTCAAATGAAATAAAAGAAATTAAAGAAACTGAAAAAAATGTAGTAGCTAATGGAAACAGCAAGATTTGTGAAATTTTTAGAAGAGGTGAAAAGGTTAATATTATAAAAGCCAAAAAAGACATCGAATTAGAGTTAAAGAAAATTGCTGAGCTTATGCCAGAAAAAGAGAAGTACCTCAATGCATTAAATTGTATTAATAACAAAAATGGTATTTTAAAGTCTTTAGATCATGGGAATATTCCTTTTTCAGAATATGGGCTTTTGCTATCTAAACTTCATAAGTCTTATTTTGATTCGCTTCCAAATGCTGATCTATCAGGCTTTGAAAAAGAAGCTAATGCATCATGGGATTTTTTTGGTAAACTCGTCAAGAGCGAAAATGGTAATCCAGACGATTACATAAGCTCGTACAACGAAAAACTTTAAGGAGAATATATGAAAGCCCTTCAATGCATAGAACTTGGTGGTCCTGATAAATTACAAGTAAAGGATATAGCTGATCCAGTGATAGCTGCTGAGCATGTCATCATTGATTTAAAAGCAGCAAGCATAAATTTCCCAGACGTGCTTATGATTCAAGGGTTGTATCAATTTCAACCACCTTTACCATTTATTCCAGGAGGTGAGGCTGCAGGGATTATCACTGAAATAGGCGAAAATGTTTCAGATTTTAAAGTTGGTGATAAAGTTTTTGCTGCATCTATGACGGGTGGAGTAGCGGAGAAGCTTTTAGCTCATCAGTCAATGTTAAGAGCTATCCCAGATGATATGGATTATGAAATTGCAGCAGCTTTATCTGTTACATATGGAACGTCGCTTTATGCACTTAAACAAAGGGCAAACATTCAACCAGGAGAGACATTATTGGTTCTTGGGGCCTCAGGCGGGGTTGGACTTGCAACAATACAATTAGGAAAAGCCATGGGGGCCAAGGTTATAGCTGCTGCCTCAACACAAGAAAAAATTGATATATG
>CAZFYG010000026.1:6388-7521 GCA_964523375.1 uncultured Gammaproteobacteria bacterium | reverse complement strand
AAAGTAAATTTACCTGATTTATTAGAATTTGATGTTTTTGAATTTGCAGAATTTACTTGGTCGGGATGCCAATGAAGAACAATATCAACATCTTTAAATAACCCATCACGTGCTATATAAACTTTACCAGAACCACCTTCCTCAGCAGGAGTTCCATAAAACCTAATTCTTCCTTCTATATTATTTTCTACCAGCCACTCTTTGATTGTAACCGCAGCCCATGCCGATGCTGCGCCAAATAAATGATGTCCACATGCATGTCCTGCTCCAGTACTATTATTTATAACTTCTTTAAATGGTGAGGTGCTTTGAGCCAAACCAGGCAAAGCATCAAATTCTCCTAAAATAGCAATTACTGGACCCTTAGAGCCAAATTCTGCAATAAAGGCAGTAGGGATACCAGCAACAGATTTGTTGATTTTAAAACCCTCTTTTTCTAGCGCATCAGAAAGAAGTTTAGAGCTGCCTATTTCTTGATAGCCTAATTCTGCGTTATCCCATATTTGTAGAGCTATTTTAGAAAAATGCTCTTTATGGTTAGCAATACTTTTATCTATAGACGCTGATACATTAAACGCCAATAAACATGTAGCTACGAGACTAAATGCTTTCCCTTGAATTTTATATTCTTTCCTACCCATTCCTCTTCTCCCATGCTTTTCAATATTTCATTATCATATGATATTAGTACTTTTCTTTTCTTTTTGGAATCCTCGCTGTAAATAACAGCTTTTAACTCGCCATTATTATCTTTAAAGATTGTGTATCCAATTATCGTAGCCATCCCCTCAAGCTCTTCTGACATTTGAACGGGTGCTTCTTTCAACTTAGCTTCTTTGGTAACATCTTTAGTTATAAAATCTATTAATGGTTTTTTTGACCATAATGCTAATGCTTGCTTTGTCATCATTCCAGAAACACCTGTAACTAAACCAATATTTGAATGATCACTTCTTATTTTACTCAGCATTTTTACAGTTGAGTGGATCATATAATTATTTAATGGACCACCTGCAAAAGACATACCCCCAGTCACTGTTTTGTTCTGACTCTCACTTAGACCTAAAGAATCACTAAACATTTGAACTGCAATTGGAAAGCAGCTATATAGCTCATATAGATTTGGTTCAATA
>CAZFYG010000026.1:0-6288 GCA_964523375.1 uncultured Gammaproteobacteria bacterium | reverse complement strand
GCGTAATAACCAACTGCCATTAAGCCAAGCTCATCTCTTTCATCCTGAGTCTGGAGATCATGATCTGCTTTTACATAATAGTCTGGATTAGTGTTTAGTTCAGTCTCAACAAAAACCTTATTTTCTTTTAAAGCTTGAATTTTTTTATATCTAGCTTCGCCTCCTATTATTAAGGATGCATTAATTTTGCCATCAACTATATCTTTACATGCAGTGTTAATAAGATTTTGCTGCAGCACACCAATTTTAGTTACAGTAGTTTTTGCAGACTTCATACCATTTCTTTTTGCAATCCACTTGCCAGGATCTCTGTACTTCCAAAATCCTTTTGGTATCTGTATCTGGTCTATGTAATTTACAATATTTGGATTGGTTGAATCTGATATGGCCTTTTGAGCTGCTTTCTCCATAAGAATCAAGGCTTCATCAAGATCGTCATAAGAACCTTTTTGTTGAATAGAGCTGATGCCAATTACAACAGGTGTGTTCACTTTTTAGCCGAGCCCCAATAATTGTAGCCAACAAATTTTGGAGTATTTGGTAGATACATTTGCTCCATTGAATCTATTTCAAAATGTGCATCCTGGATAATTTTTGGGATGTCTCTATTGATATTGCAACCACCAAAAATAATGCCCCATACTGGATTAATAAAACTTTGTATATTAGCTATATGTTTATCAGGACTTTTTCCATGTTCGCAAAAAATAAGATTACCATCATTTTTTAAAACCCTTTTTATTTCAGAAATAGACTTTTCAATATCTGGGATGGTGCATAAAGTATAGGTAATTAAAACAGTATCAACTGAATCATTTTCTAGATTTATATCTTCAGCGCCTGAATGGATTAGCTCTAAATCTATATCAATTTTTTTTGCTTCAACCTTTGCAAACTCAGTTAAGTTTTCAGATGGATCTAGGCCTATGATTTTTGAAACATTGTTTTTATTGTAAAAGGGTAGGTTGAGCCCGGTACCTATTCCAATTTCAAGGACAACACCTTTGGCATTCGGAACTATTTTTTCTCTTTGTTTCTCTATTGGCCCAAGACCACAACAACAATTGCATAACCTAGGGAGTATTTTTCGTTCATAAAAATTAGATATCAATCTTCACTTTCCCATAGCGGCATTGCAGCAGTATTAAATCCGGCATCTACATATGTTATTTCTCCAGTTACGCCACTTGCATAATCTGAACAAAGAAAAGCAGCCACATTTCCCACCTCTTCAATTGTTACAGTTCTCCCAAGTGGAGCTCTGTCTGAGTGCTGTGAAAGCATCTTCCTAAAATTCTTTACACCTGAAGCAGCTAAGGTCTTTATAGGGCCTGCAGAAATTGCATTAACTCTGACATTGTCTCTGCCCATCGATGCTGCAAGATATCTAGTATTTGCCTCTAAGCTTGCTTTAGCTAAACCCATTACATTGTAGTTAGGTAAAGTTTGCACAGAACCAAGATATGATAGGGTGAGAAGGGCGGAACCTTCATTCAGCATAGGCTTTGCTTGTTTTGCTAATGCAGTAAAGCTATATGAACTTACATCATGTGCAATTTGAAATCCCTCTCTTGTTGTGACATCTACAAAACTTCCTTTTAGCTGATCTCCTGGTGCAAATCCTATTGAATGGATTAATCCATCAAATTTAGGCCAATGCCCTGAAAGGTTATCAAATGCTTTTTTTAGCGATTCATCACATGAGACATCGCACTCAATAAGAATATTGGAGCCTAGTGATTCTGCTATTGGTTTGAGGTTTTTCATTAACCGTTCATTTTGATAGGTGAAAGCAAGTTCAGCACCTTCTCTTCTCATCGCTTCTGCTATACCTGATGCGATTGAATATTTATTAGCTAATCCTGTGATTAAGATTTTTTTATTTTTTAAAAGTCCCATTTAAATATTACCTAAAGTTATTTAATGTTTATGCATTATATATATAAAGAAAGAAAATAGATTCGCTTGTGTTATTAATATTAACTAAAGCTATAAATAATGTGATAAAAAACACATATCCAAAAGGTTCAAATGCTTAATATTTAATCCAAAAAGTATAAATTGAGTGTTTTAAAGCTTTTTTTACCATTATTAGGCATAAATGTTCATTTAATGCTTCATTTGTTTTGACAAAAGTTCATTTTTCTCTAACAATTAACCCTTAGTAGCAGTAATACTGAGACGTTTTGTGTTTGTGTGCTGTAATTTTTATAAACTATTGGGGAAAAATATGAATAAGAATAGTTATTTATTTAGCTTAGCTTTAGTATCATCTCTTATGTTAGCTCCTTTCTCATTTGCTCAAGACGATGCAGATGTTGAAGAGGTTGTTGTAACTGGTTCAAAAATTAAAGGTTCAGATCTTTATTCTTTTGCTCCTATTACAGAAATAACACAAGAAGATATTGCTATTACAGGTAAAGCTTCAATTGGTGAGATCTTGCTTGAACTTCCAGGACAGGGTTCTGGTCTAAGCAGAAACTACAATAACGGTGGCTCAGGTGCTGTTAGGTTAGATCTTAGAAATATAGGATCATCAAGAAACTTAGTTCTTGTTGACGGAAGAAGATGGGTTAATTCAGGTGGCGGAGCTAATGCTTCTGTTGATTTGAACTCTATCCCTTCAGCTTTGGTTGAAAGAGTTGAGATTCTAAGAGATGGTGCTTCAGCTGTTTATGGCTCAGATGCTATAGCAGGTGTTATAAACATTATTCTTAAGGATGAGTTTGAAGGCGTAGAGGCTTCATACCAGACTGGTGAATATTTTGATGGTGGCGGCCAAGCAGAGACTATGTCTTTAACTATGGGTGCTTCTTCAGATAAAGGCTCATTTATCGCAGGATTATCACACGTTGATTTAAGTCAGCTTGGTAATGGCGACAGAAACCAGACTGCAGCAGCTCCTGCTGGTGGCGGTTCTTCAGGTACACCTCAAGGTAGATTTGTTTATGGTGATGTTGTTGGTGACTGTGCAAACTTTACAGTTGCTGAAGGAACTCCAGGAACAAATGCAGCTACTGATTTCAGATGCTTTACTAGCCCTGACGACAGATTTAATTATAACCCTTACAACTACATTGAAACTCCAAACGAAAGATGGAATGCATTCATGAAGGGTTCATACAAACTTGATGATGAAACAACATTTAACATGAATGTTACTTATCAGAAAAGACAATCAGATCAACTACTAGCTCCAACTCCATTGTTTTATGGTTTTGGTGACTTCGGTGGAGATGAAGGTATCGGTGCTGACCAGCCTTACAACCCATTCGGAATTGAGTTTTGTGGTCTAGGCGGAACAACTAACGACGGCAGAGTTTGTGATGATGAAACTCTAGGCGCAGGAAACTACGCAGTAGGTTGGTTCGGAAGAAGAATGCTTGAAGCTGGAAACAGACAATTTAGTCAAGACATTGAAACATATAGATTTGGTCTTTCATTAGAAGGTAAAGTTGGTGGTTATGACTATACAGCTTACTATTCATCAGCAACTAATAATGCTTCTGAAACAACTGGAGGTCTATTAGACACTGGTGCTATCAGAAGATCATTAGCTTCAGACTGTGGTCCTGATGGAAACGGCGTTACTTGTTTAAACATTTTTGGTGGTCAAGGTCCTGACAGCGCATATATAGGTAATAACCTATGGTCTGGTTCAGGTTCAATTACTCCTGAAATGGTAAATGCTATTTCATTCCAAGCTAAAGATTTAGGTGGAAATGATATGGTTAACTATGGTGTTGATTTCTCAGGTGAGGCTTATGGAGCTATGGTAGCTTTTGGTTACGAGCATAGAGAAGAATCAGGTTTTAATTTCCCAGATGCTTTCATATCTAAAGGATTGTCTTCAGGTAATGCTTCACAGCCAGTAAGTGGTGATATTGAAGTAGACGAAGTATATGGTGAAGTTGTTCTTGACGTTACTGACATGGTTCAAGTTAATGTAGCTTCAAGATTCTCTGATTACTCAACATTTGGTTCTACTACTAATACTAAAGTTGGAGTGTTATACACACCTACTTCAGAATTAAAAGTTAGAGCATCTTTCTCAGAAGGTTTCAGAGCTCCATCAATTGGTGCTTTATATAGTGGAAATAGCGACAGCTACCCAGATCTATCTGATCCTTGTGATGTATCAGCTGCTAACTTCACAGGTGATGCTGCTACTGGTACACAAACTGGTGTTTGTGCTGCTGCAGGTGTTCCTAATGGATTTGAGCAACCAAATACACAGATTCGTATAACAGTTGGTGGTAATGCAAACACTCAACCTGAAGAATCAGAAAGTACTAATATTGGTGTTGTTTATACACCAGCAGCTGTTGAAGGTTTAACAGTATTTGCTGACTGGTATGACATTGAAATCACAAATCAGATTTCAAGCATCGGTGCTCAGTTAATTCTTAATGGTTGTTACACAGGTGCTGAAGCATCTTACTGTAATCTTGTAGACCGTACAGGCGCAGGTACTGTTGCAGACTTAAGAGATACTACAAATAACGTTGGAACGCTTGAAACTTCAGGTCTTGAAGCTGGAGCTACTTATGACTGGTCTACTAGTTATGGTGACTTTGCTTTAACTACTGATGCAAGATGGTTAGATAACGTTACAACTACTAAAGCTAACGGAGACGTTGAAGAAATGGCTGGTTACATCTCAGGTTCGGACAGAGATAACTATGTTGATTTCAAAACTAATGTTTCTTTACAGTGGAGCCAGAACGATATGTTTGGTTCAGTAACATACCAATACTTCGGAGAAGGTAAAGGTGTTGCTAACGAAGGCCCAACATTAGTTGCTGCTACTGGTTTGTTAGTTGAAGAAGATGTTCGTGATATAGACGCAATTGGATACTTAGATGCACAATTTGGTATGTACCTAAGTGATTACAATGCAACTGTAAGAGTTGGTGTTGATAACCTTCTTGATGAAGATCCAACATTCTTCCCTGAAACATTTGCTAATGATTTTGACCCTGCATACAGAACTTGGGGTTCACAGTCATGGTACGTTAATGTGACAGTTAAGTTCTAATCGAACTTTGAATTTAAAAGGGCTGCTTTTGCAGCCCTTTTTTTTAGGTTAAAATACATACATGAAAATCTATAAATACTTATTTGCTAGAATCCAAAGAGTAAAAATATTTTTATTAAATGTATTTATTAAAAATCTAGCAAAAAAAGCTATTAAAAAGTAATTTACATATAAACCTTATGCTTAAGATTTTAATTAGCTCTTTTATAATATTTACTTCATTTAACCTTTCTGCAGATTTTAAAAATACTAACGGAAAGGCTTTAGAAAAATCATTAGGTCAGATGCTTGAATGGATGGGTTCGGATATAGAGCCTGAAATTACTAAAATTAAATTATCAGATCAGTGGGAAACCATAGATTTATTAAATGATGATAACTATGTGATTTGGGTTGGACATTCCACTTTTTTGATTAAAAAATCTGGCGTAACTATTTTAACTGATCCTATTTTCTCTGAGAGGGCATCACCTCTTAAAAACTTTGGCCCCAAACGGTTAATACCTCCTGCATTACAAATAACAGATATTCCTAATATTGATTTTGTTACAGTAAGCCATAATCATTATGATCACCTTGACACTAGATCGTTGAAAGAAATTTCTGCTCTTCACCCCAATGCAATTTTCCTTGTCCCGTCTGGTGATCTAAAATTGCTTAAAAAAAATAAAATTAATAATGTTTATGAATTTGAGTGGTGGAAATCATTTAAGGGTAAAGATTTTGAATTTACTTTCACTCCTGTCCAACACTGGTCCAAAAGATCGTTATTTGATAGAAATAAAAGCCTTTGGGGTGGCTGGTATATAAAGCATAGCGATTATTCAATCTATCACGCCGGGGATACTGGTTACTCAGGTGACTTTAAAGAAACAAGAATTAGGTTAGGCGCTCCTAAATATGCCTTTATTCCAATTGGAGCCTATGACCCAGAATGGTTTATGTCAGATAGTCATGTAAACCCAGAGGAGGCTGTACAAATAATGTTAGATCTGCAGGCTGAAAAAGGTTTTGGAATGCATTGGGCAACCTTTACTCTTACTGATGAGGATACAATTGAACCAAAAATAAGGCTTGAGAATGCAACCTCAAATCTTAATAATTTAGACTTTATTTCTTTAGTTCCTGGGGATGTTATAGATTTAGATTAAGTATTAATTTACTTAAAAATTATTGTTAGGTAACATACTGATAATTGGGGCTATAGCTCAGCTGGGAGAGCGCTTGCGTGGCACGCAAGAGGTCGGCGG
>CAZFYG010000025.1:0-7939 GCA_964523375.1 uncultured Gammaproteobacteria bacterium | reverse complement strand
GCAAATGCTTGGCTGACTTTATTGTAGAGATTTGCCTTTATAAGCTCTTGGATAAAAATATGATCTGCTTCTTTTAAGACAGTTGTTTTGGCTTTAGATACTTCACCTATGATTCTCACCCCAAGGCCTGGTCCAGGGAATGGATGCCTATTTAACATCTCTGCAGATAGTCCAAGCTCTACTCCCATTTTTCTTACCTCATCTTTAAACAGGTCACGAAGCGGCTCTACAAGATCCATTTTCATTTCCTCTGGAAGCCCGCCTACATTGTGATGAGATTTAATTACCCTTGCCTCTTTAGACTCTGAACCCGAAGATTCAATAACATCCGGATATATTGTTCCTTGGGCCAGAAAATTAATATTCTTAAGCTTAGTTGCCTCAGTATCAAAAACATCAATAAAGGTTCTGCCTATTATTTTTCTCTTCTGCTCAGGGTCAGAAACACCTTTTAAATGCCTAAGAAAGATTTCTTCGCTATCAGATTTAATAACATTTAAATTCATGTTCTCTTTAAAAGTAGTCATAACTTCATCGGCTTCGCCTTTTCTAAGAAGCCCGTTATCTACAAATACACAGGTAAGTTTTTTGCCAATTGCTTGATGAAGTAATGCTGCGGTAACAGATGAATCAACTCCGCCGGAAAGCCCCAGCAATACTTTTTGATCTTTAACTTGATCTTTTATCTCTTGGATTCTTTCTTTTATCAAGTTGTCCATTTTCCAATCTTTTTGTGCATTGCATATATTGAAAATGAAGTTATTTAATACGATATGTCCTTGCTCTGTATGGGTTACCTCAGGATGGAACTGTAAGGCATAAATTGGTTTTGCCTCATGCTGCATAGCTGCAATAGGGGCATTTTTAGTAGAGGCAATTAACTTAAAGCTATCAGGTAAATCTTGAACTTGATCTCCATGACTCATCCACACATTTTCATTAGTGCTAAGACCTTCAAATAAATTAGATTCATTTTTAAGAGTAAGTTCGGCGTGACCAAACTCCTTATGACTTGAAGAAATTACTTGGCCGCCCATCTGTTCAGCAAGTGTTTGCATTCCATAACAAATCCCAAGCAAAGGAACATTTAAATCAAAAGCAATTTGTGGAATTCTTGGAGTAAAACTATCAGTAACAGATTCAGGACCACCAGATAGAATGATTCCTACAGGATTGATCTTTTTAATTTTGTTCTCATCAATATCCCAAGGAAGAATTTCAGAGTAAACATTAGACTCACGGATTCTTCGAGCTATCAATTGGGTATATTGGGATCCAAAATCAAGGACAAGGACTGTATCAATACTTTTATTACTAATAGAAAGGTTTGACATGAAAAATTTTTAACCTCTTTGGTAGTTTGGGGCTTCTTTGGTGATCATTACATCATGAACATGGCTTTCTGCCATACCTGCATTTGTAATTTCAATAAACTGACTGTCTTTTTTCATAGCATCAATTGTTTTACACCCTACATAACCCATACTTTGGCGAACGCCACCTATGAGTTGATTGATAACACTAATTACAAGTCCTTTGTATGGAACTCTTCCCTCTATTCCCTCTGGTACTAACTTTTCTGGATCAATGTCGTCTTGAAGGTATCTATTTGATGCTTCTTTCCTATCTGTCATAGCTCCAATAGAGCCCATACCTCTGTATGTTTTAAAACTTCTTCCTTGGAATAGTTCCACTTCCCCAGGAGCTTCTTCTGTACCAGCAAACAAGCCACCCATCATTACAGAATCTGCGCCTGCAGCAATTGCTTTGGCTATATCTCCAGAGAACCTAATTCCACCATCTGCAATCAGACTAACGCCTTTGCCTACCAATGCTTCACGAATAGTCATAATGGCTGTGATCTGAGGAACTCCAATTCCAGCGATAATTCTAGTTGTACAAATAGACCCTGGGCCCATGCCAACCTTAATAGCATCTGCTCCAGCCTCAACTAAAGCCTGTGCGCCTTCTGGTGTTGCTACGTTGCCGCCAATGATTTCGACATCAGGAAAGTGCTCTCTTACAAGCTTAATCGTATCTAAAACATTTTTTGAATGCCCATGGGCGCTATCAATTACAAATACATCAACACCAACCTCATGCAACGCTTTGGCGCGATCAAGAGTATCGGAGCCGGTACCAAGCGCAGCCCCTACCATCAACCTTCCAGAGGAATCTTTTGTCGCATCAGGATGTTCGGCTGATTTTTCAATGTCTTTCATCGTGACGAGACCACTTAAAGTATTCTTGTCATCAATTACTAATATTTTCTCAATTCTGTTTTCATACATCATCTTTTTAACAGAATCCTGAGATGTACCCTCTTTGACTGTTACCAGCTTATCAAAGGGCGTCATAATTGAAGATACAGGATCTTCCATATTATCTGCATATCTAAAATCTCTACTGGTTACAATTCCTTTTAGCTGACCATCATCAACAACTGGCATGCCCGAAATTTTGAGTTCAGTAGTAAGCTGTTGTAATTCACTAATTGATTTACTAGATTCAATTGTGATGGGATCTCTAACAACTCCGCTTTCGTATTTCTTAACAGCTCTAACCTGGTTAGCTTGTTCGGATATTTCATTATTTTTATGAATAATTCCTATTCCACCAGCCTCTGCTAATGAAATTGCCATCCTGGACTCTGTAACAGTATCCATAGCTGCAGAAATAAGAGGAATCTTCAGAGATATTTTCTTTGTGAGTTTTGTTTCAGTTGATGCTTCGCTTGGGATAAAGTCGCTAAACCTTGGAAGTAGAAGTACATCATCGAACGTGAGAGCTTTTAATTTTACTTTGTCCATGTCGGATTATAACAAGACTAAGGAGAAAAAAAAATCCTTACTAATTTAATTAGTTAAATAATTAGTCCAAGGATATAGATAAGTGTTAAACCAGTATTTAAAACAACAACAGTTTGTTCTTTCCATAAAAGACCAACAACTATCCAGATGGTGTTGGCAGAAATAAATGCCCAATGATGATATTCCAACTCAGGAACAAAGCTGGCAAGTGATGCAGCTATGATTAGTATTCCTGTAGCAATCCACGCAAGCGACTGATATGGTTTTTCGTTTTGATTCATTGTTTGAATGCTCCTAAGTATGAAAGTGAGTTATAGAAAATTAAGATTTGTATAAAAGATCTGTTTTTGCGGCGCAAATAAAATCATTTTTATGCAATCCGTTGATCTTATGAGACCACCAGCTAACATAAACCAAGCCCCACTCAAGGATAAGCTTAGGATGATGGCCCTCATCTTCAGCCATCTCTGCTACAGCATTAGTAAAAGATAAAGCGCTTTCATAATCATCAAAGCTAAACTTTTTTACAAGCATGTCACAAGGGTCTGTATTGATTGACCACCCTTCTATGTCATTTAGTAAAAGCTCTTGGTCTTCAGGGCTTACCGTTGGGGCATCAGCCCTGCAAGCTTCGCAGGACAAATCACATAAGTCTGCCATTTAATTTATACCGCCTTTAGTTAATTTTGATGGGTCTAGTAATTTAGAAAGTTCATCTAAGCTGATGCCTGTTTCCTCGTGCGCCACATCAATAATAGATCTTTTTTCTTTATAGGCTTTTTTGGCTACAGCAGCTGCTTTTACATAGCCAATTTTTCTATTTAGAGCAGTTACTAAAATAGGATTTTTTGATAAAGATTCTTCAATATTTGTTGTATTCACTTTAAATGTTTTTATTGCTTTGTTTGCAAGTAATGGCATTGAGTTTGCCATTAAAGTAATACTTTTAAGTAAATTGTATGCAACTACCGGAAGCATGACATTTAATTGAAAATTACCACTTTGCCCTGCAATGGTGATAGTTGTATCGTTACCAATAACGTCCGCACAAGCCATAGCGACTGCCTCTGGTATAACCGGATTTACTTTTCCAGGCATTATGCTGCTACCTGGCTGAAGTGCTTCTAATTCGATCTCAGATAAGCCAGTCAATGGCCCACTATTCATCCATCTTAAATCATTAGAAATTTTCATTAGAACAACACTAAGGTTTTTAACTGCAGATGAAAGCTCAACCGCATTATCAACAGAGCTTAGACCTTGAAAGAAGTTCTTGGCTTGTTTGGTCTTAAGGCCAGTTAATGCATTTACCTCGCTACAAAAATGCTTTGAAAAATCTTTGTGTGTGTTTATACCTGTGCCGATAGCAGTGCCGCCTTGGGGAAGCTCAAGCATTCTTGCTGAAGCTGCTTTTAAAGACTTCTTAGAGCTTGTTAATTGAGCTTTCCAGCCTGAGAGCTCTTGTGAAAAGTCAATTGGCATAGCATCCATTAAATGCGTTCTTCCTGTTTTAACATTACCCTTAACTTCTTTCATTTTTGCATCTATTGCATCTATTAAAATATCTAAGTTAGGAAGTAATAGCCTCTCCATATCAAGCAAAGAACTGATGCATATCGCGGTTGGGATCACATCATTTGAGCTTTGGCTCATATTTACATCATCATTTGCACCAATAGCTGTCTTGGATTTGGTAGAAGCAACATTTGCGATAACCTCATTGGCATTCATATTTGTGCTTGTACCAGAGCCAGTTTGAAATACATCTAAAGGGAAAGAATCATCATAATCTCCTTTAATGACAGCCTTAGATGCGTTCTTAATAGCATTTGCTTTTTTTGCACTTAATAATTTTAATGTTTGATTTGATGAAGCAGCAGAATATTTAATAACACCAAGGGCTTCAATAAATGATCTGCCAAATGGAAAAGTAAACTTAATGCCGCTGATTTTAAAGTTTTCAAGCGCTCTTTGTGTTTGCGCACCCCATAGAGCATCAGCTGGAACTTTTACATCACCAAGACTATCTTTTTCTATTCTATATTTCATATTTAAACCAATATTTGATAAGCTATTTTATCACTCAAAGTTATTTCGTGGAGAAAAGAATGTCAAATGTTACACCAATAAAAATCAGCCTAACTGATGGAAGACTTCCTTTAAAAAAGAAAGGTCTTGAGATGAAAGAGTTTGCAAATGTTGCAGAGGTTAGAAGAGACCAATTAGAAAAATTAGCGGCAGGATTTAGGTTCTTTGCTCATTGTGGTTTTAATGAAGGTGTAGCAGGACATATTACGTTGAGAGACCCTGAGTTTACTGATCACTTCTGGGTAAATCCATTGGGTGTTCATTTTTCACAAATTTCGGTATCTGATTTAATTCTTGTAAACCATGATGGTGATGTTGTTCAAGGCGATAGAGATGTCAATGTTGCTGCGTTTGCGATTCACTCTAGACTTCATAAAGCAAGGCCAGATGTTAATGCAGCTGCCCACTCACATTCTATTCAAGGCAGAACTTTCTCAACCTTAGGCAAACTTTTAGACCCTATATCTCAAGATGCCTGTGCATTTTATGAGCAACAGGCTATTTATAGTGATTTCTCTGGAGTGGTTGAAGAAGTAGAAGAAGGTGATCTAATAGCTGAGGCTCTTGGAGATAAAAAAGTAATCATTCTTCAAAACCACGGGATACTTACTACAGGCCCATCAGTTGATATAGCTTTATGGTTTTATACGTCTATGGAAAGGTGTTGCCAGGCTCAGCTAACGGCTGAAGCCGCAGGTAACCCTATTATCATTCCTCATGAAACTGCAGTTAAAACTAGAGAATATATTTCTAACGATATAGCAGCTTGGGCAAGCTTTCAGCCTGCCTTTGATATGATTGTTAAGAAAGAGCCTGATTTATTAGACTAGCCTAAAGGGCTTATTAAAGCCTTTGTTTCAAGGTAATCTTCTAAACCATGAAGCCCGTGCTCTCTTCCATTGCCTGAAGCCTTGTAGCCACCAAATGGGGCAGCATTTTCTCTATTACCACCATTGATAGTAATTTGCCCTGCTCTAATATGTCTTGCAACTTCTTGTGCATGAGAGACTTCACCTTGAACATATCCAGCTAGGCCATAATCGGTATCATTGGCAATTTCTATCGCCTCCTCTTCAGTCTCATATTTCAGCATACATAGTACAGGCCCAAAAACCTCTTCTCTAGCAATAGTCATATCGTTAGTGACATTAGCAAATACTGTAGGCTTAACATAGAAACCTTTATCTAAACCTTCCGGAAGTTCTGTTCCACCTGCTACAAGAGTAGCACCCTCATCAATACCAATTTGAATCATTCTTACAACTTTTTCATATTGAGCTTTATTTGATATTGGGCCCATTCTTGAATTTTCATCTAGCGGATCACCGGCAGAAGTTTTTTCAGCAACAGATTTAGCAATCTCAACTGCTTTGTCATAATTTTCTGAAGAGACCAACATCCTAGTGGGTGCGGTGCAGGTTTGACCTGTATTTAAGAAACATTGAGCTACCCCTGAGGCAACTGCTTTTTCAATATTTGCATCATCTAAAACAATATTGGCAGATTTACCACCAAGCTCCTGTGAGACTCTTTTTACTGAAGGTGCTGATGCTTGTGCTACTGCAATACCTGCTCTTGTTGAGCCTGTAATCGATATCATATCCACATCCGAGCTCTCCGATAAAGCAGCTCCCACAATAGGACCATAACCATTAACTAGATTAAATACGCCTTTTGGTAAGCCAGCCTCATGAATGATTTCAGCTAATAAAATGCCACAATAGGGTGATATTTCACTTGGCTTTATAACCATAGTGCAACCTGCAGCAATTGCTGAGGCAACTTTGGTGCACATTTGATTCATAGGCCAGTTCCAAGGAGTAATCATTCCAACAACCCCTATGGCTTCTTTTCTTTCAATATAATTATTTAGATTTTTTTCAAACTCATAGTTTTCGAGCTCTTTTAGCGTGCTTTTAAAATGACTCATCCCAGTAGTTGCTTGAGCAACTTGAGATAACCATAAAGGAGAACCCATTTCTTCAGTGATTGTTGATGCTATTTCATCCATCCTTCTTTCATATATATCGATAATAGATCGAATATATTCAGCTCTTTCATGTGCTGTTGTTTTACTAAATGTCTTAAAGGCTTCTTTAGCTGCTGATACAGCATTATTTATGTCTTCTTTGGTGCCTGCTCCAATTGAACCTATAACTTCTTCGGTAGCTGGGTTAACAACTTCAATGGTTTCAGCCGAAGACGAACTTACCCACTCACCATTTATATAAAAATCTAATTTATCTTTCATAATTTTTTTTCCTATTTATCTAATTATATGTATTTATTAATTTTTGATAAAGCTATTCTCTAGACTCTTTAAAAGCGTCAATAGCTCTAAGTCTTGATTGCTTCAAATCCAATATGGGTTCAGGGTATCCCAAATGGCTTCTTAAAGAACTTGATGGATCATGAATAACTTTTTGATCTAAGTCTTTTAATTCAGGCACATACTTTCTAATAAATTCTCCAGCTTTATCAAAATTTGTAGACTGGGTTATTGGATTAAAAATCCTAAAATATGGAGCTGCATCTGTTCCTGTAGAGCTACTCCATTGCCACCCGCCATTGTTAGAAGCAAAATCTCCATCTATTAGGCTTTCCATGAAAAACTTTTCACCCAACCTCCAATCGTGGAGCATATTTTTGGTGAAAAACATTGCGGCAACCATTCTTAGACGATTATGCATCCATCCCTCGTGTTTTAACTGCCTCATTGCTGCATCAATAATTGGAAAGCCTGTCATACCATCTTTCCAGGCATCAAATTCATCCTGATCAAATCTCCATACTATTTTTCTTGTGTAATCTTGAAAAGGCATCCCTTTGCTAACTTTTGGAAATGAATGCATTATGTTTCTATAAAACTCTCTCCACACAATCTCATCGATCCACTTTGTATAGCCTTTGTTGCCGGAAGTAAACTCAAAATTATTAAGCTTTAAAGCCTCTAAAATACACCTCTTAGACGAAATAATACCTAGCGCTAGGTATGGGGATATTCTGCTTGTCCCATCTATAATGGGGTCGTTTCTATCTGA
>CAZFYG010000024.1:0-9642 GCA_964523375.1 uncultured Gammaproteobacteria bacterium | reverse complement strand
TTTCTCGTATTTTGAACACCCACACGAGTAACCAAATATTTTTAAAGAACAACCGTCTCAAGGACGGACGCGTATTCTAACTAAGTTATACTAAAGAAGATACCTTTTTTTTTAATTTTTTTGTTTATCTACTAATTTCTTTGTATTCAAGAATTTCATCTTAGATCTAAGCTCACTTCCTACAAGCTCTATAGGGTGATTTTTGGTAGCTTCACGGCTTGATTTCATGAATGGACCACCTGAACCATCATTGCTCTGACGGCAGTCATTTAAGAAATCATTCGCAAAATTTCCAGATTGGATATTTTCTAAAATTCCTTTCATTGCTTCTTTAGTGTCAGATGTTATGACTTTTGGTCCGCTTAGGTAATCACCATATTCCGCTGTATTAGATATTGAATAATGCATATTAGCAATACCGCCCTCTTGAATTAGATCTGTAATTAATTTTGTTTCATGCAAACATTCAAAATATGCCATCTCAGGACTATAGCCAGCCTCAACGAGTGTTTCATAACCTGCTTTTATAAGAGCTGTAATTCCACCGCACAAAACTGCCTGCTCTCCAAATAAATCTGTTTCTGTTTCTTCTTTAAAAGATGTTTCAAGAACACCTGCTCTTGTGCCACCATTTGCTTTTGCATATGACAAAGCTACATCTTTAGCATTAAAACTTTTATCGGAAGTGGCATCTTCATAAATGGCTATTAAAGATGGAACTCCACCACCATTCTCATAAGTGCTTCGAACTGTATGCCCAGGACCTTTTGGTGCAATCATTATTACGCTGTGGCCCTTTTCAGGTGTTATTTTTTTAAAATGAACATTAAAGCCATGTGCAAATGCAAGTATTGCATCATCCTTTAGATTTGGTTTAATTTCATTGTTGTAAATGGCAGCTTGAAACTCATCCGGTGTTAATATCATAACCAAGTCGGCACCTTTGACTGAATCAGCAACATTTGCAACTTTTAAACCAGCCTCTTCAGCTTTAGCCCATGATACTGACCCTTCTCTGAGACCAACAGTAATATTTACTCCAGAGTCGTGTAAATTATTTGCATGAGCATGCCCTTGTGAACCATAACCTATTATAGAAACATTCATATTTTTAATAATTTCTATATTGGCATCTTCTTCATAATAAATTTTCATAGATTTTCCTTTAATTTTTTTTATTTCTTTTCCTCTGCATAGAGAACATCAATAAGTTTATTTATTTGTCTTAAAATTTGAGTTAGCAAAGTATCGCTAACTGAGGTGGATATTGTCATTTCAGAGACCTCATTAGGCTTTAGATTTATAGTAAGATCATTTTCTAGCCAAGAATATTGAGATACATCTTCAACAGCATCAACATGAAGGCTAGCTATGTTATATCCCCGTTGGTGAAATAGCCCTACCACCCTAGCTAGAGCGCCTGGTTTATTTTCTAAAATAATTAGTATATTTCTCTTATTCATGCTTTTTTATCTTTGCCTAACCATATATCTTTAAGGCTGCCATTTGGAGCTACAAGCATTGGATAGACATGCTCAGACGGGTCTACATATATATCTACAAAAACTAATTTATCTTTTAATGAAAATGCTTTTTTTAGCCCTTCTTTTAGATCTGAGTTTTTTTCAATTTTAATTCCTTCATGACCAAAAGATCTTGCCAGCTCTACAAAATTTGGGAGAGAGTTTTGGTAGGTGCTTTCAGAATGACGGCCGCCATAGTTCATATCCTGCCATTGCTTTACCATGCCCAGCGCTTCATTGTTTATGTTAATAATTTTAATTGGGAGATTGTACTGCAGGCATGTTGAAAGCTCTTGTATACACATCTGAATACTTCCTTCTCCAGTAATGCAAACAACCTCTTCTTTAGGATGTGCTAATTTAACGCCCATGGCTGCTGGCAGACCAAAACCCATTGTTCCCATGCTGCCAGAATTTATCCATTTTCTTGGTTCATCAAAGTGGTAGTATTGCGCTGCAAACATTTGATGTTGGCCTACATCAGAAGTTACAAAAGCATTCCCTTCAGTTTCTTGATAAACATGCTGAACAACCTGCTGTGGCAAAATCATATTATTATCAGTTTGATCTAAATACAGATCGTGATTTAAACCATGAAGTGCCTTCCATTCTGATATTTCATTTAACCATGGGATAAATTTTTCAGGGTTATGATTACTAGAGCCATCATTTAATTTATCAATAATCTTATTTAAAGAATTCTTCACCTCACCAAAGAGAGCAATGTTTGCTTCTATAATTTTTGATACAGATGAATAATCAATATCTAAATGTATGATTTTCGCATTGGGTGCAAAAAGACTTGGTGTATTAGTAATACGATCATCAAATCTTGCGCCAATTGCTATAATCAAATCAGCATTATGCATGGCCATATTTGCTTGATAGGTTCCATGCATTCCAAGCATGCCTAAAAAGTATGGGTCAGATGCAGGATAGACCCCCAGCCCCATAAGCGTATTTGTTACTGGTGCTTTTAAAATCTTATTCAGCTTTATTAATTCAGATGATGCATTGCTAGATATGGCACCGCCGCCCGCATATAAAACTGGTTTCTTAGAGGCTAAAATTGCCTCAACTGCTCTTTGTACTTGATTGTCACTTGGAGCAACTGGAGGTTTATATGATCTAATATCTACTTTAGAAGGGTAATCATAATTGAACGTTTTATCAGGCGCAGTCATGTCTTTAGGTATATCAATAACTACAGGCCCCTGTCTCCCAGTTGTTGCAATATGAAAAGCTTCTTTTATAATTTTTGGAATCTCATTAGGATCTTCAATAGAAAAACTATGCTTAACGATTGGCCTGGATATTCCAATCATATCTGTTTCCTGAAAAGCATCTGTACCAATTAAATGAGAAGCTACTTGGCATGAAAGAATAACCATTGGGATAGAATCCATGAAAGCCGTTGCAATTCCAGTAACTGCATTTGTTGCGCCAGGACCGGATGTTACTAAGACTACTCCAGGTTTCCCAGTTGATCTGGCATAACCATCCGCTGCATGAGTTGCGCCTTGCTCATGTCTAACAAGTATATGATCAATTTTATCTTGCCTAAAAACGGCATCATATACATGAAGCGCAGCCCCACCAGGATAACCAAAAATAAGCTCAACACTCTCTTCATGGAGTGCTTGCATTAGCATATCTGCGCCAGATAGTTTCAAAACTCAAAAATTAATTTATAAAAAATAAAGCTTACATCACTTTAAGCAATACGTAACAACATTTTTAGAGTTTTTTTAGGTTTTCTATCAGATTTTGCATATCACGCGGAATGGGAGCTTCATATGAGATCATATCTTTTTTATTTTTACTTAAAAAAGATATTTGATGAGCATGCAGGGCCTGCCTCGGAAAGCTCCGGATGATATCAACCAGCTCATTTGATGTATCTTTTGAAATAATTTTTCTTGGATTATATGTACCATCTCCAATAATAGGTAATTTTTTGGATGCTAAATGCACTCTAATCTGATGAGTTCGGCCTGTTTTAATAAGTATGTCTAACAAACAATAACCACCAAAATTCTCCAATAGTTTTACAAAAGTAAGAGCCTCTTTCCCATCATCTCTGATAGCGATTTTAGTCCTATTTTTTTTATCTCTTCCCAAAGGCTCATTGATTTCAAAACTGCCTAAAGTTGATCCAGATGATATGGCTAGATATTTTTTTACAATTTCTCTATTTTGCATCATATCAATAAAATGATTTCTAAATTCTTCTGACCTTGCAACAACTAATATACCCGATGTATCTTTATCAAGTCGATGAACTATTCCGCTTCTAGGTAAATGCTTAAGCTCTGGATATTTAAAAAGAAGACCATTTGCAAGAGTTCCGTTAAAGCAACCAGATCCTGGATGCATGACTAGACCAAAAGGCTTATTAATAATAATAAAATCTTCGTTTTCATCAATAATTTCAAAAGCTATTTCTTGGGGTGCCCAAGAGACTTTCTGCTCCTTAATTGGGTCAACTGTGATCTCGTCTTGGTAAAAAACCATATCTTTTGGTTTAGCAAGTTCATTGTTAACTAATACTCTGCCCTCAAGTATCCATTTTTTTAATTGAGTTCTTGAATACTCAATAAACATTTCTGCAGCGATTTTATCTAACCTGCTTTTGTTATTATCTTCTTTAACGATTTTTGTAATAGACATTGGAACTTATAGAAATTATTTCAATCTAAATATAACTTTTAAAACTTTAATACTAATAATAAAGGTAAAATATCAAAATAATGAAAGAATACAAAAATATATTTAAAATATCTTTGCTAATACCTCTTGCTGTAATCTCGATAACGGGATGTCAGTCAGAAGGGGAAGTCATAGAGAGGCCAGAAAAAATATATTACGACCAGGCACAAAGAAGGATGCTTACTGGAAATTATATTGGTGCAATTGAAGCTCTAGAGACAATAGAAAGCAGATATCCATTCGGTAAATATGCTGAGCAGGCACAGGTTGAATTAATTTATGCACATTTAATGAATTCAGAACCTGAGGCTGCTCATTCGTCAGCTGAAAAATTTATCAGGCTTCACCCTAGACATCCTAATATTGACTATGCCTATTTTATGAAGGGTATATCTAGCTATACGAGGGATAAGAATTTTTTAGTTAGAATTACAGGGACTGATCTCTCTAACAGAGATATTTCAGGTGCAAAAGAATCTTTTTCAGAGCTAGCAGAGTTTTTAACTAGATATCCGGAAAGTCAATATGGCCCTTATGCTAAACAAAGAAGTGTATATTTAAGAAATATGATAGCAAGAAATGAGCTCGCTGCAGCAGACTACTACATAACAAGAAAAGCATACGTTGCCTCTATTCGAAGAGCGAACTATGTCTTGGAGAATATTCCGGGGTCAAGCGAAAATCTTAGGGCATTAAAAATATTACTAGTTTCATATGAAGCATTAGGGTACTCAGAACTATATGAGGATACGAAGAAGGTCATAGCAATGAACTATATAGATTCAGAAGAGCCAAAAGAAGAAAGTTCCTGGTTTTGGAATAGTTTGCAGAAAATCAAGCCTGAATAGTCATGGTGTTTTTAAAAACAATTTTTATAATTGTTCCTTTATTAATAGTATTTATATCTGTATTTTTTCTCATATCACTAAGAAATGTTTTTAGTAAAAAAAATAGTGTAAAAAAAATTAAAAATGAAATCTTAACCTGTGCCGTTTGTAATATTAGCGTTCATGAATCCATTGCTTTGAATAAGAATAAAAAGTCTTATTGTTCTGAAGATTGTTTTAACTCTTAATCTTATTCATAAACATAAACATTGCTGGTATATAAAGTAATGCTAGAAGAGTTGCACCGAGAACCCCTATTGTCATTGCCCATGCTAGAGGCCTAAAGAAAACGCTTGAAAATATTAGAGGAGCAAAGCCTCCTATTGTTGTGACTGATGTCGTAATAATGTGTCTTGTTGATCGAATAACAATCTCTGTAATTTCAGCTTTGGTAATCAGTCTTTTTTCAGCCTCTTCTTTAATATGAGATAGCACAATAATAGAATCATTGATTGAAAGACCTACAAGACCAACAGCACCAATAGTTGCTATAAAGCCATAATTTTGATTTCCAATTGTTAGCCCAAGATATGAAAGGCCAATACATAAGCCACCAACAGATAATATAAGAGCAGTTTGTCTAAACGAATTAAGTGCAAAGACAAGACCTCCGATAATAAGAATTAAATACAGCAAAGCTGAAGAGTATATTTGAGATTGAGACTGATTCCTGCTCTCTGCCTGGCCAGACTGCTCTATATAAAAGCCCTTTGGTAGATTTGAAATAAATGCATTCACTGGCTCCGTTAAATAACTTTCTGTAGCAGATGGAAGCTTCCCTGTTTCCACCCAGCCTTGGACTGTATTCAGTTTTTGACTCTGAAAGCGTGTTATTACTCCTGACTTTCTAACTATTTTGCTTTCACCAAAATTATCAATATATTCAAGTGAGCCATTATTTGTGGGCACTGTTAAAAACCTAGCATCATCTATTGCGCTGTTTGATTCGGCACCTACTATTCTTATAGGAATCTCCTTAGACCCGTCAAGCATGGTGCCAACACTTATACCGTTACTAACTGACGAAAGCTCATTAGTAATAAGATTTGCATCACTTCCAGAGAAATAAATATTTGAAGAGTCCAATTCAAATTCTAGACTTGTAACATAATTGGAAAGCTCATTCTTGGTCAAAATAATATTTGGAGCGTTGCTTACTATCAGTTCAAGTTTTTCACCCAACATTGCTAAAACATCTCTATCGTTACCCATAATCTTATATTCAATATCTGCAAAAACAGGAGGCCCAGAGAAGAAATTATCAACAAGTATATTAATGTCAGGATTGTCATCTGATAACTTCTTGCTTAAAAGTGGAAGATTTCTCATCATCTGATAATAATCTTTAGCATATAGGACTGCTTGAGCAGAGTTATTATTTCCCTCTTTAGAATCACCCCCAACAACATTCATCAATACTCTTGGAAGTCGACTGCCTACAAACCAAACATCTTGCTTAAGCTCTATCAAGCCAGAGTTTATAATTTGATTTCTAACATCAATAGATTTTTTAAGAGTTTCTTCTGTTGATGTGCCTTGAGGCATTTCAACTATCACTTCAAACATATCTCTATCTTGAGGTGGGAAAAAATCTTTTGGAATAGATCCAAAAGTTAAAAAACCAATTAATGGGAACAGTAAAGCTAAAGAAATAGCCCTTCTAGGCTTTAAATATGCCCACGAAAGAAAATTTCTATAGTGCGAAACAATTCTTTCATTGTGATATCCCTCTTTAGAGATATCTCCTCTATTTAAAAACTTTACTTTCTCCAAATAAGTCATCATCACAGGAACGGCAATGAGTGCAAGAATTAAAGAAGATACGATTGACATGATCACAGTTTTTGCTAGCCCTCCTACAAACTCAATACTGGAACCTTCCCCAGTAACTATAGGCAAAAAGGCAAATACTGTTGTTGCAGTTGCTGCTGTTAATGGAGCTACCAAATGTTTCACACTTGCTTTAATTGCATCTTTGGGATTAAGCCCTAAGGATCTTCTATGCTTATAGTCCTCAACAACAATGATTCCATTATCGATAAGTAAACCAAGGGCAATTATTATTCCACTCATTGAGGTTTGGTGTAATGGAAGGCCGATAATATTGCAACCGAATAGGACCAGTGAAACTGAGAATGGTAAAATTGCAGTTACAACAATGGCTGAGCGAAGTCCTAAAAAAAATAAGCTAAAGGACAATACAAAGAATGTAGCTAAAGCAAAACTTTGAAATAATACTGTAAATTTTTCAGATGAATATGCAGATTCATCATATATTTTTTTTATATATATCTCGCTTGGCAGCTCACTATTTAATTTTTCAACAACAGAATCAGCTTGATTAACGTAATCATTGACTCTCTGAGACATGGTGCCAGTAATGGCAACCATTATTGTTTGCTTGCCATCTATGAGAATTATTTCTTCAATAGGCGTAACAGGCTTTAAAGAAATGTCAGCAATATCCCCAAGCCTAATCATTTGGTTATTGTCAAAAACTTTAACTGGTATGTCTTTGATTAAATTAATATTGTTCAGATCATCTTTAAGTGCAAATAGATATTCTGATTGTGAGTTGGAAATTAAGCCAATGGGCTTTTTAGAGTCTAAGCTTTTAACAATATTAGATAACTCTGTAAATGTAAGGCCTGCAGAAGATAGTTTCGCTGAGTCAACTTCAATCAGCACCTCTTCATCTGTGCCACCAAAAACTTTTAGCTTTTCGGTATTGTTGATGCTATTCAATTGCGTTTTTAACTGATCTGCAATTCTGGAAAGCATTACAAGCGGAGAAGCGCCCTCTCCTCTCCACTCAACTCCATACATAACAGTTATAGGAGGGCCGCTTGATCTAATAAGTTTTAAATTGGCCCCTTGAGGAATTAGTGGTTTTACTTGATCAATCTTATCCTGAACTTCAGACCATGTTTGATCAATTAACAAAGGGTCAAGGCTTTGATGAAACTCAATAACTGTAGTCGAAAACCCTTGAGATATTATTGAATCTAGCTCATCTATTTCTGTTACTTCTCTTAATTTAAGTTCAAGCTGTTCTAATATTTGTGTTTCTATTCTTTCGGGAGAGGCACCTGGAAAATTTGTAGTTACAGACCCCCATCTTTGAGCTAACTCTGGATTTTCTTGAACGGGAAGCGAAAGTGCAGATGAGATACCAGCTAAAAGAATAAAGGTTAGAGTTAAAAAAAGAACTCTGGGCCTTTCAAGAAAAATATCTAATATTTTCATTTAGAGTCCAATACCATGCCCTGAACTACTTTTGATGCTCCGCCTAAAATAATTTTATCTCCGTTAGAAATAGTTCCATTTACATATGCATAGTTATCATCAAAATAGAGGATTTCTACAATATCTTTTGTAACGACATTGCTTGTTAACGTATATAACGACCAAAGACCTTGGTCTGATTGAGAAAGAGATTTTAATGGCACCCAAAGACCAGCAGCTTGCTCTTCAAATTGCATTTGTAATTTTGCAACAACCCCAGGTGTTATAAATTTATCAAATTGAAAAATTGCTAACTTTGAATTTGAACCACTACTCGACATAGGCGCAATCCTTTTTAAAATTGCATTGTAAATTTTATTAGATACCTTGAATTTAAATGTCTGCCCTAGCTCAACCTTGCTGATATATTCCATTGGAAGAGTTACATGTGCTTCAACGAATCTTGAATCAATAATTTCTAAAATTTGTACACCACCATTAATTACAGTACCAGGATCAAGAAATCGGCCCTGTATCACACCATCATATGGTGCTACTAACTTAGCTTGATCAAGCTTTACCTGGTAATATTCAAGTTGTGACTGAGCAGTTAAAAATTCTGAATTTGCTTCATCAAGCTGTTGGTCGGAAACATGGCCATCGATTTTAAGATCTTTAACTCTTTTCAAAATTTGCTTTGATAAATTAAATCTAGCTTTTGCCTGTTTTAACTGTGCAGATATCTCGCTATCATCTAACTTAGCTAATATTTGATTTTGTGTAACCACATCTCCAATATCAACATTCACAGATGCAACCCTTCCAGGTATTTGAAAGGATATTTTTGATTGCTGGCTTGGATGAAGTATCCCTGGAAACTCTTTATTAATTAAAAATGATTTTTGCAATTTAGCTTCCAAAATCTCAACAGATTGAGCAGCAATAAACTGTGGCTGCAGCAAAATTAATGCCCCAATTACTAGCATTCTAAGATTGTTTTTATAGATAAATTTACTTTTCATTTTTAAGCTATATTTTTATGTTTACAGTGTCAACATATTAAACGATATGTTTACAGTGTCAACATTAAAGTGTTAAGATCTTCAACCATAATATGACTAAATCTTCAAAATCGTATCATCACGGCAATCTTAAGCAAGAGCTAATATTGTGCGCATGTAGGCTTTGCGAAGAATATGGGTACGAATCTTTAAGCATGAGATCTATTGCAAAAGAGAGCGGAGTTTCTCAAACTGCACCTTATAGGCATTTTGATACTAAAGAATCTTTATATGCAT
>CAZFYG010000023.1:0-9682 GCA_964523375.1 uncultured Gammaproteobacteria bacterium | reverse complement strand
ATATGAACTCTCCATTAACTAATTTTAAGGTTTTTTGTTCTTATTGAAAGAGGTTGAAGTGGTTTTTGAGGGTCTAAGCGCGATTGCAGTCTTTTAGAGATCTCTGCAAATGGAGAGCTGCCAACCTCACCTATTCCACCAATAGAAAAATACAGTCTCTTACTAAAGTATAGACCTTGCTCAAGAGAAGGCACCCCGCTTATAAATGTACTTATTTTTCCCAAATTTTGAGCAAGATTTTTACGTTTACTATTGTACTTAAACCAACCCCAAGCAGAAACATTGACTAAAGATATTTTCTTGAGAGTGTCTCTACTATCTGAATTTGGGATGGAGGACGGAGGAAGCAATACTATCAAGCTTCCATGAGACTGAGTAATAACTGAGTCTAATGTTTTTTCAATACTCTTATCATAGTTTAAATGAACACATTGTTCGTGAGCGTCTGTTTTAAAATATTTTACTTTTGATAGGCGAGCTTTTGAGCCAAGAATAATATATGTTACTAATTCTTGGCTCAAAATAATTAAATTTGCTCTAATGACTGATTAATATCATCAATAATATCATCTATGTGCTCTATTCCAATAGATAGCCTAACAAAGCCAGGTGTAACCCCTGCTGCTAACTGCTCTTCTGGAGAAAGCTGACTATGTGTAGTGCTGGCTGGATGTATGGCGAGTGACTTAGAGTCACCAATGTTAGCAACATGGTATAACAGCTCTAGGGAGTCAATGAACTTTTTGCCAGATTCTACCCCACCCTTCAACTCAACACCCATAAGCGCACCATTACCGCCTTTAAGGTATTTTTCAGCTCTTTCTTTTGCAGTACCAGATTGTACTGAAGGATATATTACCTTTTCTACTGCTGGGTGAGATGATAAAAATTGAGCAACTTTTTCTGCATTTACAGAATGCTCCCTGATTCTTAGTGAAAGTGTTTCAAGGCCCTGTATAAACATAAAAGCATTAAATGGGCTCATGGCTGCTCCCATATCTCTTAGCAAGGTAACTCTTGCTTTTAAAAGATATGCAATTGGCCCAAGGGGTTTTACTGCCTCAACCCAAACTGCGCCTCCATATGAAGGATCCGGAGTATTTAAGGCAGGTTGTCGCTCTTGCCCTGCAGACTCCCAATCAAAATTACCACTATCTATAATTATTCCACCTATAGATGTTCCATGACCACCAATAAATTTAGTAGTTGAATGAATAACAATAGCTGCACCATGTTCTATAGGTTTGCAGATTATTGGAGCTGCAGTATTATCTACAATTAATGGAATTCCCAAGGGCCTTCCAAGGTCTGCAACCTCTTGGATTGGAAATACTTCAAAACTTGGATTAGGTAAGATTTCACCATAATAGGCTCTTGTTTTATCATCTGTATGTTTCAAAAAATTATTAGGGTCAGATGGGTCAACAAACCTAACTTCGATACCCATGTCACTGAAGACATTTTTAAACTGGTTGTATGTGCCGCCGTATAAATGCGAGGATGCAACAATATTATCACCATTCTTTGCAATATTTTGAATAGCGTAAGCTGATGCCGCTTGGCCAGAAGATACAGCAAGAGCCATAACACCGCCCTCTAATGCAGCTAATCTATTCTCAAGAACATCACATGTTGGGTTCATAATCCTTGAGTAGATATTACCTAATTCTGAAAGCCCAAATAAATTTGCAGCATGTTCTGTGCTATTGAATTCATAGCTTGTTGTTTGATGAATTGGAACAGCTACGGAATTAGTATTCTCATCTTTTCTCCAGCCAGCATGTAAACCAATCGTTTCTGGGTTTTTGTATATTTTCGTCATGATATTTTTCCTAATAATAAAAGTTAATATTATCAGCATAAAAAAATAGGAATTTTTTTTAAGAATTCTTCTTTTTAGCTTATTTATTACACGCTAGCAAGCTGAATCAAAAAGCGTGGTAAAAAAAGATTATATAATCATTCTACAGGGATTTACAACAGGTTATCATCAAAGTATGGTAACTTAATCTAAGTTAATTTTATTCAATAAAGGGGTTAAAAATGGCGAAAAAATATAATAATTTTAGAGTAGGTGGTGCGCCTAAAACAGCTGGAAGTGATTACTCAGTATGGACAAATAGTTTGCTTGAAAGAGTTATTGCTAGTAGGACCATTATTGAGCCAGGAAAATCTACAAAAGGCCATAAATTAATAGATTCAGATGTTGTTTATATTATTACTAACGGAAGAGGAACTATGGAAGTTATTGAGTATATGAATTCAACTGAAGGCCATGGTTCAGATCCTTCTTACGGGATTCAACATGAAGATTCATATGATTTATCATCTGGCGATGTAGTGTTGGTTCAATCAGGAGATTATGCAAAAGTTATCAATGAATCAGAGCATGATCAATTAACGTATATGAGGATATTTGATAGAGGTGGCTGGAGAGACTAGAGCCTCTTTAAAAATTCTTTGTGAAAGATAGGCTCGGTATTTTATTTTCCGGACTCTGTGTAGTTCATTGTATTTTATTTAGCTTTTTTCTTTGGGGTGGTGTTGGGTCTATTGGCTTTATTGCTGCCTCTGAGGAACTAATTCACCCTATACTGCTTTTGCTTGTTTTTTTTGTTGGGTTGATAAGCTTTCCTTCTGCATATATCAAACATAAACAAAAAGGGCCATTGCTGCTTGGCATTATTGGGACTACTGGATTATTTTTGGGGTTATTCACCCCAATACTATTTGAAATTTTACTTACCACTCTCTCTGGGACAGTACTGATAACCGCGCACCTTTGGAACTATAGACTTAATCGCTAATCACTATTTCTGCATAAACTGGCAAATGGTCTGAGACTCCATGCCCCGTTTTGGTATTAAAACCCTCTGGAATTGAATTTGTAGTATTGATATCTATTAATACTGTTTTAATTGAATCAGTATCAAAAGAAAGCCCTCTATTCCTTGAAATCATGATTTTATCAAGATATGACCATGATTTATCTCTCCAGTAATAATGTGAGCCAAGGCAATCATTGCAACCTTCATGATTAGATATCAACCATTCACTCTCTAAGTTATAAAAGGTTTGTTCTTTAGTCGCTTCATCTCTTGTTACATTGAAATCACCTAAGGCGATAAATGGATCATTATGCATTTTAGTCAGTGAGCTCAGTGATTTAAAGGAATCACTTCTCATGCCAACTGGATGATAGGGAGCAGGAAAATGAATGTTATAAAGCCTAAAGGTCGTATCATCTATCTGTATTTGAACTTCAAATATAGGCCTAGTATCTTTTGTTGCAAATTCAGGAGAGAATATAATTTTATGTAACGTCTTATTTTTTAATGGGTATTTAGATATATAGGCAGTATCAATTCCTCTATAGTCACTGCCCTCTATAAGAGAAAAGTCAACATAGCCATAAGGAGCTAATAGATTAAATAAGTCTGAAAGAACATTAATGTTTTCAACTTCCTGAAATGCAATAACATCAGGCCCATTAAGTCTCGCTGAAAGGATTACTTCTTTTATATTTGCTAATTTTTTATTCTTTGCGTCTTCAGTCCAATCAAAATATAGACATTCATTTTTCCATTTTTTAACTTTTACTTTATTGCATGCTTTAACATGTTCCTCAGATTGCTTTTGAGCAAGAGGAAGGTATGCCTTGTCATCCTTTCCCTCATCATCAAGTGTGTCAAATAAATTTTCTACGTTATATGTCATTATTGATAATGAAGAGGCAGCAGGAACTGCAAGGGTGATTGTAAAAAGGATTATTAGTAATTTTTGCATAATATATTAAACCAAGTCTTTAATCTTTAATTTTAATTCAAAGGATATTGTAAAGTCATTAGCGTGGTCATTCTTTAAATCTATTAAAGTTTTAAGCCTGCTCTTGGAAAAGTTTGTAGTTTGTCTCTTATTCATATCTATATGTCCTAAAACAGTCTCAAAAATAGCACATAGAGCATCTTCCTTATCATAAAGACCTCCTACGATATGTACTAGTTTGTTATTTACATTATATAAACTAAAGGCTGGTTGTATTGGGTCACCAAGCCTAAATTCTTTTAAATATCTAATATTGTCTTCAAGGGTGAATGTGGAAAAGCCACTTTTAAAGTATGCATCAGAAAATCCCATTTCATTAAAATACATTGGTGTATAACCTAGATCAAAAGCTTGATAGTAATAAGCTACATTCATATGATCATTATGATCACACATGTCTTTTGTTACTGTAATTTGCTCTGCTTGATATGGAAAGTTGTTTTTCATAGGCTTTATTATAGACATAAAAAAAGCCCAGTAAACTGGGCTTTTTAATAAGTAGTTAGCTACTTAGAATGATGTACCAAAAGATACACCAAACATTCTAGGATCAGTATAAGTAGCAAACTGTGCTCCACCCTGCAATGCAGAAGAAGCAGCCCATGTTCCTACAAATTGATCATCAGCAATATTTTTAATAAATGCTTTCACATACCAGTCAGCGTTGTCCGGTGTGTAAGTAGCTGAAACATCCCAGTACTTAGTTTCAGGCATTTTAGCTCTGTCTTGATTAAAGACATTACCTTCTCTTTCGGCCTGATATCTATAAGCAAGTCTTACAGAAGTAACACCATTTTCACCAAGGAAGTCTTTATTAAGACCTAAACTGTATGATGATTCTGGAGACTGAGGTAGTGCATTACCGCTAATTGATACCTGCTGAGGTGGAACTGCACAAGCAACTCCTCCAAGCGGGTTAAACGGAGCGGCACATAAGTAACCAGCTGATTTAAAGATCGCCACTACGTTACCGTCAGCATTTAAACCATAACCATACTGAACAGCACCTTGAGGATCAAAAGGTAAACCTTGAACACCCGCACCAAATTCAGTTGGACCACAAAGACCTGTAGCAGTAGCACAACCCACACCAGGAGTGAAAGCTGTTGGATCAACATCCAATAAAGCAACTAGTCCAACTGGGTTTAAAGGATCAGGCATTGTTTGATCGCCAAGCTCACTTTCTACAAGCAACCATGAAACATCGATACTTGTTGTTTCGCTTAGGAAAGCAATCATATTACCTTCAAAGCCTTTGATTTCAGCATCAACGTTATAGTTAACTGAACCAGCATTTTCGATATTAGAAATAAGCATGCCTTTAGTATCATTCATGAAGAAAGAAGCATTAAATAACATTGCTCCGTCCATTAAGATACTCTTAGTACCTATCTCAAATACTCCAGTTTCTTCTGAATCATACGGATCAGCCTCTGTACCAATAACTGGGTTATTACCACCGGCTTTAGTAGCAGTTGTATAACTTGCATAAACCATTTGATTGTCAGATAGGTCATGTTGAATAGCTAGTTTATAAGCAAAAGCATCATCAGCAATGACTTCTTGAGTTGGGAAGAACCCATACTCACCTGAATCTAATTGAGATTGCGGGTAATTAGGACAATCGAAGTCTGTTAAACAAGTCATAATTGAGTCTTTAACAGTATCGTCATTAAACCTGTAACCAACAGTTAATTTTGTTACGTCTGAAAGATCAAAGTACAACTCTCCAAAGAAAGCTGTAGATTTTGTTCTTACGTGGTCGTCATTAATGTAACCATTAAGTTCAGTAGGTATGTGATAAGGGTTGATTCCTTGAGCGGCTAATAATCCTCCTAAACAAGCAGGATTAGAAGTAGCAGGAACTGCTGCTGCAGCTGCACCTAAAGCACCTGAAGCACAAACATCACTTCCACCAAGACCACCAAGGATCAAAGTTTGGTAGAAAGGAATACCACCATAAGCATCAAACTGCCCACCATATACTAATGATGAATATAAATGATTGCTAAAGTTACCTGTCATGTTCCAAGCTGCTGTTTGAACTTGGTACCTATTATGAGATCTATTGTCATAGCTATAGAAACCAGTAACAAAGTTAAAAGGTCCATCATAATCAGATACGATTGTTACTTCAGCCTGAATACCATTGTCTTCAGCATTTGAAAATTCATATGTTCTTTCTGAATCAACCAATTCTGTGAAACCATAAACATCACCATTAAACGATCCACCAAAAGTTCCTGTCCATGAAATTGGAGGCAAGCCTAATGCAGCTCCCAGAACTCCTGGATAAGGTTTAGTTGAATGAGAGTAGTCATTATCATTCATATGGTAGTAATCTCTTGCTACATGAGATACTTTTGCATTTAAAAGCAATTCGCTTGTAAGCTCAGTTTCAAATTCTATTTGAGTAAACGTGTGTTCACTATCAAATTCTGGATTTCTTGTTAAGTAAGCTTTTCTAAAGTTATCTGGAACAATAGTTCCAGCATATTGATTAACATAAGCTGAGGCCTCTAAACCACCAACAACGTTAAATAATGCTGCTGTACTTCCTCTTGAATCTGCAGGCTGATTTGGACCGCCAACAGTTAAAGGGTTACAACCTAATAATGCATGGGTTTCACAAAATGGAGCTCCAATATTATTTCTATTATCGCTACCTTGTGACCAGTCATGAGTGAATTTTAAAGTTGAAGATTCACCAATATCAAAATCTATTGAAAGTCTTGCTCCCATTGCGTCTTTGTCATTAAAGTAAGAACCATCTCTTACGTTTTGGGTAAATCCATCTCTTTTTGATGAAGTTACAGCAAGTCTTGTTCTGATAGTATCAGAAATAGGCATGTTAATAACTGCAGTTAGCTCTTCAGTATTGTAATCGCCATATGTAATATCAACTTTCCCCTCGAATTCAGAAGTTGGTCTGGCACTAATAACATTAATTACACCATTAACAGCATTTCTTCCAAATAATGTACCCTGCGGCCCTTTAAGAACCTCAATACGCTCTACATCGTAGAAACCTAGATCATAAAAAGCACCTGTACCAACACTGTGGCCATTCATTGATGTCACAACAGCGCCGACAACAGCAGCACCAACACCATATGAACCAGTACCTCTGATAGCATATGAAACACCTGAGCCGATACCTTTATCAGCAATTAAACCAGGAACAACTTCTTGTAAGTCTGCAGCGTCCTTGATTAAGTTTTTTTCCATATCTTCAGCAGTAAATGCTTCGATTGATAAAGCTAGATCCTGAACAGATTCAGCTTTTTTGGTTGCAGTAACAACCACTTCTTCTATTTCTTGAGCGCTTACAAAAAATGGAACAGCTAATGCAAAAGATGCAAAAGTTCCTAGTAAGACTTTAGATATTTTGTTCATAACATAAACCCCCTATATTGGATTACAAACATTTTAATTAATTAAGAATTTTTAATAATTCCTAACAATTTCTTTACAATTCTTTACAAACTATAGCATTTATAAAGGGTTTATCTAGTAAAAGTGTTAAAAAAAAAGAATATTTTACCCATGTAAAAGTATGATTTTTTACTATTTTTTGATAGGGATTATCCCCAAGGGTGGCATTTAAGAATTCTTTTGGTTGCAAGATAGAAACCTTTTACCAACCCATGCTCTAAAATTACATTGATAGCATATTGGGAGCATGTAGGTTCGAATCGACAGGTAGGTGGGAAAAGAGGAGAAATAAAGTACCTGTAAAACTTAATTGGAAGGATGAAAATATTTCTTATAAAGCTCACAAATACTAGCTTGTTGGGCTTTTTGCTTCAGCTTTAATTTCTTTAATAAACTCATCTAGAGATTTAGTTTCGGTGTTATTGCTACCTATCCTTCGGACAGAAACTGTTCTACTTTCTTTCTCTCTTGCTCCCAGCGCCAAAATAACAGGAACCTTTGCTGCACTATGCTCTCTTACTTTGTAGCCAATTTTTTCGTTTCGCAAATCTTTAATTACTTTGATATTAATTGATTTTAGCGACTCCTCTATTTCAGAGGCATAATCATCAACATCTGAAATGATTGAAGCTATAGCCACTTGCTCAGGAGCCAACCATAAGGGCAGCTTGCCTGAATAATTTTCAATTAATATACCTATAAACCTTTCAAATGATCCAAGAACTGCTCTATGTATCATTACGGGCCTATGCTTAGATCCATCTTCGCCAACATACTCAGCATCAAGCCTGTCTGGTAAATTAAAGTCTGCTTGAAAAGTACCACATTGCCATTCTCTTCCGATCGCATCTGTTAAAACAAAATCTAATTTTGGACCATAAAAAGCACCCTCGCCCTCAACAGTTTCAAAAGGTAGGTCTAATTTTTTAATAGCATTTTCTAGAGCACTTTCAGCTTTATCCCAAACCTCATCGCTTCCTACTCTAGTTTCTGGTCTGGTGGATAGCTTTATGTCAAAGTGTTCAAAACCCAAATCTTTATACATTCCTGAGAGGAGCTCAATGAAGAGCTTAGTCTCATTTTCAATTTGGCTTTCTGTGCAAAAAATATGACCATCATCTTGTGTAAAACCTCTCACACGCATAAGACCATGCAATGTACCCGAGGCTTCATACCTGTGACAAGATCCAAATTCTGCAAGTCTTACTGGTAAATCTCTATAAGACTTTAGTCCATGGTTATAAACTTGAACATGACAAGGGCAGTTCATTGGCTTAAGTGCATTTGTTCTTTTATCGTTTGCATGTTCTTCATCTATCTCAGTAATAAACATATTTTCTCTATATTTATCCCAGTGACCAGAAGCTTCCCATAATTTTCTATCAACAACTTGTGGTGTTTTTATTTCTTGATAATCAAATTTTTCAAGCCTATCTCTAACAAAAGCTTCTAAATTTTTATAGATAGCCCAGCCTCTTGGATGCCAAAAAACCATACCAGGCGCTTCTTCTTGAAAATGGAATAAGCTCATCTCTTTTCCAAGTTTTCTATGATCTCTCTTTTCAGCCTCTTCAATTGCTAGCAAATGCTTTCTTAAATCTTTTTCATTCTTCCATGCTGTCCCATAAACTCTAGTGAGCATCTTATTGTTGGCATCTCCCTTCCAATATGCTCCAGCAATTTTTGTAAGCTTAAATGCACCAATATGTTTAAGACTTGGTAAATGAGGACCTCTGCATAAATCTACAAACTCGTCTTTGTCTTGATAATACAGCTGAAAATTATCATTTTGATCTGCTTCGTTAATAATAATCTCTTTATATGGTTCGTTTTTTTTACCGAAAATCTTTAGGGCTTCTTCCTTGGTATGAAGTCTTTTTTCAATTGAAGACTCAGTGGAGATGATTTTTCTCATCTCAACTTCTATTTTTTTCAAGTCATCGTTTGAGATAGTTTTCTTAGATTCGAAATCATAATAAAAGCCATCTTTTATAGTAGGCCCTATAGCCAGCTTTGTCTCAGGGAATAAATTTTGAACAGCCCTTGCTAAAACTTGCGCTGTTAATGTATGTCTCATTATTTCCAGGCCCTCATTAGAGGTGATAGTGATAATAGAAACATCAGAATCTTCTTTAATAGGGTCTGAAAGGTCTTTTTGAATGCCATTAACAACCACAGCTATGGCTGCCTTTGCCAGACCAGGGCCTATGCTTTCTGCAAGATCAAGCCCAGTTGAGCCTGTGGGTAATTCTCTTATGCTGTTATCAGGCAGTGTAATATTCATGGAAATAATTATATAGGTAAATACATATCAGTATTAGTGCTAGTTCTCATATAATAGCTTTAAATTTGATACATGATAATTTCTGCCTTCTTAGTTAAATGGATATAACAGATCCCTCCTAAGGATTAGTTGCAGGTT
>CAZFYG010000022.1:0-10142 GCA_964523375.1 uncultured Gammaproteobacteria bacterium | reverse complement strand
CTTGAGGAGGTCATGATTTTTGCAGTGTACTCCATAATTTTTTTAGTAGGCTTTTTAAGTTCTTCACTACCATTTTCTTCTGCCTGTTTAGCATGAGTGTCTTCATCCTCTCTCATAGTCTTTAAAATATTGATAGTGTCTCTATCTTTTGGAGATATTTTATCGAGGTGCCTATCTATATGTTTAACAACTTGCTTCTCAGTTTCCTCTACAAAACCTAAGCTAACCTTCTCACCCATATTTCCAAAAATTGCCCCAATCGCAAATGATCCTGCGTACCATATAGGATTAAATATTGAAGCATTTCCATTGAGTTCATCCAGCCTTTTTTTACACCAAATCAAATGATCAGTCTCTTCCTCGCCAGCATCGATAAGATGTTTTTTAATTTCTTCATCCTTGCAAACCATTGCTTGACCACGATAAAGAGCCTGAGCAGCCACCTCTCCAGCAAGATTTACTCTCATCATTTGAATTGAAAGATTTTTTTCCTCTTTAGAGAGTTCATGATCTTGCTTTTGTGAATCTTGCGCTGGATATTCTCTATTTGTTCCTGGTTTGGTATTAGATAATGTTTTAAGCGCGATATCGCATTCATTAATAATGTTGTCTATTAAGCCCATTTCACCCCCATATAAATACCCTTATAACCAATATCTTTTCTGTGGAAAGCACCATTAAATGAAACTTTATTAACTAGCTCATATGCTTTCTCCTGTGCATCTTTCAGATCACTGCCAAGAGCAGTCGCACAAAATACTCGACCTCCAGATGTAACAATTGAGTCATTTAGCATTTTCGTACCCGCATGAAATAATTTAATGTCTGGTCGATTAATTTCATCAAACGAGACTTCTTGATTTGATTCGTATTGTTCTGGATAGCCACCTGATGCTATTACAACACCGCATGCGGATTTGCTACTCCATTCAATCTGGTGAGTATCAAGTTTATCTTCAATAGCGTCTAGACAAAGCTCGACCAGACTTGATTTTAACCTCATCATTATTGGCTGTGTCTCAGGATCACCAAACCTACAATTAAATTCTAAAACTTTTATTTCTCCATTTTTTATCATGAGCCCAGCATATAAGAAACCTAAATATGGAGAGCCCTCATCTATCAGGCCCTGCATTGTTGGCTTCATAACTTGATCTAATATTTTTTGATTAATTTCATCAGTCACTATTGGGGCTGGTGAGTAGGCCCCCATGCCACCTGTATTTAAGCCAACATCGCCTTCAGAAACTGCCTTATGATCCTGGCTTGTTGCCAGCGACACCATTTTATTTTTACTTACCACTGCTATAAAGCTAGCTTCTTCACCTTCAAGAAATTCCTCAATCACAACTCGGCTTCCAGCCGAGCCAAATGTTTTATCCTTAAAAATACTTTCTAAAGCAGAAACAGCCTCACTTTTAGTGCCGCATATGATAACTCCTTTACCTGCAGCCAAACCGTCTGCTTTTACAACTGTTGGATAATCTATTGAATCCAGATAGCTGCGAGCATCAGTGAAGCTATCGAATGATTCATATGCTGCCGTGGGTATTCCATACTTAATAAAAAAATCCTTTGAAAAGGTTTTAGATCCTTCTAGTTGAGCTGCTGCTTGTGAGGGGCCGAAGACATTAATTTTTTTTGACTGAAGGTAATCAGCTAAACCTGCAACTAGTGGCTGTTCTGGCCCAATGATTACTAAATTTATATTTTCTTCGCTACAGAAAGCTTCAATTGACTCAAAATTATCATGTTCAATTTTAATATTAGTCAGCTTATCTTCAAGCTCAGTTCCGGCATTTCCGGGGCAAACAAACACTTCAGTTACATTTTCATCTTGAGCAGACTTCCATGCCAAAGCATGCTCTCTTCCTCCAGATCCAATAACAAGAACTTTCATTAGTGTCTAAAATGTCTTGTATTAGTAAAAACCATTGCCATATCATTTTCATCTGCAGCAGCTATAACTTCCTCATCTCTTATTGACCCACCAGGCTGAATGATTGATGCAATGCCGCTTGAGGCCGCCTTATCAATCCCATCTCTAAATGGAAAAAAAGCATCAGAGGCCATTACTGCACCTGCAACCTTTAAGCCTTCTTCTTTTGCTTTTAGGTTTGCTATGTCAGCACTTATTACTCTGCTCATTTGACCTGCCCCAATACCAATAGTCTGTTTATTTTTTGCATAAACTATTGCATTAGATTTAACATATTTAGCAACCTTCCATGCAAACATAAGATCATTCAACTCATTCTCACTAGGCTTCCTTTTCGTCACACATGTTAAGGATGACATGGGCACACTAAAATTATCATCTTCTTGTAAAAGGATGCCGCCTGAGACTTTTTTAATAATTCCAGGGTAAAGATCGTCTTGATCTAGATCCACTCTAAGCACCCTTATATTCTTTTTTGTAGATAGAATATCTAAAGAGCCCTCTTCATAATCTGTTGCAATAATAACTTCAACAAACTGTCTTTCATTGATCTCATGGGCAGTTTTTGTATCCAAGGTACCATTGAGCGCAATAATACCGCCAAAAGCGGAGGTTGGATCAGTTTGAAATGCCAAATTATAAGCCTCAAGCAATGAGGTCGAAGACGCCACTCCACATGGGTTTGCATGCTTCACAATCACACAAGCTGGCTCGCTAAATTCTCTTACACACTCCCAAGCAGCATCAGCATCAACAATATTATTATAAGACAACTCTTTGCCTTGAATGACTTCAGCATTCGCAATATTTCTTTTGTTTAGCCCATCAAAAGTTAGAAGAGTTGCCTTTTGATGAGGGTTTTCGCCATATCTGAGACTTGAACTTTTTTCAAAACTAAAATCAGGCAATGAGATGGACTGATTTTCTGATAAGTAATCAGAAATAGCTTTATTATAATTAGCCATTGTCAAAAAAACTTTTTTTGATAAATCTTTTCTCATATTAAGAGAAATACCATCATCACTTTCCCACTGTTTAATAAATGAAGAGTAATCACTAGGGTCTGATAATACAGCAACATCTTTAAAATTCTTTGCTGCAGACCTAATCATGGTCGGCCCCCCAATGTCTATTTTTTCTATCGCCTCATCAAAAGAGCACCCTGAGGCGATTGTTTCTTGAAATGGATAAAGGTTAACTACAACAAGATCAATTGGTTCATAACCTCTGCTCGCAAGCACATCTAAATCTTTATCTCTTCTTGCTAATATACCCGCATGTATTTTAGGGTGCAGAGTTTTTACTCTCCCATCCATCATCTCTTCAAAGCCAGTAAATTCAGATACCTCAACAACATTAGAGGTAATTTCTTTAATAGCCTTATAGGTTCCCCCTGTTGATAAAATTTTTACATCTTTGGATACTAAAAATTTAACCAACCCATCTAATCCAGATTTATCCGAAAGACTTATAAGAGCTGTTTTTGGCTTTATTTGGTTCATTATTTTTCTATTTTATATTTTTTAAGTTTTGTTCTAAGGGTTGTTCTATTGATACCAAGAATTTTTGCAGCCTTGGATTGGTTATATCTTGCATATTTCATTGTTTGTTTTAGAAGAGGGGGTTCTATTTCTGAGAGAACGAGATCATAAACATCTATAGGCGCATTAGATTCAAGTTGCCTAAAGTACCTTTTCATAGCTTTTCTAACCTCTTCCTTAAGAGGTTTTTTTGAATAACTATCAAATGAGTGTTCTTTTTTTACCAATATAAGCCAATTAATGAAAAGACCTTTTGATTTTACATTTGTTTAAAAATTGCTCAATAGTTTTTTATATATTGATCTTAGTTTTTTTCTCTTTATCAAACTCAATTGAATAAATTGATCCATTCCTTAAAACTATTTTAATAAATGATGTGTAGTCAGGGTAGAAAGACAATAATCTCTGTTCACCGTTTGCATAACTTGCTAATACATTCATAACCATAAAATGAGAAAAGATAATTGTATTATTTTTTATTGAAAGCAGTGACGTAATTATTTCTTTACGCCATGCAGCAACCTCAAGAGGCAAGTCTTCTATTGGCATAGACGAGATGCTGCCAAGCCACTCCATCTTATCTTTCATTAGAATCCCAGTAGATGGAATCTCACTATAAGTTGAATTGGTTTTAACGTCCTTAGAAAATTTCTTAGCTAAAAAATTTGATGTTTCTATTGCCCTTAGCTTTGGACTAGAAATAAATTGATATCCAGAAAGATCTTGATAGCAATGACGAATTAATAAACTTTCAGCCTGCTCATGACCATTATCGCTTAATCCAGGATCTGGGTCTTTAGACCAAGAAGCTGCTGCTTCACCATGCCTAATTAATATAATACTTATGTCTGACATTCTTATAATCCAGTAGCTATAATAGAAGTATGAAACTTCATAGATTTTATAGCAAATCACTCACAGAGAGTAGCTTAGATATAGAGCTGGATGACCTGCAATCTAATCACCTTAAAAGAGTGCTCAGGCTTAATGAATCTGATGAGGTAGAGGTTTTTAATGGAACTGGTTTATATGCAAATTTTGTAATAAAAGAGTTAAACAGAAATAATGTAAAAGTAGTTCTTAATTCAAAAATTAACCAATCTCCTCAGGCGTCTCATAAAACATCATCCCTGCTACCAATACTAAAAAAAGATAGCCTAACTTTTATGATCCAGAAAATTGTTGAAATAGGTATGCATGAGATTATTCTATATAAGCCCAAAAAAATCGATCAAAGTGTTGCAAAAAAAGATCTACAAAAAATAGTTAATAAGCTTGAGGAAGTTGTGATTTCAGCATGCAAGCAATCAGGAAATAACTATCTCCCAAAGATTACATTATTTTTAAGTCTTAAAGAGGCTCTTGATATGAAAAATGCTCATAATACTAATATCATTGCTTTTAATTTTTCAGGCAAAGGCACTTTTTTGCAAAGCGATATAGTTGAATCAGAGCAAATCATAATTTCTGGGCCTGAATCCGGCTTTTCAGATGGCGAATTAGAATTATTAAATTCTCATAATGTTAATATAAGGCTTCTTGGAAAAAATATTTTAAGAGCAGAAACAGCTGCAATAGTCGGAGCAACACTTTTGCAAAATTATCTTGGCGAGCTATGAAAAAATCATTCTTATTTATAACAGATACTTTTAGTTCACTTAATCACAAAAAAGATACTTCTATTTTTATGATGGAGGAAGCCTTAAATGAGGGCGTAGATGTTTACCAATGTGAAATGAAAAATATTTTTGCTTTAGACAACTTAGTGAATGCACATTGTTTCTCTATCAACAGCAATGTATCCATATCAATCAACCCTAATAAAATTGCTTTGAATGATTTTTCATCTGTGTTTATGAGAAAAGATCCTCCTGTAGATGAGAATTATATTAATTGTCTCCATCTTCTAAGCACCGCAGTCAATAATGGCGCAAATATTCATAACGACCCGTCAGCAATTAAAGAATTTAATGAAAAAGTATTTGCTTTGCATTTTTCTGATTTTATTCCAAAGACAATTATTACTGCTGATATAAATCAAATTAAGGAATTTCAAAAAAAATATCAAACCATTGTTGTCAAGCCACTAGATGGAATGGGCGGAGTATCTATTCATAAATTTGATGATATTAATGAAGATGCAAAAGATATTTTGCTTAATATGACTAACAAAGAAACCACAACAATAATAGGTCAAGAATTCCTTCCAGAAATTTATGATGGAGATTTTAGAATTCTAATTATTCACGGAAAACCATTTCCAAAAACGCTCGCAAGAATCCCCCAAGATGGAAATTTTAAAGGCAATCTTGCTGCAGGTGGAAAGGGTGTTGTCGCTGATCTCACACCAGCTCAGAAAGATATTGCAAATAAGGTTGCAATTAAACTTTTAGATAGTGGTATAAATTTTGCTGGAATAGACATGATTGGAGATAAGCTAACAGAAATAAACATCACAAGCCCAACTTGTGCGAGAGAGATTTATATTCAATCTGGTGAAAACCCAATTAAAGAATATATAAAAGGTTTATGAGCTCACACCTTCTTACAAAAAACTCTAGCTCAAGATCTTTAAATCTTAATAAATCTTTTCTAATATCAACTGCTATTCATTTGATATTGATCTTTGGTATTACTTTTACAACCTACTATAAACTACCTATTTTGAACCAAACTCCAGTCATAAATGTAAAGCTAGCAAATGCAAACATTGATGAGCTTGGTCAGCAAGCATTAGCTAGTAATGATAATAATCAATTAAACCAAGATAATTTAAAATCAATGGTGAGCAGAGAGCAGAAAAGCTCTTATCAATCCTTAAAAGTTAAAAAGCTAGAAGCTAATTCTTTGGTTAGTACCGCTGAGGCAAAGTACTTAAATTTATGGCAAAGACAGATTGAATCTTCTGGCGATCGTATAATTTTAGAAGATGGAATACTTCTAGAGGGGCAAAGAGTTCAAATTATTGCCACAATAGATTCTCTAGGAAATTTAATAAGGTCAGAAATAGCATTCTCATCAGGGGTTAGAGAAATTGATTTGTTGGCTATAAAAATTCTTAATGAATCAGCTCCATTCCCAGCATTTGATCCTTTGATGATCGAAGAGTATGGGTTTATAGAAATTGTTAGAGATTGGAATTTTTCTTCAGGTTAATTGTTATGCAAATTCTTTCTTTTGATTTTGGAACAAAAAAAATTGGTATTGCAGTCGGGCAAACCATAACCAAAAGTTCCTCGCCTCTAACGGTTCTTTTTAATAAAGATAATAAAGTTAATTGGGAAGAGGTGAACCATATAGTAAGAGAGTGGAAGCCAGATTTATTACTTATCGGAAAACCATTGAATATGGATGGCACAGATAGTGATATTATGAAGCTCGTTGAAAAATTTTCAAAGAAGCTTGCTAAGCTAACTGACATTAAATGCGAATATGTTGATGAAAGGCTCACCAGCTTTGAAGCAAGGCAAAATTTTAAAGAACTAATGATAGAAAATAATAAAAGTATAAAAAAAGAAATTATTGATGCAAATGCAGCAAAAATTTTAATAGATAACTGGTTTAATCAAAATGTCGATTCCTTCTAGCTTTATTGATCAAATATTAGACCAATCTGATATCGTAGATATTATCGGTAGAAGGGTGCAGCTTAATCAAAAAGGTAATAACTTTTGGGGCATTTGTCCATTTCATGATGATACTAACCCCTCAATGGCAGTCAATCAGGATAAGCAATTTTATTATTGCTTTGTTTGCAATGCTAAAGGCAATGCAATTAATTTTTTAAGAGATTTCGAAAACCTAGATTTTGTTGATGCCGTAGAAAGCATAGCTTCTGCAGTAGGCTTAGAGGTCCCAAAAACGCACCAAACAGTTGATACAACCCAAGCACTCAATATTAATTCTCGAACAGTAAGGGTATATGAGGAGCAGCTCAAATCCTCCAAGGGTAAAAAAGCTATTGATTATCTTAAGTCTAGATCAATCTCCGGAGAGGTCGCTAAGTTTTTTAATATTGGTTATTCCCTTGACGAATGGGAAGGGCTCTTTCAAATCTTATCAAAAGAGTATGAAAAAAATGACTTAACAGACTCAGGATTATTCTCTGAAAAAATGAAAGATAGGTTTCGGGGGAGGTTAATGTTCCCTATAAGAAATATTAAAGGAGATCATATTGCTTTTGGAGGGAGGATAATTGATGAGGGCGAGCCTAAATATTTAAACTCACCTGAGACTAAAACATTCAGCAAGTCCAAAGAGTTGTATGGTTTGTATGAGGCTAGAAAATTAAACAGTCCATTACAATCATTGTTTGTAGTAGAGGGTTATATGGATGTAATTGCTCTTCATCAAAATGGAGTTACAAACGCTGTCGCATCACTGGGCACTGCAATAACAGGCCTACACATATCTAAAATGATGAGGTACTGCAAAAATATTTATGTTGCATTTGATGGTGATCTTGCTGGAAGGAAAGCGGCCTGGCGCGCTGTTGAAAATGGATTACCTATTTTAAGAGAAGATATCAATATATATTTCATATTTTTAGAAGAAGGCCATGATCCAGACAGTTATATAAACGAACATGGCAAAGAAGCTTTTCTTGAGCTTGCTAATGACGCAACCTCCTTATCTCAATTCTTCATTGAAACTATAAAGGAGCAAGCAGATCTAAATACCATTGAGGGAAGATCAGTAGCTGCAAAGTTTGCTGTACCTTTAGTAAGTAAAATTAATAACCAGCCATTAAAAGAGGCATATATTGAGGAAGTTGCAAAAGTTTGTAGTTTAGATTTTGCAAAGTTAATTAACTCTTCTTCTAATAATTACTCATCAGCTCCGTTCAATAAACAGGAGGAAATAAAGCCCAAATCATCCTCAAAAATTGCAAGAAAAGCCGTACTTGGAATATTCACTGCTCTTATTCAACATCCGAAGCTAGCCTCAGAAATTATATTTGATGATATAAAAATAGAATCAAAGTTTTATTTCATCCAGTCAGTAAAAAATAAATTTAAAAAAGATCCAAATGTAATCCCATCAATAGTATTTGAAAGCATTGAAAAAGAGCAAATACAAAATGTATTTAGCGAAGCGCTTTTATCTGATATAAACCTTTCTGCTGAAGATGCTAAAGAAATGATTCATGATTGCATTAATACAATTTCGAAATCTGAAAAAGATAGAGAAGAAATTCTAAAAGAAAAGTATAATATGCAAGAAATTACTTCTGCTGAAAAAAGAGAATTACAACAAGTCATTCTAAAAAAAGAAAATCATACAGAAGCAGATAAAAATTTACTTCGAAATTTAAGCATAGTAAGTGATTGAAAAATAGCAATCAGTCACCACATATAGTTAATACAAATTGGAGAATTAGTGGACAAGTTTAGCAAAAAGGGTTCAAAAATAGCAGAACTCATAGAAAAAGGAAGAGAGCAGGGTTATCTAACCTATGCTGATGTTAATGATCATCTTCCACAAGACATATCAGATCCAGATCAGGTAGACGAAATCATTGGAATGATCAATGATCTGGGCCTTCAAGTTCATGAAACTGCTCCAGATGCAGATACATTAATGCTTGCTGAGTCCGAAGACTCAGATGATATTGCTCTTGAGCAGGCTGCAGAAGCTCTCGCTGCTGTTGAGAATGAAACAGGAAGAACTACCGACCCTGTAAGAATGTATATGCGTGAAATGGGCACTGTTGACCTTCTTACCAGAGAGGGAGAAATTGAAATTGCTAAAAGAATAGAAGAAGGTATGCGCGATCTTCTGCATGCTAGTGTTGTATATCCAAGGTCTGTTGAATATGCAATTGAATCCCATCAAATGGTAAAAGATGGCGAGAAGAAAATTAATGATTTCTTAACTGGTTTTCTTGAAGAAATGGAATATGTTCCATCAGCTGGTCCAGGAAGTCAAAGAGCTAAAGAAGAGGCTGAGGCAGCTGAAGAATCTGATGAGGAAGTCAGTAACGGTCCTGATATGGAGGATGTCCAAAGAAGGATGACTAATTTAAAGCGCCAATATAATAAAACTTTAAAAACAATTGAGTCCAAAGGAAGATCATCCAAAGAAGTGGTAGAAGATTTTGATAAAGTTGGGGACATATTCCAGTTCTTAAAATTTAGCCCTAAAATGTTTGATGAAATCAGCGCTATAGCTAGATCAGGCTTGAGTAAAATTACAGAAAAAGAAAAGTTTATACAGGAACAGCTTGTTAAAAAAGCCAGGATGCCAAGAAAGGATTTTCTTAAAAATTTCTCAGATAACTTAACTGAAGTGAAATGGGTTGATTCTTTAATGAAAGAGAAGAAATATAAAAAAGATTTGCTAGCAGCCGTAAGACAGGATGTTGTAATAGCCCAAAAAGATATTTTAGAGCTTGAAAGATCAGTAGGTTTATCCGTTAAAGAAATTAAAGAAATTAATAGAAAAATGTCTATGGGCGAAACAAAGATGAGGAGAGCTAAAAAGGACATGGTTGAAGCCAACCTTAGGCTTGTTATTTCTATTGCTAAAAAGTATACAAATAGAGGATTACAGTTCTTAGATCTAATTCAAGAAGGCAACATCGGCTTAATGAAAGCTGTTGATAAATTTGAATATAGAAGAGGTTATAAATTTTCTACTTATGCAACATGGTGGATTAGACA
>CAZFYG010000021.1:1889-11035 GCA_964523375.1 uncultured Gammaproteobacteria bacterium | reverse complement strand
AGCCTGCTTAGATATCTATATAAAAGAAAAAACATAAACATACTTTTATCTATAGAAATTATTTTTCTCATACTGACATCATTTATTGTATTTACCAGCGAACCATTCAAGTGGGCTATTGCTGTTCTGATGCTAATGCACCTAATTGGAATTGCATGGCTCGTTGGTAATCCAAATAGCTATTATGAAATGTTTGATGAAACAGCTAGTCTTGATGAAAATATGATGGAAACTTCTGTGGTTTCAACATTGCTAATCTTTGCAATGTTGGCACTGATTTTAGGGTAGTTTTTTAATTCTCCTAGCTAGGCTAGATGTGTCTAACCTGCCGCCACCATCTTCTTGTATTTGTTTATAAAAATTATTCACAAGCTCTGTTACGTGAATGTTGGCCCCTATACTGATAGCCTCATCAGAAACTATATCAAGATCTTTTCGCATCCAGTCGACTGCAAACCCAAAATCAAACTCGTCCTTAAGCATAGTCTGCCATCTATTGTCCATTTGCCAGCTTTGAGCTGCCCCTTTAGAGATAACATTGAAAACATCCTCAGAGTTTAACCCTGATTTCTCAGAAAAATTTACGGCCTCAGACAAGCCCTGAAGAAGACCCGCTATTGCAATTTGATTAACCATTTTAGTTAACTGCCCGGACCCGCTTTCACCCATATATTTTGAATATTTTGAATAAGCAGCTAAAACATTGCAGCTTTTTTCATAAGCTTCTTTTTCCCCTCCAACCATAATTGTTAAGTTGCCTTCTTCTGCTCCCAATTGACCGCCTGAAACAGGCGCATCAAGATAATAACAATTTTTATTTTTTAACCTTGCGCTTAATTCTTTGGCTAATTTTGCTGAAGTTGTTGTGTGGTCTATTACTATGGTTCCTGGCCTTAGGGATAGATATGCCCCGTCTTCGCTAAACAGTATTTCTCTAACATCATCGTCATTTCCAACACACATGATTAAAAAATTAACTGACTTGGCCAAGTCTTGAGGTGATGTTTTTACTTCGCCTTTATTTGAATCTGCCCACTTCTTTGATATATCTTGGGTTCTGTTATAAACAAAAGTATTGAAGCCTTTTTTGGAAAGATGTGAGCTCATGGGAGACCCCATAACGCCCAGCCCTATGAAACCAACTCTAGTCATCAAATATCTTAAACAATATGATCGGACCTATCCTTTTTTGCAGTTCTTTTGACGCCGGACTTAGATGTATATTCTTTAGTAATGCCTTTTGCTCCCTCTCTTCCCTTTCTTGAATTATTAAGGAGGGTGACTATAGCTATGCCCGATGCTGCTCCAATAGATAAAAAAATTATTGCTTCTAACATAAATATGCCATCAAATTATTTTGCTTTTTGAGACAGCTCTTCAACAGCTGAATCAAATTCCACTTTGATTCTTCCTACCAACTCGCCTACAGATGGCGAATCTTCAATCAAGCCTATACCTTGGCCAGAGCCCCAGATATCTTTCCAAGCCTTGGATTTAGTATTTCCCCCAGACCCAAAATTCATGGATGACTTATCAGCATCAGGAAGATTATCAGGATCCATACCGGCATTTTTTATGGATGGCTTTAGATAATTACCACTTACTCCTGTAAATAAAGAAGAATAGACGATGTCATCTGCCGCACTCTCTTCTAACATTTTTTTATACTCAGGATCAGCATTTGCTTCTTTAGTTGCTATAAACCTTGTTCCCATATACGCAAAGTCAGCTCCCAAGGCTATAGATGAGGCAACCGAATAACCATCTCCAATTGAACCTGAAAGAATAATAGTTCCATCAAACCACTGCTTTACCTCTCTTAACAAGGCAAATGGAGACAAGGCTCCGGCATGGCCGCCCGCTCCTGCACAAACCAGTATTAGTCCATCAACTCCTTGCTCTGCTGCTTTTTTTGCATGTCTTACATTTATAACATCGTGATATACAAGTCCGCCGTAACTGTGTGCTGCTTCTACTAGCTCTGCTGGAGGTCTGAGTGAAGTGATGATAATAGGCACTTCTTGTTTTACGCAAGTGGCCATGTCTTCCATCAATCGGTCATTAGAGCCATGGCAGATCTGATTGACAGCAAATGGTGCAACTTTGGCATCTGGATTTTGTTTTTGATATTCAGCAAGCTCTGTTTTGATTCTTATTATCCATTCCTCTAAAACATGCTGAGGTCTTGCATTTAATGCTGGAAAAGATCCTATAATTCCAGCTTTACACTGTGCAATCACAAGTTCAGGGCCAGAAACTAAGAATAAAGGTGAGCCTATAACAGGCATGGATAAATTGTCTTTAATATGACTTGGAATTGGCAAAATAGTTCTCCTTATGGATTTTTTTGTTAATTGTATATTGTTTGACTATTTATTTGGGTAATCTAGCACAAGATATACTAAAGATTTTAGCCCTTCATCTAAAGCTCCATCGTCTACTACAAAATATGGAGAATGATTGCCTGCAGCTTCCATGACCCCTGGAGCATTTACACCAAGCCAAAAATACATTCCAGGAATCTCTTGGGAAAAGAATGAAAAGTCTTCTGCTCCAGTTGATGGAGAGTTGTTGATATAAAACTTATTGTCTGTTGCTTCTCGCAAAGTTGGAGAGAATCTTTCTACTAAATCCTCATTGTTGAATGTAACAGGATAAAAACCACCCACATCAAATTCCACATCGATTTCAGCTCCAGTTCCTACAGCAACCCCTGCAGCAATTTGTCTAATTTCATCGTAGACTTGGGCTCGCAATTTAGGATCAAAGGTTCTAATAGTACCCATTATCTCTGAGTCTTCTGGAATAATATTATTTCTTGTCCCTGCTTTTACAATTCCAACAGATACCACTGCTGGGTTATTAATAATATTTATTCTTCTGCTAACAATTGTATTCAATCCCTCAATTAGCTGAGAGGTGGCCATAATTGGATCAATTGAATCCCAGGGTCTAGAGCCATGTGCTTGAACGCCTTTAATTTTAATTCTGTATGCTGAAGCCGCTGCCATTGCTGGCCCTGGAGTGAGACCAACATAGCCATGAGGCCCATTTCCAACATGAAGACCAAAGATTACCTCAGGGTTATATCTTTCGAAAATACCTTCTTCAAGCATCATTTTTGCTCCTCCATTTTCACCCTCAGGAGGTCCCTCTTCAGCAGGTTGAAAAATAAGCATGATATTGCCTTTTATGTCTGCTTTATTTTTCGCTAAAAATTCAGCGACACCCATCAAAATAGCAACATGCGCATCATGACCACATGCATGCATAACGCCAACACTTTGGCCAAGATACGTTGCTCTTTCTTTTGAAGCAAATGGTAATCCAGTTTTTTCCTCTACTGGAAGTGCATCCATATCAGCTCTCAGTGCAATTGTAGGGCCCGGAAGACCGCCCTCAATTAAGCCAACAACACCTGTATAAGCAATCTTTGTTTCTACTTTGATGCCCAATGATCTTAGATGAGTGGCAACTTTTTTTGATGTTTTGTACTCCCTATTACTTAATTCAGGGTTTTGGTGCAGATTGTGCCTCCATGCAATAACCTTGCTCATAAGCGGGTCGAGCTGCTCATCAAGTTCCTGCTTTAGATCAGCGGTCGCAAAAGATGATAGAAGAAGAAGAAAGAAAACAGATAATTTTTTCATTTTATGATTATAATCACCCCTTTTTTAACATACAAATTTCATGGACATTAATAGAATAAGAAATATCGCAATTATTGCCCACGTGGACCATGGCAAAACAACTCTTGTAGATAAATTGTTACAACAGTCTGGCACGCTTGATAGAAAAAATATGGATTCAGAAAGAATCATGGATTCAAACGATCAGGAAAAAGAAAGAGGCATAACTATTACAGCGAAGAATACATCTATAAAGTGGCATGACCATCTTATTAACATTGTCGATACACCTGGTCATGCTGACTTTGGTGGAGAGGTTGAAAGGGCTCTTTCGATGGTAGACTCGGTTTTACTACTAGTGGATGCTGTTGATGGCCCCATGCCTCAAACAAGATTTGTTACACAAAAAGCATTTGAGAAAGGCCTTAAGCCGATAGTCGTTATAAATAAAGTAGATAGACCTGATGCAAGACCTCATTGGGTTCTTGACCAAGTTTTTGATTTATTTGATAGGCTGGGCGGAACTGATGAGCAGTTAGATTTTCCTGTAATGTATGCATCTGCGATTGAGGGTATTGCTGGCCATGAGCCAGAAAGCATGACTGAGGACATGAAACCTTTAATGCAAATGATTTTGGATAAAGTTCCATCACCACAAGTAAATAAAGACGGCCCTCTTCAATTACAGATTAGTGCACTTGATAGCAATAGCTATGTTGGCGTTATTGGAATTGGGAGAATTAAGCAAGGATCAGTAAAGCCTAATGATCAGGTAATAGTTATAAATAGAGAAGGTGAAACTAGGAAGGGCAAAGTTCTTCAGGTTATGGGGTATGAGGGCTTGGATAGAATAGAGGTGTCTGAGGCAGAAGCAGGATCAATCGTATGTATTACTGGAATTGATAAACTTAATATATCAGACACTATTTGCGACCCATCGTCTGTTGTTGCCTTGCCAGCACTATCAGTAGATGAACCAACAGTTAGCATGACCTTTCAGGTTAATGACTCTCCCTTTGCAGGAAGAGAAGGTAAGTTTGTTACATCAAGAAATATTAAAGAAAGGCTTGATAAAGAACTTATATCAAATGTTGCTCTAAAAGTTGTTCAAGGTAATAGTCCTGATAAGTTTATTGTCTCAGGAAGAGGAGAGCTTCATCTTTCTGTTCTAATTGAAACAATGAGAAGAGAGGGCTTTGAACTTGCTATATCTAAACCTCAAGTGGTCCAAAAAGAAGTTGAAGGTGAAATTCATGAGCCTTATGAGCAAATCGTTATTGATGTAGAAGAGATTCACCAAGGCGCTATTATGGAAGAGCTTGGGCCAAGAAAAGCTGAACTACAGAGCATGGAATCTGATGGAAAAGGCAGAGTTAAACTCGAGTTTATAGCTCCATCGAGAGGAATTATAGGTTTCAGATCACACTTTCTAACCATTACCAGCGGCACCGGAATAATGACTAGTGTTTTTGATCATTACGGGCCAGTAAAGCTTGGTGATATTGCCAAAAGAACAAATGGAGTTATGTACTCCATGATGGCAGGAAAGACTTTAGCCTATGCTTTATTTAACTTACAAAATCGTGGAAAATTATTCTTGGGCCACGGAAACGAAGTCTATATTGGTCAGATAGTTGGCCTTCATTCAAGGGACAATGACTTGCCTGTAAACCCAACAAAAGCTAAACAGTTAACAAACATTAGAGCTGCTGGAACTGATGAAAATCTTATCCTTGTTCCACATATAAAACATACTTTAGAACAAGCTTTAGAATTTATAGAAGATGATGAGCTTGTTGAGGTTACCCCGGAGTCTATAAGATTAAGAAAGAAAGGGCGAGTTAGGACTTAGATCTTAGATTATTTCTTTCAACTCATTGGTCTGATAACATAAGTATTATGAAAAATTTCAAATTAGTAGCACTAGTAATTCTTTCTCTAACGGCAATATCTGAGGACGGTCGTCTTGATAGAGATCCTAACGATTACAAATACACTTCATTAGGTATTTATGCATTTGATGCAAAAGATGATTCAGGTCTAGAGGCAAAATTTTCACTTTCACTTCCAGGACCTCTTTACTTGGTAGCCGAAGCAAAGGCTGATGGCGTAAATGTAGATAATGAAACATACGATAAGTTTACAAAAGCAATACGGATTGGTGCGCATGTTGGAATTGGTGATGTTCTTAACTCTATTTCTGCAGGTGGTGTTTCACTAAAATTAGAGAATTTCTTAGATGTTTTTTTAGAACTAGGAATTAAAGCTACCGATATAGATAGCGATATTAACTTTTCTGAGAGCGATTCACAGGCTAACGTGATTACTGGAATTAGATTTGGCAACTCAAATGCTTGGGAGGGTAAGATATTTGTTGATTTTTCTAAAGAGACTGAGGTAGTTCAGCAAGAATGTCCTGTCAATCTAATTTGTACTGCATTTGAGACCTCTCAAGTGACATATGTTTTAGATGATGAAACAGATCAAAAATTCGGTTTTGTTGCTACTTATAACTTGAATAAAAAAAGTGCTGTTACCATTGAAACAAGTACAAGCAAAGTTCTAGATAGTGTTATAAAAATTGGATATCAAATAAATTTCTAATTTTCTAGCCCCTATTATTCCATTGCTTCTAATATTTCTAACAAGAGATTAATAATATCTAAGTATAGGCTTAGAGCTATTTCAAAGGCTGTATCCCATTTGTTTGAATAGCCAGAAAGCTCATTGAGTCTGGCGAAATCATAAAACAGAAATAGTATAAATAGCCCAATCCCGAAAAATGCTTTAAGTCGAATTGTATTTCGAGAAAATTTAAATACTGTTCTTGAAAACTCAAAGAAAATTAAAGCAAGTAAGCCAAAGAAAAGTATATTTTGGACAAGGCCTGAATTATAAATTGCATATCCAACATCGCTGTAGCCAATAAATCCTGAAAAAAGAGTTGCAAGCAGAGTTATTTTTAACGCTCTGATGCCATCATTTTCATCCATTTCAAGAAAAAGAACTCCAAGCAAGAGACCCATCAGTATACTTTGAGCTGTGAAAACAAAAATTCCTAAAGGAACTGAAAAATACCCAATAAACGCCAGACTTAGCAATAATATTGCCCAGGACACAAATACGGCATTTAAGAATTTATTAGCCGGCGGTGAAACCACATAACCAATTTTCTGCCATTTCACCCTGCTCTCTTCGTTGACAGCAACAACTGGAATATCGTCCTCTGTACCATTTGGTAGATGCATGTATTTTGGGAAGCCTCTAGTGTCTTCAATATAAGGAATTAAATCAAATTCCTGTTTAAGATTCATCGCCCCCCTAAATGACATACCTAAAAATGTGGCGTTATTAAAATAAGCCTCTTTGGATTTTTTCATTACATAAAATGTGAGCCCAAAAACTATTGAAAGCTGGGAACAAAGAATGATCATGGTTTTTGCAAATAATGTTGTTTCTATCATGTGTTAACCATACACATATTTTTATGTTCTTGATACTTATTAAGTGCCTATAAAATATATACTAATAACTTAGCTATCTTTTGAAATATGCGACAGAATGATCTTCAAATTGCTTTTCACCAATTTTTGAAAAGCCATTTTTCTTATGAAAATCTAACGATGGCATATTAATTGGTTCTATATTAACTTCACAATAGATAGGTAACTTTTCTCTATCAGCGTGGTCAAAAAGCATTTTGTATACGGCGGTCCCGATTCCTGAGCGTGTGAAAGATTTTTTAATTGCCACCCTGTCAATGTATAAAAATTTATTATCTAAAGAGCTTATATGTTTGTAATTTAGTGACTTGTACTTCGAATTTTCTCTAAAGCAGACAATGAAACCAATAATCTCTTTGCCATTTTTAATAACTAAATTTTTTGAGGCCATTTCGATTAAGTTTTTCATTGATTTGCTTGACGATAACCCCCCTACCTCTGGAGTATTGGACTGATTGATTTCATATATTGAGCTAATCAGAAGTTCGCTGGCGCTATGCCCAAACTCATTAATTTCAAAAGCTTGGTTAAAGCTCATTATTTTAATGATTCAGATTCTAGTTTCGCTAATGCATTTTTTATTTTTGAAGAAACTTCTTCAACAAAGAGGTTCTTTGTTAATGTATAACTGGGGTGGCCCATTGTTGCAAGATCTTTTGCCTTAGTCATTATAGTTTGCTCGAAATGATCTTTATCAACAACCACATCAATTAGACCTGCTTCAATTGCAGAGTCAATTGGATACATGGTCCCTCCAAGTATGGCTCTGTATTTATGTGATTGGGCCACTCTAAATTGTATAAGCTCTAAAATAGGTGTTGGGATTACCATATTGGTCCGCATTTCATTTGCACCAATCATATACTCACCTTTAACCCCTACCCTATAGTCGCAGCAGCATAGCAAAAAGGTACCAAGAGCAATTCCATGGCCAGAGCAACCACCAATAACTGGTCTTGGAAAATCAAGCAATCTTGAAAGCATCTTGAAGCCACTTAGAGACATCTCTTTAATAGCATCCATGTCACCTGACCCAATTATCTTCAGATCAAATCCTGCAGAAAACATGCCATCTCTTCCCTTGATTACAAGGCAGCCGGATTCTGTGGGAACCTGGTCTAAACAAGTATTAACATCGCTTATCATCGATGGTGAAAAAACATTCGCCTTACCGTCATCCAGGGTAATTATTGAAACGTCATCCTGAGTGGTTAATGTCGCTAATTTATTTGTCATTTTTTAATCTCTATTTTTTACCTTCAAAGTTTATCAAATAAATTTACATCAATGTGTGCATATTTTGCATATTGCATGAGTATTAAACTGACTTAAAACCTTGATAGCCAAAATATATAAGATGATATTTATCATCTAATAAGCTACGATTTGCAGTATCAAGTTTGGCATAAATTAAAAGGAAGATGGGTATGATTAGAAGAGGGTTCAAGGCAATAGGTTTATTTTTTATATTTGCAATAAGCATTAGCTCATTGTATTTGTTTAATTTATTTTTTATGAAACCAGTATCAATTGATCATTATCTTAGTAAAGAGGTTTTGGTTGATTTAGTTGGCTCTCCTGAATATATGACATACATGGGGGTCTTTGATAGTTTAAACTGGGCCACTAACCACAATGCAGAGCTCAGTATAATAGGTAAAGATGATATCCAAAACGACATTAAAAGCTCACAAAAATCTCTAAAGCTGCTTAATAAATATGAAGATAGTTCTTTGTCAGATAGTCAAAAAATAACAAAAAGAATAGCAATTTTTGATATTGAAAATGGTTTAAACCAATTAGAAAATTTTCCATATCATGACTATCCTTTTAACCAAGTTAGAGGCGCTCATCATAATGTTATAAGTTTTATGAGTGATCAGCACCCTGTACGAAATTATTCTGAGGCCAAAGATTTTATTAAAAGAACGGATCTAGTTAAGGATGTTTTTACAGGCCAATTAGATTGGTTAAGAAAACAAGCTGCTATGGGGATCTATGCTCCTGAGTTTGT
>CAZFYG010000021.1:0-1789 GCA_964523375.1 uncultured Gammaproteobacteria bacterium | reverse complement strand
CTTATGAATGAGTTGAATGAAGACCCTTCGTTACTTTATGCAGATACGCCAAATAGAAAAGAGATTGTAGTGCAAGACTATATGGATATGGTTAATGAAGCAACAGTAGGCATAAAAGACTACTTTCACTCTATGCCGGAGGCTCCTGTTACTGTAAAGGCTGTGCCAGAGTACTCTGAAAAAACGGCTCCTGGAGGCTATTATCAAGCTCCTGCATTGGATGGAAGTCGGCCTGGAGCATTTTTTGTAAATCTCTATGATATAAAACAAACACCCAAATACAGCATGAAAACTCTTGCATATCATGAGGCAACGCCTGGGCATCACCATCAAATTGCACATTCAATGGAGAATGATGAATTGACGCTATATAGAAGATTTGGATACAGAACATCTGCCTTCTCTGAAGGTTGGGCTCTCTATGCAGAGCAATTGGCGTTAGAAGCTGGTCTTGCGCCTGATCCGTATGATGAGCTTGGAATATTGCAGAGTGAAATTTTTAGAGCTGTAAGACTAGTAGTGGATACAGGCATTCATTATAAGAAGTGGACAAGAGATGAGGCTATTGCTTATATGAAAGCCAAAACAGGGATGTCTGATACAGAATGTAGAGTAGAGATTGAGCGTTATATTGTTTGGCCAGGGCAGGCTCTCAGCTATAAAGTCGGTATGATAAAAATTCTAGAATTAAGACAAAAAGCAATGGATGCTCTTGGTGACAAATTCAACATAAAAGACTTTCACTCAGCCGTTCTAGATCACGGCATACCGCCGCTATTTGTGGTAGAGCAAAAAGTTGATGAGATGATTGAAGAGGTGCTTAATTCTTAAAAATTTTCAGGTCTTTTTGCGCCATACTGAGTGTAATATGCCTTTAGATTATCTAAATCTTTTTGCATGTTTTCACTCGGTTGAAAAAACTTGTCTAAAACTATTCGCTTGGTATTAAAATCAAAGGCTGCTACAAAAATCTTGGCGTCTACAGCTTCTGCAATTCTTAAAAAACCAGTTCTCCACTGTTCAGTTTTTGATCTAGTGCCCTCTGGTGCCATCGCAATCAGAGACCCTTTTAATTTTTCCATATTTGCTATCGCCTCTCGTACAAGTCCTGAGCCAGGATTATTTTTGTCAACTGGAATCCCTCCCATATACTTTAGAAATCTTCCAAGAATAGGTTGATCAAATAATGTGTATTTTCCAAAATAGGAAATCTTAGCATCTAGCCCTATGATAGCTGCAAATCCAAATACACCATCCCAGTTAGAGGTATGAGGTGCTGCGATGAGAACAAGATTTTCATTTTTTCCCATCTCAGGAACCATGCCCTCAACTTTCCACCCAAATATCTTAAGTAAAAGTCTGCCCATAAATACAACTATTTTTGGTCTATAAGCCCTAAAAGCGTGAGGAATTTGATTTACAGAAACAGTAGGTTTTCTTTTAGTCATTATTTTGCCTTCTTGTCTTGAATATAAAAGGGTATATATAACAAATAACAAGCCGCAATTGCTGCAAGATATAAATCAATAATATGAAATGGCTCAGGCCTCATCAGAGACATTAAATTATCGCCTATTGGCTTTTCTATAAGGAACCAATAGTTTGCTGGATGTCCAAGCAAATAATTAACTCCATACATAATAACAAGAAGTATTGATGTAAAAATAAGCACTCTATGAACATCACCAAGATATGGCCTTTGATGATCTAAAATCATTCCATATGAAACACCAAGTATTATCATCATGTGCCCAATTTGATTCTGAATATAGAATATATCTGGGAATCC
>CAZFYG010000020.1:0-12431 GCA_964523375.1 uncultured Gammaproteobacteria bacterium | reverse complement strand
GGATATAACAGATCCCTCCTAAGGATTAGTTGCAGGTTCGATTCCTGCAGAGGGCACCATAAAAACGAAAAACCCTCAATAAAGAGGGTTTTAAATAGTTTATTAACCTTTAGTCCTCGAAATCACCTTGTGCTGTTTGATGAACACCGCCATATGCTGCTGATGAGAAATGATTTGTTTTTACAACCCACTTCATACCTTCCTTCACCCATACTGAGGTAACTCTAGTTCTATAGGGAGTAACTCCACCGCTCCCATTTGGGACTACACCTTCAGCATAATATCTTGAATAGACGACCTTATCAGATATTTGGTAAGCCTCTGATCCAAAAACATTTATGACACCTGCATTTCCTGGGGTATTTTTGTTCCAGTCATCAGCAGTTTCAGTTGATAAAGGTTTGTGAAAGCTTCCATCTGAATTCGTGCCGAGAATACCCGACTTTGAAGTCATCGCAACAACCGTATCAAAATCCTTGTCATTTCTTGCATCCCAATAAGCCTTAACATTTGCTATTACTTTTTTCTCTGCGCTATGATGCCCATCTGCAAAAACAGGAGTCACTGAAGAAAGTAGTAATATTCCTAATATATATTTTTTCATGGTTAATTTTCCTTAAATAAATTAAATACAATTAACATTAACATGACTTATATAATTTTTAAAATAACTTTTAAGAAGTGAAATTAGCTAGATACTGGCTTCCATTCTGACCCATCTTTTGAATCAAAAATTTCAACACCCATACTAAAGAGTTGCTGCCTAATTGAATCAGCTTCAGCATAATTTTTTGATAGCTTTGCTTCATTTCTTTTTGCCATTAACTTTTCAATTAAAACAACATCCATGTGGGATGTATCTTTTGAAAACCAGGTTTTGGGATCTTGATGAAGGATCCCTAACAACTGCCCTGATGATTTAATCTTATTTATACAGCTTATTCTTTGACTTCCTGCAAGCAAGGGATACTCTTTTGCTAAAGAATTAAGCACAGATATTGCTTTAGGTGTATTTAAGTCATCTGACATTGCATTAAGTATTTCATCATCAACTTTAGTATTATCATTTGATAATAATTCACTGTTCTCTTCTAATATTTTGTAAAGCTTATTTAAGAGCTTCTCGGCTTGATAAATAATTTTTTCATTCCAATCAAGCCCTTGCCTGTAATGCGAAGAAAGCAAGGCTAGCCTTAGGACTTCTCCTTGGTAATTGTCAGTAAGCTCTTTAACTAAAGTTATGTTGTTTAATGATTTTGACATTTTTTCGCCCTCTACAGTTACAAAACCATTATGCATCCAGTATTTGGCATAGGAAGTCGGATCATCTGTTGAGGCAGATGCACAGCAACTCTGAGCTATTTCGTTCTCATGATGAGGGAAAACAAGATCCCTTCCTCCGCCATGAATATCAAAAGGTAAACCAAGAGTTTTTTCAGACATTGCTGAGCACTCAGTATGCCACCCCGGCCTACCAAAACCCCATGGTGAATCCCACCCTGGCTGATCGTCTGAGCTTGGTTTCCATAGCACAAAATCAGCAGCGTCTTTCTTGTAAGGAGCAACCTCTACCCTGCTTCCAGCAATCTGCTCATCTCTATTTCTTTTAGATAAAGATCCATATTGTTTATATGACAAAACATGAAAGAGAACGTGCCCATCATTCTCATAGGCATGGCCTTTGCTAATAAGTGTTTGAATAAGCTCAACCATTTCATCAATATACTCGGTAGCCTTGGGTTGGTGATCTGGTTTATTAACACCAAGAGTTTCCATATCGGAATTATAAATTTGAGTATATTTAGTTGTAAGTTCTGATATGGGAAGTTTCTGCTCTCTGGCTGCTGTAATAATTTTATCTTCAATGTCTGTAATGTTTGATACATAAGTAACTTTGGGATAAGTATGTCTTAGCAACCTAACAAAGGTATCAAAAACAACTGCCATTCTTGCGTTTCCTATATGAGCAAAGTTATATACAGTAGGACCGCATGCATAAATTTTTATATGGTTATTATCAAGCGGAATGAAGTCTTCCTTTTTACCTGAAAAGCTATTGTGAATTTTTAAGTTATGCACCGGAGGCTATTTATTTATTTATTTAAGTCTATTATATCTAATTCTCTTAATTTATTTAACAACGGGAGCAGAGGCATGCCTCTTACAGTATAGGAAGAACCTATTACAGATTTAAATAAATTACACCCTAATGATTCAAACTTGTATGCACCTGCAGCATGAATAGGGTTTTCAATATCAACATAATTTTCAATTTCTGATTGCTCTAAATCATGCATAACCATTTCTGCATATTCACAGTATTCCCACAAAGGTTGCCCGGATTGATACAAACAAATGCCACTGTATTGAAAATGAGAAGTTCCAGACAATTTAACTAAGTTTTCAATTGCTTTTTCGCGCGACCCTGGCTTGTCGAAAACTTCATTATCATAGATGCACATTTGATCACCGCCAATAGTTATTGCATCAGGAAACTTCTCACTTACTTCCTTTGCTTTTGCACATGCTAGCGCAATGACTTGCTGATCAAATGGCCGTCCATTCATCTGATCTTTAATTAGAGATTCATCAACGGAAGAAGGCTCTACTGAAAATTTTAACCCAGCTTCAGTAAGCATTATTTTCCTGCTTTCTGAACCAGAAGCTAAAATAATCTTTTCAGATGGAATTATAAATGCGGGCATTAAGACATGCCTTTTATTAAAGCTTCTTAGGCGAATTAATTAAATTCATAAATTCTGCTCGTGTTTCAGGCTTGTCTCTAAAAATACCAAGCATTCTGCTTGTGATAGTGCTTGACTCTGTCTTGTGAATCCCTCTTGTTGACATGCATTGATGGCCTGCATCTATAACAACAGCCACGCCCTTTGGCTCTAAAACTCTTTGGATAGTATCTGCAATCTGAGCAGTCATAGTTTCTTGGGTTTGAAGTCTCTTGCCAAATATATCAACTATTCTTGCAAGCTTGCTTATACCAACAACCCTTTTGTTAGGTATATAGCCGACATGAGCAATGCCTAAAATCGGTACCATATGATGCTCGCAATGCGACTCAACTCTAATGTTTCTTACAATCACGGCATCATCATACCCCTCAACCTCTTCAAAAGTTTTCTCAAGTACTTGTTCTGGATCTTCCTCGTATCCTGCAAAAAATTCTTTGTATGCTCTAATAACCCTATCAGGAGTTTCTATCAACCCCTCTCTAGTTGGATCATCTCCTGCCCATTTAATTAACGTTTTAACTGCATCAAGTGCTTCATCCCTTGAAGGCTTTGTGGTCATGTATATCTCCGATGGTTGAATCGTTATTTTATATTAAAATCAAATAATAACTCAATAAAAATGAGTGCTTTATAGAGAATAATTAATAAAATTATTATTATTTTAGAATCTCAATGCGTAATAAGTATAAAATTGCTTTATGCCAATAAAAGCAATTATCAATCCAGTTACCCCATTTGCACAAAATGCTCCAATCATATTTTGTACAGAAACTAAAAAATGTGCATTCATAGACCCAGGCGGGGATTCAGAAAAACTCTTAAGCATAGCAATGGAAAACAATCTTATACCTGAAAAGATATTTCTTACCCATGGGCATGCCGATCATGCAGGCGCGGCTATGGAAATAGCTGAGATTTTGAATATTAAAATTGAAGGTCCTCATCAAGAAGATAAATTTTTACTTGATTCGTTGCAAAGTCAGGGTGAAATGTTTGGCATGTCTGCAAGAAATTGTATGCCAGATAAATGGTTAGTTGATGGCGATAAAGTCTATTTAGGCAATGAAGAGCTGGATGTAATATTCACTCCTGGCCATACACCTGGTCATATTGTTTTTTTTAATGCTTCATCAAAACTTGCACTTGTGGGTGATGTTATTTTTAATGGTTCTATTGGTAGAACAGACTTACCAAGAGGGAACCACCAAGATCTCATTGATTCGATATCACAAAAGCTATGGAAGCTTGGGAATGATGTTGAATTTGTTTGCGGGCATGGCCCAAATTCTACATTTGGACAAGAAAGAGAATCAAATCCATTCGTATCTGATGCTGCACTTAGCTAAAGTTATTTTTTAGCGTACCTTCCTCCAGAAAGCGTATTAGATAAAAGCCTCATTAAAAAAGAAGCATATTTAATTAGAAATACTAAAACTTTATACCTTTTACTGGGCACACAGTATGATTTCGAATTAAGTGTTGCCTCTACAGCCTCTGCAGCAACGTCTTTAGCATTTAGCTTCATGAATGCAGGCACTTTATCCATTGCATCTTGAACGCCGCTTGACGAATGAAATTCTGTAACCACATACCCAGGGCAAACAGCAGTAGATGAAATACCCTTGTGCTTATAGTTAACATTTAGTGCATCACTAAACCTATTCATGAACGTTTTGAGTGGTCCATATAAAACCTGAATTGTTGATGGTGGTGTAAAAGATGCAACTGAGGAAATAATCATAATTTTTCCTGATTTGTTTTCTAACATATCAGGGATAAATGCTTTAGATAGAGCGATTACTGATGTACTTAATACTCTAATACTCTTTTCCTCATCCTCCATAGATGTTTTATGGAACTGACTTGGAATCCCATAACCAGCGTTATTTACAAGAACTTCAACACTGTAATTCTTGTCCTTACAAAAGTTATAAATATTTTGCGGGGTTTCTGGCATGGCAAGATCACCTGTTACGTAATCTACGTTGACGCCATATTTATCTTTAATCTCATTGGTATATGTTATCAGCCTATCTTCCCTTCTGGCTGTGAGTATTATCCCATATCCTTTTTCAGCTAATTTATATGCAATCTCAAGGCCTATGCCTGAAGATGCTCCTGTGATGAGTGCGTATGTATTTTTCATTTAGTAATTCTAACATTTATGTTTTTGATATAAAATTAATAATCCAAAATTTATAAAAAAGGAATTAATTATGAGCAAAAGTTATATTTATTTTGTTTTAGCATTTGTATTTGCTATAAGCACCTCTGCTGTTACTGAAGAAGCACCAAAAAATTTAGATGAAGCAAAATCTACTTCAGAGACAGTTGATGAAAAAGGAGCAACTAAAAAGGATGGCAAGAAAGATAAAAAAGATAAACCTGAGACAGTTGAAGCATTTATAGAAGAGGAAGAGCTTACTGAAATTAATGGTTTTTTAAACCTACTCCATAATGCTGAAAAGGATAAATACTATCTAGTTCTTGAATCATCGGAACTAAATAAAGAATTCATATATTTCCCATATATCTTGAACGGGCCTCAAGCAGCAGGCCAAGGCGGAGGAGCTATTGGTGATGGGTCAATTTTAGAATTTAGACAATTTAAAGATGGCCTTGGTTTATATAAGAAAAATACAAAATTTACTTTTGATGAAACAAATAAGATATCGCAATCAAAGATAAAAAATATTATTGAGGCCTTTATAGGTAAATTTGAAGTAGAAATAAAAGAAGATGATAAATATCTCATAAGTGCAGACAGCATTTTCTTATCTGAAATGCTCACAGGCATAACTCCAAATATCCCTAAAGAATACATGGAATATTATGACCTAAATGTAGGTAAGCTTGATAAAAGTAAAACTTATGTAGAAAAAGTTAAAAATTATTCAAAGAATACGACCGTTGATACAAAATATAGTTTTTTTAATCCAAGACCAAAGCCTGCATCAATTGATGCTATTACTGACCCAAGATATACATATGTATCAGTTAGGCATCTTTTTGTTGAAATGCCAGATAGCAATTTCAAACCTAGAGTTGCAGATCAAAGAGTTGGTTATTTCTCATCCAAAATTACAGACCTTTCAAGCTACAAGTATGTAACTGCAGTTGATGTTATAAATCGCTGGAGGCTTGAAAAGAAAGATCCAGATGCTGAATTATCTGAGCCAATAAAGCCTATTGTTTATTGGGTAGAAAACTCGACTCCAATGGAAATTAGACCTTTTGTTGTTAAGGGTATTGAGGCTTGGAATGAGGCTTTTGAGAAAGCTGGATTCAAAAATGCAGTAGTAGCAAAAATACAACCAGATGATGCTGAATGGGATGCTGGTGATGTTGAGTACAATGTTGTTAGATGGGCGTCTACTCCAGCTGCCCCATATTCTGGCTATGGTCCAAGTATAGCTAATCCAAGGACTGGTGAGATGATTGCAGCAGATATTGTTCAGGAATTTGGAGCAATTAAAAGCGGCTATAGGTTAAGAAAAATTTGGGGTTACAGTGAAGATAATGATCCATTAGAGCAATGGATTGTTTCGTTAACTATGCATGAGGTAGGACATACCTTAGGGCTTAGACATAATTTTAAAGGTAGTTGGTTGTATGATGCTGATGATATTCATGACACATCTATAACTGGTAAAAACCATATTGGGTCAGTCATGGATTATGATCCTATTAATATAGCTCCTGAGGGAGTGAGTCAAGGTAACTTTTTCCCTTATGGTGCAGGTATTTATGACAAATGGGCTATTCAATTTGGCTATACGCCTGACTTGAGCGAGGAAGAGAGATCTTCACTTCTTGCTCAATCTGTTGTTGATGGCAATAAATTTGGAACAGACGGTCAAGCAATGAGCTCTCCGGGTAGAAATATTGATCCCAGGGTTAAAAGATATGACCTATCAAGCGACCCTGTGGCTTATGCTGCGCAAAGAATAAAAATATTAGATGCAAAAATTAAAGAGCTTCCATCAATATTCCTAGAGGAAGATGGAACAACAACAGAAATGACAGCTGCTTTTTATTCGCTGAACCGAGAAAAAGGCAGATTTATTGAAGGGGCATCAAGAATTATTGGTGGCGTCTACTCAAACAGAGTTGTGAATAATCAGAATAGCGAAATGACTCCCTTCTCTGCTGTTTCATATGAAGATCAAAAAAGAACAATGGATTTAATTGTCACCAAGCTTCTTTCTAACGATGCTTTTGTGTTTGACGAGAATATAGTCAAACTTTTACAAAGAGAAAAGAGAGCTGCATATAGCCCTCAAAGTGGAGGAAATGGAGACCCGCAACTTCACAGCATGGTTCTAAGAATGCAAGGAACTGTCTTGAAGCATGTTCTACATCCAAAAGTAATGATGAGATTACTTGATAGTGCACAATATGGAAATACTTATTTACCTAATGAAGTTTTAACAGATCTTCATAATGGGATATTTGTACCAAGAGAGGTTCCTACAACGTTCAAAATGAATCTTCAAACTAGTTATGTAGATGAGCTACTTAGCGCATTGGATAGTGATGAGTATGATGATATTTCCAAGGCGGCAATATTTAGTGCTGTAAATAAGATTAAGGTATTTACTAGAAATGCTCCAAATAATGCATTAGTTAAAGATCATTACAGATATCTTTCATGGAAAATAGATAGCTATCTAGAAGGTTAGTTTTTTTCAGAATCGATTAATCTTTTCTTTTCAATAGCGCCTCCTGGGGCGCTATATCCGCCTAAACTACCGTCAGTGCAAATTACTCTGTGGCATGGTCTTATTATTGGTGTCGGATTTTTTCCACATGCATTAGCAACTGCTCTTGAGGCTTTTGGCTTGCCAATAGCTATCGCAATATCTTTATAGGTTCTGGTTTCTCCATAAGGAATTTTATCGATCTGGTCCCAGACTAGTTGCTGAAATACTGTAGCCATCAAATTAAATAAATTGATTAACGAACTTACTTAATTCTTTCTTATCAAGCTCGACCCTTGCATATGCTGGGGCATCCATTGAAGAAATACATTCACAAATTTTGCCTATTTCAATCCCAAGATTAGATAAGTATGTGATTAGATCTTTCTTCGCTTCTAGATTTTCATCAGATGAAACTAATTTCTGAGAATAATAGTTTGATTTAAAAACGAGGATTGCTAGAGCTATCATTGCCTCCTCTTGATTATCAGATTCCTCATACTCATCAATTGCATTTAAAATCCAATAATGAGGCCTACCAATCTTAGCTTTAGCATCTTCTATATTAGGATATAGCTTTGTGTGAGTTTTTTCTTTGAACCAATTGTCTTCGTGCTCAATAATACATACCTCTTTAAGGTTAAATAAGTATTTTTTTAGTTCTTCATCTTTTTTTATAAATGGGTATTGCATAGTTTTATTTTGAATATGATTTGAAAGTCGATCTGATTTTTTCTAAAGCCCAGTCTATCTGTTCCTTTGTAATAATTAATGGTGGTGCAAACCTAATAACTGTTTCATGAGTTTCTTTTGCCAATATACCCAATTCAAGCAGGTCTAGGCATATTTGCTTTGCTTTTACGGTATCTTCAAAAAGCTCTACACCAATCCATAGACCTTTCCCTCTTACCTCTTTAATAATATCTGTATCAATAGATCTAAGCTGGGTAGCAAGGTAATCTCCCATCTCTCTGCTGTTCTCAATAAGATTATCATCATACAAAAGATCCAGTGCTTTTGATGCAACTGCAGCTGCCAATGGATTTCCACCAAAAGTAGACCCATGAGACCCAGGATTGAAATGATCCATAACTTCTCTGGAACTTAAGAATGCTGACACTGGTAATAGCCCCCCGCCAAGTGCCTTGCCTAAGATCAAACCATCAGGCTGAATATTTTCATGTTCATACGCAAACAATTTACCTGTACGGCCTAGCCCTGACTGAATCTCGTCAAGAATTAACAAGACATTATTCTGAGTACATACTTCTCTTAATTGTTTTAACCATCCAGATCTAGGAGTAACAATACCCCCCTCCCCTTGAATTGGCTCTACAAGAACAGCGCAAGTATTTTCAGTGATCAGTGATTCAATAGAATTGATTGAGAGCTCACAGACTTTAGAGCAATCACAGTTAGATGAACAGTATTCTGCTGTTTTAAATCCATTTGAGAATGGCCCAAATCCTTTTTTATAATCAGGCTCTGAAGAAAAGCCCACTATTGTTGTAGTTCTTCCATGAAAATTTCCATCTGCAACAATTATTTCAGCCTTATCCTCTTCTACACCCTTTGTAAAATATCCCCATCTTCTTGCAGCCTTGATAGCTGTCTCTACTGCCTCAGCTCCAGTATTCATTGGAAGAACAGAAGTAAACCCGCTTAGCTTAGATAGCTTTTCTATATAGTCAGCTAGAGGCTCTGTGTAAAATGCTCGTGATGCAATTGCTAGCTTTTTTGATTGATTAACTAGAGTTTCCACGAGTTCTGGGTGTGAGTGGCCGTGACTTACTGCAGAGTATGCAGACATCATATCTAAATATTTCTTATCATTAACATCCCATAAGTAAACACCGTCACCCTTTTTTAGAACAACCGGTAAAGGTGAATAGTTTTGGGCCCCATGCATAGCCTCTTTATCAATATAATTGCTTTGTAAATCCTTGCTCATGATAGTATTCTAACCGCATATAATCTTGAGGGTATAATAAAAATGAAAAATCAATCAACGAGCCATCTTTTCATGATTGAACCAGAAGTTTTTCATAGTAATGAACAAACTCTTGCCTCAAACCATTATCAAAGCGAAAATGACGATGCATTATCCCTTGATGAGATTAAAAAACGTGCGCTTTTAGAGTTTGATAATTTGAAATCAGAAATAGAAAAAAATGATCTCAAGGTAACATCAATGAAAGGTATTGAAGAATGCCCTGATCATATCTTTCCAAATTGGTTTATAACATTTGATGATTTAACAGTTCAACTTTTTAGTATGAAAGCTGAAAACAGAAGGCTTGAGAAAACACCAGAGATGGTAGATTTCTTAAAAGAAAAATATGATCTTGCTGGCGACCTTTCATCTTTTGAAGAAAAAGATATGTTCCTTGAAGCAACAAGCAGCATGGTTTTTGATAGAGTTAATAGAGTTGTCTATGCAGGGCTATCACCAAGAACAAATAAAGAACTTACAGAAAAATGGTGTTCTGATAATAATTTTGAGCTCGTTCTCTTCGAAACATCTAGCCATCAGGGTCCGCCGATTTATCACACGGATGTATTCATGTATGTAGGTCAAAAAGTTATAGGAATATGTTTAGACGTAATTCTTCCTGAGTACAGAGAGCTCGTTAGATCAAAAGTAAGTAAATATCATGATGTATTTGAAATTAATAAAGATCAGATATTAGATTTTTGTGGAAATGCACTTGAAGCAAAGAATGCTCAAGACGAATATTTTCTTATTATGTCATCAAGAGCCTTTAACGCTTACTCTGAAGATCAAAAGGTAATACTTTCGAAATATTACAAAAAAATAATTCATAGTGATCTTACGACCATTGAAAAATTTGGTGGTGGTTCAGCAAGGTGTATGCTCAACGAGCTTTTCTAAAAAAAAGGGGATTCAACAATCCCCTTTTTTTATTGATTTATTACAGTTAACTCTCAGCACCAACAGTTAATAACTGCCAGCTGTTATAAATATCTGGAGTTAGGCAAGTAGAAATAGTATTAAATTTATCCTGCATGGCTTTTCCATTAACTTCCCAGTCTGCATTACTGGTAGCCATCGATTCAAAGTTAGAATGAGCATTCAACCATAGAAAATCAGCTTGATCATCATATTTAGGATAATAGACACCAAAATAATAGGGGCTATCTTCAGCTGATGCATCAAGATAAGCATTAAATTCAACAACAGCAGCTCTTAGATCCATTCTGCCGTATCCTTCATTAAAGTTACACTGAAGATATGCTGAAGCATAATAACCATCATCTGCTTCAACAGTACCGAATGAGTCTGAGGGTCTTGGTAAGTAAAACTCCCAAGGGAATCTTCCCTCCCCATCACATGTCATTACAGACTCATATTCTTGAGCCCATGCCATGAAAGCAGGATTTTCAGTTGACCATGCCTCATTGGCAGCCTCTTCCGTTGTCCACTCTAACTCCCACCAACCATTATCAAACCTGTGATTTTCTCCTTCTGGTGCATGCACTCCAGCCCATCTTAAATTTTCTGAATGCTCTAGATCTTTCCAATCTGTAAGCATTTTTTGGGCATTTTCCATGCTGTAATCCGGACCAGCTGTGCAAGCTAAAAACTCTATATGATAAGGGCCTCTATGAATGGGGCCTTGATCATCTGATACTTCTGTAACATCGTTATTAGAACAGCTAATAACAAAGAAGACTGAGCATAGTGTTAATAGTTTAATTAATTTTTTATTCATATTTCTCTCTCCCACGAGTTTATATAGATATTTAATACTACTACTAGAAAATAGAAATGAAAATGAGTAATTACTATAAATGTATATATTAGTTATATGTATTTAAGAGCTCTTTAATGCCACCGAAAGGATAAAAGTGAACTTTTTGAATATTATTATTTGGATTGGCTAAAGTTTTGGAGGAAAGATCATCCAAGAATTTTGAAGGCGAATAGCTTGTTAGCAACTTTCCAACATTTGAATAATTATCCTCTAAAATCTTGATTGATGGTCCCACACCGCAATCTATTGAATATTTTAATAAGGTGGTTAGTTTTGTTGGGCCAGCAACGCCTATATGAATTGGTAAATCAATACCGCTTTTTAGTAAATTGTTAGACCAATCAACAACTTTGTGAGCGTCAAAACAAAATTGTGTTGTGAGAATAATCTCAGCGTCAGTTATTTGAGAAAAATCTTTTTTAAAACTTAGTGATTCTTTTAACCCTATTTTTGAGGCTTCTATATCTTTATTTCCTTCAGGGTGGCCGGCGAAATATATTTTATTAAATCCTGAATCAAATAAACCGGTCTTAATAAGTTCGATTGATGATTCAAATTTTCCAATGGCATTTTTATTGCTTCCTGCTATCAACAAAAACTCCGATACGCCTGATATATCTTTGTAAGCAGAAATTAAATCACTTAACGAAGAATTATTCTTTATTTGCCTTGCTGCTATATGAGGCACTGGGATTAAATCCAAATATGCTATTTCTTTAGCGGTATTTATAATTTCATCAGTCTTGGAGCCTTCAATATGCGCTATATAAACTCTTGTATCTTTTGGTAGCTCTTTAATTAAGCTAACATTTTTTGCAAAAATCTTTGGAGTGACTTCTACAGAGAATCCTTCAGTAAAATTTTTTATTTGATCATTGGGCATAATATGATTATATAGCCTGTTAATAAATTAATAAAAACTGGCGGAGAGTGAGGGATTCGAACCCTCGATACAGTTACCCATATACCTCCTTAGCAGGGAGGCGCTTTCGACCACTCAGCCAACTCTCCGAAAAATGAAAAAAGATTATACATCTAGATGACAATAAATATTATCATCTAGATGAATTTTTTAATTAATTACAGCTGCTGTAGCCAGATTCAATTGCATCTTTTTCAGATGAATTAATTCCAAGTCTATAAATGGACTTAACTTTTACCCAGTCTCTGTAATATGTGCAGTGGTAAGAAGAGTTATTTGGCATCCA
>CAZFYG010000019.1:0-15541 GCA_964523375.1 uncultured Gammaproteobacteria bacterium | reverse complement strand
GCTCCTGCTGAAGAAGAATCTGTAAAGACAGATTCTTCAGATGATGAAAGTAAATAAATTAGATAGTAATCTAATTTGTGTTGGTTCTATCGGTAAATCTAGGGGGTTAGTTGGAGAGTTTTTCTTAAACTCTTTTTGCGACCCTCAAGACAACATTCTCAATTACACTTCGATTTCTATTGAAGGTCATAAAGACCTTCAAATAGCTTACATAAAAAAATTTAATAACAAATTCTTATCGAAAATATCGTCTATAGATAACGTTGATATTTTAAAGAGCTATACAAATTTAAAACTATTTATAAATAAATCTGAACTCCCCAGCTTGGAGAAAGATGAATTTTATTGGCATGATCTCATTGGTATGCACGTTTTAGATTGCAATAACAATGATGAGCTTGGCGATGTTATAGAAATTTCAAACTATGGTTCAAATGATTTATTAGAAATATCACCATCAGACTCCTCAGTAGATTCAAAGAAAAGGCAAATACCATTTGTTAAAAAAATTTTTATAATTGAAATTGATTTAAAGAATAGAAAAATTTTGGTCGATTGGCCAAAAGATTTTTAATACCATGAATATTAATATATTAACTATTTTTCCTGAAATTTTTTCTTTTTTTGATCATGGTCTTGTTGGTCAATCAATCTCAACTGGTAATGTGAATTTGAATTGCCTAGATATAAGAAAAAATTCAATTAACAAGCATAGACAAATCGATGCCAAGCCATACGGAGGAGGTGAAGGCATGTTAATGATGGCAGGGCCGCTAGCAAAAACTCTTAAAGAAATACCGAAGAAAAATAGAGGCCGTATAATTAATTTCTCACCACAAGGATCTAAGCTTAATCAAGAAAAAGTCGAAAATTTAGCCAGGGAAGAAAATATTACATTTATATGCGGAAGATATGAAGGTATTGATCAAAGATTTATCGATAAATATGTAGACGAAGAAATTTCTTTGGGTGATTTTATTCTTAATGGAGGAGAGGCAGCAGCTTTATGCGCTATAGATGCAATTATAAGAGTTATTCCTGGAACAGTTGGTAATAAAAATTCATTAACTAAAGATACATTTTCAAATGGTTTGTTGAAAGGGCATTCATACACAAGACCCGAGGTATTTGAAGATATGACTGTACCAGATGTTCTTTTATCTGGAAATCATAATGAAATTAAAGAGTGGAGGGCAAAAAACTCTTTAATTCAAACTTATTTAAGAAGACCCGAACTATTAAATGATGTAAAATTGACAAATAAACAAAAAAAACTCTTGGAAGAATTGTTAACAAAGGATATCCTATAGCACTTTTTAAGGTGAATTAAAAATGACAGACAAAGATAATATAATAAACGAAGATACCTCTAATGCTGAAATCATTGAGGGCGCTAGCCAAGCAACTGATGAAGCTGCTTTAGAATCATCCGATGCAGCAACTGAAGAGCTTGAACAGGCACCAACTGTATCATTGGAAGAAAAATCACCTGCTCAAATAGTACAACAGTTTGAAAAAAAGCAGTTAAAAACAGACATCCCATCTTTTAGACCTGGAGATACAGTTGTTGTTTCTGTCAAAGTTAAAGAAGGAGAGCGATCAAGGCTTCAAGCATTTGAAGGCGTTGTAATGGGCTATAAAAAAGGTGGTCTTAACTCTTCTTTTATTGTAAGAAAAATTTCTAGCGGTATTGGTGTTGAAAGAACCTTTCAAACACATAGCCCGATGATAGATTCAATTGAAGTTAAGAGAAAAGGTGATGTAAGGCAAGCTAAACTTTTCTATCTAAGAGATCGTTCTGGTAAGTCAGCAAGAATCAAAGAAAGATTAGACTAATTAATGAGAAGGTATCTTTTAAAGGATCCCATTACTAGGTCCTTTATAGACTACCTGTTTATTGAAAAAGGCCTATCTCAAAATTCAGTTAAATCCTACCAATCTGATTTACTCCATTTTATGGAATGGTCGATACAGGCTTTAAAAATACCAGCTAAATTAACTACCTCCCAAGACATAAATAAATATATTAAATATTTATTTGATCAAGATTTTAAAAGCTCATCGGTGAATAGAAAAATATCATCAATTAAAGCCTATTTTATATTTCTTAAAAAAAAGAAATATATAGATGTCATTCCCACTGAAGATATGCCAATTCCAAAGCAGAATAAAAATCTTCCAAATTCCATGTCAGAAAAAGACGTTGAGACTCTCTTATCTTCTATAAATGCAAAAAGAGATATTGAGATAAGAGATAAGGCAATGGTTGAACTTCTTTATGCAACTGGAGTAAGAGTATCAGAGCTAATAAATATAAAATTTAGTAATATCGACATGAATAGGAATGTTATACGAGTATTGGGGAAGGGCTCTAAAGAACGCTTGATCCCTTTTGGTGATCAAGCTCATGACGCCATTACTAAATACCTATTAATTAGAGATAAGAGCCAATCAAAAGAGTTGTTTTTAAGTAACAGAGGGAAAATTTTAAGTAGAGTTAGCTTTTGGAATAGAATTAAGGTTTATTTAACAAGATGCAATCTCAAATCAAATATTTCACCTCATACTTTAAGGCATGCATTTGCAACGCATTTGTTGAATAGAGGTGCTGACTTAAGATCTGTTCAAATGTTGCTTGGTCATAGTGACTTATCCACAACTCAAATATATACTCATATCGCAAAACAAAGATTAAGTGATATTTTAAAAAAACATCATCCACGGGGCTAAAATGAATAAATACATTCTTATTTCTACCTTCTTCTTTTCATCCTTTACTTTCTCAAATACCATAGAGGAAAAAGTTTCAGCTGTTCTTCCTCCTGAGTCAAAAATAGAATCAATAGAAGAATCTGTAATTGATGGTCTTTATAAGGTTTATTTTGGTGATTTGCAGCCATTATATGTTTCTAAAAACGGTAACTATTTTATATATGGCGATCTATATCAAATTGAGCAAGGTAGTGTTATAAATTTAAGTACATTGGATCTAGATAAAAGAAGAAAAAATCTATTAGATACTATTCCAGCTGAAGACCTAATCCAATTCAAATCTGATAATGAAAAACATAATATATTCGTATTTACTGATGTAGATTGCGGTTATTGTAGAAAATTCCACAGCCAAATTAGTGACTATAACGACCTTGGTATATCTGTAAATTATGTTGCTTTTCCAAGATCAGGCATTGATGGTGAAACCTACCAAAAAATGGTGAGCGTATGGTGCTCAAGTGATAAAAAAAAATTACTATCATCTCTTAAGGATGATAAAGAAATTGAATCACTTTTTTGCACGAACCAACCAATTACTGAACAATACAACCTCGGCAAAACACTTGGAGTGACCGGAACTCCTGCAATATTTACAAGTAATGGCTCGCAGATAAAGGGTTATATCCCTCCTTTAGAACTTGCACAAAGACTATCAGAGTAGATTATGCCAGACCTAAGATTTGTAAACGCAGATAAACTACCTCCTTATATTTTTTCTGAAATAAATGCTTTAAAAAGCAAGGCTAGATCTGATGGCGAAGATATTATTGATCTTGGTATGGGAAACCCTGACCAACCAACTCCTCAAGCTATTGTAGATAAGCTCACAGAAACAGTAAAGAATCCTTTAACGCATAGATATTCTCAATCCGCAGGAATTCCAAAATTAAGACTTGCTATTGCAAATTGGTATAAAAGAAAGCATAAAGTGGACTTATGTATAGATAAAGAAGTAGTTACTTGCATGGGTTCTAAAGAGGGTATTGCACATCTTTCTTTAGCTACATTATCTCAAAATGACTCCGTGATTGTTCAGTCTCCAACTTATCCAATACATTCTTACGGAGTGGTTATTGCTGGCGCTAACCTAAAATCAGTTCCGTTGAAAGATGATTTAAATACTTTTATTGATGATATAGAAGCTAGTATTTTGCAGTCAGTAAAAAAACCAAAAATGATTATTATTAACTTTCCATCTAATCCAACAACTCAAATAGCAGATAAAGATTTCTTTGAAAAAATTATAGCTATTGGAAAAAAATATGATATTTGGATCATTCATGATTTAGCATATTCAGATATTTCATTTGATGGTTACAAAGCACCATCAATTTTAGAAATTAAAGGAGCAAAAGATATCGCAGTTGAATTTTTTACTATGTCAAAATCTTACAATATGCCAGGTTGGAGAGTGGGCTTTTGTTGTGGAAATCAAGATCTCATAGAGGCCTTGAAGAAAATGAAATCTTATTTAGATTATGGGACTTTTACGCCCATACAAGTTGCTGCCATAAAAGCATTAAATGAGTGTGATGAAGAGGTGGACAAAATTTGTAATTTATATAAATCTAGAAGAGATGAATTATGTGATGGATTAAATAGGGTTGGATGGAGTATTGAAAAACCGCTTGCAACTATGTTTGTTTGGGCAAAAATACCTAAAAAGTTTGAATATCTAGGGTCTCTTGAGTTTAGTAAAATGTTAATATCTGAAGCAAAGGTAGCAGTATCTCCTGGTGCAGGTTTTGGAGTTGAGGGTGATGGTTATGTTCGATTTTCATTAATTGAGAATGAACAAAGAATTAGGCAAGCAATCAGAGGAATAAAAAATATTTTAGGTAATTAAATGAAAATATTGAAAGTAGGAATATGTGGTTGGGGTAATGTTGCCACTGGAATGTTTAATGCAATAGAGTCCAATAATAAATTTATTAAACAATCGGGAGTTAATATAGCTATTAGTTGTATTGGAGCTAGAAGAAATAACCCAAAATGTAATCCAGGAAACGTTCCTGTATTTAGAGATATTTTTGAAATACCTGATCAAGATATAGATGTTGTAATAGAGTTAATTGGTGGGGTAGAGGTCGCAAGGGAGCTAATTTTAAAATCAATACGTGCTGGCAAGCATGTCATTACAGCCAATAAAGCAGTAATCTTCAACCACGGTGATGAAATTTTTGCAGAAGCTAATAATTATAATGTAAAAGTTTTATTTGAAGCTGCTGTTTGCGCAGGAACTCCAATAGTAAAGATGTTAAAGGAAGAGCTTGCTTCAAATAAGATAAAAAAGATATCAGGAATGCTTAATGGTACGTCCAATTTTATTTTATCTAATATGGAAGAAGGGAATGAATTTAAATCAACATTGGAACTGGCACAGCAAGAGGGTTATGCAGAACCAGATCCATCATTTGACATTGATGGGGTGGATGCTGCTCACAAAATTGGTTTACTTTCATACATAGCATATGGGCTATCACTTCCTCCAAAAGAGTTTTATATTGAAGGCATAACTAAGATTGATAAAAAAGATTTTATTTATGCTGAAATGCTCGGTTATACGATCAAGCACCTTGCTGTTTCTATGGATAATGATGAAAGTATTGAGCTTAGAGCTCATCCAGCATTAGTTTCTAAGGATTCTTATCTAGCTAATTTAAAAGGTGTAAGAAATGGAATAGAAGTTGATACTGACCTTGTTGGTAAAATTCATATTGCGGGATCTGGTGCTGGCCAAGAATCAACCGCTTCTGGATTGATATCTGATATTATTCATTTAGCAAATTCAAACAATAATATGCTTAATTTTGTTAGCTCGAGCGATGAAAAACCAATTAAAGAGTTTAAAGATTTTTCATTTCAATACTACTTTTATATTGAAGTAGAAGACAACCCTGGAGTTATGGCATCAATTACTACAGCCCTTGCTGAATCGAATATTGGTATAGAGTCTATGGTTCAAAAAGAAGACCTTGGTAATAATTTAGTCCCCATTATTCTTATTTCTGACATTTTTAAAGAAAATAAGCTTGAGGGAATAAAAGATAAGATTCTCTCACTCAGTTCTGTTACAAATCTTAGAACTATTAGAATAGAAAGCACAGATTAATGCTTTTTCATAGCACAAGAGGCGCGGATAAAAATAAATCATTTGAAGAGATCCTTATGCAAGGCCTTGCATCAGATGGAGGTCTGTTCATGCCCGATGAATGGCCTCAGGTTGACCTTAATTTGCTTAAAAAACAAAAAACATTCATAGACGTAGCCAAACATATCGTACCGCTTTATACCTCATCCTCATTTATGGAAAGTGAGGTAGTAGAGCTTTTAGACGATACTTGGCATGATTTTTCAAATGAAAGTTTTGCTCCAATCTATAAATTGGATGAGGAAAAGTCAGTTCTTGAGTTATTTCATGGACCAACTGGAGCATTTAAGGATTTTGGGTTACAGCTCGCAGCAGCTTTTTTTAATAAAACACTTCAGAAAAATAAAAAAACCGCAGTAGTTCTTGGGGCAACTTCTGGAGATACTGGCTCTGCAGCAATTGATGCATGCAAAAAGTTTAGCTCTATTAAAAGTTTTATATTATTGCCCGATAGGAATATGTCAGATATACAAAGAAGGCAAATGACAACAGTTAATAGTGGTAATGTTTTTACCATTCTTGTAGATGGTAGCTTTGATGACTGCCAAGACATTGTCAAGCAAGGGTTTCAAGAAAGATCATTTCTTAAAGACGATCAATATTTATTAGCAGTAAACTCAATTAATTGGGTAAGGATTATTGGCCAAATTTGTTACTATTTTTATGCCTCATTGGTAGTTAATAATTTTTCAAAGAGTCTTAATTTTTCTGTACCTACAGGCAATTTTGGTAATGTTTTTGCATGTTATGCTGCCAATAAGATGGGTATGCCATTAGAAAAGATAATCGTTGCTGTAAATGATAATAATATTTTAGATAGGTTTTTTAGAAGCAATGATTATTCTAAGAAAGCTGTTTCCGAAACACTTTCACCAAGCATGGATATAAGTGTTGCAAGCAATTTTGAAAGACTAGTTTATGATCTATATGCGGAGAGAGATTCAAAAATATGCGCAAAACTATATACAGCTTTTCCAAATGCTCCGATAGAGTTAGATGAAAAAATTTGGATGAAGAGTAAAGGCATTTTTTTAAGCCACACAGTTAGAAATGATGACACGATTGCCAATATGAGATATGTAAAGGATACATATAACTATCTTGTTGATCCTCATACGGCTGTTGGAACTTCTTCTGTTGACTCTCTTAGTAAAAAACTTACAGGACATACTCTGATTCTTTCAACAGCGCATCCAGCCAAGTTTCCTGATGTTGTTAAAAAGGCTGGCCTGGAGCTATCTGAGGTTCCTAGGAGCCTATCTGATGCCATGCAAGGCAAGGAGTATGGAGTAAAGATGCCAGCTTCAAAAGATGATATATTCAAATTTATAATTAAAAATAATTAAGTGGACCAAGCTGAGCTCAATTCGTCATTGAACGATTTAAACCAAAGACTAGAAGAAATTGCTAATGGGCCATTTGCGCTTATTGATAAACAGAAAAGATTAAAATCTATCGAAGATAGTCTTTCTACTGAATCCGTATGGTCAAATTTAGAGTTGTCACAAAGCCTTAATAAAGAAAAATCTTCTCTTGAAAAAGCACTTGAAAACTACAACCATATAAAAGAAAAAGTTTCTGATAACTTAATGCTTTTTGAGATGGCGAGCGAAGAGTCTGACGACGAGGCAATAAACGAGATTTTGCAAGAATATAGTTTAATGGAGCAAGGAGTAATCGATCTTGAATTTAGAAGAATGTTTACTAACAAAATGGATCCTTCATCAGCCTATGTTGACATCCAATCTGGATCTGGAGGAACTGAGGCGCAAGATTGGGCAGAAATGCTATTAAGAATGTACTCTAAGTGGGCGGAAAGTAGAGGTTTTAAAATATCAGTTACTGAAATTTCACATGGCGAGGTTGCTGGTATTAAATCAGCCTCACTGCATGTAGAAGGTGATCATGCATATGGTTGGTTAAGAACAGAAACTGGGATTCACAGGCTTGTTCGTAAGTCACCGTTTGATTCAGGAAATAGAAGACATACATCGTTTGCTTCTGTCTTCATCTCACCAGAAGTTGACGATTCAATAGAGATTGAAATAAATCCGTCTGATATAAGAATTGATACATATAGAGCATCTGGTGCAGGAGGTCAGCATGTAAACAAAACAGATTCTGCTGTTAGGCTTACTCATGAACCTTCAGGTGTTGTTGCCCAATGCCAAAGTGATAGATCTCAACATAAAAATAAAGAAAATGCTTTCAAACAACTTAAATCAAAGCTTTACGAGTTAGAATTACAAAAACAAAATGAAGAGAGGCAGGTATTAGAAGAAAGTAAATCTGATATTGGCTGGGGTAGTCAAATTAGATCTTATGTCTTAGACCAGTCTCGAATTAAAGATTTAAGAACCGGTTATGAAACTGGAAATACCTCAGCAGTTTTAAACGGAGAAATAGATGAATTTATTAAATGCAGCCTTAACGAGGGGGTTTAGATGTCAGAAGATAATATTGGCGGAGAAGAAGGGATAATTGAAGAACGAAGAAAAAAACTTGATACCTTAAGATTAAGTAACAAGGCATATATAAATGATTTTTATAAAGAGCATTACGCAAAAAACTTATCATTAGACTTTTCATCCAACACTAAAGAAGAGCTTGAATCAAAAAATATTGTTGGTATATCAGTTGCCGGTCGAGTCGTTCTCCGAAGAATCATGGGCAATGCTAGTTTCGCTACCATAAGAGATGCAAGTGGGGATATTCAAATTTATGTGAGTAAAAATACCGTTTCGAAAGAGCTATATGACGATTTTAAGACATGGGATCTTGGCGATATCATAGGTGTAGAGGGTAAGCTATTTAAAACAAGGACAGATGAACTCACCATAGAAGCTTCAAATATAGTATTGATAACAAAATCAATTAGGCCTATGCCTGATAAATTTAAAGGACTTGCAGATATTGAAACTAGATACAGGCAAAGATATCTAGATCTTATGAGCAATGAAGAGTCCAAAAAAGTGTTCCTAGATAGAACTAAAATTATTGAATCAATGAGAGGCTCGCTTAAGAGTAGAGATTTTATAGAAGTCGAAACCCCAATGATGCATCCGATTCCAGGTGGGGCTGTAGCAAGGCCATTTATTACAAAGCATAATGCTTTAGATAGAGATTTATATTTAAGAATAGCACCTGAACTTTATTTAAAAAGACTTCTTGTGGGCGGCTTTGAAAGAGTTTTCGAAATAAATAGAAGCTTCAGGAATGAGGGTCTTTCTACTAGGCACAACCCTGAATTTACTATGTTAGAGTATTACGAAGCCTACTCTTCATTGGATAGAACCATAGAATTTACTGAGAACATGATTAAAACTGCTGCAAGTGCTATTTGTGGGTCCTTGAATGTTGAATGGGGAGAAGATCAAATAGACCTGTCACATTTTAAAAAAGAAACTCTCTCAAACCTTGTGCTTGAAAAGAACAAGAACCTTACTCAAAGTGACTTAGATAAACTAAGCGGCAAAGATTTATTAGATTTATTTGAAGAGACTGTTGAGAGTCAGCTAATTCAGCCAACTTTTGTATTGGGCTATCCCATAGAAGTTTCGCCTTTATCTAGAAGGAATAATGAAAACCCAGACATTGCAGATAGGTTTGAATTATTCATTGGTGGAAAAGAAATAGCTAATGGATTTTGTGAGTTAAATGATCCAGACGATCAAGCTCAAAGATTTAAGGATCAAGTTGAAGCCAAAAATGCAGGAGATAAAGAGGCAATGTCGTATGACGAAGACTACATATTATCCCTTGAACATGGAATGCCTCCGGCTGTTGGAGTTGGAATAGGTATTGATAGATTGGTTATGATGATCACCAACCAAAGTTCTATCAGGGATGTGTTGTTATTTCCACAGCTGAAATCTTAATTAAACTTATATTTGATTTCCAATACATTGAGGGAATAGTTTTTCTTTTTTAATGGATCATAAGAATAACTATTTTTAAAAGTCAAAACATCTATAGTATATTTGTTTTCTTCTTCTAATAGCTGAATGCCGCTTTGAAAAGGGCTTTTATCAATATTATTTATATAGCTATCAGCAGCGCTGCCTGAGGATGCTGCTAAGCCAATAACGATTGCAGCTCCGATATAAGGAGCCATTTCTTTAAGTGCAGCATCTCCAACATCTTTTGCTCTTTCTAAAACAGGACATTCTCCACTTCCACAGGACGTTGCATCAGCATAAATGTTTGAACTTAAAGAAAATGTGAGGATTATTACAATAATTTTAAGTGATTTCATACTATCAACTTACACTATAAATTAATTTACGGATAAATTTTTATGTCTTATTTTTAGATATATTTACCATCTAAACTTATCAAAATTTTCAGGGTTAGCCCAACCATCTGCATTATTCCAGGATCTTTTGTTGTTATAGGTTTCTAGATTGTATGAATAACATCTGCATCCAATTTTTTCATTAATGATTTCTCTTTGTAATCCCATTTTCATCATCGTGTCATCCATTAGATTTAGAGAGGATGTAAATACTATTATTTTTGAGCTAATTAAATTTTTTATTGTGCCAATATCAGTTTCATTAATATCTATGTCATCCAATGCAATAAACATATCAAAATATTGGTTGCCAACACTGGCAATATTTGGGACAACTGAAATATTTTCTACAGAGCCTGCTTCTAATTTTTTAACTAACGAAGAGAGATCTTTCTTCGTGGATATAAGTAATTTACTGCAGCCCTCATTTGAAAGGATATTTAAGATTATTCTCTCTATATCCTTTTGCATATTTATTTGAGTAGGTGTTTTACCGCTTCTCTCTCAGAATTCAATTCATCAATAGAAACTTGAAATTTTGCTTTAGCAAAATCACTAAGCACAACATCTCTTTTAATTTCAACCGATCCATCTTCAAGTGTGACTAGGGGATAACCGCATATTAATCCCTCTGGAACATCGTAAGAGCCGTCACTTGCTATTGCTGCACTAAAGCAATTGCCTTGCTCAGTTGGATTTTCACATGCTATTACAGTATCTAGAGCGGCTTTTGCAGCAGATGTTGCTGAAGATGCGCCTCTAGCATCAATTACCGCTTTACCCCTTTGTTGAACTAAAGGTAAGAAAGAATCCTCAATCCATTTACTATCATCAATTACTGCATTACCCTTTTGGCTTCCAATGATTGAATTTTCAATATCAGGATACATGGTTGGACTATGGTTGCCCCATATGATCATGTGTTTTACATCACTTACATCATTATTCGTTTTTTTAGCAATAACAGATTTTGCTCTGCTGGAATCAAGCATAGTCATTGCCATCCATAACTGTGAATCATTATTGGCAGAGTTTTTACCAATTAATGCATTAGTATTAGCTGGATTACCCACCACAAGAACTTTTGCATTCTTCTTACCAAATTTTCCAATCGCCTCGCCTTGTTTTACGAAAATACCACCATTAATTTTGAGAAGGTCTGACCTTTCCTCAATTTTTTTGCCTTCATAAACAATTCCTCTAGGTATACTTCCAACCAACAAAAACCAATCAGCTTCCAACGAAGCTTTTTCAAAGTCATCTGTATAAGTAACTTCCCCCATGTGCGGAAAATAAGAATCTTCAAGCTCCATCACTAAACCTTCAAGCTTATCTACTACCTGAGGTATCTCAACTAAACATAGATCAACTTTCTTATTGCCAAAGGTCTTCCCATCAACAAGTCTAGGTATTAAAGAGTATGCTATTTGACCTGCAGCACCCGTTACAACTACTTTAACTCTCTCATTCATTTTTAAATTCCGTATAATATTTTAATTAGTTAGGAGATTATATTCCTAAAAGTTAAATTTACTCTAGGTAAAACTATTTTTTTTTCTTTCTTTATTTCGTGCTTCCAATATTTCTGTGTTTCACCACTCATAACCAGAACTGCTCCATGGTTTTGATTGATATTAAAGTTAATTTTTTTGAACTTGTGCTTAAAAAATATTTTTCTTGGAGCCCCCAATGATAATGATGCTATTACTGGAAATTCTCCTAATTCCTTTTCATCATCTGAATGAAGCCCCATAGAATCATTCCCATTTCTATATAAATTCATCAATACTGAATTAAAATTCTTATCTGATAGCTCCTCTATCGCATTTTTAATTTCACTGAGAGTATTATTCCAATCATTTCGCTTCAAGCTTTTGCCTGAGTAGGAATATTGAATTCCTTTATCTGCATACCAGGACTGAAGTCTGGGGATTTTATGAATTTTGCCGAATAACTTTATATGCCCCTCAACCCAATGAGTTTCTTCTGTGCAAGATTGCAACCATTTATCAAGATCGTAATCTTTAGATTCAAGTTGAAACTCTTTTAATTCAAGATTCGGGAACTTTGGCATATAACAATAATAAACCCTGAGTAAATTATTTTCATATACAAATCCAATAATTTAAAAATAGTATCAATTGTATTTTTTAATATAAAATACTTTGTATTAACGAAGTTAATTTTTTAACTGCATATTTAGGAGAGTTTAAATGTCTATAAGATTTGATGATCAAGTTGCAATAGTAACAGGTGCTGGAGGCGGTATTGGCAAACAACACGCTTTAGAGTTAGCAAGAAGAGGGGCTAAGGTTGTTGTTAATGATCTTGGGGGAAGCGTTGATGGAAGTGGTACCAGTGATGCTGCAAACTCAGTTGTTGAGCAAATTATTTCTGAAGGCGGTGAGGCTATAGCAAATGGAGCTAGCGTTACAGATTTAGCAGCAATTCAATCTATGGTTAAAGATGTAATGGCTAAGTGGGGAAGGATTGATGTTTTAGTTAATAATGCTGGAATTCTTCGAGATAAAAGTTTTCATAATGTTACCTTGGATGACTTTAATCTAGTTATGGATGTTCACTTTCAAGGTACTTTAAATTGCACCCATACTATTTATCCAATCATGAGAGAGCAGGGCTATGGAAGAATTATATTTACTAGCTCTTCAAGTGGTGTTTTTGGTAATTTTGGTCAAGCAAACTACGGCGCAGCAAAAATGGCTATGGTTGGCTTAATGAATACATTAAAAATTGAAGGGCAAAAATATAATGTCTTTTCAAATTCAATAACACCTGTTGCATACACAAGAATGACCGAGGGTTTAATTCCTGAAGACTTTGGTAAAAATTTACAACCTGAATATGTGACACCTGCGGTTCTGTATCTTGCTAGTGATCAGGCTCCAAACGGTGCAGTGATGTCAGCTGGGGCAGGGGTATTTTCTCGAATATATATCCATGAAACTATGGGAGTTTCTCTTGGAACTGGGGATGATATGACTCCTGAAAATATTGCAGCAAGTTGGGATAATATTTCAGATATGAACGATGCTAGAGCTCTGCAAAATGGTGGTGAGCAAACACTAAAAATATTTGAGCTTTTAAACAAAGAATAATTTAAACAGAGAAGCTTGGTCGACTAGATACTTCTCCTACATAATCATTAAGATTTCCATATTCTTCTATGGAAATCTTATTTAAACGAACCAGGAATTGAAGCGAAGTAACCATTTGGAGGTCAGCATAGGTAAATTTCTCTCCAGCTATAAACTGTCGCGTGGATATTATATCGTCATATGTCTCTAAAGCTTTGATACCAATTTTTCTTTGCGCTAACCCATAAGCTTCATTTTGGTCTTCCATTTTCTTCATATGTGGGTGTGTGTGCCTGAAGCCATGCATTAGTGGCATCATCAATTCAAATGAAAGCCTGGAATACCACATTTCTATAGATGCTATCTCAATAGGACTCTCTCCAAACATATTTGGTTCCGGATATAGGCATTCTAGATATCTACATATCGCAGTAGTTTCCAATATTATTGTTCCATCATCAAGCATGAGTGCAGGAACCTTGGAGTTTGGTGCAATTGCTTTATATTCAGCTGTTTTGTGCTCTAATTGTGCAAGATCTAAATTAATTAGCTCTATATCCAATATATTTTTTTCTTTTAAAAAGATAAGAACTTTTCTGGGGCTCGGTGCAAAAACACTAGAGTATAACTTCATAACTTATGAGCCAACTATTGAGTAGATAACTATAAAGTGCAAGATAGCCGCTATGCAGACTAGTAAATGAAAAAATTCATGGAAACCAAAATATTTTGGACTAATGTCTGGAAATTTAAAACCATAACTAATAGCTCCAACTGAGTATATTGTGCCACCAGCAACTGTCAGAGCAAAATTGGTATAACCCATAAAAGAAGACATAACCGACATATATGGAATTGCTAAATACCCTGCACCAAGATAGAAACTTGCTCTTAATAGACGAGGCATATTTGTAAAAATTATTGACTGAAGAATTCCTAGGCCTGCAATGACCCAGATTATTATCAATAGATTCTTGCCTGTAGCCATAGGTAGCACCAGGAGGCATATTGGTGTAAAAGTGCCAGCTATCATCATAAATATAGATGAATGATCAAGCCTTCTCATTAAACCTAAAACTTTTGGTTTCCAGTTCACTCTGTGATAAAGAGCACTGAAACCAAACATCATAAAGATTCCGATTGAGTAAATAATTGTAGCCATGAGCTCTATTGAGCTTGAGCTTTTTATTATTAGTGGTATGCAGGCACCGATTGAAACAAAAAACATCCACTCATGAAAAAAGCCTCTTAAAAGAGGCTTTTTATTTCGTTGGTTGGTTACTCCCAATTGAGGGCACCACCCGTTTGATACTCAATTACTCTAGTTTCAAAGAAATTCTTTTCTTTTCTAAGATCCATTATTTCTGACATCCATGGGAAAGGGTTTGTAATGCCTTTAAACTCTTCCTCGAGACCAATTTGCGTAAGTCTTCTATTGGCAATGAATTTTAAATAATCTTCCATCATTGATGCGTTCATACCCAAGACACCTCTTGGCATAGTATCTCTCGCGTATTGTATCTCTAGTTCTGTTCCTTCTAGGATCATTTGAGCTGCTTCATTCTTCATTTGCTCATCCCAAAGGTGAGGGTTTTCAATTTTTATTTGATTTATTACATCAATACCAAAGTTAACATGCATTGACTCGTCTCTTAAAATATATTGAAATTGTTCAGAGGTGCCTGTCATTTTATTTCTTCTTCCCATAGATAAGATTTGTGTAAAACCACAATAGAAGAATATTCCTTCAAGAACACAATAAAAAGCTATCAAGTTTCGAAGAAGCTGTTTGTCGGTTTCAACTGTTCCAGTTTGGAAGTTCGGGTCAGAAATTTCTTTTGTATACTTCAAGCCCCATGATGCTTTCTTAGCAACACAAGGTATTTCTCTGTACATATTAAATATTTCACCTTCATCCATACCTAAAGATTCAATACAGTATTGATACGCATGTGTATGTATTGCCTCTTCTAAGCTTTGTCTTAGAATATATTGTCTACATTCTGGATTAGTAATTAGTCTGTATATAGCTAAAACCAGGTTGTTAGCAACCAACGAGTCAGCAGTTGAAAAGAAACCAAGGTTTCTTTTCACAATTGTTCTTTCGTCGTCTGAAAGACCATCTTCTGACTTCCACAATGCAATGTCATTCGTCATATTTATTTCTTGTGGCATCCAGTGATTTGCGCTTCCATCAAGATATTTTTGCCATGCCCAGTCATATTT
>CAZFYG010000018.1:0-15548 GCA_964523375.1 uncultured Gammaproteobacteria bacterium | reverse complement strand
ATCGATTCTTGTTTGGTGAATCCATTTTTTGGAATTTGATCTTTAAAATACATTTCTAAGCAACTGCATACGCCTGATGCTGTTGTTCTTTGAATTGCGCTGAACCTATCATCACCATATATTTTTCTTAAATATGTTTTTTCTTGAAGTACTCCTTCTATTTCCCCAATGACCTTCACGAAAAATATAATGACATCATTGGTTGTTCTTGGAACTTCTTTATCAAAGAGTTTTTCAAGAACATCTTTATTTTTTTTGAGATGGAGATCATTAAAGAGGAATTTCATATGATTGAGGTGGCCTGGATATCTTATAGTTTTGTAACTTAAGTTATCAACTTTGTTTTCAAAAGTTTCACACATAGTTGCGCAGCCGCCACTTGTATTAAAAGCTTCATAACTCTCGCCTTCGATAATCATTTTTTCTGCCCCCTCTAAGGGCATAACTTTGATAGATTTGCCTTCGTAAATAGCATCAGCTTCGTTGCAATACTCATTAATAAGTCCATTGGTTGACCAACTTAAATAGTAACTCATCTCATTAGTTGTAAATCTTGGCAGTGCTCCAACCCTCATCATGACTTCACTTACATGATCAAATTCTTTCATTAAGGATGCTGCACAAATATTAATGGCTCCTGGGGCTAGTCCGCATTGCGGCATCATTACGTTATTAGATTTAATACCTCTAATAAATTCTGTAGTTTCTACATCTTCAGTGAGATCGAAATAGCCAATGTTTAACTCAGCGGCTACTGCTCCAATGTTTTTATTAATTGCAAAGGGTCCAGCAGAAATAACGGCATCAACATCTTTTAAAAAAACTCTTACCTGCTCAATATCTCTCGCATCAAATCCATCTGTGATGTCTCCTTGTTTTATGTCATAGTCATTTTTAAGAAGCTCTTTAATTGCCCATCCTATGTTCCCTTTTCCTATAATTCCTACTCTATGTTTCATCAAATTCTACCCCCTGTGCCAATGGCAATTCTGAGCCATAGTTCACTGTTGCTGTTACTCTTCGCATGTAAGTCTTCCAGGCATCAGAGCCAGACTCTCGCCCGCCTCCAGTGTCTTTTTCCCCTCCAAATGCGCCGCCTATCTCTGCTCCACTCGTACCAATATTGACATTGGCTATTCCACAATCGCTTCCCTCAGAACTTAAAAATAACTCTGACTCCCTCATGTCGTTTGTAAATATTGAGCTACTTAGGCCTTGTTTTACATCATTCTGCATTTGAATTGCATCTTGGAGTTTAGTAAATTTCTTTACATATAAGATTGGTGCAAAAACCTCATTAAGCATTTCTGGCTCTATATGTTCAACCTCTACGATTGCAGGTTGCACATAGTATTCATTTAGATTTTCTATATTTATCCGCTCGCCACCTGTTACTTGAATATTTCTTGATCTTAAGTTTTTTAGAGTATCTTGCATTGATTCAAAGCTATCTTTTGAAATTAATGGACCAAGTTGAGAGGAGGGTTTTGAAGGATCTCCAATGGTAAGTGTTCCATAGTATGTATGTAACTTTGCCATAAACTCATTATAGATATCCTCATGAATAAATGCTCTTCTTAAGCTGGTACATCTTTGGCCCGAAGTTCCACATGCAGAAAAAGTTATTCCTTTTACTGTGAGATCGATATCTGCAGTTGGGCAAACAATAGCTGCATTATTTCCACCCAATTCCAGCAGTGTTCTTCCAAGTCTTGCGGCGACAAGTGGTGCCAAGTCTTTGCCCATCTTTGTGCTGCCTGTAGCAGAAATTAGTGGAATGTTTATATCGTTACATAAATCTATTGCTGCATCATTGCCGCCTTGCAAAATCTGAACGAGATCTTTGTGATCACCTGAAACTTTATCCCAGATATTTTTAATAGCCTCAGCACACTTATTAGAATGTGGGCTTGGTTTCCAAATAATGCTATTTCCACAAACCGCTGCTAGACAAAAATTCCAAGCAAATACAGCCATTGGAAAATTAAATGCTGTTATGCATCCTACTACTCCTATTGGCTGCCATAACTCTTGCAGCCTGTGATCAGGTCTCTCGCTTGGCATGGTTAATCCATATAATTGCCTGCTTAGACCTGTTGCAAAATCACACATGTCTATTGCCTCTTGAACCTCTCCCTCAGCCTCGGAAACTATTTTCCTTGCCTCTTCAGTTATTATTTTTGCTAGATCAATTTTATTTTCTCTGAGTTCATTTCCAAACTGCCTAATTACCTCACCTCTCAATGGAGCTGGAACTTTTCTCCAATCTAAAAACGCCTGTTTTGAAGTTTCAACCTTTTCATGGTACTCACTATGCGCCATTACTATCCCCTTTATAGATTTTAACTATCTGATAGATTGCAAATACTCCAAAAATTACAACATAGGACATGTAAAAACTTTGGACTAAAGGATCTTCAATTGAATCCACAAATGGATCACTTGGTGGCAGCCGCTGCAAAACTTCTGCAGTTGTAGGGAGCATGCTAAAGAAAACAGTCCCGGTTAAAGCTAATTGTTTAAAATAGGTATTTAAAAAACCAAAAATATTAAATCTATCTAGTCCTAATGCAAATAATATGGCCAAAATAGTTATTACTGATAGCCAATGCGCTGTATTAAAAGAGCCAGTTGCTCCGTATAAAAGAAATGATGAAGCGCAAGTAATTACTGTGCTTGCTAAATAAAATTTGGCTAGCTTTGTATGCATGAAAATAAATCTATCTTTGAGCAATAGGTATAGTCCAACAAAAATTGCTGCTAGACCTAAGATGCTATGAAACCATCCAATTAATGATATTTCGCCGAACATAATTTCCCCCTATGAAAATATGAAATCTAATCTTACTATAATTAAGAGATTAGGTAATTGTGCAAAGTTTCTATTTTTTTTTGGCCTCCAAAATACTCAACCTCATGAGTGTCAAAAGATTCAATACTTCTTAAAAGGTTTATTTTTGCCTCAGGGTAGCCAAATATTAAATATAGTGGCTGAAACATAACGTTAATAGTAAAAAGAGAGTAGTCCTCATGGAATCTACAAAGCGTTTCTTTTTCAGATCTTATAAACCAGTTTTGAGGGATTAATTCTAAGTTGGCTTCCTCTGTTAAATGGAATCTATTAACATCTCCATGAATAAGCCAGTTCTGCCTTGCAAATGGTCTCATGACCGGAGCTTGTCTTATGAATTGAGAAATTCTATTCCCTATTTTTTCATTTAATGTAGTTACAGGTTTGTGTATATCATGGAGTGGCTTTCCTATTTTGGATTGAACATCCCAGTAGCTCGGAGAGCAAACACTTGCAGCTATTAGTTCTTGGTGACCGTCTGATCTGATCAAACAAAGATCATCCTGAACCTGCAAGCTCATGTCGGCTATTAAATCTGGATAAATCTGCTTAGTAACTTTAAATGTTTCATTTAATATATTTTGTGCAGTATTTGAGCCGCTGGTTGTGGCTACAACTTCACTATAAGAATTGTCTAGTAAGTTTTTTTTATGCCTCTTTAGGTCTTCTCCAATCTTACTATTGAGCCATTTTTCTGTTTGAATTGGACTTAGCCCTAACCTGTACTTTTCTTTGCCATTTCCCCATGGAGGGTTTTCCCAAAAAGCTGGATCTTGATCTATCAGCACTTCAGTCTGGCTGCTTATTGGAGCCTGGTGCTTTGAATATTGGCCATAAAAGCTGATAGCTGGCTGGAGCATCAAACAAATTTTCTACGCCGATTTCTTTAGGATATTTTCTTGTTATTTTTGCAGTGCCAAAAATCATATCCCATATAAATAATAGATTTCCGTAGTTTCCTTTATAGTGTGTGTTTTCATCAGATGCATGTTTACCATGATGAGCCCAATGCGTTGATGGAGTGGATATGGTTCTCTCAAGAACCCACATAATGGGATGCATCCATTTTATTTCATAAAGCTTCTTATCCCACCTCAGATCTGTGTGAGCTCCAAAGATAACTGCTTGTTTTATTACTATATAAAAGAAATATATGGCTCCTGAGCCCATATAAAATAATATTCCAGCAAACCATAACCCTGGCATTAAGAGATAGTAAAAAAGCCCATTTCTGTAAACCACTCTTATGGATAAATACTCAGGGTCATGATGAGGCCTGTGGAGGTTATATAGAATTGGAACTGAATGACATAGTCTATGCCATAGATATTGAGCAAGATCATCAAATATTAGCAGCAGCCCTAATATGGCAAAGATACTCCAATCTGATATTAAGCCTTTAACGCTAGGCGCAAACATATCAGTTAGCCCATATGCCAACGCAAAAGCCAAGGGTTGGGCAAGAAATAGAACTTGAAAAAAACTAAAAAACTCAACAACACCATCTTTGGTTCTTTGCCCATTTTTATTAAAGAAGTTTGTAAACAATATCTCCAATAAAACTAAGGAGAAAAATATTGTAAGTATGACTATTTGATAAATTTCCATAGCCTACAAAATTCTATGCTTTCCTCTAAGGATTTCTATATACATCAAGTGGTCGGCAACAAAGCTATACAATGGGTATGTGAATGTTGCTGGTTTATTTTTCTCTACAAAAAAATGTGCAACCCATGCAAACCCATACCCACTAATTAAGCTAAAAAAAATAAATTTAATCTCAAAAGATAAGAAGAAATTTATTAAAAAATATAACGAGAAAGTAGTCCCGATGAAATGTAATAGCTTGGTGGTTTTATGGCTATGTTCTGATATGTAGTAAGGATAAAAGTCTTTAAAATTTTTATATTTTTTTTCCATTATTTTCTCTCCGGCAAGCCGCTTATTCTTGTAATCGTTGAAGTTGTCGCAGCCCTTCTGTGCTCAGATAGCGCCTGATAGTCCTCATCGGCATACCAAGCTTCTGCGTGTCTCTTTGAGGGAAAGCTAAATAGTATGACGCGCCCTTCCATTTTATTATCGCCCTCTACATGAACAACATTATCATCATAAGTTATGAACTCACCAGAGTGTCTCTTAAGAATCTGAAAGAAACCTTTTTCATATTGCCTATAAATATTTATATCGTGTATTTGTAAATTAGCAATCATATAAACTTTAATATCCTCCATGCTAACCTCTGCCTCCATTAGCGGCTTTTGCTATTTCTCTAAACATTGAAATATGTGCATCTTTAGACTCTTGTCTTTCTGAAGTAAACCTATAATTTGATGAGGTTTTGGCTATTACTACATTGGTGATTGGATCAATATAGATATATTGGTTATATACTCCCGCTGCAGTGTAGTCTGTATCAGGGAACCCAGGAACCCACCACTGAAATCCATAACCCCAAGTGTTTGCTGATAGCTCTCCAGCCATTGGTTGCACATGCGGCGCATCAAGGAAATATGAGGCTTCGACCCACTCACTAGGAACAATTTGGCGGCCCTCCCATGATCCTTTATTAAGGTATAACTGACCAAACTTTGCGTAATCTCTAAGAGTTGCATTTAGGCCTCCAAGCGCCATCGCGTCTCCAACAGAGTCTGTTAGATAATACGCATCGCTTTCCATGCCTATTTTATTCCAAATTTTTTCGTATAAATAATCTTCTAATGGCTTGCCTGTAACTTCCATTATCAACATGCCCAACATTTGTGAGTCTATGCTTACATAGTGATTATATGTGCCCGGCTCTCTTTCTCTTTCTAGAGTTTTGGCAAACTTTCTAAATGGGGTGCCCAGGGCCACTGCTTCACCGAATTTATTTATATCTGATTCAGGGTCTCCATAATCCTCATTAAATCTGACCCCAGAAGACATCTGCAAAAGATCTTTTATCGATACCCCTTCATATCCTGTGCCATAAAAATCATCAAGATATTTTGTTATGGGGTCTTCGATACTATCTATTAGGCCATCATCCAGTGCTATGCCAACAAGCGCTGATAGAAATGACTTGGCCACAGACCAAGAAATATGTTGGCTGGTTGCATCATTGCCATTCCAATAATTTTCGTAGAGCATAACCCCATCTTTTAGAACGATTAGTCCATCTGTATTATAGTGCTTGAGTGCATCTTGCAAATTAACATCAAGCCCATTTGGATTGATAAAGCTGTTTGGTAAATTAAACTCTGAAGTTTCAAAAGTGTATGTATTTTCAGCGGCCTTTATAGGACTCGTATAGTTAAATATCTCCTTCATATTAATAAAGTTGTATGAAATTTTATCTTCATTGTATAAGTTCAACATATTATTGAGCCTAATAAGATTAGGCCCATAAATAAAACCAGCCCCAATAAGGACTACCAAAAGTGCTATTGAAAAAAATTTAATCAAGACTTTATATTGCACATCGTGCAAATTTTATTGTTTGATGGGTCTCGTAAGTATCCAAGATAAGCTTTGATTCCGCCGCCCTCTCTAACGCCTGGAGGATCTTCACATGTTACTCCTCCATTTTCTTCGCCTACTTTGTGCCATTCATTGATGGTTTCACCATCCTTTGCCTTAAACCCAATTGTTGCTCCGTTTCCATGAGATGCTGGATTTCCGTCAAGAGGTTCTGTAATTAGAAAGGTCACTCCTCCTTCTAGGAAATACATATACCTTACAACTCCGCCATGGCCTATATGCTTGAATCCAGGCTTAGCTCCCAAAACGCCAAGCGTTGCGTCATAAAATTTCTTAGATGCTTCTATGTCAGTTGCTCCAAGCATAATGTGGTTAAACATGATTTTCCCCTTTTTTTATAATGATTAGTCTCTATTACTTTACTATATTCTGTTTAAAAATATTATGCTGATACATTATTTTTTAAAAAAGATAACATTTCTATCTTCCATCCAGCAATTCCAATTTCTTTGTTTGGCAATAACATGAAAGGTCTTTTCTGAATAAAATATTACATGTGTTGGATCTCTTCTATAGTACCAATTCTCAAAATTTATTGAATTATCAAACAATGAGGTCATGACTGCCAAAATCCCATTCTTATTTAAGATCTCATCCATCTTATTAAACTCTTCCAGAGGATTGTAAAAATGCTCTGCTGCTTCAGTGCAAGTTATAAATTCATACTTGTTTTTAAAGATTCTTTTGTCAGGGTAAAAATAAGGATCATATAGATCCATTTTAAAACCTTTCTTTTTAAGAATGTCTGCAAGGGCTGGTCCATGACCACAGCCATAATCTAGGCCAAAGTCATTTTTTTGTAGGTGCTTTTCGAGAGGGTTTGTTACTTTTGAAAGGAATGTTCTATACCCTTCATCTTGTATAACATTATTATGCTCTTCATACCTTTCTTTCTCATTATCAGAGCTCAAGTAGTGGGTTGGATCTAAAAATCTTACTTCGCAGTTATTACAATACCAGTGCTGCTTCAGGTCATTTAACGTTTCAAAAGAGGTAATATCTTGGCTTGAGCAAACTAAGCAATGCATGGGTTTGTTAGCTTTAAGACTCTATAACTTTTTTTATGCCTTCTATTGAAATGAGCATGCCATGATGCACGCCGTCTGCAAAAATCTCAGGATCAATTTCTGTCGTCCATAGCAGGGTAGATTGATTTTGGCCTGCTGAGGAAATTTTCATTGTGGCTAGGTGATGATCAATTTTAGAGGGTGTCTTGATAGCAGAATATTGCAAGGTCATGTTCTCATCATCATTCAATAATATCTTTTCAGTAACACTGCCTATGCCCTCCATATCAAAAGATCTAAGGTTATCAACTAAAGATATTGATTCAATTGAAGGCACCCAGTCTGATCTAGATACATCAGAGAGAATTTCCCAAAGAGCCTCTGCTGAACAATTAAACAATACTTCTTCTTTTAGGATTTTCATGAATTTATCTTAGCATTATTAATTTATAATTTTATTCAATGTTCTTTAGAATGTTAGTATAAATGTATATTTAAATTTGGAACATATGAGCATACCTTCATCATCACAACCCCTTGCAGGAATTAAAGTAGTAGAACTTTCTAATATGATTACCTGCTCTTTGGCTGCTATGACTATGTCCTCACAAGGTGCACAAGTTATTAAGGTTGAGCCGCCACAAATGGGGGACAAGATGCGCCCCTTAGGTACTCAAAAAAATGGAGTTTCTGGTTTTTTTCATAATTGTAATCGTGGGAAGCGATCCCTTGCTATTGATCTGAAGTCTAGTGCTGGAATCAAAGCAGTGAAAGAGCTTGCTATGCAGTCTGATGTTTTGCTTCATAATTATCGTCCAGGTGTTATGGATAGGTTGGGGCTAGGATCAGAAGTTCTTAGAAAATTAAATTCTAGGCTAATTTATGTTGCCGTTAGTGGTTTTGGTACCAAAGGCCCAATGGCTGATCTACCGGCTTTTGATCATGTAATACAGGGTCTTGCCGGATTTACAGATCTTCAGTCATCTGAAGAAAATTCATTTGATTTTATTAAAACATTTATATGCGATAAAGTTACTGCCTATACAGTTGGTCAGGCTGCTACCGCTGCCCTGCTTGCTAGAGCAACTACAAATGAAGGTCAGCATATTGATATATCTATGCTACACGCATGTCTTGCTTTCATGTGGCCAGATGGGATGATGCACAAGACTCTTAAGGATGACGATAGGTTCAAGATGTCTCCTGGGTCAGATTATTTTGAAACAATTAATTATAAGGATGGCGGGGTTGCTGTTGCACCTTTAAGTGATGAGCACTGGAAAACACTTTTGCCAATGCTTGGATATCCCGAACTTCTTAATACTCCCCTGTATGCGTCAATTGCATCTAGGATGACAAATATGGATCAGGTAATGAAGGTTTTAAGAGAGCCTCGTAATGATATTGGTGTTGAAAAAGCTATCGAAATTTTAACCGCTGCAGATGTTCCATGTTCCCCATGCACAAAGAGAGATGACCTAGAAAATGTTGAGCAGATCAAAGCCATTGGTGCGCTTGAGACATATGTAACCAAAGCAATGGGTGAACTTACTGTTGCAACCCCGCCTATTTTATTTGAGGGAAAAAAAACATCACAGGCGGAGCCTAGTCCCTTGCTCGGTGAGCACAGCAAGGAGATACTGCAAGAGCTTGGTTGGGAGAAATCGCTTATTGATGCCCTTATTGAATCAGGTGATTTGCTAGTAACAAAACTATAAATTCAAAATTTAGTATATTTATTAACTCTGGCGATAAGGTTAAAATAGTACTAAATACGATCAAAAAAAATCCATGGCTATTAAAAAGAAAGTTGATGAAACAAGTTTTGATATTTACTTTGATGAAATCAATGAGCTATTTGAGTCAGACGAAGGTCAGCAGTTTGTATATCTGACTGGGGCTGCGGGCACAGGTAAAACAACATTAGTTAAGAAATTAATAGATGAAAATAGTCTTAAAAAAATAGTTGTGGCTCCAACGGGTATAGCCGCTTTAAATATAGGCGGAGCAACTATTAACTCTGCTTTTAGAATTGGTTTTGATACATTTCCGGTGATCAAAGAATCAAATGATCCAAGGTTCAAAAAACTTTTAAAAAATTTAGAGCTTTTAATTATTGATGAAATATCTATGGTTAGAGCCCCCATGCTTGATGCCATATCAGAAACTCTTAAGTTACATAGAGATTCATCTGAGCCCTTTGGGGGGGTTCATGTTCTGGCATGTGGGGATTTATTTCAACTTCCTCCGGTTGTTAAGGACCAAGAAGAAGAGGCAATTTATGAAAAGTATGAGTCCATTTATTTTTTTAGCGCTAATAGTTTTAAAGAAATAGTATCACCTTCATTTTATGAGCTAACTTATTCATTTAGGCAAAGTGATGATAATAATTTTTATGATCTCTTAAATAATATAAGACTAGGAAACGATCTAGAAAATACGATTAATAAAATTAATGCGTCATGTTTTAACCCAAGTAATTATGAAGAGTCTGCTCTTATTGTTACATCAAGAAGGTATAGAGCAGATCAAATCAATGAAGAGATGTTAAATACAATTGAAGGTCCTGCAACTGCTGCTATGGCAGAAGAGCTCGGAGATCTGAATGAGAATGAACTTCCTGCTCCAAGAAATCTTAGGATTAAAGAAGGTGCAAAAGTTATGTTTATCAAAAATGATAGCGAGGGAAGATGGGTAAATGGAACAGTTGGAAAGGTTGTAGACTGTAAGGATAAAAAAAGAAAAACTATAAAAGTTGAAGTTGCTGGAAAAACTTTAAACGTAAAGAGAGAAGAGTGGAATAAAATTCGCTATGTATATGATGACTATGATGATGAAATGGAAGAAGAAATTGTTTCATCATTTAAACAATTTCCATTAAAACTTGGATGGGCTGTAACGATACATAAGGCACAAGGCCTTACTCTTGAAAGTTGCTCAATAGACCTGGGCCAGGGCGCATTTGCAACTGGGCAAACTTATGTTGCATTAAGCAGATGCAAGACACTTGGATCTGTAAATTTATACCAAGAGCTAAGAAAGACAGATGCTATGGTAGATTCAGCCATTGTAGACTTTCATAAAAAATCTTTTTAACCCAAGGGGTTTTCTTCAAATTCTTTCTGAAAAGCTGCGTCTATTTTTTCTGATCTTTTTGCTCTAAATCTATATCGATGTTTATGATTGGTGATTGAGCAGCTCTCTCCTTTCTCATTAACTGGTGGCTTGTACTCCATGTAGTAAGTAGCTGCTATCGAGTTAGTTATAAATATTCCGCATTGTTTAAAAGTATAAGTGTCTTCTTTTCTATTATGGCGAATACACATCGATTTAGATGATGAAATATTTTTCACTTTCCCATTGCCTAGAATATCAAATTCTATTTCAGAATAGCCACCTATTCTAGCTGCGGGATACTCCGGTCTCATAACCTGTTTGAGTTTTGTGGTGCACCCATCCTGGACAATTTCATTAGCAGACTCTGCACTTGGTGCAACGAGAAAGAGGAAGAAGCATAGTATTATTTTTTTCATATTAGTTTGCCCTAGCAAGTTCTTTTTTTAGCCTTTCCCTAAAGGCAAAATCATCAACAGTTATTGTGTGCCTTGGTGTATCAATCTGATTCACATCAGGATTTTTTAATTCAGCTTTAATTAGCAAGTCTATAGATTTTTTTGGCTTCCATGAGCCATTAAAATGCTTTGCAGCTAGTTTAGATTGAAGTTCTGCTCCAGGCCAAATGCAGCCCAATGGCTGGAATAACCCAATAAAATACAAGTTTTTTATATTTGATGGAAGCATTCTGTGAAGCAAAGGCACCTTGCCCTTCTCAAAACTTAAAAAGTCCTTATCAAAAAATTTATGCTTAATTTTAAACCCTGTGCAAGCAATGATTACGTCAAAATCTTCTTTCGTGCCGTCTATAAAATGGACAGTGCTTCCCTCATATCTCTCTATATCTTTGTGAGGCTTAACTTTTCCATGCCTTACAGAGTAGTAAAGCTCAGAATTAACTGTTGGGTGCGTTCCAAAAAGGTTTTGCTCTGGCTCCTGCAGACCAATATCTTTATTCCTGCCTTGAAAAATTTGTAACATAAGTTTTGTAAATGGCTCTCTCATAAATGTTGGCATCCATCTATTTTTAAGAGCATACATATCAACAGGGAGACCATACATAAACTTTGGAATTAAAAAATAGCCTCTCCTCCAACTTATATGCGTTGATTTTGAGACTCTAGCAGTCTCAACTGCTACATCACATGCCGAATTGCCGCCCCCTATTACTAAAACTCGTTTATCTATAAAAGGTTTAGCAGATTTAAAGTCATGGGAGTGGATAAACTCTCCAGTGAAAGTTCCAGGATAGTCAGGGTATCTTGGCTCATGATGATGCCCATTACATATAACTAAGCCATCAAAGGAGCCAATGGACTTTTCATTAGTCTCAAGATTTCTCCAAGCTATCTTCCAAGTTTCATCCTGCAATTGTTCACAATGCTTCACCTCTGTTCCGAATTTTATTTGCTTTTTTAAATCAAATGTATCTGCATAGCCATTGAAGTAATTTAAAAGCTCCTGATGAGATGGATAGTCAGAAGCTGACTCTGGCAAAGGATAGTCTTCATAAAAGGATGTGTACTTGGAGCTTATGATATGAGTTGTTTCGAATACGCTAGAGTGCCCAGAGGGATCGTTAAATCTCCAGTTTCCACCAACGCCGCTACATCTCTCAAATGCTGTGACTTTAAACCCTGCATCTTTAAAGTTTTTGATTGCTGTTATGCCCGATGGTCCTGCACCTATTACTGCTACATGTTTCATTATTTGCCTTTAGAAATTATCTTTTGATTATAACTAATTTTTTCAAGAGGCTCTAAGAATAGTATTTTTAGGCCGGCTGAACGTGCTCTATTAAAAGAGTAGGAACACCATGGGTATGAGAATTTATGGTCGCAACTCGAGTATTTTCTTTTATGCCATCTTTTATTGATGAAATGTCTACGCCTTCACCTAGAAGTCTTTTGTGGACCTCGTCTATGCTGGCAACACTCCAAGCCAAGCCCCATAGAGAATCGTGAGAACCTAAGCTATCTTTTTTTTCAATGACCTCCAAAGTAGTTTGATTTAATCTAAAAAATAACATTCTTTTGTTCCAGTGCTCAATGTGCTTATCTAAAGCTAATCTTATTCCGAAAACATCTTTGTATATTTCAATAAAGCCGTCTGCATCATTTGTATTAATAACGAGATGATCTAACTTATTAATTGTTGCTGAATTTTTTAAGTCATGCTTTGGAAGCGCTCCATGAGTGTGCTCAATAATGAATGAAAAAATGCCCCTTGTTAGCTCAGGCGGAAGAAAAAGATTTTTCCATTTCCTAACCTCATCATTCTTAAAATTTGTTCCCACTCCCTCTCCTGGTTCATTAATTAAAAATGATTTATTTTTCAATATTTGCGTTACTTCTTTAATATTATCTGTTCCCAGAACCATGCCGATAAGACCTTCACCAGATTCTTTTAATGCCTGTTGTACTAACATTGCCCCGAGACCTTCTCCGCTTGCTGAAAGTAATTCAAAATATGTATTTTGGAAATTAAAGAGCGAGTTGGTGGTGCCAAGCTCTTTATGCTCGCCCTTCCAAACAGGCTGGGTGCCAAATATTTTTGTGTAATCTTCTTCTGCTTTATCTAAGTCCTCAACAGCGATTATGAGATGGTCTAATGTTGTTATCATATTTAAAAGGTTAAAGTCTTTGTGGCTATGTGTCCATTTGAATCTTGAACATAGTGTATTTTTTTACTACATTTAAGGGATGATTATAAAAAAACCTTTCTTTCTTTTTGTATTTTTAGTTGTATCTTGTGGAGGAGGTGGAAATTCAGAGCAGGGCTCCGTTTCTCCAACAACCCCTGCTACAACACCTACACACCCAATTGTTTGGGATATTGTGACTCCTGAATCTGTAGGAATGAGCAAAGCGGTTCTTGATGAAGCATTCAGATATGCAATGGAAGATGGGTCTTATACTCAAGCTGCTGTTGTAATTAAAGATGGTAAATTGGTCTATGAAAGATATAGAGGAATTACTAGAAGTGAGGCAAGTATACTCAATGAATCAACTTCAATTGACTTTGTAACTTTAAGCAATCTTTACAACGAGAGAGATGTAAGAAGTTATGTTTCTTCTTGGTCTACTGCGAAATCTTTTACGAGCATCTTATTAGCGCTAGCTGTTGAAGAGGGTTTTATAAATTCAATAAATGATGCAGCGGCATCATACATAACAGAATGGTCGGCCGATGAGAGATCTTCAATATCGATCAAAAACTTATTAGACATGAAATCGGGTTTAGTTCCTATGTGTTTTATTGCCTCAATAAATGATATTAGTGAATGTCAGACTGCTTCAGGGGCGTCTTCGGGGGGGAGTATAGTTTATGCAAATGACCAAATGACTAAATGTATATCTAGAAATCTTGCTGACGAAGGCGTTACACACCCATGGTATGCAAATGGAAGTGTCCCATTTGCTCGGGGAAACTTTCTATATTCAAACTGTGACACCATGGTGTTGGGGGAAATAATTTTCAGGGCTACAGGACAAGATCTTCAAACATTTGCTGAATACAGTTTGTTTTCTAAAATTGGAATAGAGGCTTCTTGGTGGAGAGATTTCTCTTCTAATGGTCAATCAAATGGCAACTATTTGGCTTATTGTTGTTTGGACATGACTGCAAGAGATTTTGCAAAATTTGGCCACATGCTCCTTCTTGGAGGTGTTTGGGAAGATGGAAGTTTGAAGCTAGGCTCGTATGTTAACGCAATTAAAAACCTTCAATCATACGGATTGCAGTTTTGGACATTGTGCTCCGATCCTACATCATCTCCTTGCGGTGAATATGTCATCTCAACGATAGGTTTTGATGGGCAATATATAATGGTTGATTTTGAACGAAATCTTGTTGTCGTGAGGGCAAGTTTATATGAGCCTGTTCAAAATATTTCCTCTGATAGAAAGATGAGACTATTTCCAGATGATTTATCAAGCTCTAATTGGGTCGCAACTGTTCCAAGCGGCCTAGGCGCTGCTCCAAATAGCACTTTCTCTGCAAGTGAATTTATGAAAAAAGTTATAGACTCTGTTAATTAGCTTTCTTTGTTAGGTAAATATGTTTGAATAAATAAAAGCATGTTATTGCCCATGATTTTTCGAATTTGGGGCTCAGTTGCATCAAGCTTTATCAACCAATCTGTAATAGCTATAAGCTCTGATGTGTCAAACCCAGGTGTGATGGACCCATCAAAATCAGAACCTAGGGAAAGATGATTCTCGCCAACAAGGTCAATACCATACATTAAAGCCTCTGCCACGCTTTTTGGAGAGTTGTCACAGACAGCCCCATCCCAGTAACCGATAGCTATTATCCCGCCTTTGTTAGCGATAGATTTCATCAAATCATCATTTATATTTCTGGGCGATTCACAGTGTCCATTAAACCCAGTATGACTTACTACTAATGGTCGACTTGAGAGCTTTAATACATCTTTAACAACATTTTCAGAGGAATGCGATACGTCTATGATTATCTCGAGATCTTGCATTAGCTTAACGGCATTTTCTCCAAAAGGTGTTAACCCGCCCCCTGATGTTCCATGCAGGGATCCGCCAAGCTTATTATCAAAGAAGTGATGGAGGCTCATCATTCTAAAGCCATGGTCATATAGCTTTTTAATGTTTTCTAGCTCTCCATCTAAGGCATGGGAGCCCTCAGTTCCAATAAGGCCACCTATTAATGTTGAATCTTTTTTTCTTTTTTCAATAAAGTTACTCAGGTCTGATTTAGATTTAATAAGCATTAAATCATTTGGATTTTCTTTTGATAATTTATGAATTTTCTGTGATTGGTAAACGGCTCTTTCATATAAACTTGTCCAAGTTTTTATCGGCCAGCCTTGAACAATGGCAAGAGCTGTTATGTTGTCTCTGGTATTAGTATTGTTCTTTTCATAGTTTTGGCCAGATGGTGATTTTGTCACAGTTGTAAACATTTGGAGCGCAACATTTCCCTTCTGCAGTTTTGGAATATCAACATGGCCATGATCATTGTCTATTGAGAGGTCTCTACTCCACAATGCACTGTCTGCATGCCAATCTCCAATGAATAGA
>CAZFYG010000017.1:0-19497 GCA_964523375.1 uncultured Gammaproteobacteria bacterium | reverse complement strand
CTTAATATTAAATAAGTTTTAATTACTTGAATGAAGTTAGAAATTTTAAGAAATCGACTTTGCTTTCCTCTACATCAATAGCTCCTGAAGCAACCTCGCCTACTGGGCTTCTCAATCCCGCCAAGGTTTCTTTAAAAATTTTTTCAGAAGTACTAACGTTTAAATTGCAGCTTTGTAAATTTTTTGAAATTTCTAAAGTTCTATTTCTAATAGTTGCTGTTCGTTTTTTTCCAGATTTAAATCTGAAACACACCGAATATTTATCTTTAAATGAATTTTCAGGGTTAAAGCTAACGCTTAAAATACTGAATATAGTGTCTATATCTATTTCGTTTACAACGGATTCACTTTTCTTGACCTCTGGAAAACCCTCAAAGGAAGGATCTAACTCCAATGCAGCAGTTAAAAAATAGTTTCTTTTATTTGGGTTTGATGCCCTAGTTCCAATATGAAATAAGGCCTCTTTTCTAAGAATATTTGTTTCATTTATTCTAAATTCTAAGTTAATCAAATAATCTGAAAGCTGAAGGGCCCATTGCATATCCTCAATAGCAATAGCTTTTTCTAGACTCTGAAATAGGTTTTCATTCCCGCCAGCAAGAGATGCTATTCTTTGGGCCTCAACTATATTTTCCAAAGGATCCAAACTAGATGGATTCCCGTCAAACCAACCAAGGTATCCATTAAAAATGCTTCTTACAGACCATCTAACAGTCCCATAAAATTCTCTTAATAAAGGTGATGATGCTAATTCATATGGGAGATCTATCATTTCAACAATCTCATCTGGATAATACCCTTTATTCATTAATCTGATAGTTTGATCATGTATAAATTGAATGGCATCTCTGTAAATAGTTAATGCTTTTGTGGCATCATCACCTTCAATTGGCTTGGTGTGACTAGGAAAAAGGTATTCTGGTTCGAACGATCTCATATGGTCTAAGCTATCAACCCATCCAGAAACATTTCTATGAGTAGTCCCTCGAATTGTATATAAATTTGGAAATGTATTATAAATATTATCGCCAGGCATGAGTGATTTATGCTTTGGTAACCAAACAAATATTTGATCATTGGTTTCTCCAGGCGCATGGTAGAGTTCAATATCAATGCCAGAGATGGTAATTTTTAACTCATCTTTAAAAACGGTATCAGGCTTCACATAGCCAATTGGGGAATCAGAAACATTTAAACTTGCGCCAATGCCTACATTTATGAATTGATCGTCCGGAAGAAGTGTTCCAAACATTCTAGTGCTTCTCGTTGAAATAATGGGGTTGATAATACCCATAATGCGTTGAGTATAATAATCCGTTGTTTCGTGGGAGATAATTTGAGGCCTTTCTGTGAGATTTTGAATATAGTAGTTAGCTCCAAATGTATGATCCCCATGATTATGTGTGTATATAATTGCTTTTATTGGGTTGCTATTTTTGCTTTTGAATAACTCATGGACTTTTTTTGCCTCTGATACGCTGTCTGAAGCATCTATAATAATGTTCCCACCCTCTCCTTCAACCATAATAGAATTAGCAATACCGTATCCAACAGCTATATGAATAAATCCACCTGGGGTATTGTAAGAATATAACTCTTGTTTAAACTCATCACTGTGTGCAATTAAAGCTTCGACATTTGAAGATTTAGGAATTTGAGGTAACTCATTCACCTCTTTAGAACAAGAAGTTACAATAACTAATAATAGTAAAGAAATATATTTCATATGCACCTGATGATAACCATACAAAGTCTACCTCTAATATGAGACCAATAAAACCTCCTATGAATAATATTTCATGGGTTAAAGGATATCCATATTCTAATAAGTATGATGATATCTACTATCAAGATGATGTTATTAATGAAACCAATCATGTTTTTTTGAGCTCCAATAATTTAAAAGAGAAATGGGGGTATTTAGAAAATCAGGAATTTAATATTGGAGAGCTTGGTTTTGGATTAGGTTTAAATTTTTTTATTACTCTTCAAAACTGGGTGGAGGCAAATAAAAGTTGCTCACATCTAAATTTTATAAGCTTTGATAAATATGCTCCAAAAGAAGAGGATATTAAGAAAATTCAATCTTTTTATCCAGAATTAAGAAGCATTATAGAAATATATCTTAAAAATACTCCAGCAATATTTGGGGGGATTAATAAAATAAAACTAAAAGAACTTAATGCCACTTTGTTGTTAGTTATAGATGATGTTCAAGAAGGACTAGAGAGTGTAGCTCATAACAGGCACATGATTGATGCTTGGTTTTTTGACGGCTTTGATCCTAGAAAAAACAATGAAATGTGGACAGCTAATGTTTTTATGCAAGTTGGTTTATTAAGCCATAAAGAAACTTCCTTTGGGACATATACCGCCTCCGGAGTTGTAAAAAGAAGTCTTTTAGATTCTGGTTTTCATGTTAAGAAGGTAAAAGGGTTTAATAAAAAAAGACATATGCTTATAGGAACCTACACAAGCGGGAGTAGGCCCCACTCTTCACCATGTAATGTTGCAGTTATAGGATCTGGGTTGGCAGCATCAATACTTTCAAAAAATTTGGCTGATGGTGGTTGCAGTGTGCATGTTTATGAAAAAAATTCTGATATTGCGTCGGAAACATCAAGTAACCCATGGGCTGCAATGTACCCAAAACTTGCACTTGGAGATGACCCAAGATCTTTTTTTCTTATTCAATCTTATTTTTTTGCACTTAATTTTTACATAAATAACTTTAAAAGTTTTATTAATAGCGGCATCCTATTTCTTTCAAATTCTGAACATAGAAGAGATTGGCTTAATAGACTGATGAAAGTTAATAGAACAGATGTGTTTGAGCAAGTAGATAAAAATGAAATTGACTCAAAACATGGTATTTGTCAGCCATATGATGGAGTCCTTTGTAAATTTGGTGGGGCTATTTCTCCAAAAAAAGTATCTACAGAATGCTTAAACCACAAAAATATAACAATATTTACTAACTCAAAGTTTGAAAGCTATTCTATTGATAATGACAAGGTTCATCTAAATATTAATAACTCTGAAATCAATGAAACTTATAACTATTTAGTAATATGTTCTGGAGTAGGCATTCAAAGCCAAGTTGATAAAGTTAAAACAATGAAGGGAGCTATTATTGGCATTAGTAGTCCTCAATTAAGAGGCATTCAGCAGCCTTTAAACCATTCTGGCTACATACTACCGCCTAAAGATGAGATTAATTGGATGGGGTCGTCATACGAAAAGGGTTCAGAGAAGCTAAGTGATGATTTTTTGAAAGATGAAATATTGCAAAAATCTAAAAAAGCTATTCCATTTAAAGAAACAAATGTGAAGAAATTCTGGTCAGGCACAAGAATTACCTCTCCAGATAGACTGCCTGTTGCTGGTAAATTAAATGATGAAAATGTTTATTGCATTGGAGCCCTAGCATCAAGAGGATTGAGCTTTGCTCCGTTGTTAGGTGACTATGTAGCGTGTAAGATTCTTGGGTTATTTAATCCCCTGAGTAAGAATCTACAGGAGGCTCTTGACCCATTAAGGTTTAAAAACTAAGCATTATCTCATCTACTAAGGCATTGGAACCATCATCCTTGGTAGGTGATTTTTTAGAGCCTTTTCTCCAGTCACCATAAACAGTCCATAAAGTTGATTCAGTATTTATATCTTTAAGGTTAATTCTTAAGGCAAATTTTGAAATTGTTTTAATATCATCTCTATAATACCTATCCCATCCATATCTAGCATAGTAATTACTAAAATTGTCGCTTTCAATTTCGTCTTTTGAAGTTATATTTATTTCAAATACAAGATTTGAGTCTTGGTTGAAAGTCAGCCCTCTTTCTAATAAAGCATTTTTTAGATCATCGCGAAATCTTTCTAAGGCAATGGGGTTTATATCCGAGCTTAGGTTTACTTCATTTATATTTATGTAAAAATCGCTATAATTGTCAAGATTGAAAGTATCAACTTTATCGACCTCAACAAAAGATTGGGGATTAATGCTACAGCTAGTTGTTAAAAAGAAAGCTAAGAATAAAGTTAATTTTTTCATGTAATTTTTTTTATTAATTTTTTATAAGTTTATTATGTTTAATTTACAAGATCAAAAATATATTCCTTTGCTTGATATAAATGCAAAAGTATTCGAAGAAACTCAATTTGGGTGCCAGCATATTCATCTAGGCTCTGAATCTAGTGAAAAAGTATTTATGGTTGCTTTTAGAACAGTACCAGAGGACTCTAAAGGTGTTGCTCATATTCTTGAGCATACTGCGTTATGTGGTTCTAAAAAGTACCCGGTAAGGGATCCTTTCTTTATGATGATTAGAAGATCTCTAAATACTTTTATGAATGCTTTTACATCGAGTGATTGGACTGCATACCCATTTGCAACATTAAATAAAAAGGATTTTGATAACCTTTTGTCTGTATATTTAGATGCATCATTTTTTCCAAATTTAGACTATTTAGATTTTGCACAAGAAGGCCATAGGGTTGAGTTTAAGGATCCTGAGGATATATCGAGTGAAATTGAGATTAAGGGTGTTGTTTATAATGAAATGAAGGGTGCTATGAGCTCTGTAACTAGCCAATTGTGGCATGGAATGTCTAAACATCTATACCCAACATCAACATACAAATTTAATAGCGGTGGCAACCCAGAAGACATATTAAATTTAACCCATGAGGAGTTAGTTGATTTTCATAAGTCCCACTACCACCCTTCAAATGCTATTTTTTTAACAGCAGGAGATGTTGAACCACAGGAGATACAGGAATATATAACATCTAATGTACTTTCAAAATTTGAACCTCTTAATAGGAAGATTTTTGTTTCTAATGAAGCAAGATTGAGCCATCCAATTGAGGCAACTGAGTTGTATAACCCTCAACCTGGGGATGAAGAAAATCACCACGTTGTTATGTCATGGTTGCTAGGTGAAAGCCATAATGCTGAAGAGCTCCTAGGAACATATCTAATGTCTAGCGTGTTATTAGATAATTCAGCCTCTCCACTGAGAAAAGCTCTAGAAAGCACGCCCTTGGGTAAATCTTTATCCCCATTAACTGGGTTAGATTCTGACCAAAAAGAATTAGTTTTTGCTGCCGGTCTTGAAGGCACCATTAAGGGTGATGAAAAAAAAATACAAGACCTTATTCTTGAGTGCTTAAGAAAACTAATAAAAGATGGTGTTGATAGGGAGCTTATAGATTCATCAATACACCAGTTAGAGATATCGCAACGTGAAATTGGCGGCAGCGGAATGCCGTTTGGCCTTCAACTAATGCTTTCATGTCTTCCTGCTTGCATTCATAGAGATGATCCATTAAATATACTAGATTTAGACTCTAGCTTTGAAAGATTAAAAGAAAATCTCAACAAGAAAGGCTATATAGAAAGCTTTATTCAACAAAAACTGTTAGACAACCCACATAGATTAAGATTCACCCTTGCTCCAGATACCGATTTCAATAAAAAAAATGAAGAGAAGATTCAAAAGAACCTAGCGGAGAAAGTTAAAAATTTTTCAACAAATGATAAAAATAAAATTATTGAATTATCAAAAAAACTTAAAGAAAGACAGGAGTCAGTAGATAACCCAGAACTGCTGCCAAAAGTAGGAATTTCGGACATACCTTCCCAAAGAAAATACCTAAAACCAGATAGTGCCTCTAACCTGAATAAAAATAACTATATTTATAAAACTGGTACAAATGGGATTGTCTATCATTCATTAATATATCCAATTCAAGGTCTTGAAGATCATGAAATTGATCTGCTAAATATGTATGCGAATATATTGACTGACATTGGAATTGCAAATCGTTCGTATGAAGATGTTCAAAAATATCAATCTTCAATATCTGGAGGTATAAGCGCTTCGATAGTTTTACTGCCTTCATCTAATAAAGATAAGAATAGAGTTGGACTGAAAATAGCTGGTAAGTCTCTCGAGAAAAACTCCATGTTGATGCAAGAGCTTATGAAAGATACTGTTTTAAATGCAAGCTTTGTTGAAAAAAAGAGAATTAAAGAGTTGCTAGAATTTACTGCCTCGGCAAATGACAAGGGAATTGTCCAAAATGGCCATCTTTTAGCTATGAGCAGTGCCGCATCGCAAATTAATAGATCTTCTTCAACATTGGAGAGAATGTCAGGAACTAAATCAATTTCATTTATAAGCACTTTGGCAAAAGAAATAAATGAAGAAGCAAATTTAGATGCATTTATTGAAATGCTTAGGTCTATTCACAAAAAAGTTTGTGATGATCCCTCAATATCATTCACAGCTAGCTCTCTGGAAGCGCAAAAAGTTAAATTAGATCTATCAACATTTCCATTGAAGTCCTGGAAGGCTTTTGATTTGACTAAACCACAGCATAAAGAGATTGCTTGGATGACTGGATCACAGGTTTGTTTTTGTGCAGAAGCCTTCCCTACTGTTAATTGGGAGCACGAAGATGCTGCTGCACTAATGATTTTAGGAACAGTTCTTAGAAATGGTTATTTACATTCTGCTATAAGAGAGAAAGGCGGAGCCTATGGTGCTGGAGCCTCTCAAGACTCTAATAATGGTGTTTTTAAATTTTATTCTTACAGAGACCCTAAATGCAAAGAAACATTTAGCGAATTTCAGAAGGCAAGAATATGGTCAATTGATCAAATCACAGAAGCACAATTAGAAGAGGGAATTATGGGCGTTGTTTCTTCGATTGATAAACCACTTTCTCCTAGCGGTGAAGCAGGCACCGATTATGCAAGCCGACTTGACAATAAAAGCCCAGAGTCTAGATTAGCTCTCAGAAAAAGTGTTATAAATTGCACACTTGAAGATCTTTCACGCGTTTCAAAATTATATCTGTCTGGGAATGGGTCTAAGGCAGTAATAGGTGGAGATTCATTTAAAGATGAATTTATAGATCAAGGGTTTACATTGAAAGATATTTAGCCAAAAAATAAGAAGCGCTTCTTTTTAAGACTTTCTGAGCACTTCCAGTATTGCGCTTCATATCTTCCTGATCTTAGTTGAACTCGATCAGCTACTTTTATCAACCATTGTTTTTTTCTGTAGGTTCTTTTTTTAAAGCCTCCATAACCCTCATGATATGCAAGGTAGAAAGACCTAGCATCTTTACTATCAAAGCCTTGATAGTATCCTTTAGAGGCATACCATCCTATAAAATCTGCAGAGTCTTTAAAGCTATTCCTGCTTGCTCTTGAGTTTCCGGTTTCATCCTTATAATCATCCCATGTATTCGTGAGTGCCTGTGAATAACCTTTAGCAGATGAAGGCCTTTTCCATGGAATAAAGCCAAGAAGCTTCTCTCTCTCAGGTTTAGCATTAGAGTCAAAACTTGATTCTTGAAAGACAACTGCCATAAGAACATGAGGGGGAATCTTCCATCGTTTTTGAGTTTGTATTGCAGCCTTATACCAGCTTCTTTTTTCTTCAAAAATAAGGCAAATGTTATCAGGATTTTCTGGAGGTGTTGCTGCACATGAAGATGTGACAATAAACACAAACAGCACTTTAAATATATTTTGTTGGATCATTTAAAAAATTTGTATAGTTGTCTTCATCTATTATATTTATACCTAAGTCACTTGCTTTTTTCAACTTAGACCCAGCGTTTTCACCAGCTATAACTATAGTGGTTTTCTTTGAAACACTGGAGCTAACTTTTGCCCCAAGATTTATTAGATTTTCTTTTAGCTCATCCCTTGAGTACTTTGCAAGTTTCCCAGTTAGAACAATCAAAAACCCTTTAAGTGGAGTCTCTTTCTCTGATAGCTGCTTGACCTCATTAACAGAAAGCTCTGGAAGTAGCCTTGAAAGCAAAGAGGTTGTATGCGTATCTTGAAAATAGTTGATAATATTTGCGGCAACTTTGGAGCCAATATCGTCTAATTCAACTAGGTCTTTAAATGATGCATTTTGTACTTTATCAAAATTTAGATATGCATTTGCAAGATTTCTAGATGTTGCCTCTCCAACCTCAGGTATGCCAAGAGAATAAATAAGCCTGGATAGATCTACAGATCTAGACTTTTCTATAGATGCAAGAAGGTTATTAATAGATCTTTTTCCAAAGCCATCGAGCTGCTCAAGCTTTTCTTTGTGATTTAAAAGTTTAAAAATGTCTGATTGATCTTGGATAAAGTTAAGGTTTACAAGCGTGTTAATTATTTCTTGTCCTAAGCCCTCTATATCAAAAGCCTTTCTTGAAACAAAATGGGTGAGACTCCCTTTTAAAATTTCTGGGCATGTGAAATTTGATGAACATTTAATAAATGCAGCTTTATTTATAATCTCCTTTAACTCAAACCTTTCAATATCTGATTCAATAAAATGATTTGCCTCTATTTTACTTCCAAATGTTTTTACCTTTAATTGCTTTTTATGGTCATAAACGCTCCAATCAGAGGCATTTTCTTGAATTATATCTGAGCCACATGAAGGACAATTTGATGGAATTTTAACCTTTAAAGAATTTTTTTCTCTTTCCAGACTGTTAACTCTTACAATCTGTGGAATTACATCCCCTGCTCTTCTAATAATCACCTGATCGCCAGCCCTTGGATCTAATCTTTCTAGCTCATCTATATTATGAAGAGTGCAGTTGCTTACAACTACACCTCCAACCTTAACCGGTTTCAGCCTAGCTACTGGAGTAAGAACACCAGTTCTTCCTATTTGAAAATTAATACTTTCAATTAGGGTTAAAGCCTCTTCAGCTGGAAATTTATGAGCAATAGCCCACCTAGGTGAGCGAGAAATAAAGCCGATTCTTTCTTGAAGCTTAAAGTCATCGATTTTATACACAACACCATCTATATCAAAAGGTATTTTTTCTCTAGTTTTTAGAATATTCTCATAATACTCAATGCAGGAGTTCATATTATTTACTAATTTGTTCAAGTTATTTGTTGGCATACCTAACTTAGATATTTTTTTAAAAAAATCACTTAAGCTTTTAACTTCAAAGCCTTCACATTCTCCGAAGCCATGAGTAATGAATGAGAGTGGACGTTTTGCAGTAATTGCTGGATCTAGCTGCCTTAATGACCCAGCTGCGGCATTACGCGGATTTGCAAAAACTTTTTCATTATTTTGTAAAGCACTAGCATTTAAAAAAGTAAAATCTTTTTTTGAAATATAGACCTCTCCTCTTACCTCAAGGTATCTTGGAATATTTATAGTTGATGAGGGTAGAAGTCTTTGTGGTATGGATTTTATAGTTTTTATATTGGATGTAACATCTTCTCCTACAGAACCATCACCTCTAGTAATGCCTTTTACCAACAAACCATTTTCATATATCAATGAAACAGCTGCGCCATCCATCTTAGGTTCGCATAGAATATCAAATCTCTCTATATCAACTATTCTTTTTTGAACTCTTATAAAAAAATCCTTAAGCTCGTCTGATGAAAAAACATTTGCAAGAGATAGCATTTGTTTCTTGTGTGCATATGAAGCAAAACTACTTTCTGGGGTTATGCCCACTCTTTGCGTGGGCGAGTCTTGAGATATAAGCTTCGGGTGATTTCTTTCAAATTTTATAAGCTGCTGAAAAATATTGTCGTATTCAGAATCAGGGATTTCTGGATCGTCCTGAACATAGTAATTGTAATCATGCTTTCTTATTAAGTTTTTAAGATTTTCGTACTCTTCAGAATTCAAAATTATTCCTGACTAAAAGAGCTTAGCTGTTTAAGCCTCATTATCTCTTGAGCCTTAGATTCAATATGAGATATCATTTGTTTTGTTATTGGGGCCCTTTCATCATCACAAATACTGGCATGAAACTTTTCGGAAAAACTATATGCAAAATTTAACATTTCTCTAAATGTTTGAAGTGGATCTTCTGCATTTTTCAAGTTAGTGGCTATAACAATAGCAAAAGTATTACAGCTTTCTTCAAATGTTCCAGGGGCCAAAGCATTTGCAACTCTGAATAATTCCCTGCCTTTGAAATCCTTGAGAACAAAAAAGCCATGCTTAAGATGAGCATTACAGTTAGACATAAATCCAAAAAGCTGATCAATATCAAAATGTGATTTATCAATAGATATAAGGTTTAAAATTGCTAATTCTTGATCATCCTCTGCAACATTGCTTTTGGTAATATTTTGATCAAAGTCAAATGAGCTTTGTGACTTTAATTCCATATTAACATTATCAAATTCTTCATTTGATTCAAAGTCATCAAGTAGAGGCTCTATTTTTACCTTCAGATCTCCATTTGATGATATTTTTTTGATAACAAAAAAAACTATTATCAAGAAAATTAATACTGATAAGCCGATTAGGTATATTTCAATATTATTATGCATTTTAGGTCTCTACAAATTCAAGTGCTTGGTTCATATCAACAGAAACAAGCCTAGATACTCCTGGTTCTTGCATGGTAACGCCCATCAGATGATCACTTTTTTCCATAGAGACTTTATTGTGTGTGATAAATATAAACTGAACATCTTTGGACATCTCTTCAACCATATTGATAAACCTCATTGTATTAAGATCATCTAATGGGGCATCAACCTCGTCTAACATACAAAATGGTGCAGGGTTTAGTTCAAAAATTGAAAAAACCAAAGATAGAGCTGTTAAAGCTTTTTCACCACCAGATAACTGAGATATGGATGAATTCTTTTTTCCAGGGGGTCTTGCCATTAGAACAACACCTGCATTTAAAGGGTCGTCATCCGTTAATGTGAGTTCAGCAAAGCCGCCACCAAATAATTTTGGAAAAACTTCTTTAATTCTTGTATTTACAGCGTCAAAACTATTTTTAAACATTGATTTTGTTTCATTATCAATTGTTTTGATAGCCGAAGATAATTTTTCTAATGCACTTGTAAGGTCTTCATATTGAATATCAAGCTCTTCTTTTCTTTTTGACTCTGATGAAATTTCATCTGGCGCAGCTAGGTTGATTGCTCCAAGCCTAATAATTTTTGATTGAATACTGGCTAAATTATCTTGCAATGATGAGACATCCATATCCGCATACTTATCATAATCAATATCATCAACTTTCATTCCTGATTTTTTAATCTGATCATTAGCATTGTCTAAGTTAATTTCATATGTCTTTAGCTCTAGCCTAGTATCAGTGATTTTTTCTGTTATTTTTTTAACATCAACAAGTGCGAGTTGTTTTTTTCCTTCTAGCTCCCTAAGACTATCATTAAAATGAGATTGTTTTTGACGAATATTAAGTAAGATTGATTCTGATTCAGAGCTTTTTTGAACAAGCTCAGACATTAGCTTTTCAATTGAAATTTTTTCTGAATAAGCCGACTCTATAAGACCTTCAAGCTCAGCTTGTCTCTGCTTATACTCTTCTGGTGATGCAAAATTAAGATTGCCTAATTTTGAGATATTTTTTTGAACCTCATCAAGAGAGTTTTCAAGCAGATCTAAGTCCATTCCTTCATACTTGCTTGCATTTAGATTAGAAATGCTTATATCGGCCCTAGAGAGTGCGCTAGAGGAGTTTTCTAAATTAATCTCATATGTTCTTAGATCTAACTTATGCTTGTTAATTTCTGAATCTATTGTCCTTAGATCAAATGCCGCTTTTGATTTAGTGGATTCAATAGCTTTGATCTTATTATCAAAATCAAATTTGTTATTTTTTAGCGTTTCTAACTTTGAGTTAATATTTGATTTATTAGATTCTTGTCTAAGAAGTTCATTTTCTGCATTATCTATTTCTGCAAGTGTATTTTTTAAAAGAATCTCTAGTTCTGTTTGCCTTTTTAAAAATTGATCAGTTAATGATTTTGATTGTGCGGTTGCTATTTGAAGTATGTCTTTTAATAAGCTTTTTAATTCAAATGCTTTTTCTTTTAGGCCACCCTTACTGATATTGAGTTCTTCTAGTGAACCAATTATGCTATCTAGTACATGCATAGCTCTTTCTTTAGGGCTAAGATTATCTAGATTTTTTTCCTTCTCTAGAGCATCTGCATAATTATTTTTTGCCTCGTCTAAATTTGATTTAGCTTTTGACTGAATAGATTTATTTCTATCAATACTATCTTTTAAATTTTTTATAGTTGCATTGACTTCATATGAATTTTTTTGTGAGGTCTCTAAATCCTCTAGGAGACTTATATTGTCAGTATTTATAAGATTGATTTTACTTTGTAATTCCTCAACTTCTTTGAGCTTGCTTGCACCGCTATCTTGAAGTGGTTTAATTTGAAGTGTAATTTTTTCTATATTTTTCGAAGCATCAAGAGCCTTTATAATTGATATATTTAGCTTTAACTCCTTTTCTTTAGGGCTAAGATCTTTAAATGCTGCCTCTTTTTTTGTGGCCTCTTCATACCCAGTTATCGCTCTCTGCAAGTTTGTTTTATTATTGATCTCATCTCTATTAAGATTTTTTAAGTTAGCTTCATATTTTGCAATCTCAGCCCCAATTGAATAAAAATTCTTTTGAGCATTCTCGTAAGAGGTTATGACAGACTCATTCTGCGTTCTGTATTCATCTATTTGTGATTGTTTTGTTTCTGCTTCAGCTTCTTTAATTAATAGGTCTCTTTTAAATCCATCCAATTGCTTTTGCAGAGTGTCTCTACTATCTTTTGCTTGCAGTGATAATAAGATGGCTGTATCGAATTTATTAGTTGATTCCTCTTGTTTAAGCGCGTTGTATCTTTCTGCTGCATTTGCTTGATTTTCCAGTCTTTTTATCAATCTTGCAATTTCATCTCTTATATCATTAACTCTTGATAAGTTTTCTTTTGTTTTCTTTATTCTTGACTCAGTTTCACGCCTTCTTTCTCTATATTTTGATACACCTGCAGCCTCTTCTATATGTGTTCTTAATTCTTCTGGTTTGGCGCTGACTAGCTTACTTACCATGCCTTGCTCTATGATTGCATAAGAGCTTGGCCCAAGACCAGTTCCAAGGAATATATCTTGAACATCTTTTCTTCTACACTTTGTGTTATTTATAAAATAAGTGGACTGCGCATCTCGGGTCATGACTCTTTTTATAGATATCTCATTGAAAGACGCATATTCACCCCCAATTTTACCGCTAGCATTATCGAATAAGAGTTCTATACTGCACTGTCCTGAGGGCTTTCTAGAATCTGTGCCGTTAAAAATAACGTCAACCATAGATTCCCCACGAAGATTTTTTGCAGACAGCTCTCCGAGCACCCACCTAACAGCATCTATAACATTAGACTTACCGCAACCGTTTGGACCAACAACACCAACTAAGTTCGTAGGAAACCCAATTTTTGTAGGGTCTACGAAACTCTTAAAACCCGCTAGTTTTATGTGTTTAAGCTGCATTTTTTTTAGTTGTTAACAACTACTTATATTAAACTATTGTTCTGCCTTAGACCATTCATTTGAGCTAATTTTATAAGTATTTACTGGTGAGTTTGGATCAAAAATGAACAGAGAATTAAACTGATAAATTTCACCAATATCTAAACAGCTTAGCTCTATAAAAATTTCTAAAGATTCATTATTAAGAAGTGCAGAAGCAATATCAAAACCGGGTATAAGTGAATTCTTATTAGATAGTGAATATTCGTTGGTATCAATAAAGGAGCCTTCTGCAATAGGAACTCCTGGGCCATCGACTATATCTAACCTTACCTTTGAAGAGTTTTTGTTAGCACAATTTATCGGCAGAGTTGATGATATATCTAAGCGCGCACTAGAAAAGAGCGGGAATCTTGCATCTCTTAGCTGTGTATACATAGAATAAAAAATAACTTTTTCTCTTGGCTCGCTATAAATATCTTCAGCAATAGATATAAGACTTTCTGCTGAATTAAAATGATTCAATGATATTGCATTTAAAAGATAGGATTGAACCCAGTTTTTTGTGAGCTTATTATTGGGATATTGAAATAGCTCTTGGTAGAGGCTCTTTTCTATAGGTATATCAAGGGCTATTTTTTGAATTATTTTCTGATTCACTGTTTTTAGTGAATATGAGCTAGAAGTATAAAAACTTCCAGTGAATATGAATAAGCAAGATAAAAGATAGAAAAATGAAAAACCAAGAACAAGGCCCTTATTTTTTGTTTTTTGTGCAAGGAGGTATGCTCCAAAAGGCAAAAATCCAAAAATAGTTAGAAATACATATATAGCCATTATGATTTTTTTCTAAAAAAGAAAAATACTAAACAAATTAAAAGGAAAACGAATGGTGAATACCATAATGCATAAGTGTTGGGCTCTCTTGGAGTATCGTATAAAGTTTCTTTTCCAAACCTATCAGAAATGAAGTTTTTAATATCTTCATCAGACTGACCATCTTCAATCATTTCTGCAATTACTTTTTTTAAGTCTTCAGAAACTGGAGCATTCGAACTAGCCAATGATCCACTAGTGCATTTCGGACACCTAATTTCTTTAATTAAGCTAAAAAACCTTTTCTCATCCTCATTATTATTAAATTCATAGTAGGGCTCGGCAAATAGAGAGAAAGATATAAAGAACAAAAATAAAAATCTATTTAGCATCTGCAAGACCTTCCCCTTTGATTAATGGCATAAAGACATCACCCCAGATCATCTTATTTATCTCACCCCTATAATGAGCAATAACCATTTGATCACGAACTAAAAATGTCTCTGGAGCTCCAGTAACCCCCATATCTAAAGCAAGACTCCCTTTAAAGTCATGCAAGACAGTCTCATAAGGGTTGCCATATTTCACAAGCCATTCAATGGCATCATCTCTGTCATCTTTATAATTCAATCCAACTATTCGTATATTACTGTCATCAAGTTGGGTTAAAAAACCATGCTCTATCCTGCATGTAATACACCAACTTGCCCATATATTAATTAAATAAGTACCTTTAAGTGCATTATTAGAAATAAGACTCTCATCATAAAGATTCTCAAGTTCAAAGCTGGGTAAGTTAAAATTTTTATAGTCTGCGCCTGGGTAAGAATTGTCTTTTGAAAGATAGAGATAAAAAAAAGAAAAGATTATAAAAGGTATTACAAGAATAGAGGTTTTTAAAAGAAGTTTCATGCCTTTGTCCTAATTATATTTTTTATAATTACTAACCCTGATAAAGCCATCATTGCCGCTGAGAGCCATATAAATCTTATAAAATAATTAAGCTGAACATTGACAACCCATTGGCCATTATCTAGTTGCTCTCCTATAGTTAAATAAATATCTTTAAAGGGCATTATTTTTATTGCTGTCTCAGAAGTAATTTGCCCTCTAGCAAAATATTTTCTTTTTTCAGGCGAAAGAAAAAATGATTTACCTTCTGAATTAATTGAGAAAGTAGCTCTTATAGAATCATGATTTGAATTATTTAATAACTCTAATTCACTAAACCGAACTGTTATATTTTGAAACGATCTTGTTTCATTAGGCTTCATATTGAAAACTTTTTCACTACTTAATATTGAATTCGCCGATATTGATAAAATAAGCAAACCGAGTCCAGTATGAGCAAGAACGCTTGGTATATTGGTGTATTTTTTATGAAGAAAATTGTTAATTACTAGTATTGAGTACCTAAAAATTATAACTAGCCCCATAAAGAAAGAGAGCATGATGATAAAAGGCATTTCTCCTATAAAATAACCAATTACGACTAGGCCAACTAAACTGATGGCAAGTGAAACATACAACATGCTAAAGCTTCCCTTAATATCAATAGTTCTCCCCCACTTTGAATCTATTGATACTACCAACATAACTGTTGCCAGAATAGTTATAGGTGCATAGATAGCGTTGTAAAAAGGAGCTCCAACACTAATTTTTTGGCTATAAAGTAATTCATATATAAGCGGATATGTAATTCCCATCATTGTAGAAAAAATAAGGACACCAAAAAATATATTATTTAAAGAGATAAAAGATTCTTTAGAGAGAGATTTAATGTTTTTAGATGAATCAAACATGCTAAACCTTGAGATAAACAAGCCTAAAGATACAAATAGTATTATTGCTATAAAGGCTAATAAATACATTCCTCTTTGTGGGTCATTTGCAAAAGAATGAATGCTATCTATTATTCCTGATCTCACTATAAAAGCGCCAAATAAACTTAGAGAAAATACAATTATTGAAAGAAGTAAATTCCATATTCTAAGAACATTTGACTTCGAGGCCACACTCAAAGAATGTATAAAGGCAGTTGCAGCAAGCCATGGCATCAATGCTACATTTTCTACCGGATCCCAAAACCAATAACCGCCCCAGCCTAGCTCATAATAAGCCCACCAAGAACCCAAAGAAATACCTATCGTTAGAAAAACCCATGCCATAACCGACCATGACTTTACTTTTTTTTCCCAATTCAATGATTTATTACCATTTATCAAAAAGGCTAAACTATATGCAAATGGAATAACAAAACCAACGTAACCAAGATATAAAGTGGGCGGGTGAATTGCGAGAGCTGGGTCTTGTAAAACAGGATTGATATCAGCTCCATTTTCTGGAGCAAAAGGCAGCACTATCTCGAAAGGGTTTGAGGTAACTAAGAGAAATAGCTGGAATCCAACTATAATAATAGAAATAATGCCTATGCTTAGATTTTTAACATTTAAATTGTTATCGTTATATAAGTTAAAAACAAAGCCCCATAAACTTAAAAAAACAATCCATAAAAACATTGAGCCTTCATGAGCACTCCAAATAGAGGTAACTTTGTAGAAGTTAGGAAGCAACGAATTCGAGTGCTGAGCAATATAGCTAACCGAAAAATTATCTGTTAAGGCTAAATACACATAAAGCAGGAAAGATATTAAAAAGAGGAAGAATGCATGAGAGTAAGATCTCTTTATAAGTAATGTTGAATGGGCTGCAGACCTATCTAAAACAAGCACTAAAGAAAAAGTGAGCATAAAAATTGCAGTCGATAGAATGGATAAATAGTGTGATATGTCAGCAATCATTTGTCTTGCAATGCCGGAGGCATATAATTTTCATCATGCTTTGCTAAGACCTTTTCAGCATCAACCTCACCATTATTTAGATATCCTAAAACAACGACACCGCTGCCCTCTTTAAAAAGATCTGGAACTATTCCGATATAAGAAACGTCTACTGTTTTGTTATAATCTGTAATTGTAAAATTAATAGTCGAGTTGTCTCTCTTGACCGAGCCCTTTTGCACCATACCACCAACTTTAACTCTTCTGTTGCTGGGTATTTCTTCTGTTAATAGCTCAGATGGGGTAAAAAAGTAATCAAGATTAGAGTTTAAGGCATATAAAACCATTAATACACCTGCACCTGAAAGTGCTGACAGGAGTAAAACATTAATGAGCCTCTTTTTTCTATGACTCTTCATTTAATCCTTTTTTTATATTTTTTTATTAATAAATTAAAAATAAAAAATGATGTTGAAAGAGCAATAAAAAATAAAGCAAAAACTATCCATACATAAATACCATGACCATCCATATTCATGGCATCTGAAAATGAACTAAAAGCAAATTTAGACATAATCTTTTACCCAATTTTTATTCTTTTCTCTTATATAAATTTGAACCTTAGATGAGAGTATTACAATACAGGCCACCAAGCCCGCAAACCCAATCATAGCCATGAATAATGGATATAGCATAGAAGGATCAATAGACGGTTTGTCTGAAATGGTGATAGAAGCAGGTTGATGAAGAGAGCTCCACCAATCAACAGATTTTTTGATAATAGGTATTTGAACAAAACCAATGATGGATAGGTAAGAAAAAAGCTTGTCAGCCTTGTCAAAGTTATTGAATGAATTATGAAGGGAGATCAAGCCTAAGTACATTATAAATAATATGAGCGTAGATGTGATTCTTGCATCCCATTCCCACCAAGTGCCCCAAGTAGGTATTCCCCATATAGAGCCTGAAGCCAAAGCTATAAAAGTTACCATTGCACCAACAGGAGCTATCGATCGAGCCAAATATGCTGCAAGCTTTACTCTCCATATTAAAAATACAGCACTTGATATGGCCATGGCTGCATAAAGAGATTGTGCAATAAAGGAGGCAGGAACATGAAAATATATAATCCTATATGAGTGACCCTGAACAAAATCTTTTGGAGTAAAAAATAGCCCCCAAATAATTGCAAATATATAAATAGATAGTGATATATATAAAAGCCACGGATAAAGCCTATTCACTTGATAGAAATAAGTCTTCGGAGAAGCAAACTGATGTATAAACTTTTTTATCACAATAATTAAGATTTCTCTTAACAATTACTCCAAATGTGTTTTTATTATTCTAGAAATAATTGCAGGAAATGCGAATATTATAATCGATAAGATACCAAAAAGCAGAATCAAAAATTCAAAATAACTAATATTAAAGATAATTGCGGTATTAAGCTTACCTAATACAACCAATATCGGCAGCGTGAGAGGCAGTGTTATAAGAGTTCCAAGAACAGAGCCCTTCGTAAGACTTAAAGAATTTCCAAAACAAAATAATATTAAAAAAATATATGTTGCTATTAATAAAGCAGGGAAAAGCATTAGCGAGGATGCTAAATCATTATTAGCACCTATGTTGAAGAAAGCTCCTAACAAAGATATAGGAACCCCGATAAATAGCCAATGCATAAATATTTTTAAGAAAACCCATTGTGACAATGATTTTTCTGAAATAAAAAATAGCTCAAGGGTCCCATCTTCATAGTCTTCAAGAAAAATATCTTCTGTTGCAAGCATCATAACAAGCAAAATGGATATAAAAAGGACAGGATAGAATGCATCTGAGAGATTGTTACTAGTTAATTCAACTGTAAGAGGAAAAGCTACCATTATCAAAATAAAAATAAGGATTGGCCCTAACCAGGCTCTTGTTTTTTTAACAAGCTTGAGAGCCTCATTTTTTAATATCAATAATAATTCCATCAATCTAGCACAATATTTTTAGAGCTAATACCACTAGGTATATGGGATGTATATACAAGGCCTGCTCCGGTATTAAGTTTTTTTTCTAGAAATTTACAAAGCAGATCATGCGAGGTTGAGTCAAGACCCACAAAAGGCTCATCAAGCAATATTAGGTCTGTGCTAGTTAGAAATATTCTAAGAAGAGCTACTTTTTTTTGTTGTCCAAACGATAAATTAGCAACAATTACATCTAGTTTTTCTGAAAGGTCTAATGATAAAAGAAAGGGCTTAAGACTTTCATGTTGTGATAAACCTAGTAAAGAAATATTATCCCTAACACTTAGATATGTTTTAAGGGCATTTTTATGACCTAAATATGAGAATGCCAAACCATTTTTCTTAGAAACTTTTCCTTTTGAAGGAGGAGTTATGCCGCATAAAATTCTTATTAAAGTAGATTTTCCTGAGCCATTGGAGCCTTGAATATGAAGGGCCTCTCCGGCCTTAAGGCTAAATGAAAAATTTGTAAATAGCTTAACTTCATTGATTTTATAAGCTAAATTGTTTGCTTCTATTAGATATGAACTCTCCATTAACTAATTTTAAGGTTTTTTGTTCTTATTGAAAGAGGTT
>CAZFYG010000016.1:0-23109 GCA_964523375.1 uncultured Gammaproteobacteria bacterium | reverse complement strand
GCATCCAGTGATTTGCGCTTCCATCAAGATATTTTTGCCATGCCCAGTCATATTTGAAAGGCACTAGTTGATTTAGATCAGCCTTGCAATTAATCATTGCTTTTTGATCAACCTCAACTCTTCCACCCTTCATCGCATCAAGCTCCTTAATGCCTTCTTCGACATCAAGCTCATCAAGAGCCACTCTTGCTTTTTCTGCTCTGTTTCCTTCTACTGACGTTGATTCAAAAGAGGGCGACTCATCAAGCTTTACTACAACTTCTTTTTCTTCTTTTACTTGTGAAGGTGCAGGTGCTTGCTGCGCAGCTTGATTTGTTTCTTCTGTATTATATTCATCCCAATTTAACACTCTATTCTCCTATTATTATTGACAAGCATCACAATCTGGATCATCCAGAGAGCAAGCAGTAGGAACTGGAGCTGGTGCTCCTAGTTCTTGTTGTGGTGTTTCTTTTACCTCAGAGCTAACAGCATTTAGGTTTCCTTGTTTCACTGTTGATTTTTCTGTTGTTGTTGCGGCAAGTGACCTTAGGTAGTAAGTCGTTTTTAATCCTGAGTACCAAGCCATCCTATATGTGATGTCTAGTTTTTTCCCATCCGCATTATTTATATAAAGATTTAGAGACTGTGCTTGATCAATCCATTTCTGCCTTCTACTTGCCGCCTCAACTATGTATTTAGGCTCAACTTCAAAAGCAGTTGAGAATAATTTTTTTACATCATCTGGTATTCTTGAGATTTGTGACAAACTACCTTCAAAGTATTTGAGATCATTTATCATCACGTCATCCCAAAGATTTAGGCTCTTTAGTTTATCAACAAGATGTGGGTTAACAATTGTAAATTCTCCTGATAGATTAGATTTCACATAAAGATTTTGATACGTTGGCTCTATAGACTGGGTTACTCCTGTAATATTTGAAATCGTAGCGGTAGGTGCAATTGCCATTACATTTGAGTTTCTCATTCCATCATTCTTTACTTTTTCTCTTAGCGTTGCCCAATCTAAGGTTTCGGATTCATCAACGTTTATATACTGGCTTCCTCTGTTTTCTATGAGAATCTTAAGGGAGTCTTTTGGAAGTATTCCTTGACTCCAAAGAGAGCCATCAAAGGTTTGATATGCCCCGCGTTCTTTTGCAAGTTCTGTTGATGCATGGATTGCATGATAGCTAATAAGCTCCATGCTTTTGTCAGCAAATTCCACAGCCTCATTGCTACAATATGGTATATTTTGTTTGTATAGTGCATCTTGAAAGCCCATTAATCCTAAACCAATAGGTCTATGTTTCATATTTGAGTTTTTTGCTGTATCTACCGAGTAGTAATTAATATCGATAACGTTATCAAGCATTCTTATAGCTGTTGCCACTGTCTGCTTTACCTTTTCTTCATTAAGCTTTCCATCTTTCATATGTCTTGATAAGTTAACAGAACCAAGGTTGCAAACAGCAATTTCGTCAGCTGAAGTATTTAGTGTAATTTCTGTGCAAAGATTAGAAGAGTGAATTACACCAGCATGTTGTTGAGGTGACCTAAGGTTGCATGCATCTTTGAATGTTATCCACGGGTGTCCTGTTTCAAATAACATTGTAAGCATTTTTCTCCATAGTTCTTTTGCTGGTATAGATTTAGCTTGATCCATTTCACCAGAAGCAGCCTTTGCTTCGTACTCAGCATATTTTTCTTCAAATGCTTTGCCTGTTAGGTCATGCAATTCCGGTGTCTCTCCTGGAGAAAATAAAGTCCAATTTGCTCCTTCTTCTACTCTTTTCATAAATAAGTCAGGAACCCAGTTTGCTGTGTTCATATCATGTGTTCTTCTTCTGTCATCGCCAGTATTCTTTCTGAGATCAAGAAATTCTTCTATGTCTAGATGCCATGTTTCAAGGTATGCACACATAGCCCCTTTTCTTTTTCCACCTTGGTTTACGGCAACTGCTGTATCATTAGCAACTTTTAAAAAAGGAACGACACCTTGGCTTTTTCCATTTGTTCCTTTGATGTATGAGTTCATAGCTCTTACTGGCGTCCAGTCATTACCTAGACCTCCTGCCCATTTTGATAAAAGAGCATCATCTTTGATTGCACCAAATATACCATCAAGATCATCAGGTACTGTTGTTAGGTAGCAAGAAGACAGTTGCGGTCTCCTTGTTCCTGAATTGAAGAGGGTGGGTGTTGAGCTCATATAATCAAAGCTCGAAAGTAGCCTGTAAAATTCTATTGTTCTTTCTTCTCTATTTTCCTCTTCTATCGCCAAACCCATTGCCACTCTCATAAAAAATACTTGTGGCAGTTCATACCTAACTTCGTCGCAATGAATAAAGTATCTATCGTATAAGGTTTGCAGTCCTAGATATGTAAATTGATTATCTCTTGTATGATCTATTGCATCACCAAGCTTTACGAGATCATAATTTCTGAGCTCCTCATCGAGGATATCCAACTCAATACCTTTGTCTATGTATGCACTAAGTGCTTTTGGATAATATGCTTCCATTTGCTCGTATGTTGCATCTTCTGCTATTCCTAAAAACCCCAATGCTTCATTTCTTATTTGATCCATTAATATTCTGGCGGTAACAAAAGAATAATTTGGCTCTTTTTCTACTTTTGTTCTTGCAGACATTATTAAGCTTGATCTCATATCAGAAATAGAAACACCGTCATACAAATTCTTGAGTGCTTCTTCTAATACTTCGTTTATTGATACATCTTTCAGTCCTTCACATGCATCAGCTATCAATGACGCAAGTCTTTCAGCATCAAGGGGCACTTTAGTTCCATCACTTTTTGTTATGTTAATTTTAGGAACATCAGGTATATCTATAATTGGGGCAACTTTTTTTCTTTCTTGCGTTCTACCAGCTCTGTATAAAATATAGCTTCTTGCGACCTCAAGCTCTTCAGATCTCATTAGCTGAAGCTCTACTTGGTCTTGTATTTCTTCTATATGAAGCGTACCTCCTGAAGGCATTCTTCTTTCAAAGACCTCAATCACACTTTCTGTAATTTGATTAACTTTCTTGTGTATTCTGTCGCTTGCTGCAGCATTGCCGGACTCTATTGCGAGAAATGCTTTCGTTACAGCTACTTTTATTTTATCTTCTTCGAATGCAACAACTTTACCATTTCTTTTTATTACTCTCAGTCTGCCTGGAGCAGTAAGCTCAATTTCATTTATACCTGTTTCTTGATTAAGGTTTGTGGTTGTTTCTGTTTGTGTTGTTATTTCCATGTTTACTAAATTTTTTCCCTAATTTTTTCTCAAAAAATATACTACCCTTTCAAGAGTTTTAAATGTATTTTTGGAAGAAGTTTATGTGCCTGCATTTACATTAACTTTTTTTCCTTCTTGTAGCTAATATTACAAGTTGTGGATAAAGAATCAAGTAAAAAAACACTATATATTGTGACAATTTACTTTTTTTTCACTATATAGTGTATATAAGCTGTTTTTTTTCTGTTGGTAATCAGTTAATAAATTGTGGATAATTATTGAATTTGGAGGTTTAAATGAAGCATTATTTATCGATAGATCAAGGTACAACTAGCTCAAGAGTTGTTATCTTTGATAGTAATTTACAAAGCGTGTTGAGCTCACAAGAAGAATATGGCTTAACGTACCCTGAAAGTGGCTGGGTTGAGGTTGACCCAAAAAATATTTTAGATACTGTAAAGAGATCAATAGAAAATCTAGATATTAACAAAGAAATAGTCTTAGAAAGTTGCGGGATTACAAATCAGCGTGAAACAACCATACTCTGGGAAAAAGAAACAGGATTACCTATATATCCAGGGATAGTATGGCAAGACAGAAGGACTATTGATTTGTGTACTGATTTAAAAAATCTTGGTCATGAACCTTTAATAAGAAAAAAAACCGGCTTAGTTCTAGATCCATACTTTTCTGCAACAAAAATAAAGTGGATTTTAGATAATGTTCCTGGCTCCAGAGAAAAAGCAGTTAAGGGTGAGATTATGTTTGGTACTGTTGATACATACCTGATTTATAATTTGACTAAAGAAAGAAATCATTTGACAGACATAACCAACGCGTCAAGAACATCACTTTACAATATTAAAGAAGAAGCATGGGATGAAGAGTTGCTAGAATTATTTAATATACCCAAGCAAATACTGCCAACTGTTTGTGATTGTGACGCAAACTTTGGAACAATCAACATAGGATCGCAGATGGTTGCAATTACTGGAGTGATAGGGGATCAACAGAGCGCCTTAGTGGGTCAAAGATGCTTTGAATCAGGGCAGATGAAATCAACCTTCGGAACAGGTTGTTTCCTAATGGTTAATACAAAGAGCAAAATTCTTGATGTCGAAGAAGGATTGCTCTCAACAATTGCATATAAGATAAGAGGAGAAACTGCATATGCAATAGAAGGCAGCATTTATTCATGCGGTAATATTGTTAAGTGGATGAGAGACAAAATGCATTTCTTTAATAAATCATCAGAAAGTGAAGAAATGATAAATTTGGATTCAAAAACAAGCAAAACTCTTTTTCTTCCTGCTTTTAATGGCTTGGGTGCGCCATACTGGGATTCAAATGTAAGGGGTGGTTATTATGGAATTACTCAAGATACATCAAAGGAAGATTTAGTTACTGCCGCATTTGAATCAATATGCTTTCAAGTGCAAGATATAACAAGGATACTTAATAGGTATGACATATTATCCGTAGAGCTGAATGTTGATGGCGGTATGATTGCAAATAATACTTTTTGCCAACTTTTAGCAAACACGCTTGATAAGAAAATAATATCACCAAAAAACATCGAATCTACAGCTTTAGGTGCCTGCATAGTTGCGATGATCGGTTCCGGTGATGAAAGGGACTTTAATAATACTGAAACGGAAAAAACATTTATTGCAAGCGAGGCGGGAGTCGCTCAATTGCATGAAAAATATCAAATCTGGAAAGATTATATAAACAAATCCTTGGTATAATTTTTTTTATTCAATTTTGTCTAACTATAAAAAATCTTTTGTATATAATTTAGACTTTATAAACAAAACATATAGAAATGTACAAATACAAAATATTTAATAATATTGCACAAGATGGAATAGATATCCTTAATCAAAATATGCAGGAGGATAATAACAATCCTGATGCGCTTCTATTAAGGAGTCAGCAATTAACTTCAGAAGATTTCAATAGCAACCTTAAGTGTGTTGGCAGAGCTGGTGCTGGGACAAACAATATACCTTTAGGCGAGGCATCAAAAAAAGGAGTGGTCGTATTTAATACTCCTGGAGCGAACGCTAATGCAGTAAAAGAACTCGTTGTTTGCGGTATGCTTTTATCCTCCAGAGGTATTCTTCAAGGAAGCTCTTTTGCAATGACTCTAAAGGGTCTCGATGGTTCTCAGCTTAATAAGTCCATGGAGTCTGAAAAGAAAAACTTTAAAGGCTCAGAACTAAAAGGAAAAACACTTGGGATTGTAGGCTTGGGTGCTATAGGCTCACTGTTAGCGCAAACTGCAAGTATTATGGGTATGAAGATTATTGGATTTGACCCATATATATCTGTTGATGCAGCCTGGAGATTGCCAAAAGAAGTTGAAAAGGCTGACACTCTTGAAGCACTTTTATCAAGTTCTGATTACATATCTCTTCATGTACCTTTGCTAGACTCAACAAAAGACTTGATATCATCAAAAACTTTAGCTGTAATGAAAAAAGGAGCAAAAATAATCAACCTATCAAGGGGAGGGATTGTTAACAACAATGATGTGATTTCATCACTTGAATCTCAACACATTTCTAGGTACGTTACTGATTTCCCAACTCCAGAACTCATTGAAAGAGCTTCAATGCAAGGTGACATAATTTTAATGCCACACTTGGGTGCTAGCACAAAAGAGGCTGAAGTAAACTGTGCTTTAATGGCGGCAGAACAAGTATCAAATTTCTTAGTAAATGGCACCATTGTAAACTCTGTTAATTTCCCCTCAATAAAGCTTGGAAGAACAGATAATTTCAGGGTAGTAATTATCAATAAAAATGAACCTGGAATGATAGGAAAGATTGCTGATAAAATTGCGTCTTCTAAGCTAAATATAATGGATATGACAAACAAAAGTAGAGACGACCTCGCCATTAACTTAATTGATCTAGACCAAAGCCCGTCTGAGGAAATCATCAAAGATATTGAATCTATTGAGCATGTTCTAAGCGTTAGGCTTTGTGGTAAGTAGCATTTAATTATTATCAAAATCTATACTTATTTTTAATAAATCATAACAATGCCGCTCGGTGTAATTAATTTACAATCTGTAAAACTTGTCAACAGTGAAAATTAATGGTAACAGTACGTTTCATCGTTTTGATTTTTATTGATGCCTTAATTGCCAAAATTTTTATAAGTACTTGATATAAGGTATTTTATAATAAATTTGTACAAAAATTGATCAACTTGACTTAAAGCCTTATAAATAAGGGCTTAGTGTGTTATAAATAAAGTTATCCATAACTTTATCCACAGATTCTGTGGATAAGATTTTAATTAAAAAATGAGTGATTTAGATAAACTAGCAATCGACAAAAATTGGTTAAACTCTCTCTCAAAATACCTTGATCCCTATAGTATTTTGAGCGCTGTTGAAGAAGTAGAGGCGCTAAGAAGAAAAGGTAAAACTATCTATCCTCCAAATCATTTACTATTCAATGCATATAATAAATGCTCACTAAGCAATATAAAAATTGTAATTTTTGGACAAGATCCTTACCCAAAAAAAGATCAGGCAAATGGACTATCATTTTCATCAAATGAAGACCATAAAATACCCAAATCATTATGTAATATTTTTAACGAAATTTCATCAGATATTGGTATAAAAAACCACAATCCAGATCTAACATCATGGGCCAACCAAGGAGTGCTGCTTTTAAACACATGTCTTAGTGTTGAAGAGGGTATTCCTCTTTCCCACTCGTCAATAGGTTGGTCTGTAATTATTGATGGAACACTCAAGCTATTAGCTGCTGAAAAGAAAAATATTGTTTTTATTTTATGGGGCAATAATTCTCAAAAATTACAAACAAAGATTAACGACAAAGAAAATTTAATATTGAAGTCATCTCATCCGTCTCCCTTATCATTTTATAGGGGATTTGATGGGTGTAAGCATTTTTCAAAGGCAAATAGTTATCTCAAAAAAAATAACTTAACAGAGATAGATTGGGCTACTTAATAAAGTAAATACTATTTTCTTTTTCCAAGGTTTCTAACGTAACTTTATTAATAATACACATATATATAAATTCATCCTTAGAACGGATCTCTCTTAAAACCTTTACTTTCTTCGTATTATGCAATTTATCAATTTTTTCTTTAGAAACAAAAATCTTAAATACTGATTTCTCTTTGCCGAGATATTTCATTCTAGCCACTATCTCTTGACCTCTGAAACACCCTTTTTCAAAAGAAGTCCTTAGGTGGTCATAGTTAATATCTGACGGTCTATAAATCCCTAGCTCATGTTTTTCTAGCATTAGATTTCCCATCATGATATTTGCAGCCTCCCAATCTTCTAAAGAAATAGTATTCTTATCAATACTTTCATCTATCCCTATAGATAAAACATAATCATCGTTACTTACAAAACTCATAGATTTTTTTGATCTCATATTAATAAAACCAACTGCCTTGCTGCTTGATGGCTCAAATAAAACACCAAAAAATTTAGCATAAGGCTCCAAATCATTTACAAATAATCTTGCAGATTCCTTGCTAACTAGAATTTTTAAACCATCCTCTTGACTTGAGATAATAAAATCAGAGACTATTTGACCTTTTTGGTTGCAAACGCTGGAGAGGGCGCAAGAATTAAGCGTAAGCTTATTAATATCAGAAGTTATTTGGCCTTGAAGAAATTGTATTACTTTATCGGCCTCACCTTTAATATTTATTACACATAAATTTTCTAAGTCAACGCACCCATTTGTTTTTAATTTCTGTACTTCTAATAATTTCAAGTAAAATATGTATAGTAAAAAATATATTTTAACTAATGAATGCAGAAATAAACAGAATCAAATGGAAATGCAGAAGAGGAATGAGAGAGCTCGATCTTCTTCTGAGAGAATTTTCATCAAATAATTTAAATAATTTAGGCTCAGAGGACATTAAAGTTCTGGATGAAATTTTAGATTATGATGATCAAACACTTTTTGATTTTATCTTTAAAGATATAAGCTTGGGCAATCCATTACATGAAAAATTTATAGTAAAAAACTTAAAAAGTTTTTCTATTTTAGGAAACTTTTAAATTAAAAGCCTGTCATATAGAAATAGGAATCAATGCAAATGAAAAATAATCATACAGAAGATTCACAATTAATTGACAAAGCGAAAGCAGGAAATGAGGAGGCACTCAATTTTTTAATGACTAAATATTATCCTAGAGTATATTCATCACTTTATGCATATACCAAGTCAAAAGAAGACTCAGAAGACCTTGCTCAAGCAACTTTTATAAAAGCTTGGAAGGCTCTTGAATCTTTTCGTGGCGATTCTGCTTTCTTCACCTGGCTCTATAGAATAGCTATAAATTTAGCAAAAAATCATTTTCAAAGCTCTGCATACAAAAAGCAAAAATTAAATATATCTGAAGACGATCGATTGTATGAAGCAGAAGACCCCCTAAATATTGAAGATGAATTACTTCAACAAGATGCCCTTAAAATGATCAACAAATTTATACAAACTCTTCCAGAAAGTCTAAGAACTTCATTTGTGCTTAGAGAGGTTGAGGGAAAAAGCTATGAGGATATATCGAAAATTACTGAAACACCTATAGGAACAGTTAGATCTAGAATCTTTAGAGCTAGAGAAACAATTTTGAATTTTATTAATGGAGAAATATTAAATGGATAATTATGACGAGGTTATTTCATCTCTATACGACGGTGAGCTTGATGTCGATCAAACCGCCAAGGCTATTGAGCAGTTCAGCAAAAACAAGAATGTTTCAAAAAAGATTGCACTCTATGGAGTGATTTCAGCAGCCATGCAGCAAGAACAGGCAAATGTTGTACCTTTCACAAATACCAAAATTTACAGAAATAAAACTTTATGGTTATCTAATGGCATAACAGCCGCAGCATCCATACTTCTTACAGTATTTTTTATTAATCAACCAGATTTCTCAAGACTCGGTATTGATAAGGATGCACAAGATATTATTAATTTAGCAGTCAATAGCCCTGAAGCTCAAGAAATTGCTAGCCTAAAAGAAGATACTTTGATCAGTCATGTCCTTGACCTTGTAAATAATAGCTCCAATGTGACTGATTTACAGCCTGTAGAATTAAGAAATGTTAGTTTCAATCTTTCAGAAAAACCCAAAAGAGTTTACTTGAATGGTAAGCATAATTTTATAATGCAAGTTGAAAAAAAGAAATTTAACCTTAAGAAGGTAAGGTATTGGAAACACGGCAAAAAAGATATTTATTTAGTTCCACTTAAAGATGGAAGAACCTTAACTCTTTATGGAAATTTAGATCAAAAAACCGTCCAAGAAATATTAAAAAATATAAAGTAAAAAAGGAAAAAATGATTAAATTATTTCAGCATCTATTTATTGTAGTTTTGTTCACATTATCAGCTGCCTTGAATGCAGCAGGTCTTCCCGACGACATATCATCTTTAGTTGAAAACTCAGCGCCGGCTGTTGTTAATATTACATCTAAAAAAGAAGTGACACAGAGGCAAGCCGGTGGTTATGGTGGAATCCCTGATGAAATACTTGAAAGATTTGGAATGCCTCGTCAATACGGCGAAATGCCTCAGCAAAAAAGGGAATCTCTATCATACGGTTCAGGTTTTATTTTAAAGGAAAACTTTATTCTTACTAACTTCCACGTTGTAGAGGATGCCACAGAAGTTATAGTTTCACTTTCTGATAGGCGTGAATTCACTGCAGAGATTATAGGTGTTGATCCTCTTTCAGATCTTGCAGTTTTAAAGGTAGATGGCAAGAATCTTCCTAAGGTTGATGTTGGAAATAGTTCCTCTCTCAAAGTTGGAGATTGGGTTGTAGCAATTGGCTCACCTTTTAGTTTTGATTTCTCTGTAACTGCAGGAATAGTAAGTGCAAAAGGTAGAAGTATTCAAAATAACAATATAGGTAACTATGTTCCTTTTCTTCAAACAGATGTTGCTATTAATCCTGGAAATTCTGGAGGCCCATTATTTGATCTTGATGGAAGAGTTGTAGGCATCAATTCGCAGATTTATTCAAGGAGTGGAGGCTACCAAGGTCTTGCATTCGCTATACCTATAAATGTAGCGGTAGATGTTGCTGACCAAATTATAGATAACGGTTTTGTTTCAAGGGGCTATCTTGGAGTAAGAATGAGCGAAGTTGATAATGATTTAGCTGAAGCCTTAGGGATGAAGAAACCATATGGAGCTTTAATTAATGATGTTGAGTCTGGACAATCTGCAGCCTTAGCAGGCCTAATGCCTGGTGATGTAATTATAGAGTTTAATAATGAAGAAATTAAATTTAGCTCTGACCTTCCTCATGTCGTAGGACAACTTAGACCAAAAACAGAAGCAATAGCAAAAGTAATAAGAGATGGAGATGAGATCTCTATGGACTTTATTCTTGGCGAGCTTCCTACTGATAAAGATTCTTTTGTTCCTGCTAAATCAAATAAATCAAAAGACCCAATTGGGCTCAAAGTTGAAGAAATTGATCGAGAAAATCCTAGAATGGAAAAACTTCCTGACGGGGTTATTGTTTCAAGGGTCAGCCCAAACTCTCCTGCATCCGGCAGAGTTTATAGAGGCGATGTAATAACAATGCTTCAATATCGTGGTGAAAAATACGAAATTTTTGAAGTTGAAGACTTTACCGATGCTTTGAAAAGCTTTGAAACTGGAAAAAGGGTAGCAATACATTTAAATAGAAATGGCTCTAAATTTATCACTTCTGTAAAAATAAATTAATTTTTAGTCACATACTTGGCTTGAATCCACCATCCAAAGCCTGTTTGGCTGTAAAATATGTTTAACCTATGAAGAACATAAGAAACTTTTCAGTAATTGCCCATATTGATCATGGAAAATCTACCCTATCTGACAGATTGATAGAGTATTGTGGCGGGCTTACAGCAAGAGAGATGTCTGAGCAAATCCTTGATTCAATGGATATAGAAAGGGAAAGAGGCATTACAATCAAAGCTCAAGCTGTTACATTGGACTACGAGAAGGATGGCGAAAAATACCAACTTAATTTTATTGACACACCAGGGCATGTGGACTTTTCCTATGAAGTATCAAGATCACTTTCAGCATGTGAAGGTGCCTTGCTGGTGGTGGATGGATCACAAGGCGTTGAGGCACAAACTTTAGCAAATTGTTACACAGCGGTAGATCAAGGCCTCGAAGTAGTACCTGTAATTAACAAAATTGACCTGCCGCAGGCCGAACCAGAAAGAGTTGAAAAAGAAATTGAAGATATGATAGGTATTAATGCAACCAATGCACCTCATGTTAGTGCAAAGACGGGTGTTGGAATAGAGTCTTTGTTAGACATGCTAATTGCTGATATTCCATCGCCTGAGGGTGACTTGCATGGCTCCTTAAAAGCTTTAATTATAGATTCTTGGTTTGACCCTTATTTAGGCGTAGTTTCTTTAATAAGAATAAAGGATGGCTCAATTAAGACAGGTCAGAAATTTAAAATTCACTCAACAGGGCAAACTCATATAGTAGATGAGATAGGTACATTCTCTCCAAAGAAAGTTAAAAAAAATACTTTATCTGCCGGCGAAGTGGGTTACTTGGTTGCTGGCATTAAAAACATTAAAGGCGCCCCAGTAGGAGATACTCTGCTCGAATGGAATGACGAAACCACAAAAGCTCTTCCTGGTTTTAAGAAAGTAAATCCAAAAGTATTTGCTTCAATGTTTACAGTTAATTCAGAGGATTATGAAAAATTTAGAGACGCTCTCTCTAAGTTAGTTCTTAATGATTCTTCACTTGTATACGAGCCTGAAGTTTCAGATGCTCTTGGGTTTGGCTTTAGATGTGGGTTTCTTGGAACCTTGCACATGGAGGTAATCAGAGAGAGACTTGAGCGTGAATACGACCTCGAATTGATATCAACAGCCCCGTCTGTTGAATATGAAGTATTAAAAACAGATGGGACAATTTTGAAGCTGGATAACCCTTCGCAGCTACCTACTTCTAATGATATAGAGGAAATCAGGGAGCCAATAGTCAACGTAAATATACTTACCCCCAATGATTATGTTGGTAATGTTATAACCCTTTGTACTAACAAAAGAGGCATACAAAAAAATATGACTTACTTTGGTAACCAAGTATCAATTATATTTGAAATGCCACTATCTAGCGTCATCATAGATTTTTTTGATCAAATCAAATCATGCACTAAGGGTTTTGCATCAATAGAATACTCTTTGATCGGGTTTGTTAAATCAGATCTTACAAAAATTGATATACTGATAAATAACCAAAAAGTAGATGCTTTATCTATGATCGTTCACAAATCATTCTCAACCGGCAAGGCTAGGGAGATAGCAAAAAATCTTCAAAAATTAATACCAAGACAGATGTTTGACGTGCCTATTCAAGTTGCACTTGGCGCAAAGATCATTTCAAGAGAGACTGTGAAAGCTCTTAGAAAAAACGTCACAGCCAAATGTTATGGTGGAGATATCTCAAGAAAAAAGAAACTTCTTGAGAAGCAGAAAGAGGGTAAAAAGAAAATGAAACAAATTGGAAAAGTATCAATACCGCAAGATGCCTTCCTGAATTACTTTAGCTCACAGGACTAATATGTTTACCGATCCACTATTTCTATTTTCCCTAGTTGGCATTCTTGGCTGTCTATTTATATGGATCAAATCAAATGTCACAGATGCGACTTTCAATCCATATATAGAAGACAACCTTTCATCAATTAGTACCTTCTTTTTTATTGCAATGGTAATGAGTATTTTTTATAAATCAGGCGATCTTGGCGTGATTTTATTTATTGCTGTCATAATTTGTTTTGCCGTCTTCTTTATAGGCTTGTTCTTTAAGAATAAAGAAATAACTAAGGCAACCCGAGGAACATTAATACCACTTTTTATAATATTTGTTCTTAGATCATTTGTGTATGAACCATATCAGATCCCTTCATCTTCCATGCTGCCTGGTTTAAAAATTGGCGATTTCATTTTGGTTAATAAATACGATTATGGGCTTAAGATCGATAGACTCAGCAAACCAATTGTAGAGTTTAATAATCCGGATTACGGAGATGTTGTTGTCTTTGTCCCGCCTCATAACCCAGTGCCATATATAAAAAGACTTATAGGTAAGCCAGGCGATTCGATAAAATACATTAATAAAAAGATTTATGTTAACGATGAGCTAGTTATTAAGGATTATGAGTTCACTAACGAAGAATCAATTACTAGGCGATATAAATACCCCTCAGGACAGATTCAAGAAGTTGAAGAAATTGAGTCAATAAAATTTTATTCTGAAAAGTTGGGCAATACGACATATATGACAAGAAATAGCATGGATAGAAACAAAAACTATCCACAACAATGGACAGTACCCGATGATCATTATTTTGTAGTGGGAGATAATAGAGATAACTCTAATGATAGTAGACAAGACGTTGGTTTTGTTCCAAGAAATCATTTTTTTGGTAAGGCTGAATATATCTGGATGAGCTGGGAGTGCTGGACATGCCTTCCTAATTTCGAGAGAGCAGGTAAGATTAATTAATGCTTGAGGTAATTGAAAAAAATATTGGCTATTCATTTGTTAATACCCAGTTATTAGAATTAGCCATTGTTCATAAAAGCCACAATAATAAATTGAATAACGAGAGGTTGGAGTTTCTTGGAGACACCATCTTAAATTCTATTATTTCTCAATATCTTTTTTTAAAGTATCCTGAGGCAAGCGAAGGGCATTTAAGCCGAATAAGATCAATGCTTGTTCAATCTCAATCGCTCGCAAATAAAGCTAAATCAATAAAGTTAAATAAAGCGGTGAAGTTATCTAAAGGAACTGCTAATTTAAAAGAGGATAATAAGAAATCTATATATGAGGGGTGCTTTGAATCGTTAATAGGAGCCATTTTTCTTGATGGTGGTTGGGATCAAGCAACTATAGTAGCTATTAATCTTTTTTCAAAAGAGCTTGATGAAATTTCACTCGATAATTCTTTCAAGGATCCAAAAACTCAATTACAAGAAGTATTTCAATCAAGAGGCATGAGTCCACCAAGATATAGCCACTTTGAAAATAGCTCAGGCTTTGTGTGTTCGTTAGCTTTTCAAGAAAAGGATTACTCATCTGTGTCGAAGTCCAAGCAGGGCGCTGAAATAAAAGTTGCTGAAAAGGTTTTAAAAGATATTGGTGCTATTCATGACTAATCAACTTTGTGGGTACGTTTCAATTATTGGCAAACCCAATGTTGGTAAGTCAACGATTCTGAATCATATTTTAGGTAAAAAAATATCTATCACTTCTAGGAAATCACAAACAACTAGGAATAATATTTTAGGTATAAAAAATGTTGATAATGCTCAGTTGATATTTGCAGATACTCCAGGAATGCATATCAAATCACCTAAAATTATGAATAAGGTCCTTAATAAATCAGCAGAAGGACTAATTGAGTATTCTGATATCATTTTGTTTGTTACTCAAAGACTTAAGCTTGATGAGCAGGATATATCCGTACTTAATAAGCTTAAGGAAGCAAATGCTAAGGTTATTTGTGTTGTAAATAAGATTGATCAAATAGATGACAAGCAAAAGCTTCTACCTCTAATGGAAAGGTTAAGTGAGCTTTATAATTTTTTAGAAATTATTCCAATCTCAGCTTTATATGACGAGGGCATAACGCAGCTTCAAGGTTTAATTATTAACCATTTGCCAGAAGGTGAGCATATTTATGGCGATGAGATGTCAACAAGCAATCAAAAAGACATGTTTATGATTTCTGAACTTGTTAGAGAAAAAATAATCAGAATGCTTGGCGACGAGCTGCCCCATGACACTTTTGTTCAGGTTGAGCTCTTCGAGGATGAAGAAAAAATTATAAAAATTCATGTTGTAATATTTGTTGTACGCGACAGTCAAAAGCAGATAGTTATAGGTAATAAAGGCGCAACTCTTAAAAAAATAGGGCAGCAGGCTCGTTTGGATCTCGAAGAGTATTTTGAAAAAAAAGTTTTTCTTAAAACATGGGTTAAAGTTAAAAAAAATTGGAATACAGATTCAGATTATATTCAAAGCCTCGGAGTGGGTGCGAGCTATGAATCCTAGCGACTGGGATGAGTGCTTCCTTCTACATCAGAGATCTTACGGCGAAACTTCTGTAATAGCTGATGTTTTCACCAAATCATTTGGTAAAATTTCAATAATTGCTAGAGGCGCAAAAAAGCCTAAATCAAAGTTTTTTGGTTATTTATCACCTTTTTGTAAATTGAAGATTACTTGTTCTGGAAGATCAGAGCTTAAAACCCTAACTAGCATTGATAGAGATTTTTCCCTATCAGTTGATAACCTTTCAAAAACTAGCTACAGCCTTTTGTACATTAATGAGTTGCTAAGTAAATTGCTTCCTAAAAATGCAATCCATGAGGAGCTTTTCGATTTATATGAGGAATTTTTAGAAAAAGTTAAACATGATGATCTTGAGCTTTCACTGAGGTCATTTGAATTAGACATGCTTGAAATGCTTGGGTATGGAATAGATTTTGAATCTGATATTGATAATGCTGATCCAATAAGAAAAGAATCACAATATAGATTTATTTCAGAAAGAGGTTTTAGAAAGTCTGATAAAGGCGAGCTCTCAGGTAAAGAAATTTTTGATATAAGAGACAGAAATCTTGATCAAGTCCCAAGAGGCTCGCTGAAGAGAATTACAAAAGAAGCTATTCTGCTTTGTCTTGATGGAAGGGAGCTGGCAAGCAGGGATATATTTAGGAGGCTGGCTCAGTGATATTTGGGATAGGAACGGATATTGTAAAAATTTCAAGATTTGATGAGATGCGATCCTTAGAATCTTTTGCAAAAAAGTGTCTAAGTATTGATGAGCTTGTTTTATTTGGAGGGCTTGAGGGATTAAAAAAACCTAGATACTTAGCAAAACAATTTTGTATGAAAGAGGCGATATCAAAAGCACTTGGTACCGGAGTAAGGAATGAGGTTACTTTACCTAATATGACAATTCTAAGAGATGATTTAGGGAAGCCTATCTTCATTGCAAATAATGACCTAGAGATCAAGATGAATAATTTGGGTATTTCGAAAACCCATGTTAGTCTTGCAGACGAAAAAAATTATGTAGTAGCATTTGCTATATTAGAAACATGAAAAATATAATTCTATTAGGCCCTCCAGGGGCTGGTAAGGGGACGCAAGCAGATTTAGTATGCGACCTCTATAAAATTCCTAAGTTAAGTACTGGTGACATGCTCAGGGAGGCAGTTGCTTCAGGATCAGATTTAGGCAAACAGGTTTCAAGCATCTTAGATTCGGGCGGCCTTGTCTCTGATGATATCATCGGCTCTTTAATTGAAGACAGGCTGAAAATGCCAGACTGCGCTAATGGGTCTCTCTTTGATGGCGTTCCAAGGACCTTGGGTCAGGCACAAATACTTGATGAGATGGGAGTGAGCTTTTCCCATGTTATAGAAATCCTTGTTAAAGACGAAGTGATTGTTGAAAGGATGTCTGGTAGGAGAGTGCACCCAGCATCTGGCAGAAATTATCATGTAAGTTTTAATCCACCCATTAAAGATGGCCTTGATGATATTTCAGGCGAGGAACTTATCCAAAGAGAAGACGATAAGCCTGAAACAGTTTTAAAAAGGCTTAGTGTTTATCATGAACAAACTAAACCGTTAACAAATTTCTATTCAGACATTGCTAATAAAACGGCTCTCAACTATTTTTCAGTAGACGGAACCAAAGGCGTCCAAGAGGTTTTTGAGGATATAAAAGAAAGCATATAGATGAATATCCTTGCAATTGATTCAACTGGAAATAAAACTTCGGTAGCATCTAAAATAGGGGATGATCTTTTGTCGCTAAGCATTCACCATAACCGGAAGGACAGGCCAGATTGGCAGAGTCTTTTAGAAAAAATTAGTATTTCTAGCGATGACTTGCAAAATTTTGATCTATTCACTTTTGGGCAAGGGCCGGGTTCATATACCTCAATAAGAAGTGTTGCAACTTTTCTAAAAGCTATCGCACTCGTTCATCAAAAGCCACTAATGCCTCTTTCAAACTTAGAGTGTATAGCTTACGGACATTCTCTTTTTCATAAAAATGACTCTATTATTCATAGCGCAATATCATCTGATATTGATTCTGAAATATATTATTGCCCCTATGAATTAAAAAATAGCCTGTTAGTACCTTTAAAAAACGAGGCTATTTTGGCTCGAAATGATCTCGATTCAATTTTTACAAGTAAGCAGGGCGATACTTTTGTCGGTAATGGTTGGGCAAACCTATCTGATATCAAACAAAAAACCTCTGATGCTTCAACGATAATAGAACTAGCGATGGCTAGATACTCAGAAAAAGAAGAGTATAACCCTGATGATGCAAATCCAGTGTACTTAAAAGATACAAGCTACAAGAAATTAAATGATCAGTGAGATAGTCCTAGTTGTTTTTTTAAGCCTTATTCAGGGCCTTACTGAATTCCTTCCTATATCAAGTTCAGCACATTTGCTATTACCAAATTTACTATTTGGAACAAAAGATTTGGGTCTTAGTTTTGATATAGCCACGCACGCAGGAACACTTGTTGCAGTGATTATTTATTTTAAAGATGAACTAATGCGAATGATCAAATCATTTTTTACTTTGAGCAGCGACTATGCTGCTGACAGAAGCTTGGCAGTACTTTTAATTGTAGCCACACTGCCAATTGTAGTTGCTGGTTTAGCTTCATCAGATATCATTCAGCAAAGACTTTTTACTCTGAATAGCATTGCTGCTATGAATATAATTTTTGCATTCATTCTTTATTTTGCATACAAAATTAGCCCAAAGAACAAAAGCATCATGCAATTAACAATAGTAGCTGCAGTTTTTATTGGTCTCTTTCAAATATTTGCACTCATCCCAGGCGCATCAAGATCTGGAACTGCAATGACTGCAGGATTGTTGATTGGTTTAAGTATGAAAGAGGCATCAAAATTTTCTTTTCTACTTGGCATCCCAACAATACTGGGCGCCTTAGTTTTTTTAACTATTGATATTGCCTCAACATCTCTAAGTATTAATCTGCTGCATCTGATTTTAGGTTTTATTATTTCTTCTATTTTTGCTTTTCTTACCATTAAATACTTCTTATTATTTGTTGAGAAAATAGGCGTTGCACCATTTGTCATATATAGATTGGCCCTTGGCTTGATTCTTGTGATTATTTAATGGATTGCCCCGTCCTTGCATTTGATGAATACTTGCCGGAAGCAGGAACAATTTCTAAATTTCTTAATTCATTTACCATAAAAAATATACCTAAAACAAATAGCTATCTGCACTTGAATAAAAATGGGCTGTCTTTTAATTCCCACACCTCAGAAGGCAAAAGAGAGCTAAGAGTTGATTTTTTAAAGGGCGCAATGGGCTGGAGGCTTAAAAGACCGGAGCATGAGAACCAGTTAAAAAAAGCTATAGGAAAAACTTCAGAAAGCTTAACAATCTTTGATGGTACTGCAGGAATGTTAGGCGACTCAATGATTTTTTTATCTCTCGGACACAAAGTTATAGCATGCGAACAAAGTAAAATTATTTACTTATTAATTAAAGACGCATGTAAGAGAGCAGAAAATGAACTACCGTTTTTAAAAAACCTTAAGTTAGTTCATGGAAATTCAGCAGAAATTTATAAATCTCATACCAAATCTGATTTGGTCTATCTAGATCCTCTTTATCCTCAAACTTCGAAGTCATCAAAAAGATCTGGTGATGTTGCTCTTCTAAGGGCGGCAATAGAGCTTGAATCTATAAAAGATATTGGTGATCAAATATTTAATGAGTTTAGAGCAAGTACACATAAGAAGATAATTTTAAAGAGGCCTGTAAAAGCACCTCTAATTTGTAATAAAATAAACTATCAGATTAAGGGCAAATCAACTAGATTTGATATATATATTTAAAGGAGATAAGTATGAATCCATTTGGAATGATGAAAGACATGAAGAATATGGAAAAAATGATGAAACCTGCATTAGAAAAGTTCATGAAAGAATCAGGTTTTGTTAAAAAAGAAGATATTGAACCTCTTAAAAGAAGAGTTGCGGAGCTAGAGGCTGAGGTTAAAAGACTCAAATAGTTTATGAAAGAAGATCTTACCGAGGTAGATATTTCAAGAATAATTGAAATGGCATGGGAAGACAGAACCCCTTTTGATGCAATAGAGGCATCTTATGGCTTGAATCAAAATCAAGTTGAGGATCTCATGAGGGATAATTTAAAAAAAAATAGTTATACACTTTGGAGAAAGAGGGCTAGGGGAAGAAAAACAAAGCATGTTGGCCTTAGAACATTTGGCGTTGAGGGCAGACATCACTCTTATGATCAACACAAGTATAAAAAGTAATCATATGGCCATTGAAAACCTTTTCAAATCTATATTTGCAGAGGTTCCAAATACATTCATAGATTTAACTGAGAATTCAGTTCATATAAAACACAATGACGAAACTAATTCAGATGCTGCCTCTATAGACTTGATAGAGGAAGATGGACAGTACAGTATTATTTACTGGGATGGATATTCACTTGCAGAAAATGAAACTGAAAAAGACATAAAAAAAGCTTTAAAAATCTTCAAAAGATTTTCAAAAAAAATGGCAAAAAATCTATTAAGGTTTGGAAGTTAAAAAAGCTACCTGCTTGGCGATGTCCCCATATGCTTTGAAATAATGCCAAGCATAATTTCATCAGCACCTCCCCCAATAGAGGTAAGTCTTCCATCTCTGAAAGCCCTTGAAACAGGAGTATCCCACATATAACCCATTCCTCCCCAGTATTGAAGACAGCTATCAGTCACCTCTCTACCGAGTCTTCCTGCTTTTAGTTTCATCATGGAGGCTTTCATGGTCACGTCCTCACCATTTATGTACTCTTCTGTTGCTGTATAAACTAATGCCCTCAGCAGTTCTACCTCTGTTTGCAGTTCAGCAAGCCTAAAATGAACCACCTGATTATCAAGAATTGATTTCCCAAATGCCTTCCTTTGGCTTGTGTATTCGATAGTGTCCTTAATAACTTGCTCTAGCATTTTTAGAGCTCCCGCTGCACCAAATATTCTTTCTTCCTGAAACTGCTCCATCTGATATCTAAAACCTTTTCCTTCTGCACCGATTAGATTTCTCTGAGGCACTCTCACATCATCAAAAAATATCTGAGCAGTATCAGATGACCTCATTCCAAGTTTATCAAACCTCTCAGATAGGGATATTCCTGGCAGGTTCATAGGGACAACAATTAATGATTTATTGCTATGCGGACTTTCGTCAGATGTGTTTGCCAATAGGCAAATGAAGTCTGCTTGGGTCGAATTGGTAATCCACATTTTTGTACCATTAATAATATAGTCATCACCATCCTTTACAGCAGTTGTTTTTATAGCAGAAACATCAGATCCTGCACTGGGCTCACTTACAGCAATTGAGCAAACCATGTCGCCTGATATTGCAGGTGCTAAAAATTCTTGTCTGAGTTCATCGCTCCCATACTTTGCTAATGCAGGAGTTGCCATGTCTGTTTGAACTCCAATAGCCATAGAGACGCCACCACTACTGATTAATCCAAGCTCCTCAGAAAAAACAACCTGATAACTGTAGTCCAGACCCATTCCCCCAAACTCTGTTGGTTTTGAAATACCGAGCAAGCCTAAATCACCCATTTTTTTAAAGAGCTCATGAGCTGGAAATATTCCTTCTTTCTCCCACTCATTGGTATGCGGGTTTATTTCTTTTTCTATAAATGCTTTAACAGTATCGCGAATTGCAAGGTGCTCTTTATTTAAAATCATTAATTACTCAGTCTTTTATTTTTAATTATTGTCTTATATTACGATAATATTTATTGTTATCAAAATAACTATTTTTATAGTTACTGTTTTAATATAAGTATTATGAATCTGAAATACATCCGTGCCTCAATCGTTTTTTTAGTAATTTCTTCCTGTGGAGGTGGTGGAGGGGGCTCATCCAGTAGTTCTGAAATACCCTCAGTACCCCAAGCCCCAAATCTCTCAATCTCAATATCAGAACTTCCCAGCAGAGTTTCTTCTTATGATAGATTGGAGCTAAGTATTACCTCTAATTATTTGGATTGTAGTTTTTCTATATCAGGCTCAGATATTCACTGGCCTAGCTCAAGCGGAAGTTTGTACTCATTCAATGCACCAATCACTTTGCTGGAGCAAGAGTTATTTAACTTTTCAGTAAGCTCCATACCGACATCCACTTGCCCATCAGGACAAAAGGATATTGAGCTTCTTGTAAGTCACTCAGACTCAAAATATTTAGCCATACCAGATAACAATAGCCAGCTAAAGACCTCATATTATCATTCTGCAGATCTGGGGTTTGGTGGCCTAATCATCAACGAAAGATACTCTGCTACTATCTGCTACCCAACACCAGATGACTGTACTACTTATCTTAATCAGCTTTTTGGTCAGGACGCACATAATATGGCAGTTGGAGATTTTAATGGAGATGGGTACGAGGACCTAGTTGTTATGTGGGCAATATTTCCTCATACAATCGAAGAGTCTCAGAAAGTCCTTGCCCCACTTCACATTTACTTAAATGATGGGAAAGGCGGGCTTTATGAGGATATGAATATTTTTGAAAATAATTCCTATCCCATACAACCATTTGCTTATAGATTGGCTGTAAGGGATTTTAATTCAGATGGGATAGATGATATTTTTGCAGGCTCAATGGGTAAGCAAGTTAGATTCGAAGATTCAACCCAGGATTACATTGCACCTTCTCCTCATTTATTAATGTTGAGCAATCAAAATGGGAGGCTGGTGGATAGTAGCCAGAATATTGATGATCAGAACAATGGCCAGGGTCAGAAATGTGGTTTTGCTCACGATGCAAGTGCCGGTGATTTTGACGGTGACGGTGATTTTGATATTTATGCCTGCAACCTCCTGCATGTGAATAATGGGTTTGGAGAATTCTCAATCCATCCTTATCTAGGGTATGAGTGGTACACAAATCGCATGAGTCCAATGAGTAGCTTGGTTACAGATTTAAATAATGATAGCTTTGATGATATTCTTTTTTGGAATTTTGATAACAGGCCCTTGTTCGATTCTCAGCCTGAAGAGGGAACCATCTTACTTAGCAATGACACTTCCAATATTGAAGAATGGTTGGAGTTAGAACTTCCAAAAGGCCCTTTTGATATTAATAGGAACAAGTATAACCATGCGGCATCAGGAGACCTCAACGGAGATGGTTTCAATGATGTTGTTGTTTCAATAACTAGAGATGATCCCTACTACGATGGGGCTTACATACAAATACTAATAAACGATCAAACAGGCGAACTAGTTGACCAAACGGCATCAAATTTTATTAATCAGTCCCGTTTCAGCGGTCATCATGGTGAGGGTAATATATATTTACGCGACATCGATGGTGATGGTGATATAGATATCATCCATTCAACAAGAGATTTTGAAAACTCATTATCAGGAGCACACATCGCAATTAATGATGGCCAAGGTAACTTTGCTTCCAATGAGTATTTGCTGCCTGATCGCCCAATGCCTAGTTCTCAATGGAACCCGTCCTCAGGATTGATGAAGGGTGTTCCAATTGATTTAGATGGCAAAGGTTGTATTGATATTGTGTCTACCTCTGATTCATGGAGTGATGAAAATACAGTAAGAAACTACTTATTCTCAATGATCAATGTTGACTGCTCATTTTGATATGGTGCCCCATGCCTGAGTCGAACAGGCACTCCCGAAGGAACGCGATTTTGAATCGCGCGCGTCTACCAATTCCGCCAATAGGGCACGGTAG
>CAZFYG010000015.1:0-26538 GCA_964523375.1 uncultured Gammaproteobacteria bacterium | reverse complement strand
ACCTTCTTTATTTTTATACAGATGTTGTAGGCATAACTCCTTTTGCAGCAGGCATCATTTATGGGCTTGGTATTCTCTGGGATGCTATGACAGATCCTTTCATGGGCTTCATGGCAGAGCGAACTAGAAGTAAAATGGGCAGTTACAGACCTTATATTTATTATGGCTCTGTTCCGCTCGCACTTTCTTTCATCCTTCTTTTGTGGGTTCCACCTTTTGAGGGCGCTCTATTATTTGGCTTCCTTCTCTGTGTTAACTTAATTCATAGAACCTGTTTCACAATAGTTAGCGTTCCTTATTCTTCACTTACTGCTCGAATAACAGATGACAGTGATGAGAGAACTATACTCACTGGATCGAGAATGATCGCAGCTGCTTTTGGAACTTTTTCGATATCTGCATTAGGTTTCCCGATTGTTCTCTATTTTGGTGGAGGAGAGGAATCTCTTGGATTCATTTACTTAGGATTGGTTGCTGGGGCTATTGCAGTAATCATTCTAACAATAACCGTTTCATCTGTTAGAGAAAGAAGCTTTAATAAGCCTAAAGAACTTCTTCCAAGCTTTAAAGAGGTCATGGCCTCGGTTGCAAGCAACTATCCTTTTTGGATTGTTTTCACTGCCATACTAATCCTTATCTCTACTTTCCTAATGTTTAATAACAACCTTATCTATTTTGCGAAATATGCGCTAGATATGCATGAGCAGCAAGGATTGATATTGGGCATGTTAAATGGAGTGACGCTTCTTGCTGTTCCCCTTTGGGCATTTACTGCCCTCAAGCTTGGCAAAAGAAACACTTGGTTGCTAGCCATGACGTTGCTATTTATTGGGTTCTGCATTTTTTATATTTATCCAATATCCACTCTTCATGAACTCTTATATATTTTAGCTTTTATTGGATTGGGTAATGGAGCTACAGGAGTATTATTCTGGTCTATGCTCCCAGATACCATTGAGTACGGTGAGTGGAAGTCGGGCATAAGAACAGAATCATCGCTGTATGGTTTTATGACGTTTGCCCAAAAAGGGGCAATTGCAGTAGCGGTAATCATTTTAGGTATTGCATTAACTAAAATAGGTTTTGTTGCAAACCAAGACCAGTCAGCTGAAACCTTAAAGGGTCTTAAAAGTTTAATGTCCTTAATCCCCCTTGTTGGTATTTTCATAAGCTTTATCTTGATTTACTTCTATCCAATTGATAGAGCTCTTCATCAAAAATTAATAACAGAGATTCAGCAACGAGGAGAAATAAATGACTAATATTCGATGGGGCATTGTAGGAACTGGAAGTATAGCTACAGCCTTTGCGCACTCTATTAAATACTCTAATAACTCCTCTCTTGAGGCTGTTTATGGAAGAAATGAAAGTAAATTAAAAGACTTTTGTAATAAATTTGAAGTGGAGAGTATAAATGAACCTAATAATTTATTTACCGCAGATCATATAGATGCAATTTATATTGCTACACCTCATAGCACTCATTATGAATATTGCCTTTCTGCAATTAGGAATAAAAAACATATACTCTGTGAAAAACCTCTTACAGTAAATCATCTTGAGAGTATGGTTTTACTCAACCTTGCAAAGGAATCAAATGTATTTTTGATGGAAGCTTTTATGTATAGAACTCACCCACAAACTGCTAATATTTTAGACAGCCTTGATGTGTTTCAGGATTCAAAGGAAGAAATTATTATTGAAAGTTCTTTTGGGTTCACTGCTGAATTATCTGAATCTCACAGGTTAAGAAATCCAATGCTGGGCGGGGGAGCTATATTGGATGTTGGTTGCTATCCGCTGTCTATTTCAAAACTTATTGCAGGCAGGATCCAAGGTGAACTATTTTCAGATCCAGAGAGCATTGAGGCATCAGGCAGGATCGACTCAACAGGGGTGGATCTGCAGTCAACTGCCACGTTAGTATTCTCAGATCGCATTAAAGCAGAAATTAGTTGTGCAATTGACGAGGAATATTCAAATAACTTGATTGTTAGAAGTGGAGACATAAAGATAGTTGCAAGTCAGCCCTGGCATTGTGGTCAATTTCAAGAAGGGAAGTCATCAATTGAAATATATAAAAACCAGCAGCTTATTAAAGAAATCCCTTTTGAAGACAAGGTTGGTCTTTTCACCAGAGAAATCAACCATGCCTCTGAGTGCATAGCCAAGGGTGAGATTGAATCAAACTACATAAATCATGCTGACACACAAAGTAATATGCTTTGGCTCGAAAAATGGAGGCAAGAGCTTGATATTGTTTGCCCATTGAGCCAGTTTAAAGGGTCTCCTTTGCCTGACTCCAAATTCTATTCTATCCAGAGACCAAAACTACAAAGCACATCGTTAAATGATGTTAAAAAGCTTGGATCAAGACTGGCATTGGGCTGTGACAATCAAACATCAAGTCTTCATGCTTTTACTATGTTTGATCACTTCTATGGATCTGGTGGAAGAATTTTTGATACTGCTTATATATATAACAATGGAAAAGGTGACAAGTATCTAGGGGATTGGATTAACTCAAGAAATATTGAGGACGAAATTATTGTTTTAGGCAAAGGTGCGCATACGCCTGATTGTGAGCCTAAATTTATTAGACCGCAGATAGAAAAATCTCTTTCTCGTTTAAATATAAATAAGATAGATATATTTTGTCTTCACAGAGATAATCCTAAGATTCCAGTTGCTGAATTTATGGATGCTCTCAATGAAGTAAAGAATGATGGATTGATTGGCAATATTGGCGCTTCGAATTGGGAGATGGGTAGGTTCGCCGAAGCAAGAGACTATGCTTTAAAAAATAATATGGAGCCCTTTACTGTTCTAAGTAATAACTTTAGCTTAGCTGAGATGGTTGACCCTGTATGGCCTGGATGTGTGGGTGTTAATAATAGCTACCTTGAGTATCTTATGGATAATCAGATTATGCTGTTCCCATGGTCAAGTCAGGCTAGAGGATTTTTTATAGAAAAGAAAGAAATTACATCCAATGAGCATTTCTCCAATCCATCTTTAGAAGAAGAAATGAGAGTTTGGCATAGCAAAAAAAATCTTCAAAGAAGAAAGGTGTGTTTTGCAATAGCAGCCCAAAGAGGAGTTCAGCCAATTCAAGTTGCCCTTGCTTACGTTATCCAAAAGTCATCTCTTATTTTTCCTTTAGTTGGACCCAGAACGATAATGGAGGCTGAGAGCTCCATTGCAGCAACGCAACTAAACCTCACTGAAGAGGAAATGAGCAGTCTTGCTATAGATTAACTTCTGACTTTAGGCGGATGTCCTCAGATGAAGCACCAATATAGATTTTGTGCGAGCTGTTTTGAACTACCCAGGCATTTTTGCTAACTGACCAATTACTAAAACTTCTTTCATCTAATGTGATTCCAATTTCTTTGTGCTCACCAGGCTCAAGGTGGGTCTTGCAAAATCCTTGAAGTTTTTTAATAGGCTCCATCTTATCTGCTTCTTCATTACCTACATAGCACTGTGAAATCTCTGAGCCCGAGATACTACCTGTATTTTTTACAATATACCTACATATAAAATCCGTATCATTAATTTTTGCAATCTTTAAATCGGAATACTCAAATTTGGTGTAGGACAGACCATGACCAAATGGGAACAGAGTTCCTATGTTCTTTCTTTCGTACCATTTATATCCTACTAACAATTTTTCTTCATAATTCATCTGGAGATCTTCTCCAGGGTAGGAGTTGAACGCAGGCGTGTCTTTGATATTCATCGGGAAGGTTGTTGGCAACTTACCAGACGGGCTCACGTCTCCGGTCAGTATTTCTACTAGCGCATTTCCAAATTCTTGACCTGGGTACCAGCACTGAAGAACTGCTTTTGCTTTTGGTAGCCAGGGCATGCTGATGGGAGAGCCGGTATTGAGAAGGATAATGGTGTTAGGGTTGATATCAAGAACTGTATTTATAAGATTGTTCTGATCTCCGGGTAGATCCAAATCAGATCTATCGTTCCCTTCAGTTTCCCAGTCAGAATTTGTTCCAACAACTAGAATTACTTGGTCTGACTCTTCAGCAACCAATTTAGCTTCCTCTAATAAATCTACTTTATCAGGAGTTTTACACCCGATATAAATTGCTGGAAAGTTTCCTTCAAACTTATACTGTATTTCAATTTTATATTCCTCACCTTCTTTAAAATCACATTTCCCTCTTTTGGGTGTGGTCCCAAATGCGAAGAAAGCATCTCCCGGAGAGGTCTCGGTTGAATTATCAATAACCAAATTACCGTCAACCAAAAGCTTGCTTCCACCAATAGCAAAAATTTCAAACTCATGGTTTCCGGATATGTCGGGGCTATAGGTGCAAGTAAATTTAACGAAGATATTAGGTCGCTCTTGTTCGGCAATAATGTCTTTGGCAAAACCTTCAAATACCCAGAACTTACCGCCCGAAGAATACTCTTTTGATACTAACTCTTCCTCGCCACTAGAAGTATCAAAATATTCAATTAAATAGCCGTCTTGTCCCGATGGGTTATCTTTCATCAAATCTTCTTTCAATGGCGGCAAGTATCTATGGGTATGGCAACCCTTGGAATAGTTTATTTTTGAAGTCTTACCCAATATATCTTTAATTGCCTTGAGAGGATGAGATTCGTGGTATGCCATTAGATGGGCACTTCCCCCACCAATTATTTGTGATTTTTTTGCATTAGGCCCAATAACACCAATAGAACTTATATTTTTATTTAACGGAAGAAGGCCTTCATTCTTAAGAAGCACCATTCCATCTTGCGCTGCCTTTTTTAAGAGCATTCTTTGCTCTGGTGTATCGTTGCTTTTTTCTGCCTTCAGATCTGGATCATCAAATCTTTTTGAAAAGACAGCTATATTTAAAATACGTTTTACCTTGTCATTAATTTCAGAAACAGGCACATCACCTCTTTCTATAGCCTGCACAAGGTTTGTACCCCAGCTCTTAGCAGGACCTGGCATTTCTAAATCCAAGCCGCCATTAGCATTCTCAATATTCTCAAGCGCAGCACCCCAGTCACTTACAACATAGCCATCAAAATTCCATTCTTTTTTTAATATATCTATTAATAATTGTTTGTGCGAGCTGCAGTAAATATTATTTAATTTATTGTATGCACTCATAACAGATTTGGCATTAGATTCCTTAATACCCATCTCAAAAGGAAGTAAATATATTTCTCTGAGGGTTCGTTCATCTATATTGGAAGAAACAGCATATCTTTGAAACTCTGTATCATTTCCAACAAAGTGCTTCAAACAAGAGGCAACATTTTTTGATTGAACACCATTCACATATTCAATAGCAATTCTTCCAGTAAGATAAGGGTCTTCAGAATAGCTCTCAAAGTGTCTTCCGCCCAATGGGTGTCTATGAATATTTATGGTTGGCCCCAACAAGACATCGACGTCTTTAAGTTTGGCCTCTGAGCCCAGCTCAATCCCTAGCTTATTAATTAAGCCCATGTCCCATGTTGAGCCAAGCGATATAGCACTTGGAAAACATGCAGAAGGCTGGCCTGAATTACCATCTCCTCTAACCCCATTGGGTCCATCTGACATTTTAATACTTGGGATATTAAGCCTATCAATCTTATTGGTGTGCCAGGCATCGAAGCCACTCAATAGCTGAACTTTTTCATTTAACGTAAGATCATTAACAAGCTTGTCTATATTTGGCATTCTTTATTCTTTATTTATATTTGTTAAGAGACTCGACCATCTTTTCTTGAACTTTATGAACTGCTTTTAAGGGTCGAATCATAACCTTAAAATCAATAATTTTACCTTCCTCATTCCACTCAATCATATCAACACCATTGACTGAAACATCATCTATATATGTTTCAAACTCAAGAATGGAGTGAAGCCCATCGTGAACTTCTCGAATGTATGAAAACTTTTCCATATTAAAAGATTGACCTGCGGCATGAAGGTACAACTTAGACATTTCCTTGCCTTCCATTGGTTTAAATACAACAGGGGATGTAAAAACAGCCTTATCTGCAAGAACATCATCTAAATTATCAAGATTTTGGCTATTGAATACTTTATGCCACGAGCTAATGAATTTTTTTGCAGTCAATGTAATTCCTTGATTTAATTATAATGAATCTTCTTCTATAGATTTACGTATTTTTAGTTTTTCAAGGCTGATTTCATCTTTAAGACTCATGATGTAAGCAGATGCAGCAAGAATAAGAATGCCTGATGCTTCATATATGATATTTATAGAATCTAAGTCTTTGCTTTGCAGAATAATCATTCTTGTGAGGGCAGTCATAGCAATTATGATTGGAAGGGTGACAGGGATCCTGTTATTTATATAGAAAGCTCCAACCATCCCCAAAACCTCAGCATAAATAAATAATAAAAATAGATCACTTAAATTCACAGTTTGGGATGAAATCATTCTAACAAGCTCAATCCCAGTAGCAAAAAGAGTTGCAATAGCGATTATCATCAAAATGGCTCTTTCTGAGAACCATATAAATTTCTGCCAAAGATTCTGCTTACTCATAATGTACCTCTAAAGTTAACAAGCTATACCTTAATCCTAAACAAAAATAATCATTTTGCAAAGCCGTAAAGCGACTGAGATTAATATTGACTTTGTTAGCGATAAGGGTGATTCTAAATTTAATATTTATGGAGGGTTTTATGAGCAGGGTGCTAGTTACTGGGGCTTCAGGATTTATAGGAATGCATTGCATTCAGCAACTCATCAAAAAAGGCTATGAGGTGAACTCAACAATGAGGTCAATAGAAAGAGCTGATGAAGTTAGAGATGGCTTGGTTGAGAGTGGAGTTTCTATAAAAAAACTCAATCTTTTTAAAGCTGATTTGCTTAATGATGATGGTTGGGATGAAGCTATTGAGGGTTGTGAATTCATGCTTCATGTTGCATCTCCATTTGTTATCGATGATCAACCAGAAGAGTTTTTTACCAAACCTGCGGTTGAAGGAGCCCTAAGAGCTATGAGGTTTGCACAAAAGCATCGCTTAAAGAAAGTTGTCTTAACATCATCTTTTGCAGCAATTGGAGATACTTTTGATGGAACTGAAAGTTTTGATGAGTCACACTGGTCCGATGCAAGCAATCCTGAAATAGCTTTCTACAATAAAAGTAAGACTCTTGCAGAAAAAGCAGCATGGGATTTTGTTAAAGATAATAATGCATCCTTCAAGTTAACTGTCATTAACCCAGTAGCTGTAACTGGCCCATCACTTTCGAAGGATATAGGAATATCCAACTCATTGGTTCTGAAGTTAATTAATGGAAAGCTTCCAGGTATCGCTAAGCTCCATATTGGCTATGTTGATGTAAGGGATGTCGCATTTGCACATATTGCAGCCATGGAGAATGCGAATTCAGATGGCCATCGAATTGTTGTTTCAGAAAAAGAGCTTTGGATGAACGAAGCAGCAAAAATTTTAAGAGAGGCTGGGTATAAGACACCAAAGATCGTGATGCCAAAATGGGTTTTAAAAATCGTTGCAAGATTCGATAAGGATATGACAGCTGTAGTAAAAATGGTGAATAAAAAAAGATGCACGCACAGCACAAAAGCTAAAGATATTTTAAACTGGGATCCTATTCCTGCCGAACAATCTATTTTAGAAACAGCAGATCAAATCAAAAAATATGGTTTGATCTAGATTATTCCTGGAAATATAGCCTTTCTATTTTTTGGATATTCTTCAAATCTATTCTTGTACCAAGTGTGGTTTGAAATTGCTCTTGGAAAAAGGTTTGCAAATGTCCATATAAAGAAAACTAATCCTGACGCGCTCCAGGTAAGAATTGCCCAGCCCAGCCATTCAATAATCTCACCAAAATAGTTTGGAGAGGAAATATACTTGTGAAGAAAAGAATTTGGAATGTGGTAGCCAGGACCTTTATTTTTTTTCATTCTTGTGATTAAAAAATCAGAATAAATGTTGATAAACATACCTGCAATAAAGACGATCAATCCCAATTTAAACTCTAGGCTTTGATGCCAATTTGCAGAGTACTCCGTGAAATAATAAATCCCTATAGCCTGAATAAGCACATTAACTATATTAAACATAAATGCTGATATGGGTATGGTTAGCGGCATAGTCTTGGTTGTCATATTCATCCAAAATGGGTATATAAATGTTCTGTGAATATAGTGAACCAGCCATATCATTAAAAAAGTTTCATGAATAACATTAAGCTTATCTCTCATCAACCAGCCAAGGGACAACATCAAGATAACAGATGGACTCTCCATAACAATCCATCCTAAGCGGGCTGAAACTTTCGGCCCCCATCCTGATGACTCATGCCTGCCATAAGGAGCAACAGTATTAAAAAGATAAATGAACGTGCCTAGGGCAACAGCCACCCAAAGAATTAATAAGCAATAAAAAATAAGCATATTTAATATTTAATATTTAATGAAAGTTACTCTAGTTTACACACAAGAACTTAAGTCATAAACTTAGTTAAGATATTCTCAAGGGGGATGGGTAATATGGATAAATATGATTTTATAATTTTAGGCGCGGGATCTGCTGGGTGTGTTCTTGCCAACAGGCTAAGCGCTAATCCAAATTTTAAAGTTTGCATTATAGAGGCAGGCCCCAAGGATAGTGATCCAAGAATTCATGTTCCACTTGGCTTTGCTTTCTTTGGTGAAAATTCACCCTATAACTGGTCTTATGAAACAGAGCCACAAAAAGAATTTGAAAAAGTTGCCATTACAGAGCCTCAAAGAGCTGTTGTAGATTCAGCAGGGGGTGTTCATGAAGTTGAAACTGAGACATTTGAACATAGGAAGGGGTATCAACCTAGAGGAAGAACTCTTGGGGGTTCAAGCTCAATAAATGCAATGCTTTATGTAAGAGGTCATAAGTGGGATTATGATCATTGGTCGGAGCTTGGTAATGATGGTTGGTCTTACGATGAAGTGCTTCCTTACTTCAAAAAAGCTGAACACAATGAGGAGCATGATGATGAGTACCATGGTCAAAACGGTCCATTGAATGTTAGCAAAATAAGAAACGATAATTTATTTACCGATGATTTTGTTGCCGCAGGCTCAAAACTTCATAAGTTCAATAAAGACTTCAATGGTGAAGATCAAGAGGGAGTTGGCTATTATCAAACTACCCAAAAAAATGGAAAAAGATGTAGTGCCGCTAAGGCATATTTGGTGCCTGCCTTACAAAGAGATAACCTGACAGTTCTAACCGACACAAATGTAGATAAAATAATTATGGATGGCGATAGGGCTGTTGGAGTGAGTTGTTTTGATGCTAACAAGAAACCCTTTGAGATTCGTTGTACAAAAGAAGTACTTCTATCCTCTGGAGCTTTTGGATCGCCACAAATAATGCTTAGATCTGGTCTCGGTCCAAAGGAAGAAATTTCTAAGCACGGAATAAACCATATTGTTGACTTACCAGGAGTCGGTAAAAATCTGCAAGATCACATAGATTATCTATCAGTTCACAGATACAACTCAATGCATCTTATAGGTTTCTCATTAAAATCTATTTTTTATAAATTCCCACTTGAGATTCTTAAATATATATTTAAGAAGGTTGGGATTTTTACATCCACAATTGCTGAGGGCGGTGCTTTTTTGAAAACAAGTGAAAGTATTCCTGTGCCAGATATTCAGCTTCATTTTGCACCAGCTATGGTTATAGATCATGGAAGGACAAGTGTCTGGGGTCATGGTATGAGCTGCCATACTTGTCTTCTTCGACCCAAATCAACCGGTGAGGTTACATTGAGATCTAGCGATCCATTTGAAGACCCAGTAATAGATCCAAAATTTTTAAGCCATCCAGATGATATGAAAGTTATGGTCGAGGGGTACAAAAAAATGATGGAAATACTTCATACGGAGCCTTTTAATAAATATATACAAGATCATGTTCAGCGACCTATAGATCTAGAGGATGACAGGGATATTGAACAGGCAATTCGAGAAGATGCTGATACTGTTTACCATCCTGTTGGAACATGCAAGATGGGTTCAGATGAAATGAGTGTAGTTGATAATAAACTTAAGGTTCATAAAACTAACGGGTTGCGAATTGTTGATGCCTCCATAATGCCAACTTTGGTAGGCGGCAATACAAATGCACCCACTATTATGATTGGAGAAAAAGCATCAGATATAATTCTTGAGGACTGGTCCTAATGAAAAATATAGTATTATTTTCATTCCTATTCTTTTCAATATTCAGCAATGAAGCTTTGGCTGAGACTGAAAGTAAAGTTATTATTGATGTTCGAACAGAATCTGAGTGGGCAGGTGGTCACCTACAAGGCGCATCTCATATTCCTCTGAGTGAAATAAAAAATAAAATTAAGTTTTTTGAACCCAATCAAGATGCTGAAATAATGCTCTATTGTAGAAGCGGCAATAGGTCGGGCAAAGCAAAGACTATTCTAGAAGATATGGGTTATACAAATGTTAAAAACATTGGAGGCATATCTTCTGCCAGCAACACCTTTCAAATCAAAATTATAAAATAGTTCTATATATATTAAAAAAATACATAATCTATGTTGACACTGTAAACATATATTGTATTATACCCAGCTGTGATGTTTGCAGTGTAAACATTAAAATATAATTTTTTATAAAAGGACTCTCTACAATGTTCAAATTAAATTCTTTAATTGCAATTTTCGCTTTCAGTATATTTGCTGTCGAAGCAGATACTCTAAATTTTGAAATGAAAGAAGACATTTCATTATCTGGTAAAATAGCTACAGTTAAAACATCTTCAAAGTATAAATCAGTAGCTGGTTGTGCAGCGTTATGTGAATCAAAGAATTCTTGTGCTGCATTTGTTCTTAATGCTAAGGCTGGAAGCTGTTCAATACTTAAAACAGTAACAAAAGAATCTGCTAAGAAGGGTTCAACATCAGGTATTAAAAGTTAATAGTTTTTAACTTCAAATCAAAGGCCTCAAATAGAGGCCTTTTTTTTGTTTAAAAATAAGTGCCGTGTTCTCATACTTATGTTTAAATAAATTATGAGTGCCTTTACTTCTTTCTTTTCTAAGTCAAATAGCAAGAGGGTATTATCGTTTGATGGTGGTGGTGTTAGAGCAATTGCTGGACTTGTATTTCTTCATAAATTAGAAGTTGAAAGCGGCAAAAAAATTGCCGATATGTTTGATATGTTTGTTGGTGTTTCTGCGGGAGCATTGAATGCTTTATGTTTAGGTGTCAATCAAATGAGTGCGAAGGAGATTAAGGACTATTGGTCAAAAGACTATATAGAAGAGATAACTTCAAGCAATTATTTTTGGGATAAGGCATCTATTATTCAAGCTAGACCAAAGTACGAGAATACTGGAAGAATAGAGGTTCTAAAAAAGATTTTTTATGATAAGTCTATGGGAGAGTCAAAAAAGCCAGTTATAACCCTTGCATATGATGTTGAGAACAGATCGTATGTTGCTCATAGTAGTTTTGGGACTCCTGGCATAAGCGTAATAAGTGCTTGTTGTGCATCCAGTGCAGCTCCTGTTTATTTTCCTACTTACCAGGCAGAAGATGGTGGTTGGTATATTGATGGTGGTGTTGTTTCAAATAACCCGTCATTGCTTGCATATACACAGGCAAAAAATTTCTTTAAATCTGATGACATTAAAGTTCTAAGTATTGGTACCGGCTTGAATACAAGAAAAATAAATGGCAAGCAGTCATCATCATGGGGGGGATTAGGCTGGCTTCGTCATGATGTTATGGGAATCATGTTAGAGACTGGGCTTGAGAATGACCTTACCCGTGACTTATTGGGTAAATCATATTTAAGAATTAATTCTCCCATAGGTAAAATAAATAGAAGGCTTGATGATAGCTCAGGTACAAATTTAGAAAAAATACATTTAATGGGAATGAGTTGGTGGGATGAGTATGGAGGCGAAGCATTAAAATTTTTAGACACTTAAAGGGTATTAAATCCTAAGAATGTGTTGTAAGATACGTTTTTTTTAACTAATTGGAAATTATGAATATATACGTCGGAAACATTTCTTGGGGCATGAGCGACCAAGACCTAGAAAACCTTTTTGCTGAGCATGGAACTGTCACTTCTGCAAAAATCATCACAGACAGAATGACTAATCGATCAAGAGGTTTTGGCTTCGTAGAAATGAGCGATGGTGCGGAAGGTGCAATTGAAGCTCTACATGAGTCAGAAATTGACGGCCGTAAACTTGTTGTTAATGAATCAAGACCAAGAGATAACGGTTAATTCATAAAATAATCAATTTTAAAAAGGTAAATGATTACATCATTTACCTTTTTTTTTGCCTTTTTGTAAATTATTTACTTTTTTTCCTAAATGTGTACAAACTTGACATATTAACGTCAAAATTGTTAAATACGCTCATTAATCTTTTATAAAAATCTTATAGGAATATACTGTGAATAAATATCTATTATCGCTCTTACTTCTTGCGCCATTAACTAGTGTTATAGCTCAAGAATCAAATGAAAAAGAAGAAGAAGCAGCCGTTGAAGAGGTTGTAGTAACTGGAATAAGATCTAGTTTAAAAAATGCTATCGACATTAAAAGAAAGAATGTTGGTGTTGTTGATGCTATTACTGCTGAAGATATTGGTAAGTTTCCAGATGGTAATTTAGCTGAATCACTATCAAGAATCGTAGGTGTTGCTATTGATAGATCTAATGTTGAGGGGTCAAAGGTGGCAGTTCGTGGTTTAGGGCCAGAGTTCAATCTTGTAACACTTAACGGAAGACAAATGCCGACTGTACCAGGTACTTATGGTGGAGGAAGGTCATTTGATTTTGGTGATATCTCCTCTCACGGTGTATCTGCAGTTGAAGTTTATAAGTCAGCTAATGCAGCCTTACCTACTGGCGGAATTGGTGCGACTATCAATATGGTTACAACAAAACCTCTAGAGGTTGGCAAGACAGTAGGTTCGTTTGCAGTAAAAGCTATGATTGATACAGAGAATGAGCAAGGTGATGAAGTTACACCAGAGCTTGATTTTGTTTTCTCAACTATTGGAGAGGACTATAATGGAGGTTCATGGGGTCTTTCATTCTCAGGAACACATCAAGTAAGACACAACAGGGAAGAGGGTACAAATGAAATTACTTGGAACCCAAGCACCGTTGAAAATTACCTACCTCCAGAAGCAGTTATTACTTCAACCAATCAAAGAGAAGATAATGCTTTCTTTTACCCAAGAAACTTAGTTTACAAGTACAAAGATAATGAAAGAGTCAGAAATAATTTTCAAACAGCCTTTCAGTATGAGCTTGGAAGAGTAAGAACTACAATTGACTACACATATTCAAATGTAGACTTTGCAAGCACGGGTGTTGAAAATGGAGCTTGGTTCTCAGGCTGGAATGCAAGAAACGTAACTATCAATGAAAATGGTGCTGCAATTTACTCTGATGACGTTGGTCAAGAAGGTAAAGGCAGAGAGTTTTTCAACAACATCCTCTGGGCTGGGTCTGTAAACAGAAACAATTCCCTTGGATTCAATATAGATTTCCAAGTAAATGAAGATTTGAACCTTACTTTTGATATGCATGATTCGTCTGCAACTATCAAAAGCTACGGTAACTCAATTATGTTCTCAAATGCTAGGTGGTCGTCTGCTGATAGCAGGACTGACGGAACTGGTCCTTTTGGTCCGGTAGGTGGCGCAAGAATGGGGACTGCTACTTTTGATTTTACTGGGATGATACCAATATTAGATTACACTGCATTTGATGAAAATGATATGCAAAATGGAATCACCACTCCTAGAGAGCTTGTTGCATCAGACCTAGCTCCGGTAGAAGCTTTAATGGATTATCAAGAAAAAAGTAATTTTATGGATCAAGTTCAGTTGCTCGGTACATGGGATAACAATCAAGGTCTTTTTCATGAATCATTATCAAGAATTAAATTTGGTTATTCTTCTGTTAATCAGAAGTTTAGAAGAGCTAAAGCGAATGAAAAACTCCTTCAAGGTAAGTTAGAAGACGGAAATCCAGATTTTTGGAATAACGCATTAACACCTGATTTCATATTTAATAAAATTAACGAAGATAACTATCTAGGCTCAGGCTCAGATTTATATTACTTTGATGTATCAATCGAAGATGCAATTAGAAGCATGCAAAATGATGGCTACCTTTATTCAGAAGCTGCTGGTTTAGCATTTTGGAATGTTAGAAGAGCAGAAAATTGGCCTTGTGGAACAGTGGACGACGCACAAGGACAAGGCTTATACAGCTATGACACACAGAGCAGAACTGATACTAGAGGTGTTTTATGTGCAGGCGATTTTGATTCAAATGATATCGTTGAAGAAACCATTGATGCAATTTTTGTAAATGCTTATTTTGAGCATACTACTAAAAAAGGTCAGCCTTTAAATATTGAGGTTGGTCTTAGGTATGAAGAAGTTGACCAGGCATCAACAGGTACAACTTCTCTTCCAATTGCAACAACATGGTGCTTATTTGCTGATGGCAACCCATTATACGATTGTAATTTCTTTGGAATGCTAACAGGCGAGCCTGAGGTATTTACAGAAACAGGAGAGGGTAGCTACATCCTTCCTAATATTAATGGTAGTTTTGAATTTGCTGAGAATATGATTTTTAGATTTGCTCTAAGTAAAACAAACTCAAGACCTGACTTAGAACAAATGAGAGCAACAGTAGATACTACTCCATATTCTAGTCAGTACCCTGTATCAGTTATAAAGGGTAATCCAAATTTACAACCTTACGAGGCTGAGAATCTTGATTTAGCATATGAGTATTACTATGCAGATGGAAGTTACTTTGCTGTTAACTATTTTAGAAAAAATATTAATGGCTGGCATGGTTCTCAAAACGGTTCAGGATCATTCAATGGTGTTACTGATATAGGACAGTCTCAATTTTTCTTAGATTTATTAGAGCAGTCACAAAATTACACAGATGATAATGCATCAAGTGGTGCAGAGAAAATGTGTCAAGTATTTAGTTGGTCCTGTGGCGTTGGCGAAGAAGGAAGAACTAATGGTTTTGCATGGATTTTAGCTCATGATGATGGTGGTAATTGGGCTCAGTATGATTGGACCTATGAAGGCGACCAACCTTATATACCCTCAACAGGTCTTTCAGGTCAAAATAATATATTTATTTCTGAAGATGGCGATCCTTTATATATGTTTAGTATATTCAAACCTGTTAATAAGTATTCAGGCACACTTGATGGAATTGAGCTTGCTATTCAGCATTTGTTTGAAGACTCGAACTGGGGATTCCTTGCTAATGTAACTTTAGTAAGTGGAGATACTGACGTTGACCCGGCAAGAATTGGTGAGCAGTTTGCTTTACCTGGGTTTGGAGATGCTGGCAATCTATCAGTTTTCTATGAGGACAATCAGCTTTCAGCTAGACTTTCTTACAATATAAGAGGTGAAACATATGCTGGTCAGGATCAGTATAACCCTTTATTTATTGAAGAAAGAGGTCAGTTAGACTTTAGTGCTTCATATGAATTCAGCGACAATGGATCTGTTTTCTTTGAAGCTCAGAACCTTACAAAAGAAAATGTAAGATTGTATTCCAGATACGAAGAGATGCTTTTCTTATACCAGGATCATGGTTCAATATTTAGAGCTGGGTTCAGATATAAACTATAAAATTTCTTAATAGGTTTAAAAAGAGGGTTATATACCCTCTTTTTTTTGCTTTAAAATATATATATATATATATGTAAAATGTGCTTGACACATTAATCTCATTATTATTTACTATATCCATAGGTACTTATCCAATACATCACATATATATGAAAAATATTTTTAAATCAGTTTTTGTAATTGTTTTCATTTCATCTTGCGGCGGTGGCGGAGGCGGCGGCGGAGGTGGCGGTGATAATGGAGGCGGTGGTTCATTCCCAGCTCCAACGATTTCGATAACTTCTGATATTTCATCTGCATCAACCGGTGATAGTGTCCTCATATCTTGGTCATCTACAAATGCAACGTCATGTACAGCATCTGGGGAATGGGCTGGTGGCAAAGGTACTTCAGGCTCCGAATCTATATCTTTAGTGGCTGGAAATAATACTTTTAGCTTAAGCTGCTCAGGGAGCGGCGGCTCTTTAAATCAATCTGTGGTTGTTTTTGCTTTTGATCTAGGACTGGAGACAGACACAATAACAATCAACGAAGACACTATATATTCAGGAAGCATTGCCGCATCTCCAAATGAAACACTCACAAACCCACTTCAGTACACAATTACATCAAACCCCGAGAAGGGAATACTGGACTTCAGGCCAGAAGATGCAGGAATCGTATATTCACCTAATTCAAACATTAATGGAGCAGATTCTTTTACATATGAAGTATTTTCTTCAGACAAAGGAATTACCAAACAAGTAACAATTGGTATTGAGATAGTTTCTATAAATGATATTCCTAAAATTGCTTTTGAAGAAGACCCAGGCCTTTCAAAGAATTCAATGATCATTGATCAATCCTTTGACTTTAGGGTTAATGTTGAGGATGTAGACAATCAAATGGATAGTTTGCAATTTTCAGCTCTTGTTGATGGTTCTGATTTCCAAGCTTCTTTTATGTTAGATGAGGGAGACAATCCAAATGGAACAGGTACTTTGACCTTAAACCTTGGTTCCCTTGCTCTCGGAGGCTTATATGGTGTTGATTTAATAGTCTCAGACGGTGAGAACTCGGCAAAACTTGAATTTGTGTCTTGGTTTGTAGGCTACAGAGAGACTGTAACAATTAATCAAGATGTTGATCCTGAAGATGGTTTTGTTGGCGGGGAAAAGATACTGAAAGAATATAATGTTCACTATTTAGTTGGCCAGCCTGGAGATATGGGTTCATTAGGAAAAACAAATTATCTATTTATTGGTGACTCTTTGAATGGAGATGCGGACATAGATTTATACAGAAGGGCGTTATTAGCATCTCTTAATAAGGTCAGAGAGTCTGATGCAGGTGCATTTTTTAAAGAAGATTACTTTAAGGTTGTTTCTGTTGAGCCTGTTGATCCTGATGGAACCTCACCAACTGGCATAAGAACAGGTTGCTATTCTTTTGATGAAAGTGTTTATTGTGTTGGAGATATGGACACAGCAATTTTTGACGATTTCTTACCTGATAATACTTTAGTCTCAACTTTAACAAGAATTCAAGGTAGAGGCGTCAATCTTGGAAACAGAAATATTCAAAGAATAAGAGATACTAACCCTGAACAAACCAGCACTACTCTCATGCATGAATTAGGGCATGCCCATGGTTATATGGGAGATGAGTATCGCTCAGACGATGATCGAGATGTAAGTGCCTTTGCTGACCAAAACATTAATACAAGCACGCAAGGTAATGCCACTGTTGTAAAATGGAGTCATCATTTTGAAGATCCATTAAATATCTTAGGACGAGATATTCAGGTTTGCTACAACTATTCAGATGGCACAATTGCTGACTTCGACAATGTCGGTGTTGTGATCGAGGACTGTGGTTGTTTTGCTAATAATTGGGATGATCAAGGAAATTTTGCAGGCAAGAATGAAGAATGTAACAAAGTTGGGCACTTTGAAGGAAATTATTATGGCTTATACGACAACTACAGACCAAATTTTTGTAATATCATGGATTCGTGTAGCAGCGGGGGATACGGAAAGGTAAATATTGAAGGATTTGCTGTAGGCTCTTTGCAGAATCAAGGCTTTTATGATCCAGGCAATGCTTCTACAAGCAGAAACGATCAAGGCCAAATCGTTTCATGGGATATAGCAATTGATGTTGATTATAATCCTGAACAAATTACACTCAAGTGGTACGTTGATGGTGTTGAGGATGTCTCTAAAGAGAATCAAACATCAGTATCTTTTGGCAGGCCTTCCGATAACGGGGTTAGGATTTATACCTTCAAGGGAGTAGATCTTTCAGGAACAATTATTGCCCCCGATGACCCAATGAATAATAATGATTTTTACAGAGGTATTATGCAGTCTTCGTTTATATGGGTAGATTCGAACGGGAATACTCAAAGAGATCCTGTTATTGGCTTGATACCTGAATATGATTACGGATATATGTTTGGCCCAGTAGGTGGGTCATGGGGAGTAAACTGGGCAAAATGGTAAAAATTATACACTTAACTTTAATTCTTTTTCTTGGCCATTCGCATGGCGCTATTGAAAAAGATATAGATATTAACCTTCTTACTAAAGATTTAAATGCAGACGCACTAGTGCTGTCACTTGTAGGAAGCAAGGATGGTCTTAGATTGGAAAAATCATTCGTAAAGCAACCAAATTACAATGTTATTGCAAAATATAAGTCTTTTAACAAAAGAGATGAGTATGTGCTGAGAATCTTAAATGATGAAAAGAAAGAGGTGGCTGTAATTGGACTTGGAAACCCTTTTTATATCCATGCACAACATATTGGTTATGAAGATAGCAATAAATTTGGATCCTTCATAGATAATGCTAAATTTAATGCTGTTATACCAATTGGTATAGATGCCTCGTATGTTGTTTTAGCTTCTCAAGATGCATTTGGTTTCGATGATATTAATGAAATATCTCTTAAGAATGCATTAATCAATAATCAATAGATATATATTCAATATATTGTTTTTAACAATGGCCATATGAGCTTTATTTATGCTTGAAAGGATAAAGCTTAAAGGTTATATTAGCTCACTTGATGCGGTACTAGCTCAGTTGGTAGAGCGTCTGCTTGCCAAGCAGAAGGCCGCCGGTTCGAGACCGGCGTACCGCACCAATTCCTTGACATTGTGTATACTCAATTTATAAATTTGTATAAGGTGTTTTAGATATGAAGTTAAAAGTATTATTTACTTGTTTATTCTTAGCTTCTTGCGGGGGTGGTGGAAGCGAATCTGATAGCCTCTCCGACAGAGTAGACCCACCAGTAAATCCACCAAGTTTCTCTGAGGAATGCATCGATGCTGGATTAAATATTGAAAGATGCACATTCACTCATAATAATATTGAGAGATATTATCTTATATATGTCCCAGCCAATATTGATCAGAGCAGTGAAATACCTTTGTTATTTAGTTTGCATGGTTATGGGGGTAGCGCAATTAGAAATATTGAATACACAAATTTTAGATCTATTGCTGACACCTATGGGTTTATAACAATTTTCCCTCAAGGAGCTCCTTTTACTTCTCAGCTTGGATCAAGCTCGTCGCACTGGAATTCAGGCGGATGGACAAGCGGAAGTAATGTTGATGATGTAGATTTTATAGACACCATAATCGACCAATCATTTACTAAACATAATATTGACCAGAGCAGGATATATTCAACGGGTATGTCAAATGGTGGTTTTATGAGTTATCACCTAGCATGCAGTTTGAGTTCAAAGATAGCAGCAATTGCATCTGTAACTGGTTCCATGACATTTGAAACATACGATGAATGCAATCCATCTCATCCTACTCCAGTTCTTCAAATACACGGATCAATGGACTCAACCGTCCCTTACTCAGGTAATGTAACATTGGGTATGAAAAGTATTCCTGATTCAATGGATTACTGGGCTACGTATAATTCGTGTGATGCAGAGCCAACTATTGCAATTACAGATTTTTTTGATGAGGGTTATTCAATACAGTATGATTATTATGAGAATTGCCTGAATAATGTAAGTGTCGAATTAGTTTTGCACAGCTCTATGAGACATACATGGCCGAATGCTGATTCATTGAGCCTTCCTGCATCTCAAAGTATTTGGAATTTTCTTTCGCAATACGACCTAAATGGTTTAATTAATTAAGTCTATTTTTTATATATTTTTTTCTTCTTAAATTGATTTAGGGCATGTATTATTGAGGCTAACTTAATTAAAACAGGGAGAGTTTTTATGAAAAAAATATTTGCATTTACAATGCTTTTTACAATGAATAGTTTTGCTCAAGACGCAGAACAATATAAGTATGATCCAAGCGAAACATCTAATGTAGCTGAATACTATATCGGTTCATTTAATAAAGGAAAGGATCTAGATGATTTAGTTGATTGGTATGGGGACTTTGCGGAATATGCTGCTGAAAATGGTTCTGTATATGACAATATGACAGTATCAATTCTTACCCCATATTTCCATAATGATTTAACAACTCATGACTTCATGTGGGTTGCTACATTTCCATCGCCATCAGAGCAGTTCCTTGGTTTAGAAACTTGGGTTACTGGAGGCGGAGCAAATCTAATGAAGAAACTACCTGTTACCAATACGCAAGTTGTAAATACTAACCAATGGAATATATCGTCTCCATCTGAAATGTTACCTGGAGATACTGCTTATGCCAATTATTCAGTTTGTGAGTTAGAAGAGGACTACAACATGAGGCAAGTTTATGATCTTTATGTAGATATGGCTAAATATGCTCAGTCAGTAGGAGATACTGTTGGAAGAAAAATGATTGTTCCACTAGCCGGGCATACTTTGCCTGATGGAAAGGATTTTATTCGACTAATGTATACATCTTCTATTAGCGCAATGGGTGTGAATGCTGAATTATTTTGGGATAAGATTTATGACTCAGAAGCAGCTCAAAACTTAAAAGGTTTTTCATGTTCTAATGCAAATACATATGTTGGTACTAGAATGAGATAGCATAATGCTTAAAAAATAGAGCGCCATGTGCGCTCTTTTTTTTGCTTAAATTTCTTACTTCATCCCAAGTATTAATATATTATTAAATTTAATTAATTTTTTTATGGGAGAGAAAAATGAGAATAATTATTACTTTAGGTTTATTTTTATCCTTTGGCGTTTTTGCCGACGGGCATGAGGCAGACGAGCCAAAATACAAACCTAACAAAGCTGAGTACTATGTAAATGTCTTCAAAGATGGTAAAGACATGGACGATTTAATGAAGTGGAGTATGAAATGGAAAAAGTGGGCATCTGAAGGTGAGCCGGGAGAGGTTTTTAAAAACTATACTGCAGCAATACTTGTTCCTTATTATGGCCATAGTTTAAATACTTTTGATGCTATATGGGTTGGTGGAAGTCCAGATCCAGAAGAGCACTATGTTGGTAATGAGTACTGGATGAAGAATGGAACTAAGTTGTATAACGAGCTTCCCGTAACCTTCCCTCAAGTTATTGATACATGGCAAAGAACAGTTTCTGAAACACCAGATGGGGCAGCAGGTTATGTAGTATATTCTGACTGCAAACTTGGTGAGGGTGTTACTAACGAACAATTCTATGATGCTTATTTTGCATATGCTGAGGCAGCAAAAGCAAATGGCGATGTTGCAGGTAGAAAAATGATTTGGCCGCAAACTGGTGTTGAGCCAGGATGGGACTTTGACTTTGTTCAAGCCGTTTTCACCTCTTCTATTGGTGAGTATGGTAAAAATTGGACTAATTTTTGGAGTGAAAAAGCTGATACCCTTCCAGAGGCCGAAGCAATGGCAGCTCTCGGCGGTTCATGCACAAATGAAAGGTCTTTTTCAATAGTGCCTGTTAAAAGCTAAGTATTTATTTGTATAAAAAAGGAGGCTTAATGCCTCCTTTTTTTTATGCATTATGCATAATGTAGTAATGGAAAAATACAAGGATCATATTGCTATTATTGGTTCTGGAATTGCAGGACTTACAATTGGATGCATTCTTTTAAAAGAAGGGGTTCCCTCGGTAATCTTCGAAAAACATTCAGAGCTGGGATCGCATGGGGCTGGAATATCTCTTTCGCCAAATGCATTGAGAGTTTTACGCTATATGGGTCTTAAAGATGAGGTAGAAAAAATCTCCAAATTGACTCTCACAACAAAAATTCAGGATAATACTAAGACTCTTTACACTAGCTCTTCAAATGTAAGAACCACATCAAGAGAAATGCTTTATAAAATATTGCTCAACAAATACGAATCTTATGGAGGCAGGATTATTTATAATCACGAGCTAAGGGCAATTGATTCAGATTCATCTAAGGTGTTCTTTCTAAACAATTCTAATTTTTTAGTGAAACATGTAATAGCTTGTGATGGAATAAAGTCCGTATCAAGAAATTCAATATCAGAAAGTGCGTCAATTCCTTTGTATAGTGGATATTCTGCATGGAGAGGCATCATCAAATCAGAAGATAATTCTATCAACCTTCATCTTTCTAAAAATTCTCATATCGTTAGTTATCCCATAAATAATGAGTTCACAAGCTTTGTTGCTGTTATTAAAACAGCTAATGAGTACAAGGAGGCATGGAAAACCGAAGGTTCTGTAGATGAGATGAGGGCTGATTTATCTATGCATCCAACAAAACTAGTTAACAGGTTAGCTAAATCAAACGAACTATTTAAATGGGGTATATACAAAAGACGAGATGTAAATAAATTATTTGTGAAGAATATTACATTTCTTGGTGATGCTGCTCATCCAATTGTTCCTTTTCTAGGTCAGGGCGGTTGTATGGCCCTAGAGGATGCGTATATTTTTGGGAAGCTATTAATTAAAAATAGAGAAGATATTACACATGCCCAACGTGAATACAAAAGATTAAGAGCTCCTAGGCTTCGAATGGTTAAAAGAATGTCGGAAACTCAAGGCTATCTTTATCATCTTTCAAATCCTTTCATAACTTCAATAAGAAATTTTCTTATGCGCAAGTCATCTAGCACAACTGACAAAAGGCTTATGAGAATATGGGATTATGATCCAAATAATGATCTTAAATAATTACTAATTTAAAAAATTAATTTAATTTGCTTTTAATTTTCTGTTATATAATTTTTTGATGAATATATTAAATAACATCAAATCATTTTTTACCAACTCTAGCCAAACAGTCAATGATAGCCAGCATGACCAAGAATCAACATTGGAAATTTCCTCTGAGATTAAAAATGTATTGGAGGATGAAATTCTTCCAGGCTTGGATATTTCTGCTGAAGAGTTCTGGATAAGTTTTGAAAAAATTATTGATGATTTTTCTCCTAGAAACAAAGCCTTGTTGGCAAAGAGAGAAGAAATTCAAACCTTAATTGATGAGTGGCACATCAGCAAAAAAGGCGAAGTCCATAATCATGATGAATATAGGTCTTTTTTAGAAGAAATAGGCTACATCGTTCCTCGAGCTAATAACTTTACAATTTCAACAGAAAATGTAGATCCAGAAATAAAGACTATAGCAGGCCCTCAGCTTGTGGTTCCAGTAATGAATGCAAGGTTTGCACTTAATGCAGCAAATGCTAGATGGGGAAGTTTGTACGATGCATTGTATGGAACTGATATGATTTCTGAAGAAGATGGAGCGCAAAAAGCTGGTGAGTACAACCCTAAAAGAGGAGACAAGGTCATATCTTTCTCTAAAAACTTTCTGGATGAAACGATACCATTACAAAATGGTTCTTATAATGATGTTATTGGGTTTGAGTTTTCTGATGGGAATATTTCTGCGCAGCTCAATACCGGTTCAATATCCCTTTTAGCCAACCAAGATCAATATCAAGGTTTTGTTGATAATGGCAATAATGCATTCGGATTACTTTACAAAAATAATAATTTGCATTTTGAGATACAGATAGATAAATCGCATCCAATAGGAGAAACAGACCCTGCTGGCATTAAAGATATTTTAATGGAATCTGCTATTACCACTATTCAGGATTGTGAAGATTCAGTTGCTGCTGTTGATGGTGAGGATAAAGCGCTTGTTTACAGGAATTGGCTAGGTCTCATGAAAGGGGATCTTGAAGATACTTTTATTAAAAATGACAAGTCACTAACAAGAGAGCTTAATGCTGATCGAGATTATATATCTAGAGATGGTTCTAAGTTAACTCTTCCTGGGCGAAGTACAATGCTGGTAAGGAATGTAGGCCACCTGATGACAAATCCAGGCGTTAAGGACAGGCATGGCAATGAAGTTCCTGAGGGAATAATGGATGCCATGTTTACTATTTGTATAGCAAAGCATGATTTAGAAAATAAAGGAAAATACCAAAATTCGAGAACAGGAAGTGTATATATAGTAAAACCAAAAATGCATGGACCTGAAGAGGTTCAATTTACTTGTGACCTTTTTGCCGCTGTAGAGCAGGCATTAAATATTGATCATAACGCTGTAAAAATTGGCATTATGGATGAGGAAAGGCGCACAACCGTGAACCTAAAGGAGTGTATTGAAGTTGCCAAAGAAAGGGTAATCTTTATTAACACTGGCTTCTTAGATAGAACTGGAGATGAGATACATACGAGCATGGAAGCTGGCCCAATGATCCCAAAAGGTGATATTAAACTTCATAACTGGATTGCATCATATGAAGACTGGAATGTTGATATTGGATTGGAAACTGGTTTTCAGGGAAGGGCACAAATAGGTAAAGGCATGTGGCCAATGCCCGATGAAATGCTTGGGATGTATAGGGCAAAGACTGTACATCCGAAGGCTGGCGCAAACTGTGCTTGGGTCCCCTCGCCAACAGCTGCTTCCCTTCATGCAATTCACTACCATCAAATACTTGTTTCTGATGAGCAAACTAAGATCAAAGGAAGAGACAAGGCTGATCTAAATTCAATTCTAGATATACCTCTTCACTCAAATCCCGAGGAGCTATCCAAGGATCAAATACAGTCCGAGCTTGAAAATAATTGCCAAGGGATTCTTGGTTATGTTGTTAGGTGGGTTGACCAGGGAGTTGGTTGCTCAAAAGTTCCAGACATCAGTAATGTTGGTCTAATGGAGGATAGGGCAACCTGTCGGATATCAAGCCAACATATAGCAAACTGGCTTCATCATAAACTTATCGACACAGATCAAGTAATTGAAGCAATGAAAAAGATGGCTACTATAGTGGATAATCAAAATAGTAATGATGATAGCTATAATGATATGTCACCATCATTTGATGGTCTTGCCTTTCAAGCATCTTGCAGCTTAGCAATAGAGGGAAGGATTCAGCCCTCTGGCTACACTGAGCCGATACTCCATGAAACAAGATTAGAATTTAAAGCCTAAATGAAAAAAGGATACTGGGTTGTTAGAGCACACATTACAGATAGTGATGAATATGCAAAGTATGTTTCTCTAGCTGGAGATATTGTTCTTAAATACAAAGGTAGATTTCTAGTAAGGGGTGGAGATCAGGATGAGGTTGAGGGCTCAGGTTATGAAAGAACCGTCATGGTTGAGTTTTTATCTTATCAGGATGCCAAAGACTGTTATCACTCTACTGAGTATCAAAAAGCACTCATTCACACTGTAAATTCATCATCTAGATACTTTAGTATTGTGGAGGGCGCTAGTTAGCTTTTTTTTGCTTTTCGGTTTCATCTCTATGTTTTTTTAAGTACTTCATGAATGGAGTACCGCCAGTGCCCTTTATCGTTGAGCCTCCAGTTCCAAATGGGTTCTTTATTTGAGATTGTTTGTGAATATATGAAGCTGCAAACTCTAAATGAAGCGCCCTAAATTTTCTTATTTCTTCAAGGCATTTGTTGTATTTATTGGTCAAGCTTTTAGAGCCATCAATTAATTCCTTTGCTTTTGAGATATTTTCAACTTCCTCAATCATACTTCTATGCTCAGGGGGCATATAATCTCGCATTTCATTAAGATAATGTCTTAAATGGTCCTTGGTGTGATAGATGCCCAGAGCTCCGTCAAGGAATGGCATGATGCTACTCTGGGCTCCCGTTTCGCCTCTAAAAAATTGAGGCTTATTGTTGAATTGGTTTTCATACACAAGGCCTTTTTTGAGGTCAGGGTTGTCCTTAGTGCCAAATATAAAGGGCCTCACTCTATGATAATAAACATAAGGGTCGCATTTCTCAGGCATTCTTAAGAAAATAGCATTAACTTCCCTTAGAGATATTATTATTCTTCTTAGACCATCATCTAATTTTTTATTCTTATTAGACTTAAGTTTAGAGATTTCATACGCAGCAGTAACTGCATCCTTTGCTGCATTTTCAATACATACATGGATGGTTACAAACCAATCCTCGTCAACGCCACCCAAGAAGTTGGTAATCAGGGCAACATTTTCAAGAGATATATTCTGACTTTTATCAATCCTATACCAGTTATCAAGACAGTAACTTGCATAACTTAAAATTGGCGGCCTGCCTAAGGTATTAGACGCCTCAACCCATGGTTTTGATATTACTTCTGGTAGTATTTTGCTAGGTTTTTTACCACCCCATATATAAGCATGTGCAATAAAGCTCAGATGGACCATTGCAAGCTTAAGCTCTCTGAGATCCTTATTTTTTAGGAGAGGTTTTATAGATAGATCATTGACTTGCAACCCATCAATTGTTGTTTGAACTTTTCCTGTTAGAAGTAGCTTGGGAAGCTCAGAAGAAATATTTTCTAAATTTTGCAGAGACCTTGATTTTGTTATATATTTTTTTAAGGGATCTTTGTTTGGTAAAAAAGTTTTCATACACTTATCATATATAAAAATACTTTTAGTTGAATTGTTTAAAACTTATTTAATATTAAGTGTTGACTTTCGAAATAATAAGCGTAGTATTAA
>CAZFYG010000014.1:0-39123 GCA_964523375.1 uncultured Gammaproteobacteria bacterium | reverse complement strand
ATTGCTAATTCAGAACCTGAAACTGTGAAAGTGACACTATCGCCATCAGCATCAGTGGCTGCTACTGTTCCAATAGCAGTTTGATTTTCTGCTGCACTAAAAGTAGCTTCTGAGGTGAAGCTTGGACTATTTTCATTAGCGTCTGTAACTTGAACTTTGATTGTTTGATCAGCGGTATTAGTTCCATCGCTAGCTGTCACTGTAGCTTTGTATAATTTTTTAGTTTCAAAGTCAGGAGCAGATACAAAAGTTAAAACACCAGCGGTGGTAATTGCTAGCTCAGAACCTGAAACTGTGAAGGTTACTGAATCACCATCGGCATCAGTAGCGGTTACTGTTCCTATAGCTGTTTGGTTTTCAGCAGCGCTAAAGGTAGCTGATGAAGTAAAGACTGGAACTTCATTAACATCCGTAATATTCACAGTAATTTCTTGAGATGTTGAATTAGTATCATCACTAGCAGTTACTGTAGCTGTATAACTAGACTTAGTTTCATAATCTGGAGCTGAGGCAAAGGTTAAAACTCCTGCTAAAGTAATTGCTAATTCAGATCCAGAAACTGTGAAAGTTACACCTTCACCTTCATCATCAGTTGCTGTAACTGTGCCTATAGCTGTTTGGTTTTCAGCAGCACTAAAGATTGAGCCTGAAGTGAAGACTGGAACATCATTAACATCAGTTACGTTAACAGTAATGTCTTGAGTGGTTGAATTCGTTCCATCAGCTGCTGTTACGGTTGCTGTATAAGAAGATTTAGTTTCATAGTCAGGAGCTGAAGCAAAGGTTAAAACTCCTGTTGAAGTTATTGCAAACTCAGAACCTGAAACTGTGAAAGTTACATCGTCACCATCGGCATCAGTGGCTGTTACTGTATTAATAGCTGTTTGGTTTTCAGCAGCACTAAAAGTTGCAGATGAGGTAAACACTGGTGCAACATCGTTTACATTAGTTACATTTACTGAGATATCTTGAGTAGCCTCATTAATTCCATCAGAAACAGTAATAGTTGTTGTATAAGAGGATTTAGCCTCAAAATCAGGAGCCGAAACAAATGTTAAAACACCTTCTGAAGTGATAACTAATTCTTCACTTGAAATACTAAAGCTAAGATCATCATCCTCTTCATCATTAGCAGTCACAGTACCAATTGCTAACTGGTTCTCAGGTGCATTAAAAGAAGCTGAAGATGTAAATACAGGAGCTACATCATTAATATCAGTAACTAAGATGCTAATATCTTTGTCTGTAGTCTCAGTTCCATCAGTTAAAGATAGATTAATAGAATAATTATCTTTAGTTTCATAATCTGGCGCTTCCTTGAAACTTAAAACGTTTTCAGCTGAAAGATTAAGACTGCTAGCATCTGTTCCACCTAAAGTTAACGTTAGCTCATCCTCATCAACATCGGAGATAGATATGGTTGTAATGGCAGTCTGGTTTTCAGAAGCTGTTAAGGTTGAAGCTATATCTATAGATGGGGCATCATTAATTGAGTTAATTGTAATATTTACATCAGCTGATGAAGTTTTATCTCCTTGGGATAAGGTGTAAGAAAGATCATCATCACCAAAGTAATCTGTATCTGGGGTATAAGTAATATAGTTATTTATTATTTCAACATTACCATTCATGGGCAATGTTGTTGAGATACTAAAAGGTGCTCCTGCAACAAAAGAATCATTATTTAAAATAAAGATATCAATCACAGAATCTTCATCTAGAACGACTGAATCATCTATACTACTGATATCAGGTGTTAAATTATCTGAAGATATGCTTTCTGTTGTAGCTATATAGTTTATGACATCCTGTGTATAGTCCTCAACCAACTCTTCAGATGCGCTTCCATTGGCAAGGCTAACTATATCTTCTTGTAATTGAGATACACCAAAACGAATAAGTGAGGTGGTTGTATCTGCATCTTCTTTAACTTGGATGATTGGTATAACTGAGGCCAGAGCAGTAACTGTATTACTTTTATCAGTTTCATTAAGGTTTAATGTCTTTGCAGTTTCAACATTAGTTAAAACTTTTGAGATAAAGTCAGTTGTTTCAATGTCTACTTTGCTTTGGGTTTCGGTATATTCAGTCTCTACTTCCTCGGCTATAGACTTAAAGAAGTCTTGAGTGGTCTCAGTTGTTGTATTTAGATCGTTAGTTATGTTTTGCAGTGCGTAAGCGAGAACGGTGAGCTGGTTGCCCTTCTCATACAAATAGTCATAAATACCACCATCCCCTTTTAGGGCTACAGGGTCATCAACAGCTATATTGATAGAGCTATCTATACCCAGTGCTACATTGATATCTGTGCTTTCTAAAAATGCATCAACCGAAGTAATAGGGGTTATGGCTTTAAAATCAGAAAAACCATCAAGTTTATGAGTAATTAAAAGATTATCTAATAGAGTTTGTGAATCTAAGTCTGTACCGCCAATGGAAACTAAGCTTCCGTTAGCGTATTTAATAGTGAATTTGCCATCGTTATCTGAAGTGGTTGCATTCTCTTGTGCATCAGCAATAAAGTTTTCATTCTCATCAATAAAAACATTAGCACCTGATATATAGCCGTCCACAACTACGCCATCAGTTTGCCTAAAGCCTTCAATAATAACTGAGGCATTTCTTGAGCCACCCGCCCCAGAACAGCTTAGAGTAAATGTTGTATTGCCAGGAATAGTAATAGGAATATCTTCAGTGCCAGACGTTGCTTTAGATCCACTCCATTGGGTTGAACCCGATGCAGTACAAGATGTTGCATTAGTTGTAGACCAAGAAAAAGTAGATGTGCTGTTTAATAGTACTGAAACTGGGGATGCTGTAAAGCTGATAGTTGGTGCAGGACTTGGGGGTGGGGTGTTGCTGCCGCCTCCTCCGCCACTGCCGCCACCGCAGGCTGTAATTAGTAAAGTTAGTAAAAATAAAAGGTTGTTATTTTTATGATGCATATTCAATAATTTATAAACAATGTATCAATATAACCCATTTAAACTTAATGGTTCAATTAATAGTAAGTTAGTTTCATGTATAAAATTGGAGCGGGTAGAGAGGATCGAACTCTCATCAAAAGGTTGGAAACCTCTTATAATAGCCATTATACGATACCCGCTAATAGATTCGAGTATTCTAATATATTTGTATAGCTTAGTGTAGTAATAATTCTTGATTAAAGAGAAAATTCTTTATACACACTCGCGTTATTACAAATTGCATTATCCTTAAATTCATTTTGTATTTCTAAAGATTCTTCAGGATTTTTTAACCAAAGCTCAGGCAGCTCTGATTCGTAAAATGAATTGTTAAACCTATTTACCCATAAAAAAGAGTTTTCATCTCTTAATTCAATATAGTCGATCTCATATTTTGATTTAAACATTTCCATTTTTTGAATAAGCCTATCTACGGCAATTACAAAAGACCCATAGCTGTAACCATCGTTATAAGAACAGTTTAAAATTTCAGAAATATTATAATCTTCGGACTGAGATAAATTTAATGGGTTGGTAAAAAGGGTTAAAGATTTTGAGGGTTGCTCATATGAACAGGTAGAAATAGACTCTAATCCATCAATATAAATATTATTTATTCTATTGGTGGTCTCCACTTCTGACCCCCCTTTAATATAAATTAGAAAGGTATTCACAGAGGCGGAGTTATTTGGAAACAACACCGATACTGAGCTGTCTGTATTTCCTTTAGATATGGCTTGGGATGAAAGAAATGATTCTAAATCTATAAGTGAGTTGCCTTTTGAAAGGCTGCAATCTGCTACCACTGCAAAAGAGCTGTATTCAGGTAAAATTACAGCACTTAACCTGGTTTGATTTGAATCTTTATCAGAACAGTTTGAAATAATAAAACAGCTGATGATTAGAATGATTTTGTTATTCATTAGTTCTTTACTAAATTGCTATACTTCACTTATGAATAAATTATATACCCATAGACTTTTCTTTTTAATTTTAATTTTTTCATCTAACCAGCTCATTTCAGATGAATATAAAGTTGCATTTGGGTCTTGTCTTGATCAAAAATTACCGCAACCTATCTGGAAGAGTATTAAAAATGAAAACATTGATTCATTTATCTTTCTTGGTGATAACGTCTATGGTGATAGTCCTAATGGCAAGCTTAATAAAATGAAGCTTGCTTATAAAAAACAAAAAAAGATGATTCCAAATTGGCTTAATGAAAAAGATGTTTTTTATATTTGGGATGATCATGATTATGGAGTGAATGATGGAGGTTTCGAATATGAATTCAAAGAAGAAGCGCAAAGGCTTTATTTAGATTTCTGGGGCTCAAGCCAAAACGATAAAAGGCGAAGCCAAGAAGGTACTTATTTTAACAATATACTTAATATTGATGGTTTAAAAGTAAATATTATTGGTTTAGATACAAGATATTTTAGAAGTACAACAAAAAGCAGAAAGGATAACTACGAACCAGTAAATAAAAAAAATATTACAATGCTTGGTGAAGATCAATGGCTCTGGCTAAATGATGTTATTTCTCAAGAAGCGGACTTAATAATACTTCTCTCATCGGTACAGGTACTACCTACTGGACATAGCTGGGAGAAATGGAATATTTTTCCAACAGAACGAACAAAGCTTTTGAATCTTTTAGAAAAAGAAGAAACTAAAACAATCATTCTTTCTGGAGATAGACATAAGGCTGGTTTCTATGAGTATGGAGAGCTATTTGAAATTAGCTCATCTTCTTTGAATAAAGCAATTAAAAAAATATTTAAAGAGCCTAAAGAATATGACCCTCTCCAAATTGGAGAAATGATGTTAAATGTTAATTACGGTTTATTAAAAATAGATACTGAACAAAAAATAGTTGTATCTGAAATAAAAAATATTGATGGAGAAACTGTTCTAAAAAAGGTCGTTAAGTTTTAATTAGCCCATTATGTAAATGGGCTTCTCTGGTTTTATCTAAAAATTTGATTAGATATTGTTGTTAAGTCTCCGCTCTTCATTAAGGTATTAATTCTTTCAGCTAAAGTCTTAATGTATGAATTAAATGATGTTGTTTTGTTCATATTAAGTTCCTTTGTTACAGTTGTGTTATAAAATATAAGCCAATGTTACATTTATGTGACATTTGTGTCAAGGATAATAAATGGATATTGGAATAATTGGTGCTGGAATGAGCACAGTTGGCTTTATTACCAACTTAAAGGGCTCTCATGAAATAACTATTTTTGATAAGGCCAGATCAGCTGGTGGGCGCTTAACAATGCATTCTAGAGAGCATAAAGGCAATATTATTAAATTTAATTTAGGTGCACAATATGCAAAAGCACATTCATTAGATTTTAAAAGGGTTTTAGAGGCTGCTGGATGCAAGACTTTATCAGGTACGATACTAGACAATCTGAATCAAACCATAATCAAGTCATCTGATAAGTTTGTTCACAGAGATGGCTTGCATAGTGTTGTTAAATATCACTTAGCTGATAAAAAAATAGAACTGGAGAGATCAGTTACAAATATTAACTTAAAAGAAAGCATGCTCAGCTTTAATGGTAGTCCAGAAAAAAAATTTGATTTAATAATTTCTTCAATACCCCTCCCCCAATTTAATAAAATTGCCAATATTAATGCTACCTTCAATGATGATCTATATTCAAAATGTCTTGCAGTGGGTGTTTTATTAAAAAATGATATGCCTTTTACACATAGTTGCTATAAGAATATATCTGATAAGTTGAGTTGGGCTTCTTTATCAAGATCATTTTGTGATGAGTCACCAATCTCAATTACCATGCATTTCTCACAGGACTTTAGCAATAATTCTTTTGATCTTGAAAACAAGGATATTGCAAGTATAGCTATAGATGATATCGTTAAATCTCTTGGTATTGATAAAGCTTTATTTACAGATAATATTAAAGTTTTTAAATGGAGATATGCCCTTTGTAAAAAAAACTATACCAAGGAAGGTTATATGAAAATAAATGATAATGTTTTTGCTATAGGTGACTGGGCCTTGGGACCAAGAGTTGAATCTGCATATGATTCAGGCAAACATCTTGCTCAACTAATTAGCGAATGAGTTCTTTAGGATTGATATTTGTAGATCAGCTATCAAAGAATAATTTAGTCTATGAAAACATAGGTGAGGAAGATAGCCTTTTATTTTTTGAACCAATGAGTTCATTCTATGAGCTACCTCATCATAAGCAAAAGCTAATTTATTTAATAACCTCTCTTAGAAAATATATACCAACCATAAGACATGAACGAGTGATCCATGAGAAAGTCACTGAAAACCATCAAGGGCTTTCTAAAACCTTAAAAAGAATATTTTCAGAACAACAATTTGAAAAGCTTTATGTCACCAAGCCGTCTGATTATCAAACTCTTAAAGAACTAATGTTCTTCTGTCAGAGTAATTCGATAATATTAAATGTTCTAGAGGATACTAAATTTGTATCCAATGAAGAAGATTTTGATTTATGGTCAAAAGGGAAAAAATCGCTTATTCAGGAATATTTTTATAGGTGGATAAGAAAAAAACATTCTGTTCTCATGGATGAAGGGAAGCCAGAAGGTGGAAAGTGGAATCTTGATAAGGAAAATAGAAAAGGAGCATCAGCGCTTAAAGAGATTATTCCAGACAGAAAACCAATCAAAACAGATGAGCTCACCATTGGTGTGATGGTTGAAGTAGATAAAATTTTTAATAAGTCATTTGGTGATTTTGAAAACTTTAATTGGGCAACAACTCATAAAGAGGCTTGGAATCAAATGTTAGAATTTTTTGATACATATTTTAAAAATTATGGATCATTTCAAGATGCTATGAAATCAAATGAACCATTCATGTTTCACTCCCTTCTTTCTGCATACCTCAACTCTGGGTTACTTGACCCTATGGACTGTATAGAGGAAGCTGAATGTAGGTATAGAAATAATGAGGCTCCGTTAAATTCTACTGAAGGATTTATTAGACAAATTATTGGCTGGAGAGAGTTCATTAGAGGAATATATTGGTCGAATATGCCTCACTATAAAGAGCTAAACTTTTTTAATAATACAAATAAATTGCCTAGCTTTTTTTGGGATGGTGATACAAAGATGCACTGTATTGCAGATGTTGTTAGTACTACCAAAAAAAATGCCTACGCCCATCATATACAGAGACTCATGGTTACTGGTAATTTTGCTATGCTCAGCGGTATCAGCCCAAGTGATATATGTGATTGGTATCTGTCGGTTTATATTGATGCTTACGAATGGGTTGAACTTCCAAACACACTTGGAATGGCAACTTTTTCAGATGGAGGTGTGGTTGGCTCAAAACCCTATGCTGCTAGTGGAAAATATATAAATAGGATGTCTAACTATTGCTCTTCCTGCGAGTACAACCCAAAAAATACAATCGAAGATGATTCATGCCCTTTTAATTATCTCTATTGGAATTTCTTAATGAAGAACCAAGGCTTGTTGTCAAAAAATCCGCGTATGGGTCTTATTTATAATACGTTAAGCAAGTTCCAAGAGCCTTTTAAAGAGAAAGTAAAAAGGAAAAGTGATATTTTTTTTAAGGAAATATTTTAAAGCAGTACTTTTGCAGCTGCATCAGACATTTTTCTAAAATCATGATCTACGCCCTCAACTAGATGATAGTTCCATCGAAATGGAATATCATTTTCTTTCGTTGTTTTGATGAGAGATTCAAAATAGTTATTACCTCTGGAAAGTCTATCCTCACCCTGTTTCATGGCCCCAGGAGAAGTGTTTAAGCTTGAAGATCCAGTGTCTTTGCTTCCAAGCATAAGGGTATTCCTCATACTTAAAAAATTTTTAATACCTTCATTAGAAATGCTTACGGGAATATCTTTAATACCATATGGGTATCTAGCTCCAGCAAGAAAAGTATACCAACCTGGATTAGCAATCACCGCTTTGTCAATCTTAGGGTTGTCACTCAACATCAAATACCTGTGAGAGAATTGACCTCCAGCTGAATGCCCAAACATAGAGTATTTACTAGTATCTAATTTATATTTATTTTTAAAAAAGCTAAAAAATGTATCAATTGAGTTTATTAAGTAGCCACTTTCATTTTTGTTGATAACGCCATTGGAATTTGCTGTCTCTAGAAGAAAGAAGTATCTATAATCTGATCTTTTAAAATGTGGCGCAACAAGAATTACATTTTTCTCTTCAACCAAATCAACCCAGTGGTCAATATAACTATCAGCATTTCTGCTTTGACCATGAATTATAAATAGAACCTTAGTATTGGCGTCTATATTTTTTGGTAATTTATATAATAAATTGACATCTGGCTTATCCCAAAAAGCAAAAATTGTTTGCTTGACCTCATAGGCATGAAGGCTAAATGAAGAAACCAGCACCAGCATCCAAAAAAAATTAAATGATTTATTCATATAATTATTCTAACAATAATTGTTGTTTATTAGGTTAAAATGCAACAAATACCCTATTTCCCATGCAAGAGTTAATAAAAAAAATACATCAAAGCCCTTTTAAGGTAACAATTGTGTCTAGTGGTGGTGGTACTGAGGCCATTTCATCTCTTCTGCAGGTTCCAGGTGCATCCAATACAATTTTAGAGTCATATATACCTTATGCAAAAGAATCTATGGATGCCTACCTGAATAAGAAGCCAGATCATTATTGCTCAATGCAGACTTGCTTGAGTATGGCTGCCAATGCTTATAAATCCTGCTCCAAGATTGCTAGTAAAACAAAATCAAAATATCTTATAGGCATCTCAATCACCGCAAGTCTTGCAACTACTTACACAAAAATTGGTGATCATAAATTTTATATTGTTCTTCAGACCTCTTCATACACTAAATCAGTTGCCTGCATACTCGATAAAAATACAAGATCAAGAAAGGAAGAAGAGGAGCTTATTGCTAATTATGTAATGCACTTACTTGGTGAGGCATGTGGAATTAAAGTTGAAAAACCGAGCCATAGTGAAAATGTTGATCTCAGTAAAACAGTTGCCGAAAAATCATGGATAAAGCTTCTAAATAATGAAGTTAATTATGTCTCTAGCTCCAAATCTAAACCTGAACTAATTTTTCCAGGCTCATTCAACCCCTTACATGAAGGCCATATAAGAATGAGAGATCTTGCTGAAAAGAAAACAGGTATGCAAACTACTTTTGAAATATGTGCAAAAAATGCTGATAAACCTCCTCTTACCTTCCAAGAAATTAAAAGGACTTTAGATCAATTTGATGAAAATGATAGCTGGGTGATGACTTCTGCAGGAAGATTTAGTGAGAAGGCAGAAATGTTCCCAAACAGTGTATTTATTATTGGAGCAGATACTCTTTTGAGAGTATTTGATGAAAAATTTTATTCAAGTAATAAAGACATGAACGAGCATGTTGAAAGGTTTAATGACCATAATATTCATTTTCTTGTTTTTGGAAGAAAGGTTAAGGATAAATTTATATCGCTAGAGGATATAAATATACCATCAAAGATAAGATCGAGATGTACTGGATTTAATGAGGGTAGTTTTAGAGATGATATCTCTTCAACTGAAATTAGACTTTCTGAGACCTAATTATGAGGAGGTAACTTAGCCTCTACAAACCACTCATGCACTCTTTTAGCTGGATTGAATTTCTTCATTCTCATCTTCTTATTCTCAAGAGTGAATTTTCTAGTTTTAATAGCAGTATAGTGATATGTGTGATGATCACGCGTTTCACCTTCTGGGATTAAATATACTTTTACTTGTTTTTTGTCTGCCATAATAGATGTGAATTATACACAAAATAATTTAAATGAAAATAAATAAAAAATAACTTTTGTAACTAGAATTTAAGCTTCTCCAACTTATCCCACAAACCCCAAAAAGCACCCACATCCCCTTCTGCATCAACCTTCCATGATTCATCAAATGATGAAAAGTAAAACATGTCAATATTCTCATTCTTTGACCAGAGTTGTGAGTTGATAAAATATTTTAAGTAATTTGAATATGATGGCTTTGCACCGCCAAGACTACTCCCTTCGCTCGGCCAACCGGTTTCAGTAATAATAACCTTCTTGCCCTTAGCTGCTTTAGTTGCCTCTTGATACATGTCTTTCATATATATCAGCGCATATTCTGCAGAACAACCCTCCCAAAATGGATAACAGTTTGCAAGAATGACATCACAAGCATCGCTAATATTTGGTCTATCTCTAAATTCATAATATGCATCAACATACCCAACTGGAACATTAACTCTTTGCTTTACATTATTTATATAACTCACAAGACTTTCTTCATCTAACTCTTTTCTGTAAATGACTTCATTGCCAACTGCGGCAACATCGACAAAACCAGCATTAGAAAGATCAATCAGCCCATTGATTTCTTCTTCATTTTTACCCTTATCACTACTCAACCAGGCTCCAACAAGAGTCTTGAACCCTAATCCTTTTGCAAATTGTGCAATTCTTCCATGCTCATCCAGAGATGAAAATGTTCTTATCCATTCAGTATGGGGTTTTAGTATTTGCAACCTTCTTATAATCTGTTCATCGGTAATATCATTACCAGGCTCCTGACCGTCTTCGTAAAGACTAAAGCAGATGCCATGCAATCCATCATCAAGAATATTTCTTGAAATCTCCTGAAGATCATTTTCCTGAAGCTGATCTAGATTTTTACCCAATAAAGATAGGAATTTTTCATTTCTGTATGACATATTTATTTACTATTTATAATTTGCAGTTCTTTTTTGATTTCTTCTGCCCTTGCTTCGTCTATGTCGTAATCTCTCATTACATAAATTGCCCCAAGGGTACCAAGAATTGGAATTGCAGAATAAAAAAATCTAAGACCGCTCATTGCGCCGTCTGGCTGAACAGAAGCGCCTGCTTCAAAACCGACATAATATAGAATCAAACCAGAAAAAAGACCTGCTACAGCCGTACCTAGCTTAACCATCCACCAATAAATTGCACCAAATGACCCTTCTTTTCTTGGTAGCCCGTTCTCCAGTTCATCCAAGTCACAAACGTCTGCGGTCATACTCATCATCAATGTAAAAAGACCGCCTATACCAAATGAAAAGAATGGCAAAGCAAATAAAAACATATATGGTTTTCCTGGGATGAATAAAAACCAAAAAAGAATATAACCAACAACAGAAACTGCTTGAGAGATTACAAAAGTATTCTTTTTCCCTATTTTCTGAGCCATGAATGACAATATAGGAATGACTAAAAAGCTTGTACATATGGCACCAACAGAACCATGGAGGGTTGGCCAAACACCAGCAGCACCAGCATCGCCATTAAATAAATAGTAAACAATGATAAAGAAAGAAAATGCTGCAATAGTTTGGAAAGAATTGAATACTAAAAATGTTGCAATACAAAGCTTTCTGAATGGGATATTTTTGAATGCATCATTAAAAATAACAAATATATTTTTAAAACTCTTCCCAATATTCTCTTTAGTTAAAGGTATTAAATTCTTGTCTTCAAGTGTAGATTTTGAACTTATAAATAATGCAGGAGTTATAGCAAAAAGCATGCAGGCTATTCCAATAATTACAGCAAGTTGTCTCGTCGCGCTCTCAGGACTATCAAACAAATCAGGATTGTAGATAATTACCCAAATCCATGGAGCAACAACCCATGCAAATTGGCCTATAAATTGAGATATAGCCATGATTCGAGTTCTTTCATGAAAGTCATCGCTCATCTCATAACCCATAGCAACAAAGGGAATACTGAAAATAGTAATACCAAGATAGAATGCAAGCGAAAGAGCCAAAAAATACCAGAAATTAAATACTATTCCGTTTACTGAGTACAACTGCCACATAGCAATAAATGATAAGCCAGTTAAAATAGCGCCAATAAAAACATACTGTCTTCTCTTACCCCATTTTGATTTAGTATTATCAGAAATAAAACCCATTAGTGGATCAGTAATAGCATCAACAAGTCTTGGAACAAAAGCAATAACACCGTATAACAATGGGTTAAAACCTAGGTTTTGTATCAATACGACCATAAAGATGCCTAAGGCTGCTGGGAACATTTGATTCCCTAACATACCGACACCAAATGCAATCTTGTGCTTGAGTGGAACTAACTTTGTTTGAGTTTGCTGTTGATTCATATCCATATTATATATTTTTTATAGATACATATTTGATGATTAAATATCTAGTTAGCAACGGGTTTATTAAAAATAGTTTTAACTACTTCATAGGATTTTTTCTTATTTCTATCGATATCAACTATTCCAAAGAATTCTTCATTGGCAGTTCCATCATAAGGCACGCCGCTACTATTAGGAGCCCAGCCACCTACATCTTGCTTTGATGGATTTCCAGCCTTCCATAAACCATCGGCAAACTGAAAAATAACAGTGCCTGCACTTAATTCAATATTATCTATTACTGCATCAAGCATAATCTTATTAGCATCTGCTTGTGCTAATTCACTTATACCCTCTTCATAAATATCTCTAGTTATAGTCATATAGCTGTCACTTCCAAGTTCAGCAAAATAAATAGGCTTATCACTTACTTCCGCCCACTGCTCTAAGATAGAAACAGGCTGGTCCCATCTATATACATTCACACCCCACATATCTATATCACTTACCAAGCTGCGAGCTTGTTCATCAGGCAAATCCCCATGGGCAGTTGATACTGGATGATGTTTATCAATCATATGTATTTTCTTAGAGGCATCGTTAAGAGCTTTATACCAATTTGCTATATCTCCACCGAACCATTCTGGGTGATAGTTATACTCATTTCCAAGTTCCCATAATAAAATTGAATCATGATCCTTGTATTTTTCAACGTAATCTATGAAAGTTCCCGACAAAATATCAAAGAAACCATTTTGATTGAAGCCAAAGCTAATGATGACCTTGATACCATGTGATGAGATTTTATTTAAAATTTCAATATCATCGATAGGCTCGTAAACCCTTATTGTATTGATGCCAGCCTCTTTCATTAATGCGAGATCTTGATCAATTTTGTTAAAGCTTCTGTATTTTGAGCCTAATGGGACTGGGTGGTAGCAAATACCTTTAATATAAAATGCATTCCCATCAAGCAATAGCTTGTTTTGTGAAACCTGAACATCATCTGAAAATATAGAAAATGATAAAAATAGAAGAAATGCTGAAATATTTAATGTTAATTTATTTGTCATAATTATTACTCCATATTTTGGGCTGAGGGTGCCTTAACCCTGTTTAGTAGGTTTTCCTCGTTACCACCATAAGTTTTTTCAACAGGCTTACCATTTCGACCTAAGCCTGAAAAAGTGCCCTTATCAACACCATTCCATAGAGCATACTTTGCCTTGCCTTCAACAGTAAAGAGGCCAAAATGGTTTTCTGATCCAAATTCATTAGATGAATCTTTCCATGGCTCATCAAAAGCTGAGAAGTAAAAGCATGATATCTGAAGAGACTTACATAATTCAGTAGTTAAATTAAAGTAAATTGCTTGCTTGTACTCGTCGGCTGCATGCGTGCCATCATCTCCATATAGATCAGTTGCAACTGATGACCAACCAGTCTCTCCTATATGAATGGCTTTAGTCACTCCAATGCTTTCAATATAGCTTTTAACGCTTTGGTATTGTTCATATTGATACTCAACAGATTTTTTCATTGCATGATGGATAGCATCAAGTTTATTTTCCAATAAAGACTTATCCTCAAGCTTCCAAAACACTGGATTGTAATGCGTGTCATGGAATGGATAGGTATGAACTGAGATGTAATCAACTGCTTCTATTAGACTATTTAAGTCCTCGTTGTGATACTCAGAACCACCACCGCCCCAAGATGCAAAATTATCTGAGCTTGTTATCCATAAATTTTTTGGCAGAGCTTCAGATGATTTTAAATCTTGTAAGTAATTAACCCATTTTAAAATAACACCAGGTAATACAAAGTAACTAGATGCCCAATGAACCATAGACTCATTTCCAACAGCAATAATTTTGACTATCTCAGGATATTTATTGGCGAGCCTTACAACTTCATTTATTTCTTTTGTGTTGCCTTCAGCATCCTCTTGATTGTGATTTGGTGAATCTGTAAATGAGTTTTCACAATCGATCCATGCTCCAAGCATCACATACATCTCAAAAGTACCATCAACCTCTTGAAGTTGCCTGATAGATTCTAAAGTGTTTTCTGCAAATTTATGATGAACATCATAAGTTCTTAAAACTCTGAAACCTTGAGCATGCATAAGCAGTAGATCTTCTTTGATTTGATCAATTGAGGGCTGCTGCTCTCTTGAAGGGCCTCTGTAACCTCCATATGAAATAGCTTGATAGTTAGGATTTCCAAGAAACTCTTTTGCTGATTTATTCATATTTTTATTACTTAAATTGATCATATTAATAAAAAAAAATATAAGCGCTGCTGCAATTAGAATTTTTTTTAAATTGAATACCTTCAGAATTAGTTACCCTTTGTTAGCTTGAATATATACATTCAATTTTATTATTTTTTTATCTCTATTAAAAATACTTTGACTAATAGACTCATCAACTTCATGGCCCACTATGTTCTGAGAGGTGCCATTAGCAAATAAAACTTCTATCGCCTCATTGTCACTAGAATGATAAATAACTGGAACTTGGCAAATCGTTAGACCAAGCATGCCTTTTTCAAGGTCTAGAGAAATAATATTTTGCTCTAAATCTACATATTTGAAAATTCTGGATTCTTGAAGAAACTCTTCTTTTCTCATTATTGTTGGGTGGAATTTAATTTTTCCATCTTTAACCAAAACACCCATTTCACCAAATCTGCTTAAAATATCTTCTTTAACCTGACCTGTCATTCCTGGCTGCTGAACTCCCTTGCCAAAAGGAGTATGAGAGTATGGATCAGTTGGAAATGCACCATATAAATTTGGGGACTTATTCACCCCAATGCCCTCATTTATTTCAAAATAATGATCAAATAATCTTCCTATGGTGTCTTGTGAACTTCCATCTTTGATGGAATCTCTTGTTACTTCAAATACAGCTAATAGCAACTTAGATACCATATGCCAATAAATAGAACCTAGCCCTTCATAGCCATAGAAAGTTCCGGACCTGCCTGTAAATGATTTATGATCAAAAACTTCCTCAAAAATATTTAATACCAGCTCCTCTTCTTCTTTTATCAACTCTGAGTATATGGTTGATAAATCGCGCAGTTCTTTTTTTAGAGAGTTAGCATTATTAAAATTACCATTAAAGTGAAATAACCCGCTGCAGTCTCTTTTAATGATCTGTGTATTGCCGTCTTGTACTAGAGCCTGAAATAACTTTGAGCTTTCTACTAAATTTTGAGGTATTACATTTTTTTCAAGAAAGCCGGGGAGCTCTTTATTTGGATAAAGAAGATAACTGTACTGGTTGTCTCTAAATAATTTGCTATCCTTCAGAGAGTCAAGAACTTGCAGACTCTCCTTTGTAGATAAGTATTTAGAGCTGAGAATACCAACTTGGCCCTCAAGCATCTCAGAAAGATGTGATATTGATATTTTTTCTGAATCAATATTTATTAAATTATATGCATGATATAAGCCATCAGGTCTCTTGTTCTCATCAATAGTATGTTCCAAATACTCAAGTGCTATGCTAATAAACGCTTCAATATCCTTAATTAGTATTGGCTTCTTTATTCCAGAAAAACTATCTTTATAAATTTTTGACCTATATTTGCTGGATGTTTCTCCAAGGCAATCCATGATTATTTTTCTTTCACAATCACCTACATTAGAGCTAGATAAAATTTCTTTATTTGAATTAAAAATATTATAAATATCTTTAAAAGATTCGCTCAGCTCTTCAGAAACAGCAACGCTTTTAAGTTCAGATTTATTAAGAAGGCCATTAAAAAATGTTAAAAATCTTCTAAGATAGTACAAGGTAACCATAGATACACCGTTACCAACAAGCGCATTATTGGCGTCATTCCACTCTGGTCTTTGTGTATTCATCCATACACCTGCTCCAGGTATGAAATTAGAAATTTTAGCAATAACAGTTGCTAGTATTTTTTCAATAAAATTTATTTTTACGATGTTATTGTTTGAGTCTTTAAGCAATGCTCCGTCAGAGCCCTTGCTAGATCTTGCTTTAATAACCGCATCTTCAGTTTTATGATTAAAATTAATTGTATTTTTTGGGTCCTCAAGCATATCTTTATAAGGCTTGATTTCATAAGGCACATTTGCGTATACAAATATATCTTTTGAAAAATAACCTTCAAGTTTTTCCGGGTAGTAATCCTCTGCAAACTCAAGAAACTTTAATAGATATATAATTTGGTGATCGCCCCAATAGCCAATGTAGGACCATGGGTTGTCAGGCTCAATCGTCTCCCAATCAAATCCATCTTTAGTTACACGATAAGGGTTGTACCCATCAAAAGTAGATGCATTCAAGAATTTTAAAATCATATTATCTATAAATTGAGGATATGAATAAGCTAGAGCTTCCCAATTTTGAAAAATATCTCTCCAATTTCCCTCATAATCTAGGATCTTAGTGCCATCATCATTAGTAGTATTTATTGAGAACTGATTCCATGGCCTGCTTGGATCACCATGTCTTCTGCTGAATTTTAGTGGAAGGTATTCTCCTCCAAGCCTCTTAAAATCAGAATCTTCTGATGACTCAATCGCATTTCTTAAATCAAAGAGACTAAATGTATTGCCCAATATCTCTAACTCATTCTTTGAGTTTTTAAATACATCTTTATTTGCATTGCTTAAATAAGAGAGAAAATCATCTTTTTCTATTGTGTAATCTTTATCAAAAATACCGCCACGCATAATATTGAACAAGGTATTTGAAAAATGACGTATATTTCTTCTTTTGTCAGCAGTTGTTTGAAGCCCATCAGATGCGCCGGTCAATTTATAAAGCTCATCAGATGCCAGCTGTATGTCTTTTTCTATTTCATTCAAAAGGCTATTATTTTTATTGATTTCTCCATCAATATGCATGACATAGGATGCATCTTTATTGACATCAGCTGCCATTAACCATGACTCTGAAGAATTGGCATCTAATGTAATATCTGCATTTAAAAGATAGGCACCCTTTTCTGCTTTTACATCAAGCTCTTCAGTAACATTGCCTGTCCTTATAAATCTTTCTATTTGTGTAGACGATAAAAGCTTCTTTGATGAGGCAAGACCAATGCTCCAAGCAATATTTGTTTTAAGGGCTTCACTTGGTTCTGCCTTATCAACTAGAATTGCGCTCATTGCAAACATACCTAAGCCGCTATTTTTTAGTAACTCAGACCTCTTATAAGCATCCACAAGGTTGCTTGTGGAATTTTGAGTATAAAACTCAACCCCCCAAGGAAGAAGATTTTGGATGCCATCTAAAATTCTAATATCTAAAATACTACTATTATTATTCTTTAAAAGAGATTTGCGTACGAACCCAAATTTATCACTAATATTCCATTGGTAAGAATATTCAAGACCTAGATCGTGATTTATTTCTTCAAAGAGGATTTTTGTTCCTCTAAGGTTTTTATATAAATTTCTTGTAATCTTATACGGGCTTAAGGTGCTTACCTTAAATGGCTCCCATAAACTAGATGAATCACCGTTTGTGATATGAAAAATAGATTTACTTCCCGTTATGTCATGCGATTCAGTAATTTTATCGTCTGTATAGTATGGAAATAATGCATTATCGTTATCTTTACGACCGGCCGACAAGGCTCCATTGCTAGATATGAATAGCCAATGGTTGTATGGACTTACTATACTCATAAAAAATGGTCGCATTGAGTCGACATTAGAGATTTTATAAAAATTTTCACCATTGATAACAACCTCTGAACCAACAATATCATCGTGATTAAAGTTAACAGGAGTTTTACCTATATAGATATTTTTTAAGTCTTTCATTTGTTTATTTATTTAGATTGTAGTAATTTAAATTTCCAAGAAGGCAAGCATGCTCTCTATTTATCATTCCAATTGGCATCTTTTCTAGTAAATTTTTATGTATTCCCTTTTTATTACCTATAAAGTGTTTAACAAAGAGATCCTTATCCATAAGCTCAACAATAGTTCGCATCAAGCTACCGGCTATATACACTCCATTACCAGAAATGAAGTTTAAAGCCATATCAGATATCACTTCAGCAAGTGACTTTGTAAAGCCGTCTATGACTAGCTTTGCTGTTTCATCACCCTCCCTTAATAGTTTAACCACATTTTCAGACGAAATTTTTTCACTGGTTTTGTATTCGTAAATTTTTGATATAGCAGATCCGGACACTACATTTTCCAGAGTTATAAAGTTTTCTGAAGGATTGCTAATTCCATAGTTATGCAGTAAAGAGTTAGTTAGCCCTGTAGTATTACCAATTTCAGTTGGCACGACGACACCACCCTCCATCTTAAAAGCTGCACCCAAGCCAGTTCCTGGACCAATAAAAAAAGTATTTCCATTAAATGGATTTCCATTTTTAATTAACCCTATCTCAGCCTCTTCAATATCAGACAAGCTATACCCAATTGATTCCCAATCATTAAGCAAGCTACAATTTTTAAGATTTAAACTATCTTTTAACTCTTGCTCATTAACTGATAGGTCTCTATTGGTCATAGTGATCGTCCCATTTATTTTTGGACCTGCAGCAGAAATAACTAAATTATCTATATTTTGTGAACTTACTAGGTTTGAGATAAAGCTATGAAAATTATCAATAGTATCTAGAGGTATTTTTTTTGTGCTGTCCAGATGGTTGAAACCATCTTCTGCAAAAGCGTACCTTATATTAGTTCCGCCAATATCAATTAATAAAATTTTACTCATAATCACTAATATTTATAGAGCAGGAATTATATCCCTGATTATTAATATATTTAATAGAATGAACATCTAATTTCCAATTTCCTGTTGTGCTTAACTGCCCTCTATTTGTTATGTTGGATAATTCAAAATCATCATCATCCAGGCATTTTATTGGGATATTTAATTCTTTCCACTTGTTATCAAAATTCTTGTGGAGGTAGTTGGAAATATCTATTGTTTTGTAGCAGTCACGAGATCCAGATTCTCTAATCTGATCTTCATTTTTAAAACAGCCAAAACTTAAAGTAATTGATTTATCTGATAATTTTTGTGGCTTCAAAACCAATTGAATAACACCATCTTTCATGTATGAAATATTCTCACTGGAGCCGCTTATTCTCCAGGTTTTGTATGTGTTATTGTTTCCAAAATCAATTTGCTTTGCATCGTCTTGTTTTTTATAGTCAAATTTTGATATCTTTAACCCTGATTTTTCATCTAAATATATATCACTATTAACTCCATCATAGACTTCTTCTTTTTTTTGAAGACTAAAATAAGATACCACCTCGTGATAGGAAGGATAGGCAGATCCAAGAAAAACTGTAATTTCATTTGGTTGTGTGAATTTATTTTCTTCTAAAAGCTTAGATACAAAGACATCATCTGAATAACTTAGACCATAACCATATGCAAATAAGGGGTCATATGGCATGTTGCCAAAATTAAGGACTTTCTGGTCAGAGGTTCTAGGCCATGAGAATGACAACCTACCAGAGAAATCATGATCAATCTTATTATCCTTCTTGGTGAAAATTACATCGGCAACTCCCTCTACCGCTGTTCCAGGAAGCCATAGCTGAACAAAAGCGTCAGAAAGATTTAGCTCATGATTAACTATTAACGGTCTTCCTGATAGAAAAAGGGAAACAGTCTCAATATTAAGGCTCTTAATGTTTTGCATGTAGCTTAAAAAATTTTTGTCGTTATTAATAAAAAATAAATTTTTTCTATCACCATCGCCCTCGGCATAAGGCTCTTCACCATAAACAAAAATAACAACATCAGGTTTGGTCTTATAAGATCCATTGTTTGAATATTCTACCGTCCCACCAATTGATTCAACCTTGTTTTTTATTGCCTCATAAATGCTTAAAGTTCTCGGGAAATCACTATTAGAATTCCCCCTACCTTGCCAAGTTATTGTCCACCCACCCATTTGATTTTTAATATTTCTTGACGCCTCACCAACAACTAAAATGTGCTTTTGCGATTCAATAGGTAGAGCGTTTTCATTATTTTTTAATAAGACCATGGATTCACGCACAGCTTGCCTTGCTATTTGTCTATGCTTTTCAGAGCCTATATTATTTGCTGAGTACTCATGAGGCTTTCGCCCATTAAGAAGCCCAACTTTAAATTTAACAGTTAGTATTTTTCTTACAGCATCATCTAATCTTGACTCATCAATAATGCCTTGCTTGACCTGATCAAGTGTATTTTTATAGAGCGATTGCCATTCATCCGGAACCATGAATATATCCACACCCGCATTAAATGATTCTGGACAACTGGATTTGGTGCATCCTGGGATCTGGCCATGACCATTCCAATCACCAACAACAAGGCCATCAAAACCCATATCATTTCTTAAAATATCATTTAAGATATATTCATTACCATGCATTTTTATTCCATTCCAAGAATTAAAACTAGCCATAACGGATTGAATACAAGCATCTATTGCACTTAAATATGGTTTTCCATGAACTTCTATTAAGTCTTTTTCTGAAAGAATAGTATTACCTTGGTCAATACCATTAACTGTTCCACCATCACCCAAAAAATGTTTGGCAGTTGCTAAAACATGATTCTCATCAAGAAAATCTTTTGAGTCTCCTTGAAGCCCAAGAATCATTGCCTTGCCAAGCTCTGAAACCAATTCAGAATTTTCTGAATAACCTTCATAAGTTCTTCCCCATAAATCATTCTGAGGGACAGCAATTGTTGGTGCAAATGTCCATATAATTCCAGTTGATAGCAGCTCCTTAGCAACTGCATCTCCAATGTTTCTTATTAGAGAAGGATTCATAGTTGAACCTAACCCAATATTATGTGGAAATATTGTTGCTCCTATAACGTTGTTATGACCATGCACGGCATCTGTTCCCCATAAGACAGGGACTAACTTGCCGTCCACTATAGGTGAGGATTTGTAGAATTCCTCACTTAAATTCTTCCAATCAGATACGGAACTATATTTATTTTTATTAGGAAATTTTCCACCGCCATTCAAGATAGTGCCAAGTTGGTATTCTTTTGCTTCTGATGGTGTTACCTCATCAATATCAGGCATTATTATTTGTCCAACTTTTTGTTCTAAAGTCATTTTTTTAATAATTCTTTCAACAACTGATATGTTACTGGCTGGGCTCCCACACGAAGATTCTGGATATGATGCGTCTAAATCGAAAACAGCAAATACTAAAAAGAATAATAGTATATATTTCATAAAATTAACCTAAGATGATATATGTAATTATTAGGACAATTGTTATAACTACCCAATTAAAATTGAATGCTCTAGTCGTTGAAAAGTCTATGTCTGATAAGTTTATTGCTTTTTCTTGAACCTTCATTCCTTGGAACATAGCTGTTAAGTAGCATAAGAATCCAGACATGAAAAATACAACCCCCATTCTGTGAATATATGCTAGCTCAGGTAACCCAATTTTTATCGCTATAGATAAAACCACAGATGTTATGGCAGCAGTTAGAACAGAGAGCGTGGTTGCTTTCTTCCAAAATAAAGCAACTAGAAATATCACTAAAATGCCAGGAGTAAAAAGACCGGTGAATTCCTGTATGTATTGGAATATTCTCTCAAAACTTCCAAGAAGAGGCTTTGCTACAATTGCTGCAATCACAACTGAAAGCAGAGCAGAAGATCTACCTATTTTTAGCAATGTTGATTGCGATGGATTATTTTTAGCAAAAGTTTTGTATACATCCATCGTGAATATAGTGCTTACGCTATTTGTCATTGAGGCCAATGAGGAAACTATAGCAGCTATCAAAGCTGCAAATGTTAATCCTAGTAAGCCATTAGGAAGAAGCGTCATCATGCTTGGGTAAGCTTGATCAGATTTTTCCAGCAAAGGAAATAAGACTGCTGCGCAAATGCCAGGAAGAACAATAACAAAAGGCATTAGTAATTTGAGGTAGGCAGCAAACATAACACCTTTTTGAGCCTCTTTTAAAGATTTTGCACCTAGTGCTCTCTGAGTGATATATTGATTAAAGCCCCAATAAGCAAAATGCCCAATCCAGACCCCTGCACCAACCAAAATCCAAATACCAGGAAGCTTGTTGTAAGAAGGATTGTCGGGTGAAAGTATCATGTCAAATTTCTCAGGCATCTGTTCGTACACAATCTTAAGACCCTGAATGGTTCCAGTTGATTCTGAAATGAGATTCAATGCAATATACGAAACAGATAAACCCCCAAATATTAGAAGGACAACTTGAATAATGTCGGTCATTGCAACTGCTTTAAGGCCACCGGAAAGAGAGTAAGCTAATGAGAATACTGCTAAGAATAAAAGCCCATATTCTACGCTGAGTCCTGTTAAGGCGTTGATAGATAATGAACCAAGCCATAAAACACTAGTCAGATTAATAAAAACATAAACTATTATCCAAAAGAAGGATAAAACTAGGCTCACTCTGTAATCAAATCTTTGCTCAAGAAATTGTGGCATAGTATATATTTGCTTTTCTAAAAACAGGGGTAAGAAGAATTTTGCCATAACTATTAATGCAATTGCAGCTGTAAGCTCCCATACCGCTATAGCCATACCAACAACAAAGCCTTCACCAGACATTCCTATAATTTGTTCTGCAGAGATATTTGCTGCGATTAAAGATGCACCAATAGCCCACCAGGGTAATGATCTTCCAGCAAGGAAGTAATCTTCAGCGCTTCTCTCCTTTCCTTTGGGGGTTCTTGAGAAGTATGTTGCAAGAATTATTAACCCTATGGCATAAAAACCAATTATGAACCAGTCTAAATTATTAAAGTACAAATCTAACTCTCCCTAAATATATAGTTATATAAGATCTTTTTTTATATTTTGAATATTTAAAACAATATCTTCCCATTCACCTCTAGCCAACATATCTTTACTAACAAAATCGCTTGAACCAGCGCATATTACATTTTCCAATTCTAAGTAAGATTTTAAATTATCTTTATTTACTCCCCCGGTTGGAATAAAGCTAATATCTGGGAATACTGACTGCAATGCTTTTAATTTCTTGGCTCCGCCTGAAAGCTCAGCTGGAAAAAACTTTAAAATGCTGTAACCCATTTCTGAGGCCTGCATTATTTCAGATGCTGATTGAATGCCAGGAATAATAAGAAAATCTTTTGACTGGGCATAACCACATAACTTTGGTGAGAAACCAGGCGTGATTCCAAAAGCAAGCTTATTATTAATAGCAAGATCAATATCCTCGTTAGATCTAATGGTTCCAAGTCCAACAGTTAACCCAGAATATTCTTGAAAAATATGCAGAATACTTCTAACCCTTTCGTCTCTTAGAGTAATTTCAAGAATTGGGCACTGTGCCTCTATAAGCTTAGTTGCTATATTTCTTGCATCACCCTCAGAGCAAATTGTAGCCAAGGGAAGGATTTTATTTTGTGAAAGAATTTCTTTAATTTTCATTAAAAACAGATGCTCCCTTGGTTACGTTTGAAACATTGTCCCTAAATACGCTAAATAGTTCTCTTCCTACACCAATAGGATTGGATGGAACATAGATAGAATCCCTTCCCTCAATAATAGTGTCGTCAGTTAAATTTGAAAATGTACTATTTTGAAGGCTTATGTTTATAAGATCGCCATTTAAGATTTTACTAATTGGTCCAAGCTCTTTTGCCTCAGGGCTGATATGAATTACAGCTGGTATCTTTCCAGAAGCTCCCGACATTCTCCCATCTGTAAGAAGAGCCACCGTGTGTCCTCTAGACTGAAGAACCCCTAAAGGCGCAGTTAGTTTGTGCAGCTCAGGCATACCATTTGAGGATGGACCTTGCCCTTTAACAACTATAATACAGTCTTTATTTAATAGGCCTTTTGCGAAGGCATGTTCTACCTCCTCTTGATCGTTAAATACAACTGCTGGTGCAGTTATGCTTTCATCCTTCGAATTTAAAGCCGAAGTTTTAATAATGCCTTCCCCTAAATTCCCAGACATTAGCTTTAGCCCACCTGAGGAATTAAATGGATTTTTGTGGTCTCTAATTATTGACTGGTCAAGAATCCTTGAAGGAGTTTCCCAGACAAGCTCATCATTTTTTATTTCTGCAATATTTCTATAGATACTTAAATCATTTCCTAAAAGAGTTTTAACATCATTAAACAAATACCCACCATCTAACAAAGACCCTATTAATGCTGCAACACCTCCGGCTTTATGAAACTCATTTACATCAGCCTTTCCGCTAGGATAAACACTTGTAAGGGAAGGAATAACCTCGGAAAGATTGTTCATATCTTCTAAAGTTATTTTATAACCTCCCGCCTCTGCCATAGCTATTAAATGTATCGTGAGATTTGTTGATCCACCGCTGGATAAAAGCGCAACCAAAGCATTGACCCAGCTTTTAGAATCAAGCATTTCACCAAGCTTTAAATTTGAATTAGATAGCTCAAGAACACATTCAACTGTTTTTTCTGTAATAAGTTTTCTTATAGGTGAGTCTGGAGGTGTAAATGAAGCGCTTGGAAGTTGAATGCCCATTGTTTCCATTATTAGCTGATTGGTATTGGCAGTCCCATAGAAGGTGCATGTGCCTGAAGAATGATATGCTGCTTGCTCTGATGCGATCAAATCAGACCTATCAATTTCACCTGCAGAAAATTTCTTTCTAGTCTCTGACTTTTCATCATTTGAAATGCCTGTGTGCATAGGGCCTGCTGGAATGAAACCTATTGGCATATGACCAAATGATAGAGCTCCAATCATTAAGCCTGGAACGATTTTATCGCAAACACCAAGGCATAAGCCTGCATCAAAAACATTATGAGAGAAACCTACAGCTGTTGAAAGAGCAATAACATCCCTGCTAAAAAGGGATAATTCCATTCCAGGCTCACCTTGTGTTATTCCATCACACATTGCAGGAACACCGCCGGCAACCCTAGCAATTGCATTATTCTTGGCAGCTGAATCTTTAATTATGTCTGGATAATCCTTAAGTGGCTCATGTGCAGAAAGCATATCGTTATAAGCTGAAATTATCCCAATAACCTTAGAGCCGTTAACTGCGTCTGACTGCTGGGCTTTATCGCAAGAAGCAAAAGCATGAGCTAAATTACTGCAACCCATATTGTTTCTAGCTGAGGAAGATCTTTCAGATGAAATTTTTAACTTTTCAAGATATCTTGAACGAGACTTCTTGCTCCTTTGATTGATTGCTTGCTCTACTTCTAGAACTACTGGATGAATGCTCATAAGTATTACTTTTTACTCCCATTCTTCCAACTTCGAAAATCTCTTTTTAGTAATAAATCTGAATTTACAGGACCCCATGTGCCAGAGTTATATTCTTCCATGGGAACATTTTGTGATTCCCATAAATTTATTATGTTATCGATCCACTGCCAGGATGCTTCCACCTCGTCTTTTCTAACAAATAATGCAGGATTACCTTTTATTACATCCAACAAAAGTCTTTCATAGCAGTCTTGATGGCCAATTTCATAATAATCATCCAAGTTTAAATCTAAAGGTAATTCTTCTAAATCAAAACCTGCTACACCAGGCTCTTTAGTATTTAATTTTAAATCTATTCCTTCATCTGGATGAATTCTTAATACAAGCTGATTTGAGGGAACTTTGCTATTATCAGAAAAAATATTGTGTGGGACACTCTTGTACTTAACTGTAATTTCTGATGTTTTTGATTTCATTCTCTTACCAGTTCGCAAGTAGAAAGGGACCCCAGACCATCTCCAATTATTTATCATTACTTTAAGAGCAACAAATGTTTCTGTTTTGTTATCAATATCAACACCCTCTTCGTCTAGATATGAACAAGCAGCCTCTCCTTTGGACAAACCTTCACTATAGGTAGCACGAACTGAATCTGTTTCTATTGATGTTTCGTTAAAATTTGCAAGTGATTTCAAAACCTTCAGCTTTTCATCCCTTACAGATTCACTGCTAATGGAAACAGGCGGCTCCATTGCAATTAAACAAAGAATTTGCAAAAGATGATTTTGGACCATATCTTTAAGGGCACCTGTCTTGTCATAATAACCACCTCTATCTTCAACACCCAAATCTTCGGCAACGCTAATTTGTATATGATCAATTGCTGAATTAGACCAACTTTGTTCAAAAATAGTATTAGCAAACCTTAAGGCTAATAAGTTTTGAACAGCCTCTTTACCCAAATAGTGGTCTATTCTATATATTTGATCCTCATTAAACCCTGATGAAAGATGATTATTGATATCTATAGCAGTTTTTTGGTCTGTTCCAATTGGTTTCTCTACAACAATTCTAGAATTTTTTGTAATTAACTGGTGTTCTTTTAGTTTTATTGAGATTAATTTGTATAAGTTTGGCGGAATAGCTAAATAGAATACAGTAACTCTATCAGTCTTTGTTTTAACAAACTTCTTCCAATCTTCATCTAAATTGATATCAAGTTTGTTGTATTTTATCCTTTGAGAAAATCGTTTCCACGAGTCAGCCTGATTGTTAAAACCTGGGAAGAATTTTACAAGTGAATTTTGAATAACTTTTATATACTCATCATTTGTTAGATCTTTAGTCCCGACACCTATTATTTGACTACTATCATCTAAGGACAAAACAGTTTCTTGTCTATAGAGCGCGGGTATGAGTTTTCTAGTTGAAAGATCGCCAGTCCCCCCAAATAAAACTAAATCAAAAGTATCTAACATTTATTAATCCTCAAATGAGTTATGTAAAAATTCTATATCTTCAAGTTTTTTACTCAAAGCGGTAATAAATTTTGCTGCATAGGCTCCATTAATTACCCTATGATCATAAGACAATGAGATAGGAAGTATCTTCCTCTCAACAACATTACCATTGTCCAACCTGAGACTATCAAAAGTTTTAGATAGCCCAATAATTCCAACCTCAGGAGGATTAATTATTGGAGTAAAGAATTTACCACCAATGCCGCTAAGTGATGATATGGTAAAGGTTGCACCCTTTAATTGATCAACCTTTAGCTTCCTATCTTTTGCTAGTGAAGCTAGCTCAAATATTCCATTAGAAATATCAATTATAGATTTTTTATTTGTGTTTTTAATATTAGGAACTATTAGCCCCTCAGGCGTATCCACAGCAACACCAATATTAATGTAATCCTTGTATATAATATTTTTTAAGTCATGGCTCAATGATGAATTTAGTTCAGGAAAATCCTCCAAAACTTTTGATATTGTTTTTGTGATGTATGCAAGAGGTGAAATTTTTAATTTATTCTTAGAATTTAATTCCCCTCTAAGTTTTAAAAGTTCTGTAATATCTGCCTCATCGTGCTGAGTTACATGAGGGATATTAACCCATGATGTATGCAAGTTTTTGAGAGCTGTTTTTTGAAATTTAGAAAGTGGTTTTTCATTTACATTGCCCCACTTTGAATAATCAATCGAAGGTTGAGTGAATGCAAACTCACCTTTGTTGCTTGGTGTTGAGCTAAGAGCATTGCTTACAAATAAATGAAGATCCTCTTTTAAAATTCTGCCCTTTGGTCCAGAGCCTTTAACTTGTGAGAGGTCTATCCCAAATTCTCTTGCAAGCTTTCTAGTTGCAGGACCTGCATGTTTTGAGGAACCAGAACCTTGGCTAACATTTGTATATGTTGGTTTCTTGATAGCAGCCTGCGCTATAGGCTCTGTTTTCTTGTTAGAACTATTGTGCTTAACTGGCTCTGACGATTTTTTTACTAAGTCTTGAATGGCTTCAATTTCTAAAAATGGCATGCCTTTTTCGGCCTTATCACCAACATTTAAGAGGACTGACTTAACAATGCCATTTGTAGAGGCTGGAATCTCCATTGCTGCTTTGTCTGTTTCTAAAACAAGAATAGAGTCTTCTGAGGTAACTTTTTGACCTGGCTTCACTGAAATTTCAATAACCTCAACTTCTTCTACATCTCCAAGATCAGGTAAATTTATTACTCGTAGCTCGCTTACTTCCTGTGGTGATTCGTTTATTTGGTCGTTTAAAGTTGCCTCAACTTTATCTAAGCCCTCTTTCACAACAACCTTTTCACTAGAATTATCAGCTTGCTCATTGGTCTCTTCTTCAATTTCTAAAAATGGCATGCCTTTTTCGGCCTTATCACCAACATTTAAGAGGACTGACTTAACAATGCCATTTGTAGAGGCTGGAATCTCCATTGCTGCTTTGTCTGTTTCTAAAACAAGAATAGAGTCTTCTGAGGTAACTTTTTGACCTGGCTTCACTGAAATTTCAATAACCTCAACTTCTTCTACATCTCCAAGATCAGGTAAATTTATTATAGTACTTGCAGACATTAAACCTCCCAAGGATTAGGTTTAGAAGCATCTATATTCATATCATTGTAAATTTTTTCAAGCATAACTTTATCAATTTTATTTTCTTTAAACAGTGAATAAGCTGCGGCTCTTGTGATGCTGCCAGAGTCAATTTCAAAAAATTCTCTTAATTTTTCACGCGAGTCACTTCTTCCAAAACCATCTGTTCCAAGAACAGTGTATTGACTAGTTATGTAGGGTCTTATCTGTTCTGCATAGGAGCGCATATAATCTGTTGTTGCAATAATTGGTATGTCTGAATCATTAAAGCATTCAGACACATATGAAGTTTTTTGCTCTAACGTTGGGTTTAGTTGGTTTTCTCTTTCAACTTCCATACCTTCCTTTCTTAATAGATTAAAGCTTGTTGCGCTCCATACTTCTGAATCAATACCATAATTTTGAAGTAGTTTTGCAGCTTTAATTGACTCTCTCAAGATAGAACCAGAACCCACCAACCTAACTTGCGGATTATTGCAAGACTTGAATTTATACAACCCTTTAATGATTCCCTCTTCTGAGCCCTCGGGCATTTCAGGCTGTTCATAATTTTCATTCATTGTTGTTATGTAATAAAAGTAGTTTTTATTTTCAACATACATTTTTTGAATGCCATCTTTTATTATCGCAGCTATTTCGTAGCTGAACGTGGGATCGTACGAAAGACAGTTTGGAATAGTTGATGACAAAATATGACTATGCCCATCTTGGTGCTGAAGACCCTCACCATTAAGTGTAGTTCTTCCAGATGTAGCACCTATTAAGAAACCTTTAGCCTGTGCATCTCCTGCGGCCCAAGCAAGATCATGAATTCTTTGAAAACCAAACATAGAATAAAATAAATAAAATGGAACCATTGGGAAGTCATAATTTGAATATGCTGTTGCTAGCGCTGTCCAGGCTGAAAATGCTCCAGCTTCGGTTATGCCCTCTTCAAGCATTACTCCATCTTTTGATTCTTTGTACCACATGACCTTGTCAGCATCTTCTGGCTCATAATTTTGACCAGCTGATGAATAAATTCCAACCTGTCTGAATAACGCTTCCATGCCAAATGTTCTTGCTTCATCAGGAACGATGGGGACCACTCTTTCTCCAATGCTCTTATCTTTAAGTAAATCAGTTATAACTTTTACTGCTGCCATGGTTGTAGAAATCTTTCTTTCACCTGAACCATTGTTAAAACTATTAAAAATATCTGATTTTGGGCTAGGTAATGGTTTTGAAATAGCTCTTCTTTTTGGTATTGAGCCACCCAAAGCTTTTCTTGTTTTTTTCAAATACTTTATTTCAGGTGAATCATCTGCAGGTCTGACATAAGGCAGATCTTCAATCTCCGAATCGCTAACTGGAATATTAAACTTATCTCTAAAAGATTTAATATTATCAAGTGATAATTTTTTTACTTGGTGCGTTGTATTGTCAGCCTCCCTTGAACCAACTCCATACCCTTTTGTAGTTAAAGCTAGTATTACTGTAGGTGCGCCACTTGAATTAACTGCTTTGTGATATGCCGCATAAACTTTATATGGATCATGTCCGCCCCTGTTAAGTCTATAAATATCCTCATCAGTTAAATCTTCAACCATTTCAAGAACATCTGGATCTTTGGCAAAAAAGTTTTCTCTTGTATAGGCTCCACCTTTCGCTTTAAAATTTTGCAGCTCACCATCTACCACAGCATCCATAATTTCTTGCAATTTGCCTTCTTTGTCTTTAGCCATAATTGGGTCCCACATCCTACCCCAAACAACTTTTATAACATTCCAACCTGAGCCTCTAAAAGCTCCTTCTAGTTCTTGGATAATTTTTCCATTTCCTCTAACAGGGCCATCCAGTCTTTGCAAATTACAATTTATAACAAAAATTAGATTTTCTAGCTGCTCTCTTCCAGCTAATGCAATAGCACCCTTAGACTCTGGCTCATCCATTTCACCATCACCACAGAAAACCCAAACCTTCCTGTCATCCCTTTTAACAAGGCCACGAGCAGATAAATATCGCATTACATGAGCCTGATATATACCCATTATTGGTCCAAGACCCATAGAAACAGTTGGAAATTGCCAGTAATTAGGCATCAACCATGGATGTGGATAGGATGATAAACCAGGTTTATCAACCTCACGTCTAAAGTTATCTAGATCTTCCTCGGTCAAAAGACCTTCAAGAAAGCTTCTTGCATATATCCCTGGAGACGAATGACCCTGGTAATATATAAGATCTTCTAAACTTTCGCCTTCTGAACCTTTAAAAAAGTAATTAAACCCAACATCATATAGAGTAGCTGCAGATGAGAATGTGGAAATGTGGCCCCCAAGCTCGTCATCATTTTTATTAGCTCTTAAAACCATTGCAAGTGCATTCCACCTTATGAGAGATCTTATTCGCCTTTCCATAAAAAGATCACCAGGCATTGATGCTTGATCTTTAACAGGAATTGAATTTCTAAATGGTGTTGTTAGGTTGTAGGAAGGTATAGCTCCCTCTTGTGTTAATTTATTTGCAAGTTTTGATAATAAAAAGGATGCTCTTTCAATACCCTCTTCCTCGATAACACTGTCTATAGCTTCAAGCCATTCATTTGTTTCAATAGGATCAAAATCATTTTCGTTCAAAATATCACTCCTAAATTTTTGACATATTTTAACTTAAACGTTGTTAATAATATACAAAATTTGTATTAATTATGTAATTATGTAAATATGTTACAAATAATTCAGGGGTGTTTATTGTGATATTGGATAATCTAGTCAATGGAGAGACTCAGCTAAGCAAGTCAGAAAGAAAAATTGCTTCAATAGTTTTGTCAAATCCTTCAAGGGTTATTAATCAATCAATTTCTGTATTATCTGCTGAGGCAGATGTAAGCCTACCAACTGTAAATAGGTTCTGTAAAAAATTAGGCTTTGATGGCTACCCCTCTTTTAAAATTCAAATAGCTCAAGAACTTTCAACAACAAATCGAATGCTAATTGATAGACTTAATGTTGATAAAGATACGCCTGATTTAGTTAAGAGGGTAATGAGTGATATTCAATCGACCGTTGTAAGTGTTGGCCAGAATCTAAACCCTGATTCCATCGATAAAGCTACCGCCATGCTGGCTTCGGCAAAAAGTATTACTTTTTTTGGTCTTGGAGGTTCAGGCCCAGTTGCGCTTGACGCACAACATAAATTTTTTAGATTTGGTATCCCTGTTGTGGCGCATACTGACTATATCAACCAACGCATGATTGTATCGATGATGAATACAGATGATATTTTGGTATTAATTTCATTTACTGGAAGAACTACTGAAATTGTAAAGACTGCAAAAATAGCAAAAAGCAATGGAGTTAAAACCATAGCGCTAACTTCAAAAGATTCGCCTTTGGCAAAACTTGTAGATGTGGTTTTGCATATTCATGCACCCCTAGAAAATAATTTACATATTCCAATGACATCCAGGCTTGCACATTTAGCAATTATTGATATCTTGTCCGCAACAGTTTCAGCTTGTTTTGGTAACAACATGGATGCAAAAAAAGATCAAGTGATCTCTAATCTAGAAAAAACAAGAGTTTAATAAGTTTTTAGAATATTTATTTTTCTGATTTCTTGGTTTAACAAATAGAACATTGGCAAACTTTTATTATTTTTAGCATCTTCTAAAATCTTAAGTTTATCTTCGTTAGGAATCACCACGAATATATCGTTTGTTTTTAAGATCATCGAAAGATTCATTGATGTTCTTTTGTGCTCAGGGCTGCCTATAGGCTCTGTGATAATAATAGCTGGCTTAGCAGAAACTTTAAGATAGTTTGAAGTTAAAATCATAGACGGGAATAATGATGCGAAATGGCCGTCTGGCCCCATACCAATTAGAGCGACATCAAATTCTTTTGCATCTCTAATCAACAGGTCATAATTGTTGTTTAGTGAAATAAACTTGGCGCCGGCAGCAAAGCCTTTAAGAAGATATTTATACACCAATAGCTCATTTGAATCAGGATGTGTTCTGCTAACAATTCGGTCATCAATAAGAGAAATTGTAATATTTTTCCAATCAAGCTCTACTTGAGTGAGTTCTTCAAAAATTTTAAGCGGACTGCTCCCACCGCATACCAAAAGGCTGGCATGCCCTTTTTTAGTAAGAGATTTTTCTAAGGCATGAATAATATCTTTTGAAACCATATTAAAGTTAGATTAAGTTAAACGAGTTCTGTATTCCAGTAATAACAAATTCAATAGCTAGAGCTCCAAGAAGTAAGCCAAATATTTTTTGAACTACTGTAATTATTGTTGGGCCAAGTTTTGATGCCAGCTTGGAGGATAGCCACATAGCGAGTGTGGCAAAGATTAGTACTGTGAAAATTGGTAGATACGATACCACCGCATCAGCAACACTTAAGTACTCCTCTTTTGATAGCAAAAGACTTGTTGCCATTGCTCCTGGGCCCGCTATCAAGGGTATTGCTAGAGGAAAAATTGCAATTGATTTAATTGTTTCATCATCAACAGCTGTATCAGCTGTGTTTTGTCGCCTTTCCTGTCTTTGCTCAAACACCATTTGAAATGCAATTACGATTAAGAAAAGCCCACCAATAATCCTAAACGAATCCATGCTTATATTCATAACCTCTAATATTGCTGTGCCGAAAAGCCAGAACGAAGAGAGAACAACCAAAGATACTACTGAAGCTCTTATGTAAATAGATCTAATTTGATCATTGTTTAGGCCCGTGGTTAAGCCTGCAAATATTGGAACTAATGATATAGGGTCAATTGCGACAAACATTAATATTGTGCTTTCAATAAAAGTATCAAACATTTTATATATTGATTATCTGTATTGCTTCAGAATGCTCTTCTGAGAAGATGCTTGAGACCATTATAAATTTTAGGTTCTCACTATTTTTTCCATAGTACTCCCTAAGAATCTTGGTAACTTTCTTAAGTGTTTTTTCATGGTTGGAAAGGCCAGTTAGGAAATAAGGAATAGTGGAACCAACCAATGATAGCTGTCTATTCGTTGACTTATTGCCTGTAAATACAAATATCGGGATACCAAATGGCTTGGCATTTGAGATATATTGTGCAGTTTTTCCTGTTCTTGTTATTGCTATTATCCCATCAGCATTAATAGATTCAGCAAGGTTTTTAGCAGTAACGCCTATATGCTGCCAATCCGAATGAGGCATTAAATTTGATTCATAACCTAAAGTTCTAAAGTTTTCAGTTTTTAAAGCTATAGATTTTAAGAAATTTACACATTCTTTAGGATATTTACCAATTCCTGTTTCGCCGGAGAGCATTATTCCATCTGCCCCTTCGTAAATTGCGTTAGCTATATCCGTAACCTCTGCCCTGGTTGGCGTTGGGTTCGAAATCATAGACTCAAGCAAATGTGTTGCCACTATAGATCTTCTGCCCCATTTAGCACAAGCATACATGATCCTTCTTTGTATATTTGGAAGATCAACCAGGCTTGTCTCTATACCCAAATCGCCCCTAGCAACCATAACTCCCCATGAGGCCTGACAGATATCATGAATGTTATCTAAACCCTCTTGATTTTCAATCTTTGCAATAATTTTTGCTGGAGATTTTTTTTCATCTAATATTTTTTGAAGTTCTTCAAGATCTTCTTTATTTCTTACAAAAGAAAGTGCAATAAAATCAACATCATTCTCTATGCCAAAATTTATATCCTCAACGTCTTTTGAGGTAATTGATGGGAGGTTAACTCTTACACCCGGAAGATTAACATGCCTCTTTGATCCAAGCTTTCCTCCATCAATAACTTTACATAAAAGAGTCTCTTCGTCTTTTGAAATTACACTAAAATTAATAAGGCCATTGTCGACAGTTATCTTTGAACCTTTACTTACACTATGAATAAGATCTTTATAGTTTATCTTTATAGATGATGTTTCAACATCAACTTCATCACGGACTGTTAAGGTCACCTCATCACCAACTTTTAAATCTAAAGGCACCTCGGTATCACCAGTTCTTATTTCTGGGCCCTGAGTATCTAGAAGCACACCTATAGAACCATGTTTGGATTTGGGGTCTGAATTAATTTTTTTGACTTTCTCAATTACAGAATTTGCAAAATTGTGGGTAGCATGAGACATGTTAATGCGAACAACATTCATCCCATTGTTGTAAAGACTTCTTAGCATTGGCATTGAACTAGTTGCCGGTCCAATAGTGCATATAATTTTTGTTCTGCTAAATTCCATAATAGTTAGGTATTAAATATATCCGAATGTTAATGCAAAAAAGATAAAGAAAATAGTACTTAAATGGCTTTCTTTTATGCAGATTTTTGTATCTGAGATTTAGTCATTTTAGAAATATGTTTAGCAAGGTCAATCAACCTATTACTAAAACCCCATTCATTGTCATACCATGCCAGTACTTTAGTTTGATTTCCTATTTTAGTGATGTGATTTGCATCAAAAACACATGACGCAGTTTCATTCATAAAGTCTGAACTGACCAAGGGAATATCATTATATGAAAGTATTCCATTTAACCTATTCTCTGACTCCTCTCTAAGAACATTACATAACTCATCTTCGGTAAAATCTTTTTCAGTCTCAAATGTTAGATCAAGAAGAGAAACATTTAAAACTGGTACTCGTGTAGCCATTCCGTTTAATTTCCCATCAAGTTCAGGGATTACTAATCCTATAGCCTTTGCTGCTCCTGTTTTTGAAGGAATGATGGATGCTGAGGCAGCTCTTGCTCTATATAGATCTGAATGAGCCACATCAAGAAGGCTTTGATCATTTGTGGCGGCATGAACTGTATTAATAAGGCCACTTTTAATAATAAAGTTCTTGTGAATAACGTCAGCAATTGGTGCAAGGCAATTTGTTGTACAAGAGGCATTTGAGATCACCCTGTCATTCAATTCAAGTTTATGATGGTTTATTCCAAAAACAATTGTCTTGTCAGCATCAGTACAAGGAGCAGACACGATAACCCTTTTAGCTCCTGCATTTAGGTGAGCGCTAGCTGCCTCTTTCGATGTAAATAAGCCTGTACATTCAAAGACAACATCAATCTCATGATCTTTCCAGGGTAGTTTATTAGGGTCTCTTTCTGAAATATAGCTTATGGAACTACCGTCTACGATAATATTATTACCAACTGTTGAAATGGCATTACCTATTTTCCCATGAATAGAATCAAACTTTAGCAAGTGAGCATTAGCCTTAACATCACCAAGATCATTTACGGCAACAAGCTCTAGAGACCCGTCCCCACCACTTAAACAGTCAGCTTCAATAAGCTGCCTTGTTAAATTCTTTCCAATCCTGCCAAACCCATTAATTGCTACTTTCATAATCTTTTTGTAAATAATTTACATTTATCAGTTTTAATGCCTCATATTGTATATTATTTCCAGTGATTAATATATAATGTTGGAGTAAAATCTTCCAAAAAGTTAATATATGCAAATGTCTGAATTGCTAGAACAAGGTATTGAATTAATGCTAGCTGGAATGCTCACAGTATTCTTTTTCTTATGTGTATTAATAATTTCTATAAACTTTTTTGCATTAATTTTAAATAAAAAAGATGGAAAAAGCCCCGCTACTAAGCAGAGTTCATTGGAAGATATAAATGCCAACCACATAAGAATTATTAAAGAAATTGGAAATAGGATATAGGATGGAAAAAGCACACAAAAAAATTGGTATTACTGAGGTTGTTCTTCGTGATGGCCATCAATCACTGCTAGCCACTAGGTTTAGATACGAGGATATGGAGGCAGTTCTTCAGCAAATGGATGAGATTGGTTACTGGTCTGTGGAATCATGGGGAGGAGCAGTTTTTGATTCTTGCATTAGATATCTTGGTGAAGATCCCTGGGATAGGATTCAAAAAATTAAAAAATTGATGCCTAAAACTCAACAACAGATGCTTCTAAGAGGACAGAATTTACTAGGTTACAAGCACTATGGCGATGATGTTGTTGATAGATTTATTGAAAAAGCAAAAACTAATGGAGTTGATGTATTTAGAATATTTGATGCGATGAACGATACCCGCAACCTTGAGCAAGCTATCAAGTCCACCATCAAACATGATGGCCATGCTCAAGGCACAATTTCATATACTACAAGCCCAGTTCACAACACCGAAAGGTGGATAGACTTATCTAATAAAATCCAAGATATGGGAGCCAACTCTCTAGCTATCAAAGACATGGCTGGACTGTTGAGACCATATACTGCTTTTGAATTAGTGAGTAAATTAAAGGAGACTATAGAAATTCCAATCCACCTTCATTGCCATGCAACAACTGGTTTGTCTACACCAACAATAATTAAAGCAATTGAGGCCGGTGTTGATAATGTTGATTCCTCAATATCTACTATGAGTATGACCTATGGTCACACAGCAACTGAAACCGTTGTCGGTATGTTAGAGAATACAAAATATGATTCAGGATTAGACTTAGATAAATTTGTTCCTATAGCAACCCATTTTAAGAAGGTTCGAGAGAAATACTCATCGTTTGAGGGCTCTCTTAAAGGTGTTGATGCGAGAATTATTTCATCACAGGTCCCTGGAGGAATGCTTACCAACCTGGAGAATCAATTAAAGGACCAAAATGCGATTGATAAATTCGATGAAGTTATAGAAGAAATACCTTTGGTAAGAAAAGACCTTGGATATATACCTTTAGTTACACCAACATCCCAGATTGTCGGCACGCAAGCTGTTATAAATGTTTTAAGCAATTCAAGGTATTCTACCATTACCAAAGAGACTGCATCAGTTCTTAAGGGGGAATATGGCGCTACACCTGCAGAGGTTTGTCCAGATCTCAGATCTAAGGCTATCGGTGAAGAAAAGCCAATTACCTGCAGGCCAGCTGACTTAATTTCAAACAATGAGTTTGAGTCAATAAAAGAGCAGTTCGATGAGATTGTTAAAAAAGAATCATTGCAGATACAAAATACAGATGAAAACATTTTGACCTATGCCCTCTTCCCAGAGGTTGGCACATCATTTTTTAAAAACAGAGGTAATGCTGAATATTTTGAAAAAGAGCCGCTTGAATTTGTTAAAACTCAATCTGAATTATATAAAGTTTCGATTGATGGTAAAAACTATAATGTCGAGTATTCAAAAAATGATGATCCAATCATTCACAATCATACGCATAGCAATAAAACCAATGGCTCAACTAAAAATAAAAAAATATTAAGACAGGATGGGCTGTCTGTTAATGCTCCCTTAGGCGGTAATATTTTTAAAGTTGAGTTTGGTGAAGGTGATAACGTAACAGAAGACGATGCCGTTATTATACTTGAAGCAATGAAAATGGAGACCGCCATAAAGCCCCCTAAGTCTGGAATAATTACTAATATAAATGTTTCTCAAGGTGATAAGGTAAATCCTGGTGACCCTTTGTTCGAGATAATATAAATGTCATTCAATGAAATAATTTCAAGCTTCGGTATATTTAGCATTACTGGGCCGCAAGTAATAATGCTATGTGTTGGACTCCTTCTTTTGTATTTGGCTATCAGTAAAAAATTTGAGCCGTTATTACTGCTGCCAATTGGTTTCGGTGCAATCCTTACTAATATTCCAGAAATTGGACTTTCTTTAAGCCCTATTGAAAGACTTTTATATGAAAATGATCTTGATCATGTTCAAAATCTTTTAGCAATTATTAATATAGAGTTTTTAGGTCTAGAGAATTACATAAAAACTGCATCTTATATTGAACTAAATCAATTAAATGAAATTGCCCTTAATATGGGTTATAAAGCAGGTATCTTGTACACATTTTACAATGTTGCTATAGGGTCTGGTATTGCGCCTTTATTAATATTCATGGGTGTGGGTGCTATGACTGACTTTGGTCCGCTACTTGCTAACCCAAAAACTTTAATTCTTGGTGCCGCTGCCCAGTTCGGGATATTTGCTACTGTATTGGGTGCCCTTCTGTTGGACCAGTATGGAATTATTTCTTTTACGCTCAAGCAAGCAGCTGCAACTGGAATTATAGGTGGGGCTGATGGCCCGACTGCGATATATGTATCATCCATTCTTGCTCCAGAGCTGCTTGGTGCGATTGCAGTGGCTGCATACTCTTATATGGCACTAGTACCATTAATCCAGCCTCCTATAATGAAAGCGCTAACCACAGATAAAGAAAGAGTCATTGAGATGGTTCAATTAAGAGAAGTATCGCAAACAGAAAAAATAGTATTTCCAATATCACTTTTGCTAATTGTAGGTTTGCTGCTTCCAAGCGCTGCCCCTCTTTTAGGGATGTTATGTTTGGGGAACTTGATGAAAGAATCACTCGTTGTAGAAAGGCTAAGTGAGGTAGCTCAGAATTCATTAATAAATATTGTAACTATTTTCCTTGGTTTATCCGTTGGATCAAAGCTTGCTGCAGATAAATTCTTAACCCCAGAGACATTAGGTATCTTATTGCTTGGCATAGTTGCATTTGCAATAGGAACTGCATCTGGCATTCTGGTTGCAAAGCTAATGAATATATTTAGTAAGAATAAAGTTAATCCTTTAATCGGCGCTGCAGGCGTGTCTGCTGTTCCTATGGCTGCAAGGGTCGCAAATAAGGTTGGTTTAGAATACAACTCACAAAACTATCTACTTATGCATGCAATGGGACCTAACATTGCTGGTGTTATAGGTTCAGC
>CAZFYG010000013.1:0-39851 GCA_964523375.1 uncultured Gammaproteobacteria bacterium | reverse complement strand
TACTTGGCTTCGAACCAAGGGGTCGGGAGTTCGAATCTTCCCGGGCGCGCCAATTTAAAAGCAGCTTAGAAATGAATACAGGGAACTTTAGAAGGAATAAGTTAAGTTAACACCGTATTCGGCACCTGGTGCATAATATTTTGTGAAGAAGCCAGCAAGCTCTACAGAGCCGTAGCCAGTAGTGGCATATAACTCATCAGTAATATTCTTACCATAGATACCAAATTGAACCTTTTCATTAAATTCAATTTGTGTATTAAAGTTTATTACTTTGTAGGAAGGTTCTGCAATATTGTCTGTGGTAGATAGTTCATTTTTACCAACACTAGTTATTGATAATGTATTTTGAATATCAAATGAATTTATATTTCTAGTATGTGTTAAGGAGATATTTGAGTTTTCTTCAGGACCAAATGCATTATATGGTTCTCCAGAAAGATCAGCTCCATCAATTATAGAAATGAACTTATTATAACTGCCATCAATAAAGCCCTTGGAATATGAAATTAAAAGATTTGGATTAAGAAGATATGTAAGTTCAACTTCATAACCATGCGTGTCAACAGAATCTACATTTTGTGAGGTATTAACTGCAGATCCAGTTTCTGAAATATATCCAATTGAAACTTGTTTATTTTGATAATCAAACTCAAAGTAGCTTGCGTTTACTCTAAGCCTGCCATTCATATATGTACCTTTTGTGCCAAACTCAAAACTCTCAACATATTCTGGCGTTAACTCTGGTAATTCATAAGAATTTTGAAAACCTCCTGAAACAAATCCCTCGGAGTATGAGCCGTAAACCATAGTGCCATTTTCAAAAGTATAATCAGCAATAAATCTTTTAGTATCATCACTAAAATTCTTCTTTCCGTTACAAGTATCAGGACCAAATTGATTAGAGCCTGTTAGGGGAGTCAAACAGTTAGACATATTTGATGATGCAGGTCCAGATATTGGTCGATTCAAGGAACCGGTAATAGGATCATAGATAGGGTTTATCCATGAAGTGCTTGCAAGCTTTTTGTCAGATGTGTCCCTGTAACCAAGTGTGATATTAAAATTATCATTGACTGCGTAAGTTCCCTCAACAAACCATGCGCTTGAGGATGTCTTAGCATCTGTTGTGCTTACCTCGGAAAGACCTTTGGTTTGAAGCAAAACATCATAGGCAGATACATAAATTGTTGGGGTAATATTTTCTCCATTAATACAAACAGCTGATTGCAAATCGGCAGGGCCTAGTAAACATGTTAAATCAATGGTCTGAAAGAATGTGCTTGGCATATAATCTTTAAAGTAAACAGTTTCAGAATACGATCTAGCATCTTCAGTAAATTCAAATAAACCAAATACCCAATCCAATCTATCATCCAAAATTTGCCCATTTAGCCTTAATTCATTTGAACTGTAGTTTGAGTTCATATAAGAATTTTGAGGGCTAATAAATGGTGCTGACGTGCTCTCTAAACCCAAACCCCATGAGCCAAGCTCAGAATCTACAGATGTATCAGCATGAATAAAAGTTAAGGTTGCAAAACCTAATTGTTTTTCTAGAGAGAATGTGTACCTACTTGTATTACCACTAATAGCCCCAGGTGTGGATTCTCTTCCAGAAACTCCTGGAACACTGCTATTGCAGTTTTCAATAATAATTGGAGCTAAGCCAGCTATGGCATATGACTGCAAAAGAAGAGCTGATGGATTGTATATTCTGCAAGCACCAAGGTTTCTAGATCCACCCTGCTTGTATTTATGGTAACTTAGGTTGATATTTAACGAATCATCTGGACTATATCTGTATTGCAACCTTGTGTTAGTTAAATCTTTTTCGCCCCACTTTTCCCCTCTTTCAGAGTTATCTATATAACCTTGTTGTTGTGCATTTGAATGAGTAATTCTAATAGCTGAGCTATCAGACAAGGCTTTGTTAAACATAAGAGCGCTTTCATTAAGCAGGCGTGAACCAAAGCCTACTTTTATTTTAGCTTCATCAGAAAAAAGTGGTTTATTATAAATAACTTGTACTGCGCCTGTTGTATTATTTCTTCCAAAAAGTGTTCCCTGTGGCCCCTTTATGACCTCTAGCCTATCTAAATCCCAAAAATCAAATAAATTACCCTGCTGCCTTGATATATATGCACCATCAACATAAATGCCAACAGATGGTTCTCTTAAAGATGAGCTAAAAGAATTACCAACTCCTCTTATACCTACAGAGGATGCATTTCCAATCGAACCATTTTGGAAGAATGAGAAATTTGGAGCAATATTATCGACATCATCAATAGTTGAAATATTTTTTGATACAAGATCATTCTCCGTATAAGCGCTAATAGCAACGGGTACAGTTTGGGCTGACTCTTCTCTTCTTCTAGAGGTAACAACTATTTCTTCAATGGTTGTAATCTCTTGAAACGAGTTTTGAGAGTCAATCTCAACAGAAAAAAATAAAGCAAGAGCTATATATAAAGTGTTAAAGGTAGGTTTCATGATATTTTTTTTATTAATTGTTATAATTTTTTTATAATATTAATGGATTTAAAGAAAAATAAAAGGTGTTAAAAAACAATTAAATAGAGCGGACTTCTCCACCGTTATCTAGCCATTCACCAAAGCCACCGATATTAAATACATTTTTAAAACCTAGCTGCTGAATAGAATATGCTGCAAGAGCTGACCTGTACCCACCTGCACAGTAAAATAGTATATTTGTGTCATTTTTAATATTTGATGGATTGGATGGAGAATCATATTCAATTTTAAATTCAATTAGCCCTCGGGGTATGTGAATTGCATTTTTAATAATACCAAAGCTGGCAACTTCAGATTCTTCCCGAACATCTATCAAAACAGTATTATCGTTCTTGAGTAATAATAAAGACTCATCATAATTTAATCTTGGAACATTTTGATTTGCCTCTAGCAACAATGAACCTAACGTTTTATTTTCCATCTACAGCCTCCAAATTTTGATCATTAGATGTGGCAAAAAATACACCTATAAGAACCATAATACATCCAACAATAATTAAAAACGATACTAGCTCGTTAAGAAAAATATTGCCCCAAATAATCCCAAATACAGGAAGAAAATAAGCAACAGTTGATGTTTTTACAGCGCCTACTTTTTCAATAAGACGGACATAGCCAATAAAGGATAAACCAGTTGAGACAACACCAAGCCAAAGGACTGACAAAATTGCATTATTCGAGGGAAAGGATGTTGGAAGATTAAATAAAGAAATTGGCAAAAGCAAAATAGTTCCAAATATTAATGACCAACCGATAAGCACCATTTTATTAATATTTATACAATATTTCTGTATAAATACTCCAGAAAATGCATAGCAAAATGAGCCTGCAAGGCAAATAGTAGCAGAGTATGGATCAATGGAGCTATTAGATGGATTAACTAAGATAATTATTCCAATAAAGCCAATTAAAAGACCTATGACTTGTTTTGATATTATTTTTTCTTTAAGCCAAAATAATGCTATGAGCATAGTCATTAATGCTGTGGAAGAATTTAATATAGCTAACATATTTGAGTCAGAGCCTTTTGAAGCTTCAGAAAATAAGACAAAAGGTATGGCTGTGTTAGTTAAGCTAAGTATAAGAATATATTTAAAGCTTCTCTTAAAGAGTCTGAGTTGCTTATTGCGTAATAATAAAGGTAGGAATACTAAAGAGGCTAATGCCAGTCTGAGTTGAACTAAAAAAACAGCTCCAAGCTCTGGAGTTGCAATCTTTATGAACATAAATGCACTGCCCCAAATGGAGCCTAAAAAAATTAATAATGACCAATAACGTAATTCCATATGCAGAAAACCCCCAAAGATTAATTTGAGGGTTTAGAAAAAATCTAACTGAAGCTTTAAAACCTCAATTAGTCAGAAACTTAAAAGATACCTTGTGTCAAAAGGCAGCCCCTCCGTTTCCTGGTTTAATATAAATACTAATAAGACCACCTCCATTATTCAGGGTAAAAATAGAAATGTTTGTAAGTCCCCTTAAAAAACTTACAAGCAAGACACCCATATTAAGTATATACATCTTATTGGTTATTTAAAGATGAAAGGTTAAATTTAAGAAAAAAGCTCTAATTGGGTAGCTGTATTACTAACAGAAACATTGTAATTGTAATAATTTGCTTTGTTTAAATACTTCTCTAATTCAACTAAATTGCCACTAAAATATTTATAAGCAATTGTTTTTTTAGATGATGTAAGATCCACTGCATTATCTAGTTCTTTTATAACACTATCGTTAAAGTTTATATGTATTAAGTTATTCATAATAAAAATATACTGTATATTTATACAGTAGTCAAGAATTACTTTAATGGAGAGTAAAGCTTATTAGCTCTTAAACTAGTAAAAGTTATACTCATAAAAAGAATTACAATACAGGCACCCAGAACATCGCCAATGAAAAAACGTAAAATCACTAATGGATTAAGAATAATTGAAGGTTCAAGAAATGTAATTATAGTGTTTGCTAAAATTGCATTAAGCAGCCCAGATATAAAGATTATTAATACAATTTTTCTATAGTTATTTGCGTTTAATGGCGAGATTATTGCCCCAGGTATATTGGCTTGTGACCAATCCGCTAAGTACCTGGCAAAAATTACTGATCCGATAGAACCAATACTAGCAAGCAACCATGTGCCCATGTATTGCTCAGGATTTATAAATAATGGGCCGGTCATTTCAGCTGCTAATAGTGCAGGCAGTGACTTATAACCAAAAAAACATATGCCCAGAACCCTAACACCATGAGGAAGGTAAATTAAACTTCCCTGCCAATCCATCTGCTCAAGGTTAACAAAAGCAAAATACGACCAAAATGACCAAACACCCATAGCAAAAACATATATAGCGATATTTGTTAGCAGGAATCCTACAATTTTATTTTGAGAAAACATAACTAAGCTGCTGTATTAAAAATTTAGTTAGCTACAACTATATCTAGGAAAGACTCTCTTTTGTCCTCACTGGATTGATAAACATTTAGCAAATTATTTTCCTCAAGCTTTTTAATTGCTTTATAAACAGTTGAGCGAGATAAATGCGATTCATTAATTACTTCTGTAATATTACACTGATTGGTTCTAGCCGTGATTTGTATAATAGTAAAATAAACTTTTTTTTCCGTTAAAGAGAAGCCTGCTATGTTTATATCATGTTCAACAGAGCTTAGCATTTCTAGAATTGAGTTTACGCTTGTAATAAAATTTTTCATGATAGTTAAATTAACACACATTAACTTAAAGTCAAAAAATAGTTGGCGGAGAGAGGGGGATTCGAACCCCCGGTACCGATGAAGGTACACATCCTTTCCAAGGATGCACGATAGACCACTCTGACACCTCTCCTGAATTGGAGATTTTACATTAATTTATAAAAAAAGCCTCAAAGAGGCTTTTAAAATTATATTAAGAAATAATTATTTGAAGTTTACTTTTCTTAAAACAACTAAATCAACAATCTCTCGAATATCACCATAGCCACCTGCTATTTCTTCCTGGTCTGTTTCAGATATTTTTTTTCTCCATGCATCATTGAATTCATTATATCTTTTTTTATTAGGTCCCATAGAAGCTAAATCTGCATATGTTATTGTTAAAAATACATTTGGGTCAGTTCCAGCAGTCTCAGCTGAATAAACTGAACAGCTTACTATATGACCTAATTCTTTTTGAACAGAGCAAGCATCTACCCAAGTTTTTTTAATGCCCATAAGGTAATCATCTTTATAACCCGGCTTAACAGTTACCACTGTCATCTCAGTAACTTGGTCACTCAACTCATAATCCACCCAGGGCTCTGCTATTGAAAACATTGGCAATGCAAGAGCGACAAGTAATAATTTTTTCATTTTTTCTCCTTTAAATATAAAAAATAATAAGTTAACCATATTAAAGAGGATTAAGAAAAAATAAAAGTCTAGAGATATAATTTTTTATTGATTAAAAAATCTAAAATTTTTAAAAAATGGTTTTTTATTTAAGGAGCGAACAGGATTAATGTCTATGCCGCCTCTTCTCATAAACCTGCCAACTATATCTAAATTTTTTGGTTTATATTTTGTATTTATTTCAGAAAATATTCCTTCAATACATTGTTCGTGGAAGTCACCCTTATCTTTATAAGAGATTAAAAAATTATTTAGCCATGTGATATCAATTTTTGACTCAGTAACAATATAAATATTAGCAAAATCTGGCTGGGCTGTAACAGGACAGATTGATCTGAACCCTGTGAATAACAAAATTTTGTTTGATGGTGTGTATTTAAGCTTTGTATTATTGAGATTAAAACTATCAGGTGCATTTATATATTTATTAACAAAGCGGACCTTAATAGATGATCCGGTGATTTTATCAAGGTCTTTTTTGATTACAGTAAGAACATCTTTCTGATATTTATATTTTTTCTTATAAAATGAATTCAAATAAATTTTTAATGACTTTGATTCAACTATATTCTTAGAATTTGATGGTACTGCTATTTCAAGAACTTTCAAAACTGGAAGTTTGTTTTTATCAAGATATGTAAATTCATATGCATTCCAAAAATCAACTCCAAAAGAATCAGAATTAAGTGCTCTTGGAATTGGATCTAATGTTTTAAAGGATGCTAATGAATAGTTTGAGGTAGCTTTACCAAGATGCTTTCTTGTCATTGTCTAATACCCGAGCCTTTATTTAAAAGATATAAAGATGCTCCGGTTAAAAGAGCTATAAAGCCTAATATCATTCCCAAGGAGAAGGAAATTGAAACATCACTAACCCCAAGCATCCCTTCCCTAAAAGTACTAACTACATAAAGCATTGGATTTGCTTTAGAAACAATTTGCCAAAACTCAGGGAGTATTTTAATAGAGTAAAAAACTCCTCCAAGATATATAAGTGGCGTAAGGATGAACGTTGGAATAATAGAGATATCATCAAAACTATCTGCAAATACAGCATTTAAAAATCCCATTAAAGAAAATAGAATTGAGGTCAGTAGGAGAACTGTAATCGTTAAGAGTGGATTGACCACTGTAAACTCAGGATAGAAAAGTAAGCTTACAATAAAAACAATAAAACCAATTAATACTCCCCTGCACACCCCTCCAATAACAAAACCAAGCAATATAGTCCAATTTGGCATTGGCGAAATTAAAAGCTCTTCAATGGATTTTTGAAACTTTACAGAATAAAAAGAGGAAACCACATTGTTATATGAGTTAGTTATGACAGACATCATAATTAATCCAGGTATCATAAACTGTATATAATCCAAGCCCTCCATTGAACCAATTCTAGGACCAATTAAGGATCCAAATATTACAAAATACAAGGACATAGTAACTGCAGGTGGGACCAAAGTTTGAACCCAAATTCTTAAAAATCGCCTAATTTCTTTTACTGCTAAGGTCCATAGGCCCACAGTTATACTGGGATTATTTTTCATTAGAATTTACCATTTCAATAAATAACTCTTCGAGTCTGTTTGCTTCATTTCTCATTGATTTAACTTTAATGTTTAACTTGGTAAGCTCGTCAAATAATGCATTAATAGACCTGTCTTTACTTACCGCTGCTACAAGAGTTAAAGGATCTTCAAGTTTAATTGGAAAACCATCTATTACTGGTGCTTTATCTAAAGGTGACTGAAGATCAAAAACAAAACCTTGAACGTTAAGCGACCCTAATAGATCTTTCATGCCTGTATTAGCTACTATCTTTCCATCATCAATAATACCTATGTTTCGACAAAGCTGCTCAGCCTCCTCAAGGTAGTGAGTTGTAAGAATTATGGTAGTGCCATTTTGGTTAATTTCTTTAAGAAAAGACCACATTTCTCTTCTAAGCTCTATATCTACCCCTGCTGTTGGTTCATCTAGAATTAACAATTTAGGCTCATGAACAAGAGCTTTGGCTATCATGAGTCTTCTTTTGTAGCCACCTGAAAGAGTTCTTGCCTGTTGATCTCTTTTATCCCATAAACTCAATCTTTTTAAGATGCTTTCCACTCTTGGCAGTGCTTCTTTTTTAGGAATTCCATAGAACCCTGCTTGAGTAACTACTATATCCATAACCTTTTCAAATTGAGAAAAATTAATCTCTTGCGAGACAACACCGAGCATAGTTTTTGCTAAAGGAGAGTTTTTTTCTGTATCAACATCAAAGATCTTAACGGTACCGGATGATTTTGTAACTAAAGACCCAATAATACCTATTGTTGAAGACTTACCGGCTCCATTAGGGCCAAGTAAAGCGTAAAAATCACCTTCATCTACTGATAGTGATATCCCTTTAAGAGCCTCTACTCCGCCAGGATAAGTTTTTTTAAGATCTGTAATCTCTAATGCAAATGCCATGATTTTTATTTCTCAGTTTTGTCTAAGCCAACAACAAATATACTAAGTATTATACCAATTAATAAACCAACCCATGCACTGAAGAAGGTTATAAAGACAGCTATCAATAGTGCTGATGCCATTTCAGAATTCTTTTTAGGTATTGCCATTGCGACATATGCACAAGCAAAACCAGTCAATATGAGAGTAAGAGATAAGGCCATTTGCATTAAAGGCTTCATTAAAGTTATGAACGGTAAAGTGAAATAGAGAATAGGGAGTGCCATTAGATAATATGAACCTAGGCCATCAAATATAGATGGCATTTCTTTAAAGCCCTTTTTCCATCTTTCAACAACAACAACATGAACACCCGTCCACAGTGCTCCCTGTGTTGGAAAAAAAGGATTTACTAATAAGCCTAAAAGATTTCTTGCAGCTATCGAAAGATGAGATCTGTTAAGGTCAATATCCAAAGTTTCATCTGGTCTAGATTTTTGGGCATCGTTAAGAACTTCATTTGCGGTAATTAAATCACCAAATAGCAACGTATAGCCTATTACAACCAAAGGAATTGCCTCTAGATACATTTCCATTGGAGGGAAACCAATAGCAAGTGGGGATGTTTTATTAAACAAAGATACAACATCAGGTATTTTAAAGCCCCATTCAATATTGAATGTAACCTCATTGCATAAAAAAGCTATGAATGCTGCAAGAACAAAACCAGGAAGAAGGCCTAGAGAGCCCACTTTACTAAAAAATTTATTATTAACCGCAAGTCTTTTAAAAGGGTCTGAGAAAGTTGTTATGACACAAACCGAAATTGCAACAAACATTGAAATTGGTTGTAATAATAATTTATCTAGATCTGTAACAAAAACTTGATAAAACGCCGCTAAGGCTGCACCAAGAATAATTCCAGCTTTCAGCCCATTGGGAATAATCTGTATTAACCTTTTACCCCAACCTGTAACACCTAAAATAAAAATAAGAAGGGTGAATTCAATACATATAGCTGCCATGTATTGGAAAGTTGTTACATCGTAAACACCAGTAAATTGACCTTTAGCAGCAAAGGCAGCAATAACAATAGGTAATGCAGGCGTTATCCATCCAGGAGCCATTGGCTCTCCAAATAATATAGGCCCGGAAGCTATTAACGTTCCAGCAATAAAACTTAAAGCAACTCCTTCTTCAAAACTAAGACCAAGCCCCATTGCCACAGGCACTGCTGCAAATGCAGTCGCTCCAGAAATAACCATGCCTTGAAAAAACTCACCAGCTCTAAATCTAATATGTATGAATGGAATTCTTAATGTAAATGGTCCCCATTTAATACCCCTACTGTTGTTTGTTGTATTCATTTAGTTAACTCTCCCATTGCGTTTTCTAAACCCTTTAAGGTTAAAGGATACATTCTATCTTCAAATAAGTCTCTTAAAATGCATACTGACGAGGAATAATCCCAATGATCATCAGGAACTGGGTTTAGCCAAGCCATATTATTAAAATGTTCTGTTAATCTATTAATCCAAGCAACACTTGGTTCTTCATTCCAATGCTCAATACTTCCACCTGAATTTGTGATCTCATACGGTGCCATAGTTGCATCTCCAACCACAATAATTTTATAGTCAGATGAGTATTTGTTAATAATGTCTTGTACAAGAAATCTCTCTTGCGATCTCCTTCTATTATCTTTCCAGACAGACTCGTAAATAGAATTATGAAAATAGAAATATTCTAAATGTTTAAACTCAGTTTTAATGGCTGAAAAAAGCTCTTCACACAGCGTTATATAGGGGTCCATAGATCCACCAACATCAAAGAGCACAATAACTTTAACTGCATTAGACCTCTCTGGTACCATTCTGATATCAAGATAACCAGCATTTTTAGCAGTTGATTTAATTGTTCCATCCATATCAAGCTCAAGATCATTGCCATGCCTAGCAAATTTTCTAAGTCTTCTCAAAGCCATCTTCATTTCTCTGGTACCAATAATAATAGAATCATCAAGATTGCTATATTGCCTTTGTTCCCAAACTTTCACAGCAGATTTTTGGCCACCCTCTCCCCCAACTCTTATGCCTTCTGGATTTTGGCCGCCATGTCCAAACGGCGAAGTACCATTAGTACCGACCCACTTATTACCGCCCTCATGCCTATCTTTCTGTTCTTCCAACCGCTTCTTAAATTCTTCAAGTAGCTTGTCAAGGCCGCCTAGTGACTTTATTTTTTTAAGTTCTTCTGGATCTAATTCTTTTTCAAATGCCTTTCTTAACCAGTCTTCAGGAATAAGAGCCTGAAAAATATCCTCAAGCTTCTCAATGCCCTTAAAGTAGATATCAAAAGCTTTATCAAACTTGTCATAATGTTTTTCATCTTTTACCAATATTGCTCTTGATAAATAGTAAAAGTCGTCAATGTTTGCATAGACTAATTGCTTCTCAAGAGCACCCAAAAGGTCCAGCAGCTCTCTAAGGGAGCATGGAACACCTGATGCTCTGACAGTTTGGAAAAGATTTATAAGCATTTACTTAGATGATGCAGATTCTCTTCTAGACATAAATGCCAATCTTTCAAGAAGTTGAACATCTTGCTCATTTTTTAACAACGCACCATAAAGTGGTGGAATAGCTTTAGACGAATCTGCATTTTTAAGTATTTCATCAGGCATATCATCGGATAATAATAGCTTTAACCAGTCAATCAATTCTGAAGTTGATGGTTTCTTTTTAAGCCCTGGAATTTTACGAAGATCAAAAAAGATTTCAAGCGCTTCACCAACAAGCTTTTTCTTTATTTTTGGATAATGAACAGAAACAATTTTGTTCATTGTTTGTCTATCAGGAAATTGTATATAGTGAAAAAAGCATCTTCTTAAAAATGCATCTGGTAGTTCTTTTTCATTATTAGATGTCATTATAATTAAAGGTCTGTGTTTGGCTTTGATGGTTTTACCAGTCTCATAACAAAAGAATTCCATTCTATCTATTTCTTGAAGCAAGTCATTTGGAAATTCAATGTCAGCCTTATCTATTTCATCAATTAACAGGACAACTTGTTTATCAGATTCAAATGCCTCCCATAACTTACCTTTATTTATGTAGTTAGCTATGTCCTTAACCCTCTCATCACCCAGTTGTGAGTCTCTTAACCTTGTTACCGCATCGTATTCATACAAACCTTGTGAAGCCTTAGTAGTTGATTTTATATGCCATTCGATTAACTCCAGCCCCATTGCATCTGCAACTTCAATAGCAAGAAGAGTTTTACCAGTTCCAGGCTCTCCTTTAATTAAAAGAGGTCTTTCAAGTGCTGCTGCTGCATTAACAGCCAGACTAAGATCTTCTGTTGCTATATAATTTTTTGTTCCTTTAAATTGCATCTTTATTCCCTATATTTTTGATAATTTTTCATCCGATTTAAGTATTCTAGTTAGTTGTCTGCTCGAAGCAACAAAATTTCCATTCAAATCCCAAATTCTTGCGTCTTGTTCAAAGTAACCTTTTCTTATATCTGAGGCTCTAAAGTCTGCAAACAACTTTGAAGTAGTTGGCATCATGCGTATATGTGTTGTTAAGGTGATAGTTGGAATCCAGCCAAGTGCTCCATATTTATTTGAGACTACCGGAGGAAGAATATCGGAATAATAGAAAAGGCAAAATTGATCAGCAAGCCCTCCAGACATTTCTAAAAAGGCTGAGCAACGTGCTTCAGCACTCTCTTCTCTATCTGATCTATCCCACCAAGCATGATTAGGATGAACCCTGCAATCTAGTTGCTTGATGAATGATGGGGTGAACCCTTCTGAAATCATGTCATAGTTCAAGCTTTTGTATTGATTATGATTATCATCATTAAATATCTCAGGCATGGCTGTATTCAAACCATCAAAGCCTTTCATATGTTCAAAATCAGAACAAGTGCCTGTTAAAGTTGCACGTACTTTGTCATCCTGGATAAGCTTTACGAATCCAGATGAACTGCCTCGACCAACCTTAAGAATATCAACTTCTAGAAATGCATCTTTTGCTTCAGTTCTATCTAAGTATTGTATAGATGAGCTAATGGATGTTGAATGAGGAAGGCAAGTTACCAATGCATTATTCATTACAGCCTTAAGATAACCTCCATGTGGTGTATTCCCAACAAAATAATCTCTATCAGGGGTTATTTTAAACGAGCTATCTGATAATTTTTCAATAGAAATAGCTGAGTGAAATTTATTAAATTGATTCATGTTTTATGATTTTAGTTCATAATTATGGATATATAAAACCTTTAATTATGAATAAACTATTTGACATAGCATGCAACTTTACAAGTAACAGATTTAACGAAGATTTGGATAAAGTTATTGTCAATGCTATTGATAAAAATGTAGATAAGTTTCTCCTTGTTTCAGCAGAAATGGGAGACATTGATAGAATCTTAGATATAAATAACTTGTATCCAAATAATTGTTACTTTACATCTGGGGTTCACCCGCATCATGCAAATGATTTTTTTGATGAGTCTCCATCTATTTTAGACAAGCTTGTTATAGAACATAATCCAAATGCTATTGGTGAGACTGGTCTTGATTTTTTTAGAAATATATCAAGCTATGATAATCAGGTCTATGCATTTGAAGAGCAAATTAAAATTGCTATTAAGCATAATAAGCCTCTCTTTCTTCATCAGAGAGACTCTCATAGAGATTTTATAAATGTGTTAAATAAATATAAAAACTATTTACCTAAGTGCGTTGTTCATTGCTTTACAGGCTCTCGAGACGAGCTAAATGAATATTTAAATAGCGGTTTCTATATAGGATTAACTGGTTGGATATGTGATGAAAGACGAAATCAAGTATTGAGAGAAACTATTAAAGATATTCCTTTGGAAAGATTGATGATAGAAACTGATTGCCCTTATTTAATCCCAAGAAATATTAAGGTTAAAGGCAACAGAAATGAACCATCCTTTTTGCCACATATAGCTAGCGAGATTGCATCTTTGATGCACGTAGATGAAAAAGTTCTGATTAAGCAGACATATGAGAATGCAATAAACTTTTTTAATTAAAAGCTTTGGGGTCTAGGTTAAATTTTTCTATTAACTTTGAGCTATCAGCACCCTTCTCTTTTGAGTTATGTTTAATACCTAATACAGATTTTGAAAACCTTGGCGAGGGATTGGGTTGAATAACTCCATCCAAAGTTGTGAAGGTTTTTCTTTGTATATTATGCTCATTTAACGGAGCTTCAGAAATTGAAAGAACTGGGGTTACGCAACCATCAGTATTGTCAAATATTGAAGCCCATTCATCCCTAGTTTTTGTAAGAATGATTTTTGTTACTTTATCTTTTAATTCTGTCCATTTACTTTTATCCATTTGATTTAAAAAATCTTTATCTGTAATTTCAAGTTTTTCTAAAAAAATACTATAAAACTTAGGTTCAATAGACCCAATAGCTAAAAACTTACCATCTGCACATTCGTAAGTATCATAAAAATGAGCAGCCCCATCCAGCAAATTTGACTCTCTTGCATCTTCCCAGTAACCCATTTGATTAAATGAATAAAAAAAACTCATTAACATAGAAGCTCCATCAATCATTGCAGAGTCGACAACCTGGCCTTCTCCTGTCTTGATTTGATGAACAAATGCAGCTGTCATTCCAAGAGCAAGATGCATCCCTCCGCCACCATAATCACCAATCAAGTTTAGCGGAGGAGATGGAGGAGAATTTTTTCTTCCCATTGCTCCCAGCGCTCCTGTAAGAGAAATATAATTAATGTCATGACCTGCATTTTTAGACATAGGCCCGTCTTGACCCCAACCAGTCATTCGCCCATAAACAATCTTTGGATTAACCTTAAAACAATCATCAGGACCTAAACCCAAGGATTCCATAACTCCTGGTCTATAACCTTCAATCAAACCATCAACTTGAGAAAGTAACTTTAAAATTTCATCTCTTGTAGCAATTTTTTTAAGATCTGCAGTTAAGGAATACTTTGATCTATTATGAATATCAAACTTATTGTAAATACCCTTTTCATTGATTCTGTTAATAGTTATTACTTCGGCACCTAGATCAGCAAGTGCCATTCCGCAAAAAGGACCTGGTCCAATTCCTGCAAATTCGACTATTTTAATTCCATTTAATGGGCCCATAGGATAATACTATTTGAAAAGATTGAATTTGACTAATAAATTTGGCAGTAAAGTTAAGGATGAAATGAAAGAGATAATGAGAGCCATGCTTGTAAAAATTCCAAATAGAACGGTTGGGAAAAAATTAGAGAAAGCTAAAATCGAAAAACCAATAGCTATAGTAGCTGCAGTGTAAAACAATGCCCTGCCTACATTTATGTGGGAATTTTTCATTGACATTATAGGGTCATTTGTTTGCTTCATCTCTTTTTTATATCTATACATGTAGTGAATAGTGTTATCTACGGCCATACCTACGCTTATAGCCGCAACAGTGATTGTCATTATATCTAGAGGAAGACCAAGGAGGCCCAATACCCCTACCACAGACAAAGCAACAAAAATATTTGGAACAAGACCAATTACCATGGCTTTAAAACTTTTAAATATTAGCAAGAACATTAAAGCAATTACCGCAAATACAATAGATATGGAACCAATTTGAGCTGCAAATAATGATTGCAGCATATTATTGTAAAGAACTGCTAGGCCGGTAATTTCAAATTGATCTTCGTCTAAATTAAAATTCTCAACTAAATCATACCTAATTTCTTTAATCAGATTATTTCTATTCAATCCTGGAGCAGTTTCAACAACTCTTGTTGAAATCCTCACAACCGAATCATCTTCATTTATGTATGAATATAACAATGTATCTTTAATATCTTCTGGAAGGACTGATCTCAACAATGCTAATTCAAGATCATTAAGGTCTTCCCCTTCATTTATCTCCCTAGCAAGCTTAATGCCGCTTGCGACACTCAAAACCTTACCTATCTGATCTTTAGCACTTAAATAATCGTGTATCTCTTCAAGTTTAGATAAACTATAGATATTCCACCAATATCCTGATGCCTTAGAAGAATCATCTTCAAATAGATCGTCAATAAAAAGGTCATCTTCCTCGCCCTCATCAGTAAAATTATCAGATGGTTCAGAGATTATAATATCTAAAGTAGCTGTTCCTCCTAGGTCTGTGTCTATCTTTAACATACCCTGATAAATTTCAGTTGAGCTATCAAAATAATCTATAAATTTATTTTCAACCTCTAATTTGGACGACCCTAGAATAAGCAAGCATGTGGCTATAAGGGATATTAAAAAAATAATTAAAGTATTATGTTTAGAAAAGTTATAAAGAATATCTGTAATCTTATGAAGTTGTAAAATATCCTTTGTTTCAATATTTTTAATTAAAATTAAGGCGCTGGGTATAAAAGTAAATGTTGTGACGAAAGCAAAAAGTATCCCTACAGACATCATCTTTCCAAATTCTATTACGGGCTTTAAATCACCAGAAAGCAAGGACATAAAAGCTATTCCCGTTGTAAACGCTGCAAAAAAACATGGGGCTATGATTTGCCTTAATGTTTCATTCAATCTTTCTTTTCTAGAAGGAATGCCTTCCATCAATTCATTAAATTTAACTAGAACATGAACTGTGAGTGAAATAGTTAATATTAATAAAAGTGCTATAAAGTTCGATGATACGACGCTTATTTTCCAGTCCATAAAACCAAGAAATGCTGCTGTGGAGAATGTTGCAAGAAAAGCATTGGTTAATGGCAAAATGACAAACCAAATATTTCCAAAAAATAAGTAAAGCATGAGAGCAAAAACAATTGCGACTCCAAGACCAAAAACAACTAAATCATCTTGAATGAATGACATCATATCTGTAGCAATCATTGATGGGCCACCAAGATATATCGTTCCATAGTCTTTATATGAAGATATTACATCTCTTATAGATTTTATGGTTTCAACATTTTGATTTGAAATCTCATCATTAAATTTAGAGATCTCGGAACTCAAAGCCACAACCAACTCTTCATCATTTAATTCAAGCGCTTCATATCTTCTTTCAATAAGATTATTGTAATTTTCATTAGCTTTAATATTTATCTGTATGGCGGTTGTATTTCCATCTTTGCTGATAATAAGACTTTGATATATGGGGTTGTTTAAAAATTCATCTTTTGCCAAAGCAAGATTAATATCCGGATTATCAAGATCTTTTAAATTATCTGATACATCAACCAAAGGGACTCTTGGTTGAAAGAAAACAGGAGCATCTATAATTGATAAAACAGACTCAACTCTATCAACCTCTCCAAGCTCTTTATCAAGCTTCTTAATTAATTCTATAATTTCGCTCGAGAAAATTTCACCATATGGCTCAAATACAACTATAAGAAAGTCTGAGCTACCAAATTCTTTCTCAATACTTCTATAGGTTTTTAGCGCTTGATCACCCTCAATAACGAGAGCATCAGAAGATGCATCAAGTTTAAAATTATTTATGCCATAGGAGCTTGCTAACATCAGCAAACCTAACAATAAAAGAATATGTTTGTGGTAGTTATTAATTATATTTAAGTACTTTTTCATTTTTTATTTACGCATTGAGGAGATTCAAGGTCTGATTTATTATTTTTAAATTCCTCACTTGTGAATAGATGCATTGACAAGGCATGAATATTATCTAAAAGGCCTGCTAAAACTTTATGCACCTCTTTATGTCGCTCGATTAGCTTTAATCCAACAAAATCATCGGCAACAATTATAAGTTTAAAATGAGTTTCAGAGTTCAATGAAGTATTGTGAAGATGGCTTTCGTTAATGACGTCAATAGAGTCTATGTTAATTGAATTACAACAAAGAGTTTTAATTTTAAGGGCGGTATTCATTTATCTATAAGAGGTTGTAAGAATATTAACCATCTAGCGAAGGATTAAGATTAATATTATTAATAGTTTTTATAATTTGCTCCCAATGAAGCCAGTTTTCGGTATCCATAGAGGCGGCGTATTCAGCAGCTCTCAGCATGGCAATAGTTTCAGCTTCCTCTCCATATTGCGATATTAATGCTATGGCTGAATTTTCAATACTTTTATTCATGATTTGTAATTAAAGGCTAGCCATTAGATATGAGTTTCATATCAGCTCTTTCAATCATCCCCCAGTCAATAATCTTAAACTCACCAGCATTTGTTTCAACCAAAGCAGTGCATGATTCAACCCAGTCACCACAATTATGATAGGAAACGCCATTAATTGTAGTAATTGCAGCTTTATGAATATGACCGCAAACAAGACCATCAAAATTACGCCTTTTGCACTCATTTGATAAAGACTCCTCATAATCTGACATTTTATTTACTTTCTTTTTTGCCTTATCTTTTAGATATTTTGCCAAGGACCAATAGCCAAAGCCGAGTCTTGATCTGAAAAAATTTAGAACAATGTTTATTTTAAGAAGAAGTGTGTATATTTTATCCCCAAGAATAGATAGCCTTTTTCCATATCTAGTTACAACATCAAATTGATCGCCATGAATAATTAAAAGCTTTTTTCCCCTTACAGTTGTGTATGAATGCTCCTCTTTAAGTTCTATGTTACCAAGCTCAAGTGGTTGGTAAAGTCTCAAGAAGTCATCATGGTTTCCTGTAATATAAAAAACCTTTGTGCCCTCTTTTGATTTATTTAAAAAATTATTAAAAACATCGCTATGAGATTGAGGCCAATATAACTTTGACTTAAGCCTCCAACAGTCGATAATATCTCCAACTAAAAAAAGATTATCGCAAGAATGATTATTAAGGAAATTATTCAAAAAATCTGACTGACACCCTTTTGATCCTAGGTGAATATCAGAAAGAAAAATAGATTTATAATCAGACATATCGGTATTATAACAAAGTGTTAATTACAAAAACGTATTAATTTATGAACATTTTATGGGTTAAAGATGGAAAGCTGGGCCATGAAAAGCAGGTGGGTGCTTTGCTGGAAGAGATAAGCAGCACCCAACATATTGATATAACAGAGATTAGGGCAAGTACAGTATTGAATCAAATTCTCGAGTTGATAACATTTGGCCTATTAAGCAAAGATATAGATGGTATTGAGAATATTGATTTTGATTTAATTATTGGGGCTGGTAGTGACACCCATTTAAAAATAATCAATCTTAAAAGAAGATTTAAAAAGGCTAAAACAATTTCTATATTATGCCCAAATATAATTATGAGAAAATCGTTTGATTACATTTGTGTCCCTACCCATGATTCGCATAAAAGAATAAACAAGCATAAATCCATTTTTTTTGAGGGTTCTTTATCGAAAATTTATGATGGGCCAACTGAGGAATCAATAGGCATGTTTTCTATAGGGGGCATGAATAAATATTATGAGTTTGATGAAGATTATATTTTGGAGCAAGTTTGTTTCTTGGCATCAATCCACCCCTATAAAATGTGGCATATATTCAATTCGAGAAGAACCCCAAGCTCTATGAATAATAAAATTAAAAATTTGTTAAGTAGTTTTAAAAATATTATTTTTGAAGATGTGCATAGCAATGATATTAAAAATCAATATCAAGATATTCTCCATAATGCCTCAATAAGAGTTATAACAAAGGACAGTGTTAATATGGTTTATGAGAGCCTATCATCTTCAGGACAAAGTTTTGTATTTGATATGGAGGCTAAAAATTCAAACAAGATAGTAAAGAATATAAATGCATTAATAAATGAAAGAAGGATTGGCTGTCTAGATAAAACTTTAATGGCAGATGGTCTTTTTAATCTAAAATTGCGACCTCAAAATAAACACTTGGATGTAATGCGTGAAGTTGAAAAATTAGCATATACAATCTTAAATAAGCTCAATATACGATGAATGTCCTGCATATAGTAATGAGTAACTCTTTTGCAGGTATCGAGCAGCATGTTAATGAGCTAGCAAGTGTCCAAAAAAATAAATCAAATATTAGCCTAATAGTTTCATCAAATATTATTGGAAAATTTGACAAGCATCTAGACACTAAAGAAGTAAAAAACTTTGGAAGAAGATCAATATATAACATTGTAAAACTATCTTTATTAATTAAAAATATTAATCCAGATATAGTGCATTCGCACGGTACAAAAACAACACAAATTATAAACATAGTAAAATATTTCACTTCTTTTAAGCATGTATCAACAATTCATGGCATAAAGAAAAACTTAAATGCATACGAAAAGGCTGATTTAGTAATAGGAGTTTCTTCAAAAGTAGTTGCTAACTTAAATGTTCAATCAAAAGTAGTTTCAAATTGGTGGTCGCCAATGATGAATGGTAATTCTGACATCAAAACAAATGAATATGCTCTGTCTGTTGGAAGATTGGAGAAAGTTAAAGGTTTTGATCTTCTTATCAAAGGGTGGCGAAACATTAACTCAAACCTTGTAATTATTGGATCTGGTAAAGAATATAAAGAACTTAAATCATTGATATACAACTATAAATTAGAAAGTAAAATTAAAATTATTAACGAGATTAGTCAGGATGAATTGGTCAAATTTTATAAAAAAGCTTCGGTCTTATTAGTATCATCTCGAAATGAAGGCGGTCCTAGGGTTGCTCTTGAGGCTCTCAAAAATGAGGTCCCAGTTCTATCAACAGATGTAGGCCATATGAGCGATATACTGCCTAATGAGTTTCTGGCTAAGCCTGATGATCTTAACTCTCTTACTAGGCTTCTAGAAACCTATGTAGATAAAATAAATATTTTTGATCAATCATCAATATATGAGTATGTGCAGTGTGAGTACTCTGTTGAGGAAAAAGCAGAGCAAATTGATCAAATTTATAAAGATTTATTGATAAGTTCCTGATACAGAGAAATTGTTGAATCTGTCATCCTCTCTGAAAGAAATGTATTGGGTTTTGGTGATTGGAAATTCTTGCTTGATACCTCAATCGTTCTAGACTTTAAAGAGTCGATATCATTTAAATCAACTAAGCCATGAGGAAAAAGCTCTTCAAGAATCTCTTTAGTGCCACCATGATTCCAGCCAATAACTTTTGCACCTGAAGACAAGGCCTCTATAGTGGTTCTCCCAAAAGGCTCAGGTTTGATTGAAAGGTTATAGACAATATCTGATATTTTATAGATATTAGAAATATCATTTCTGGAGCCTGTGAAAGTAATAAAGTTGTTAATACCCTTTTCATCAACTTTATCTTTTAATTCAGATAAATATCTCTTCTTTTTTCTTGATGTAGGGCCAACAACAAGAGCATGAAAATTCATGTCATTTAATGAAGCAATAAGTTCAATAAAGCTGTCAACACCCTTCCACTGTGAAATTCTTGTAGGTAAAGTTAGTATAATTTTATTCTTGGTTTGTGGAAATTCATTATGCCAATCTTCTAACCATTCGGAGTTAGGACTACCCATATTAAATACCTTAGGGTCACAACCTCGAGGAATAATTGTAATTTTTGAATTATCAACATTATAAGTCTCAACGATATAGTCTCTAACCACTTTACTAATTGCTATAATATGGTCAACTTTGGCCATGACTTGGCTATATATCGGAGTGCTGTATAGCCCATGAAAGGTAGATATAAGCACCGGCTTCTTTTTCAATTTTTTAAATGCAAGGAAGTTTATCCACGCTGGCATTCTAGACCTAACATGAACAATATCAGGTTGATGCTCCTCATAAATTTTTGCAAGCTTGAAAGCTAAGAAAAGGGATAATGGATTTTTCTTATGAACAGGAAGGTTTATGTGGATACCTCCGTTAGAAACAATATCAGTTTCAAAAATACCACCATTTGATATAACAATGGAATCGTGACCTTTTTCTACAAGAGTTTTTGAGAAATCTTTGGTGCCTCTTTCAACACCACCAATATTTAATTCAGGCAAAATTTGAATAACTTTCAGTTTATTCATGCCTTAATGCTATCACCGGGTCAAGTTTAGCTGCTTTATTTGCTGGCCATATCCCAAAAAATAACCCTACCAAGGCAGAGAAAGAAATTGATCCAATTATAGCAACTAAAGGCATCTCAAAAGGCCAGCTAAAGATAGAGGTCAGAAGGGCTAGTAATGAAGTTCCAATAAGCACTCCTATAATTCCTCCTATTCCGCAAAGAAGAATAGCTTCAACAATAAACTGCAGCATAATAATATTCCTAGATGCTCCAAGTGCCTTCCTTAAACCTATCTCTCTTGTTCTTTCAGTAACAGAAACAAGCATGATGTTCATAACGCCTATTCCTCCAACCAATAAACTAATAGCAGCAATACCTGCAATTAAAAAAGTAAAAATATTTGTAGCATCTCTTCTTAAATCGGAGAACTGGCTATAATCTGCAATTCTAAAATCATTATCTTGCCCTGGACCAATATCATGTTGCTGTCTTAATATCCTTTCAATAGACATCATCACTTGTTCTATATTTGCGTCATTGGCAATACCAACATTAATAGAATCAACTCTAACTCTTCCAAAAATTCTTTGTGCGGCTGTTAATATGGGGACATAAAGTTCTTCGTCAGGACTTTGCCATCCTGTTGATCCTTCTTCTTTTAATACACCTATGACCTCATATGACACACCTGCAATTGTTATTTGTTTGCCCAATAATGCATCAGGTCTTGTTTGAAGTTCTTGAGGGACTTTTGATCCTACTACGACAACCTTTCTTCTGGCTAAATTATCTTCCTCATTAAACAATCGCCCGATACCCAGGTCATAACCCCTAACATTGAAATGTATTGGCAAATATCCCCCAACTCTTCCGCTAATATTAGCTGTGTTAAATTTGATTTGCCTAGAACCCGTCATTGTTGGAGAAATCTTCCAATTGTGTTCAAGATCTTTATTTAATGCCGCAGCATCTTTTAAAACTAATGGATTCAAGCCCTGGGTTACAGCTCCTCTTTTTCTTTGACTTGGGCCAACATACAATGTTCTTCCTCCAAGATCATCAATTTTTTCATCTAATGATTTTGAGGCGCTAGAACCAAGACCAATTATTGCGATAACAGCTGCGGTACCAATAATGATAGCCAAGGCAGTCAAAAATGAACGTATTTTATTCGATCTTATCGATGATGATGCTGATTTAAGGGCTTCTGTAAATAAAGATAAATCTATCATAAATGGCGATATTAACTGTTTTATTTTAGCAAGCATGTAAATTAACCAAAGCTAAATGAGGCATTTACACGTTCTTTAAATCTTTTTTGATAATCAAAAAGACTTTTACTTGGCATTATATAAATAGTGTCACCCGGGTTAAGGCCATCTAAAATTTCTACATTAGCCAAGTCCGAGACACCAATCTCTACCCATGTAAGCAAGGGTCCATTGAGTGAGTCTTTAATTACGATAAATTTATTAAAATTCTCGCCAGAAACTTTATCGACAAGAAATTTATCAATATTTTCTGTTGGTATATTAATTATTGAGGCTGCTGAATAAATATCTTTTCGTGTACGTAAAGACATGGATGGTGTACTTAATGCAACTTCTTTATTTAATACATCTATGACTACGTCAGTATTCATTCCAAGGAGTAACAAATTATCTTTATTATCTATATCAATTAAAACAGGGAACGTTGTAACATTTTGCTCAACACGTGCTTTAGGCTCAATTTTTGAAACAGTGCCAAAAAATTCCTTGTCTCTGTATGCAGCAACTTTTATTGAGACTTTTTGACCAATGGATACCTTTCCTACATCAATCTCATCAACAAGAGCTCTCACCCTGACCTTTGAAAGATCAGCCATAGTCATTAAGACAGTACCGCCTCCCACTGCTTGGGTTGGTGATGAAATAACTTGTCCAACCTCTACGGGTCTTGATATAACTGTGCCTGATACTGGTGATCTGACGATAGTATCATCTAATGCAATTTTTGCGTTTTCATAAGTAACCTGAGTTCTTACAAGAGTAGATTTAGCTTGAGCAAAGCCCTCTTGTATATCCTCAAAATCTTTATCAGAAATACTTCCTTTATCATGTAACTGCTTGCCTCTTATAAATTGAGCTTCTGCATTCTCAAGTCTTACATTGGATGCTGTAAGGTCTGATTTTGACTGATCTAGTATGTTTTTTGGTGTTCTTTGATCGATTTGTGAAAGCATTGAACCTTTTTCTATAAAATCACCAACCTCTGCACCTAAAAAAAGAATCTCACCTGAGGCTTTTGACTTAATTTCAACAGATGATATGGCTTCTATCAAACCAGATGCTTCAATTGAAACAAATAATTTTTTTGGAGAGACCTCATCTTTTTTATAAAAATTTGCTAGAGCTTCGTCTTGCTTTGGTTCATCGTCAGATGAAAAAGTAAAATATATAATTACTATTGCAATAATGCCTAGGATTGTTAATTGTTTTTTATTTAGTTTTTTCATAAATACCCTTTGTTAGTTAATTCTATCAGACTCAATAAGACCATCTCTAATTTTAATCACCCTCTTGCATTGATCAGCAATCTCTTGTTCGTGGGTTATTAAAATTATTGTTTGGCCTTCGCTATTTAGTTTTTTAAAAAGATTCATTACATCTGCTTCTGTTTTGCTATCAAGGTTGCCTGTGGGCTCGTCAGCGAAGATAATACTTGGTTTATTTACAAGAGCTCTTGCTATAGCAACTCTTTGCTGCTGACCACCTGAAAGCTCTGATGGGCCATGATGCATTCTGTCATCTAAACCAACAGCCTGAAGGACCTCTGTGGCTCTTTGCAACGACTCTTCTTTGCCTTTACCTGCATATTTAAGAGGAAGCAAAACATTATCTAGTGCCGAGTTTTTAGCAAGAAGGTGGAAAGATTGGAAAACGAAACCAATTTCCTTATTTCTTATAAGAGCAAGTTCGTCTTCATCTAGATTATTAACAAGCTTATTGTTAAGCAAGTACTGGCCTGAAGTGGGTGTGTCTAAACAACCGATAATATTCATTAATGTAGTTTTTCCTGAACCAGAAGGGCCCATTATTGCAATAAATTCACCCTTCTCAACGTTAAAATTAATACCTTTTAGTGCTTCAACAGTAGTGCTCCCCATAATAAATGATCGCTTAATATCTTTTGTTTGAATTATCATAAATATTTGACAGAAAAATGTTAAAAAAGTTTAACTGGCTTGAAGGTTTTCAAGATAAAGCAACCAACCCTCAGCAGAGGTTTTTGTAGCTTCAAAATCTAAGGCATTATTAAATAACTTAGATGCTGTTTTGTAATCATTGCTTTCGTATTTACAAATACCCATTAGTAAATCCAGCCTTCCAGGTGTCTTCTTGTATTTTAAATCTTTAGCTCTTTTGAGATATGCATATGCTAGATCCCAATTCTCCTCTTCAAATGCAAATCTACCTATCTTAAACGCAGTATCTGGATCATTATCAATACCAAGAGATTTTATTAGGTATTCAATACCAATAACCCTATCTTTAAGGAGGAAATAAGAGTCAGCTAAAAGATCATAATTTTCTTTTGTTTTTTCAACTATTCCAAACTTAATACCAGATTCAAGGACTTTTACTGCTTTTTGAGGAAGAGTTTTATATAAATAGTATTTAGCCAAATCAACGTACTCTTTTTCCTTTGTAAGAGTGTTTCTTTCGTAGGCAAGCTCAAAGCCAGCTAGAGACTCGTCATCAGATTCTAATGCAAAATATAAACCAGATAATTGCTTCCAATATTCCTTTTTATCAGGATTTATGAAGACGAGGAGTTGGGCTACTTCTTTAGCCTCATCAAACATCTCAAGCTCAATCGCAACACCAAACTCATACCCAAGCCAATCCTCTTTATATTTTGTTGATGATGCGTTTGCAAATGATATATTTTCATATGCTGGGAGAAGATCGCCTTCCTGGTAATATGAGATACCAAGCATGATCGCATTTAAAGGCTGAAAAATTTGAAGCCTTTTTTCAGCAATAGCTTTATAGTCTTCCAACACTCTAATCGTATTTTTGTAATCAGATGTTTGAAAATAACATTGTGAAAGATTTTTGCGCACTTGAAATCCAGTAATTAATGGCATTTTTTTAAATTTAAGAGCATTCTCATACTTGCCAATAGCCTCAGAATATTTACCTTGAATTGCATAGAAATTTCCATAAAGCTGCTGCATCAATGCTCGCTCGTAACTTTGGTCTGATTGATAATACCTTTCAAATGTATCTAATTCTTTTTTTGCTCTCTCCCAGTTCTCTTCGTCAATGTACTCATTAACCCTTTTTAAATACTCATAGGTTCTTTGACTTATAGCATCATCCAAAGAAAAGACTGGATAAGAAAAAGATAGTAATAGTAAAATTGTGAAAATTGATTTAAACATTACAGCTAAACTCCACTAGTAATTCGCCCTTTTGATCAACAGCAATACCGTCTATTGTTTTAGGTTTAAATTGCCACCTTTTAACAGCTTTTATTGCCTCTGAGTTAAATACCCTTGTCGGTTTTGCAGATTTTACTTGGATTGAACTCACCCTTCCATTCGAATTAACATTTAACACCAAAGTAACAGATCCATCTATACCAGAGATTTGAGCCTCTCTTGGGCATCTTGGGGCCACCTTTACAATAGGAATAAGCTGACTAGTACCTGTTCCCATAGATTCAAGATTACCCATAAAGGCTCCTGAGAAATCTGTTGGCAAGGAGAAGTCAGGCATATCAAAATCTAAATTAGCAGTGGGAGGTGGTTTTGAAACATCTAACTCAACCTGTGGCTGAGGAGGTCTTTTTGGTGTAGGCGGTTTATCGGGTATTGTTCTTTTTCTTTCTTGTAATGAATCATCTTGCTTTATTCGAATAAACTCAATAAAGTTTGGAGCTTTTTTGCTTTTATTAAGCTCAGAAGCTTGAGAGATTAAAGCTTGGATTATAAAAAAAATAGCAAATGTTACTGACAGTGCAATAATAAATCTTAGTATTTTTTTTGTATTAATTATCATTTTTTGCAGCTATTGAGATATTTTGTACTCCTGCAAGTCTTATTTGATCCATAGCTTCAACCAACAAACCCGAACGTGATTCTTTATCAGCCTGGATGATTACAGATCCACCAGGGTACTCTATTTTTAATCTTTCTATATTTGCCCTAACAGCTTTTAAATCAACTCGTCTCTTGTCAATCCATATCTCATTGTTGGAGGTTATAGCTACAAGAATATTACCTTTTTCGTCTCTTTCTGCAGTTTCTGCATTTGGCCTATTAATGTCCACCCCAGTCTCTTTTACAAAAGATGTTGTAACAATGAAGAAAATTAGCATTATAAAAACTATATCCATCATTGGAGTTAAGTCTAATGCTGAGTCTTCTACCTTTTTTCTATTCTTTCTTCTCAATGTGAATATCCTTTTTGTTTAATCAATAGTTGCATTTGTTCCGTGGCTTTGTTTATTCTTTGTGTTAAATCTTGTCTAAAATATAAACCAAATAATGTTATGACCATGCTTGCCATTGTAGGTATTGTTGCCTTTGCAACACCAGAGGACATAGCTCTTGGATTTCCAGTTCCTAAAAAGGAGAGCACCTCAAATACCTCTATCATTCCATATACAGTTCCAAGCAAACCTATCATTGGGCACATTCCTATCAAGCCATCTAAAAGCTTAATATTTGCTAGCGAGTCTCTTCTAAACTCAGATAAAAAAGTTTTTTCTACATTGTAAAGTTTCATACCTGATGGCGGAAACTCTGCATAAAAGTGGTCGAGCTTATCTTCATACCAGTTATTTTTATCAAAAAATACAAAATAGTATTTATTGATAAGAACTGTAAATATAATTAATGTTAAAAAGAATAGTAGGTATAGTACCGGCCCACCCTTAATTATTAGCTCATTTAAAAACACTTATTAATCCTTTGATAAAATGTAAGAAGCCTTTTCTTCTAGCACCTGAACAATGGATTCAGTTTTTTCAGAAAGGTATGTGTACATCCCTAAAAGAGGTGCGGCAACTATCAATCCAAGCATAGTAGTCACTAGGGCTTGTGAGATACCTCCAGCCATTTGCTTGGGATCACCAGTACCAAATAGCGTGATAGCTTGAAATGTTTCAATCATACCTATAACTGTACCAAGAAGGCCAAGAAGTGGAGCTACTGCAGCAAAGAACTTAACCCAATTATTACCCCATTCTATTTTGCTTGAATAGTTGATAATAAACTCATCAATAATATTCTCCTTGGATTCTCGAGAAGCACCATCCTTAATTAATGACTCCATTTTGGAAGGAATATTATCAGTTTTGTCATTAAGGACCTCATTAGAATACTCCCTAAGTTTTGTAATCTTAAAGATGCTAAATGCTAGCCCAATAAAACCTATAAATATTATTACAAACCCAATAGATTTACCTTGAGCAATACGCTCAAACCAATTTGCTTTATCTAAATATAAAGATAATAAAAAGCCTCTTGTAGGGTCTATAGATACATTGGTATATTCATCTGCTCGCTTATGCTTTGATAGAGTCTTTGTAAAAGTGTTCTCGGGCTGTTTAGCTAAAAGTTGGAAAGAATTTAATGAAGAAACTGGTTTAACAAATTTTCCATCGTAAGAAGCAGAAAACAATCCATATCTCGTCACTTCACCAACAATATTTTCTCCATTTGGAGCTGTTATAGTTGCTTCAAAATTTTTAATCTCACTGCCGGCAACTATTTCATCAAAATAAGATATCCAAAGATTCTCAAGTTGATCAAGGTTATGGACTTTTTCTTGGCCAATGTCTTTAAGTACTTCTGGTCTATTTGGAAATTCGTAAAAAACTACAGAATTTTCAGATGCTGCTAAAAGCTCGCCTGCATATTGCCTTGTAACACCAAATAACTCACCCAAAACACCAACTTTAATTTCTAACTTTTCTTCTAATTCAGCAAGTGTTTTTTCATTCTGCTCAAAAGATGCTTCTAAATTAATGTTTCTATCGATTTCGTTTGCTAGTTTTGTTTTCGCATCATCTAACAAAGCCTGTCTATCAGACACTTTTGTTATAAATGAATTTAATCTTTTATTGTCTTCATTAAGAAATATACTTTTATTAGTTTTTACCAATTCAAGCAGTTCATTAATTTCTATATTGCGTATCTCATCATCAGTTAGCTCTACTACATCTTGAGCAGATAAGTTGAAGCTAATTAAAAATGCAAGAAGGACTGTATTTAATATTTTTTTCATTGTGCTATTGGTTTGAGTGGAAGTGATATAAAGTTAGGAGGTGATTGTCTGTTAGCAATATCAAGTGCTGATTTAAGTTTGCTATCTAAAGAAGAGCCTTCGTGGTTCCAGTCTTTAATAGAGGCATCCCAGTACCCAGTGTCCTTACCATCAGGAGTTCTATAAAAGAGGCCCAATCTTCCAAGCCTAAAATAGTCAACAGCAAGCTCAGAGCCATCTAAATTTAGATATCCTTGGTAAGCTTCAATTGTTTTACCAAACTCAGCCTCTAATTGATATGCTTCAAAAATTTTTCTAAATTTTTCAGCAGTTGTTATATCTGCTCTAACTATTAACGCATCAAGATCAGCAACTCTTTCTTCTCTTTCTTCAACAAGAAAAGGAATATCTATAGAGATAAATTTTTCAAGAGCATCAACCATTCTTTTTAGTAATGGCAAAATATCTATATTTACATCATCAAGTGAATCTATCTGCTCATTAATATTCTTCATTTCACTGACTTGAGCATCTATGATCTGCGAAAGCTGATCGTCATAACTCTTTAAGGAGTTATATTCATTTAACGTATCTTTATATTCAAAATATATTTTTTTTGATTCAACATCTAATTCATCAATTTGAATTTGCAATTCTGCAGATGCTTGGCTGGAACCAACTTGAGTTTTAATTGTTTCATTTACTATCTCTTGAGAGATTAAAGGAAATGAAAGGAGAAGGATAATTAGATTTTTCATAGCGGTATTATATATATAAAATAGTTATATTTCATCCCAAAAAAAAGAGCCCATAAAGGGCTCTTCTTAATATTCTATTTACTTAGAAAGTGTAGCTACCACCAACAGTGATATATCTACCAAATGCACTGAAATAGTTCTGGTTATAGTAAGGGAAACCATAAGCTGCATCTTTTTGTGGCATCTTATCTTCTAGGTTTCTCACACTAAGGTAAAAACTTAAGTCAGGGCTATATCTGTAGTTTGTAGATAGATTCATGATGATATGCGGATCTGTTTTAGTTCCGTTATATGCTTCCATGTGACCTGTTCTATCTGCAAATAAGCTTACTGACCAATCTTCATAGACCCATCTCACGCTTGCATTTTGCTGAGATCTTGGTTCATATAAATATGCATCTAATGCATCTTCTTCATCTGAGTAATCATCAAACTTAGAAGCACTTTTTAGAATATGAGATGATGAAACTGCAAAGTAAAAATCACCTGCATTTAGCGTTTCATACCTGTAATTCATGCTCCAATCTGCACCTTCATAATTTAAGTATGATTGGTTAGAGTATCTAGGGAATACTTCTTCAAAAGACCCTATTGGCAGAAGATCTCCACTAATTGGATCAGTGGTATCTCCACGGATAATCTGTGAATAAACATCTTCACAATTTCTATCAGGAAACTCATCTCTCATAAATTCTTGGAAAGCGTCTCCATAAGTACATTTTCCTTCAGCATAGTTAATTGTATAAGGGCTTTCTCTTGTAACTGCTCTTTCCAACATAACTTCATATAGATCTATAGTGAAGTCTAGGTTTTCAGTAATATTCCAAACCAAACCAAGTTGGAAATTTTCTCCCTCTTCTTCTTCGAGCTGTGTGTTTCCAGATAGGTTAGCTTTAACACTGCCAGATCCAACTTCACAGTCTCTATAGTCTGTATAGTTATATGTAGCAGGATCACTTACGTAATATGCATAACAAGCAACATAGTCTTGGAAACCATTATAGAAACCTGAACTTGCCTCTTGGAAAAGGTAGTTCATGTCAGGTGCTCTAAATGACTCTGAGATTGAGCCTCTAACTAAAACGTCATCATTTGGTCTGTATGCAAAACTAAACATATTAGATCTTCTTGATCCAACATTAGAAGAAGCATCGTCATAGCCATCATATCTTGAAGCTACGTTTACCTCTAACTTATCAGTAACTTGAGAAGCAAGTTCTAGACCTAGAGATGTTCTTTCTCTTTTACCACCACCATTGATAGCAGATCCTTGTATAAATACAATCGCATCAGGATCATCATCGTTATCTAATCTACCAGGAGCTGGAGTTAGTGAGTAATTTTGTGATTGATGTTCTGCTGTAACAGCAAAACCAACAAATTTATCCATTAGTTCAAATTCACCTGAGAGTTGGAAATCAACCGTTGTTTGATTTGAGTCAGCTAGCTGAGAATCATCGGCTAACCATGAACCAAGCATTTCGTTGGTTACTTCACCGAATAATCTATCAGCTAAGAAACATGAGCTTCTGCCGAACTGATTCTGCCATCCACATACTGGATCTCTTGAAAGACCAAAGTTTGCAGCAAAATCATCATAGTTATCAAAACCGTAATCTGCTGGGTTGTATGGAGATGTATAAGCTCTGTATGAACCTCTTAAAAGATTACCATCAGCATCTGTTGCTCCAACACCTGCAAAATAGTCATACATTTTATCTGTAAATGTTTGATCTGAAGTTGCATAAGTATATTCAGTTGAGTTCCAGCCTACTGACCATTCCCAACCTTGATTAGTTGTACCTGAAAGACCAAGGAACATATCACTCATATCTTCTTCAATATCTGATCTAGCTTCTGCATTTGGTGCATTGTTAGCAGAGAAATATCTTACAAAATAAGGAACTGTCCATGAAGCGCTTGCTAAAGGAACATTATTGACTGGGTCTGTTGAAGTTGATGTTAGTTCACCAATTCTTTGTGGATCTAAGATACCACCAGACATAAATAAATATCTGTTAACGCTTGATCTGTAATAAGCCTCATCATGATAGTTGTAGTATCTAGCATCAAAGTTAATCCCATTGTCAAAAGTATGAGTAAAAGAAGCCATGATTGATAGATCTTCTCTTTCATTAACTATAGATGATGATGTTCCACCAAATCGATCTCCACCATAGTCATGACCACAATAATGTCCTGGGTATGATCCAGTATATTTAAATTCAGGATCCTGCTTATCAAAATCAAAGAAGTCAGGAGAAATTGTTGAACAAGGGATTCCAAATTCTTCTGAACCATAATAAGCTCTTGGCCCTAGGCCGTCTGAACCTGTATACCAAAGTAAACCAGCTCTTGGGTTAGTATAGCTTTGGCCATATGCTGCATCATACACAAAAGAGTCAAAACCCTCTCTATCTGCATAATACATAGGATCAACCATTGTTCCATCAATACCTAATGTCCAACTAGAATTCCCAAAGAATCCACCAGTTGTAAAAGTAGCTTGAACAATATTATCTCCACCATGCTCTGTCTCAGAAGCATAGATTTCTAAGTTGCTAGTTTCTCTACCTTTAACAGTAATAACATTAACAACACCAGAAACAGCATCTGATCCATAAATAGCAGAAGCACCTTGAGATAAAACTTCAATTCTTTCAACTAGACCTGAAGGAACTGTTCCTATATTCACAATGTTACCAGCATTGTTATAAGGTACTGGGTAATCAGCTGTTCTTCTTCCGTTAATAAGGTACAACACTCTACCAGGCCCTAAGTTTCTTAAGTCAAGCTCATTAGCATTTGGGGTAAAGTTATTTGTTAGAGATTCGTTCTGTGTATATTGGTTGGCAGAAGGAATAGCTTGAAGAGCTTCAGTAACATTTCTGAAACCAGAATTACTTATGTCTTCTTTAGTAATAACTAAAACTGGTAAAGCACCTTCTGTTTGAGTCCTTTTAATTCTTGATCCAGTAACAATAACCTTTTCAAGACTTACAACTTCATCATCCACATCGCTAGAAGTAGTGGAAGTTGTTTCTTCAGTAACAACCTCTTCCTCTTCTGCTGCAGGAACTGCTTCCTGAACAACCGGACTTACAACTTCATCCTCTACACCTGGGTTATCTGCAAAAGCAAACGGCGTAATAATAAAGGCAAAAGCCATTAATAAATATAAATTTTTCATACGAATCCCCTCGTAAAATTAGTTAAACACCCTATTCTGCTGTTCTTGCGCTCAAATTGCAACACTTTATTAATAATAAGCAAAGGGTAATTTGAATATTAACTAGAACTTATAAATGACTTGATAATTAGCAACTTAAAATTCTTTAATTGAGAATGTAAACAAGACTTGACATCTTATCAGGAAATAATAAAATCATAATGTTCAACAATTTATTAACTTTTTTATGTTTAAAAACAATATGTCAAAATTTAATTTCTCTATACTTACATTATTATTTTCTTTCGGATTAATGAATCAAAATATTTTAGCCTTTGATGACTCAACTCCTTTAGAACACTTTGCATGCAGGAGCAATCAGGCAAGTTTTTCTATCTCCCCCGATGGTAAGCACATGCTTATACAAAACACTATTAAAGACAATGTATGTGATATAGAACAGGATTACAGTAAATACGTTGAGGATGAGGCTTATGATAATGGGTTGATTCTATGGAACTTAGATACTGGTGAAACTAAAACATTAAGCCAAGGAAAAGACAGTGATAAAGTATCCGCAGCTGGTTGGCTTAATAATAATAGGATTTGGTACAGGCCTGCTTATAAAATGGGTCAGAAAAAAATTGTCACAAAAGCAATGAACCTAGACGGAAAAAGACAAAAAATAATTCTAGAAAGAAATGCTGGCAGTTCAAGTGAAGTTTATGACATAGCAAATGATGATCCTGAACATATTTATATATTAAATAATGAAAGACGTCCGTTTATCTATGATTACTTTAAGCTTAATGTGTATACCGGGAAAAAAGAAACAATCGCATTTGGTCCATCAATTGGAGATATGAGGGGTGTTGCAACTCTAGGCCAGGTAACTGATACAGATGGATATCCGCTTGGCATACTTCTAGATCATGGCTTAGAAAGAATACTCTATGAATATAAAAAAGATTCAAAAGAGTGGGTGGAGCATTTTTCTTTCAATTGCCAAGAGCCTGGTTTTGTTCCTATAGGTACTTATAAAGGACAGATGGTTGTATCTGGCTCAAAATTTAGCCCTAGTGGGGTCTTGATTGAAGAAAATGATACTAATGCTATCTATCTATACGACCATAAGACTAAGACATTTGGAGATAAATTATACCAAGATCCAAATTATGACGTTTCAGGATTAACTGGAAGTTGTAGACAAGCTAGTGGTGGTGCATCTAACGACAGAATGTCTGGTGAGATTTCTTCAATAAGTTACGAGTCATTACAGCCTGAAAAGATATTTTTTAACAAAAAATCGGAAGAGGCCTACTTAACAGTCAAGTCAGTGTTTCCAGATCATAATGTAAGCATAGTATCTTCAAGCTCTGATAGAAAAAGAATGGTAGCTCGAATCTGGGGAACTCATGAACCTGGAGAGTACTTTCTTGTTGATTTAACAAAAGGTTCAGTTCAGTCATTATTTAAGACCAGACCATGGTTAGACAGATCTAAGCTTTCTAAAGCAATAGAGGTTAGATATTCAGCTCGAGATGGTCTTGAGATACCTGCTCTTCTAACTCTTACTAAAGTTAAAACTGATAAGAATTATTTTATGATAATGCCTCATGGTGGACCAAATACAAAACAGTATATTGGTTATGACTCATGGGTACAGTTTTTTACAAGCAGAGGTGTAAATATTCTTCAACCTGACTTTAGAGGCTCTACTGGTCTTGGAACTAATCATTATGTATTAGGAAACCAGGAATGGGGTAAAAGCATGCAAGATGATATTTCAGACGGTGTGGCTTGGGCTATTGAAAATGGTTATGCGGATGAAGATAGAGTTTGTATTGTTGGAGCAAGTTACGGGGGTTATGCAACCATGGCTGGATTAACATTTACACCTGACTTATATCGATGTGGCATCAATGCAATTGGTGTTACTGATCAAATTCAAATTCTTGAGAATTTTGCAAATAGAGCCAGTATTCGCCAATCATGGGATGAGGAACCTCTTCTGGAATGGGGGGATATTTCCACAGAAGAAGGCAAGGCATATGCCCTTTCATCTTCTCCAGTAAATTTTGTTAAGAATATACAAGCTCCTGTTCTTGTACTTCAGGGTTCTAACGATAGAACTGTGGAACCAAGACATGCAGAGGACTTAATAGATAAACTGAAGTCATTAGATAAAGAGTATATGGCAATGTTCCAAGCAAAAGCTGGCCATTGTGTAACTGGGTGTCAAGAAAGAGCTGCTCTGGAGTACTTAGAAATACAAGAAGAATTTATTGATAAATATTTAAAGAATTAAAAAGCGTTTAAATTGGTCTGGTACTTTCCTAGTATCAGGCCATGCACATCTTCAGTCCCTTCGTAAGTATTAACTGCCTCTAAGTTCATACAGTGTCTGATGACGTGATACTCATCACTTATTCCGTTTCCGCCATGTATATCTCTTGCTACTCGAGCAATATTGAGAGATTTTGAACAGTTATTTCGTTTAACTAGTGAGATCATCTCGGGAATAAATGCCCCCTCCTCTATGAGCCTTCCAACTCTTAAAACTGATTGAAGTCCTATAGCTATTTCTGTTTGCATATTAGCAAGTTTGATTTGAACAATTTGTTTGGAAGCAAGAGGCTTGCCAAACTGAACTCTATTTTTTGAATATTCTAAAGCTGCTTCCCAGCAAAATTCTGCAGCTCCAAGTGAACCCCATGCAATTCCATACCTTGCATAATTCAAGCAAGAAAAAGGACCTTTAAAGCTTTGAACTTCTGGTAGCATATTTTCTTCTGGCACAAAAACATCCTCCATAAAAATTTGACCTGTAATAGATGCTCTTAAAGCAAACTTACCCTCAATTTTTGGAGTCGTTAAACCCTCCATTCCTTTTTCTAAAATAAAGCCTCTTAAAACACCGCCTTCATCTTTTGCCCAAATAATTAATACATCAGCAATTGGTGAATTGGTTATCCAAGTCTTTGATCCGTTTAAGAGATAGCCATCCTCAGTCTTTTTTGCATTTGACTTCATTGACCCAGGGTCTGAGCCAGCATCTGGTTCGGTTAAACCAAAACAACCAAGAAGCTCCCCTTTTGCCATTTTTGGAAGATACTTATCTTTTTGATGATCTGAACCAAATTCATATATAGCATTCATGGCCAAAGAAGTTTGAACGCTATAGGCAGATCTGTAGCCTGAATCAACCTTCTCAATTTCTCTTGCAATTAAACCATAAGCAACATAACCAACCCCTGCACATCCATAGCCTTTTATGGTTGCACCAAGAAGACCTAGCTCTCCAAGCTCATGATAAATATCTCTATCAAATGTTTCATTTCTATTAGAAAGTAAAATTCTTGGCATTAAAGACTCTTGAGCATACTGCTTTGCTGTATCTTTAATAAGAAGCTCTTCTGATGTTAATTGTTTATCTAATTGCAGAATATCTAAGTTATTCATAAAGTCCTATATTTTTTCAACTCTAATGATACCAAATCTTGGTGAAGAGAATTCAATATTATCATCATCCAGAGTTTGGGAAACTATCTTTATCATATTAACGCTGTTACCACATATTATTATGAGCGGTATGTCAGTTTGATGTTGATAACAAAAATCTATCACATCATCTTTAACTTCATGATGTCTTACCCCATGAAGATCTAAATGTGTTATTCCTCTTTCTTGAAAAACGTTCATAGACTATTATTGCAGTTACACAATATAAATTTCAATACATGGCTAAACTTCATTATTTTTATTCAACAATGAATGCTGGTAAATCCACTTCACTTCTTCAATCAAATCATAATTATCTTGAAAACAACTTAAATACTCTTTTGTTTGTTCCAAAGGAAGATGAGGATTTTAATAAAGGAAGAATTGTTTCGAGGATTGGTCTTGAAGCTGAAGCCATAATAGTTAATTCAAAATACAACTTTTATGAGAATATTAAAAAGCTTAATAGTGAGGTTATTCATTGCATTTTAATAGACGAGGCTCAATTCTTATCTACAAAACAAATTCATGAACTAAGCGAGGTTGCTGATTCATTAAACATACCGGTTATGTGCTATGGAATTAGAACAGATTTCAGAGGAGAGTTATTTGAAGGCAGCTCAGCTCTGCTTGCTTTAGCTGATAATCTTATTGAGCTTAAGACTGTTTGTTCAGAGTGCCCAAGAAAAGCGACTATGGTAGTAAGGCTTAACGAGGATGGTCAGATTGTCACTGAAGGCTCGCAGGTCCAGCTTGGCGGAAATGATGTCTATAAAGTAGTCTGCAGGAGTCACTTTAGAAAATTAACAAATTTAATATAAAAGAGGAAGAATAATGAATTATCAAAACAAACAGTGGCTTTTAGACAAAAGACCAAATGGAATGCCGGATGATGATTGTTGGAAACTTGTGAATCAATCAATTACAAGTATTGGTAAGAATGAAATTTTAATAAAAGTAGATTTTTTATCTATTGATCCTTATATGAGAGGAAGAATGAATGACTCTAAGTCATATGCAGATCCTGCAAAACTTGGAGAACCTATGACAGGTGAGACAGTTGGAACTGTTGTTGAGAGCAACTCTTCAAAATATATTGTAGGTGATAGAGTTTGTGCACACCAAGGATGGCAAACATATGTGAAAGTAAGTGATAGAGATCCGTCGCTGTTTAAAGTTGGCAATAATAATATACCTCTACAATCTTATCTTGGAACCGTTGGAATGCCAGGTAGAACAGCTTATTTTGGATTGAATTATGTTGGTAAGCCAAAAAGAGGTGAAACCTTGGTGGTGTCTGCAGCCTCTGGAGCCGTCGGAACAGTTGTTGGTCAGTTAGGAAAGGAATACGGCCTTAAGGTTATTGGAATTGCTGGTGGTGATATTAAATGTAGCTATGTAAAAGATGAGTTAGGGTTTGATGCTTGTATAGACTATAAATCTGAAAGTTTTGTTACAGATCTTCAAAACGCATGCTCTGATGGTGTTGATATCTATTTTGAGAATGTTGGTGGGGATGTAACCAAAGCAATAGCACCTCTTCTCAATAAAGGCGCAAGAGTCCCTATATGTGGTTATATTTCTCAGTATAATTCAACGGATATTATGAAAGCAGAAACACCATTTCATGAAATGGCTAAGTTAAATCCAGTACCAGAGCATAGATTTTTTGTTAATACCGAATGGTTTGATGAATGGGCAGATGTAACTTCTGAGCTATCTACTTTAGTGGAGCAAGGCAAAATGAAGTATAGGGAGACAATAACTGAAGGCTTTGAAAATGCCCCGCAAGGGCTAAGAGATGTTTTAACGGGTAAAAACTTTGGAAAGCAAATAATTAAAATATAAGATTTAAAGGTATATGCTACCTTGCAGATAATTTACTGCTTTGCCTCCAATAACAACTCTGCTGTTTTTTTCTTCGCAATAAAGAACTCCCCCTCTTTGAGATAATTGCTTTGCATGAAGCTTCTTTTTTCCAAGCTTTTTAGACCAGTATGGGGTGAGAGTTGTATGAGCAGATCCTGTTACAGGGTCTTCATCAACTCCAGTTGATGGAAAAAAACATCTTGAAACAAAATCACAATCACTTCCTTCAGCAGAAACAATAAGCCCTCTTTTATTTATATTTTTTAATAAAGAAAAATCTGGTTTTATGCCTCTAACCAAAGCTTCATTATCTAAAATAGCTAGTATATCGTCCCTGCCCTCATATAACTCAATTGGAGGTACTCCTAAGACTTCAAGAATTTCTTTATGCATAGAGTTTTTCCTGAGGGTATCTTTAGGAAAATCCAATAACAAAAGGTCGCCACCAACATTAACTTTAAGCTGCCCATTAACTTTTGAATGAACAGTAAACTCATCAGCTGATTTATTTATGAAATTGAAATACACAAAGGCTGACGCCAGAGTAGCATGACCACATAAATCAATTTCACATGATGGTGCAAACCACCTAATGAAGTGCTTGCCTGATTCTTCTCTTATAAATGCCGTTTCAGATAAATTATTTTCTTGTGCAATTTTTTGCATTAGATCGCCATCATTGATGTCTGAAAAAATTACAGCTGCTGGATTTCCTGAAAATAGGGTATCTGTAAATGCATCAATATAGTAAATTGGAATTTTCATTTTTTTATTAAATTTAAAAACTTAATATTTACTCTAGCTTGAAAGTGCTTCTTTAACTGCTGGATGAACAACCTCTCCTTTACTAATATTTAATCCATTGGCAAGATGTTTATTATCTTCTAAGGCTTTGTTAATACCTTTGTTGGCTAGTTCTTTAACATACTTGAGGGTAGATTTATTAAGAGCTTTAGTTGCAGTTAGGGGAACTGCCCCTGGCATATTTGTAACACAATAATGTATAACACCATCAACGGTATAAGTTGGGTTATCGTGTGTTGTAGGTCTGCTTGATTCAAAGCACCCTCCCTGATCAATAGAAATATCGACAAGTACAGCGCCAGCCTTCATGCTTTTAAGCATTTCGGTTTTAATAATTTTAGGAGCCTTTTTACCAACGACATATACGGCTCCAATAACCAAATCAGAATCTTTAAGCGCCTCAGCAACAGCATGCTCTGATGAGACTATATACTCAATATTATTATTACCATAGATTGCTTGAAGCTCAGATAACTTAACTTCAGATAGATCAATGATCCTAACAAAAGCTTTGCTTGCTATGGCTTGGTCTAAAGCTTCTGTTCCTGCAACGCCAGCCCCAATCACGGTAACAACTCTTGGCTCAACATCCTTAAATGCTCCTATAAGGGTACCTACACCGCCATTTGGTTTTAAAAGGTGGTATGAACCAACAACGATGCTCAACTGACCAGCAATAGCGCTCATGGGAGCGAGTAGAGGTAGAGATCCATCTTCTGATGTAACTGTTTCATAAGCAATACCCGTAACGCCAGTAGCAATAAGTGCTGCAGCTTGACTTGGGTCCCCAGCCAAATGAAGGTAGGTGAAAAGTGTATGACTTTTATTAAGATAAATAAATTCTGACGGCATTGGTTCTTTAACCTTTACTATCAATGTAGATGATTTGTAAACATCCTCAGCTGCATCTAAAATAATTGCTCCTGCTTCAATATATTGATTGTCATCAAAGCCAATAGAGGCTCCAGCACCACTTTGAACAAAAACATCATGTGAATTACTTGTAAGAGATTTTACTGAATGCGGTGTTAATGACACACGGAATTCATTATTTTTTATCTCTTTTGGTACTCCAATTTTCATATGTGTACTATATCAAATATATGGAAATAATATGTAAATAATATACATATTCAAACTCTACAACGGAATGGTGGAGCTATTGGTTCAAAACTGGAACCTTTTAGTTCCTTATTTTAAGCAGC
>CAZFYG010000012.1:0-39980 GCA_964523375.1 uncultured Gammaproteobacteria bacterium | reverse complement strand
CCATGGGGGCCAAGGTTATAGCTGCTGCCTCAACACAAGAAAAAATTGATATATGCCTGGCAAATGGAGCAGATGAAGCATTTATATACCCCTCAGGAAATCTATCAAGGGAAGAGCAAAAAGAGCTTTCGAATAAAGTTAAAGAGCTAACAGGCGGCCTTGGTCCAAATGTTATTTATGATCCTGTTGGTGGTAGTTATGCCGAGCCCTGCTTGAGGTCAATAGCATGGGAGGGAAGATATTTAGTTATTGGGTTTGCTGCTGGGGCTGATCAAATTCCAAAAATGCCTTTAAATCTTACACTTTTAAAAGGTTGTCAAATAGTTGGTGTTTTTTGGGGCGCCTGGGCTGGAATGTTTCCAGATGAAAATAAGGCAAACTTTAATGAACTGTTTGAACTTTACTCAAGTGGTAAAATAGACCCCACTCCATCTGATAGATTCAGTCTAGATGATTCGGCAAATGCTATAGCACATCTTGCTAACCGAAAGGCAAAAGGCAAAGTAATTGTTACTATAGATTAATTGCTTGTAATGGATTGATAAGTAAGCGACAGTCTTGAGGTTGTAAAAGGCGGCCTGAAAAATCCTGCAAAATCTGCATCTGGATTGATAAGAATTATGTTGTTTACATGTTGGTCTAAGTGACTATGATCCATATGATCTGAAGATGGCATGACATTATTTACAGATAGTTGTGTTGCTAGATTAAGCAACATTGGTCTTGAACTTCTGATCCCAACAAAATCTTCAGAAAACCCCTTTGCATATTTATCGATAGACTCTGCTGTATCTCTTTCTGGATCAATTGAGGCTAGAACCCATTGCTTATCTTCCAATGGATAGTTTTTTTCTTTTAGAACTTTCAGTAGTTTTGACATTTCGTACATTGTTGTGGGACATTCATCAGGGCAGTTTGTAAAACCAAAGTACATCAACGTCCACTTATCTTTTAGATCATCTTTCGTAAAAGAATTGTCATCTCCTGAGAAAAATTCAAATTCTGAGATTTCTTTTGGCTTATCAAAAAGAAAAAGCCCGTTAATTAAAAGCTCATTTTTATCTAAAATTCTTGGTGTTGTGAGTTTATTTACAAAAAGAGTCATAACAACAGCTATGAAGACAAAAATGAGTAAAATATTTAAGTTAATTTTTTTCATGTTTATAAAATAAAATGGTCTGCAAGCAAGGCTATAAAGATTAAGAAAATGTAATAAATGGAATAAGTAAAAGTTTTCATTGCATATTCATCACCCTCTCCTAGATATAATTTAATTGAGTAGTATAAAAAAACTGTACTTAGGACCAATGCCGATATCAAATAGATCACTCCAGACATTAAAACTATATAAGGTAAGAGGCTGACTAAAAATAGAATAATTGTATACAGAACAATTTGAAGTTTGGTGAAGGCTACTCCATGGGTTACTGGCAGCATTGGAATTGATTCTTTTGCATATTCATCTTTTCTGTAAATTGCTAAAGCCCAAAAATGAGGAGGCGTCCAAATAAAAATTATTAGAACTAATAAAAGAGAATAGGCATCAATTGAGTTAGTCATAGAAGTCCAGCCCAAAAGTGGGGGCGCTGCACCAGCCAATCCTCCAATTACAATATTTTGTGGCGTCGCTCTTTTTAGGTAGACCGTATATATAAAAGCATACCCAATTAGTGAAGCAATCGTTAAATACATTGTTAAAGTATTTACATAAATATAAAGAATTAAAGCACCTAAAAAGCCTATAACAAGTGCAAAAATAGAAGCATGAATTGGGCTTATATCCCCTTGTGGCAGAGGTCTTTTATCCGTTCTATTCATTGCCGCATCTGCACTTCTATCAATTACTTGATTGATAGCTGCAGCTGACCCTGAGCATAGAGCTATGCCAAGTAGAGCTATAAACATATAAGAAATAGAAGGAACTGTCTCTTGTGCAAGCAACATACCAACCAAGGCTGTAATCAACATCATATAAACTACATTAGGTTTACATAGTATGTAATAACTTTTCAGTAAGCTCATTTTTTCCAAGCCAAGTAATTGACTGTTATTGTTCCCAAAAGAAGTGAAGCAGCTATAAGATTATGCGCAATAGCAACATAAAGCGGCAGTACGTATACCACATTAATAATTCCTAAAGATATCTGTGTTAGCAAAAGAATTCCAAGAGTTGAGGCTAATGGAGCTGCCGCTGAAAACCAAAGCTTGGACATTAAGACTAAGAAAACAATAGTTACTAAAATTGCTGATACTCTATGCGAGTAATGAATTGCAACTCTTGCTGAATTATCTAGAAGACCATAGAGATAGTTGGGGCCAACTTCCTGGCTAAAATTGAAGCCTTGTTTGAAATCCATTTCTGGTAGATAAGTCCCTTGGCAAGTTGGAAAATCTACGCATGCTAAAGATGCATAATTTGTGCTTGTCCAGGCCCCAAGAAAAATCTGAAATAATAGAAAAATCATTGCTAGCATTGATATTCCTTTTAGATGGGGAATCTTCATCTGATCAAGAATTTTAAAATCGCCCGCTTTTAAGAAAATGAGGTAAAAAAGACTTAGTGTAAAAAACCCACCGAAAAGATGCCCTGTTACTATAATTGGAAGCAGCTTTAAACTAACGGTTAAATAACCAAATAAGCCTTGGCAACATATAAAAACTAACAACCCAAGAGACCACCAGTGAAGGGATTTGTTCCCCTTATATTTAAAAGAAATATAAGTTAATAAAATTGCTACAAACCCAAGGGTTGCTGCAAAATATCTATGAACAACTTCTGGAATTGCTTTATTTATATCGTAAGGAAAAGATGGAAATCTACTTTCTGCAAGAGCAATCTCGGCCTCATCAGTTGGAAATACCACAAATCCGTAACAACCCGGCCAATCAGGGCATCCTAATCCTGCATCAACCAACCTAGTCCAGGCTCCTAAAGCAATTACTATAAAGGCAAAACAAACCCCAAAGAGTGATAGATTTTTTATGTTATTCATTAAATTAGCCTCTTTAAATCTTTAAGAATTTTTTTAGGATCTGTGTCTTTCGGAAAAAACATAACAGCTCTTCCATATGGATCAATAATAAAAATTGGATTTTCAATATTCATATCTATAGATGAATTTCGCTGAAGAACATTTAGTAACATCCCATTCTCATCTTTAAAATTTTCAGTTCTAGGATACTCTTTCAAGATGTTTTTTAAACTATCCTCTATAAGAACATTGGAGAAAAATGTAATTCTTCTTGCCTTGTATATATCTCTATTTAGAGCAACGTTTAACTGTCTCATGAAATAGATTGAATCTTTTGCTTTCTCAGTGTCAGTAACATATACGGCTAATACCCACTTACCATCATCAAATTTTAGGCCATCATTGCCATTAGTAATTGAGAACTGGTCAAAATTGAAGTAATCCTTAAAAAAGACTCCGTTGTTATTTGTGTTTGTTGGGGATATCCCATTAGAAAAAAGAAGAGATGAGGTTATCACAACAGCAATAGGTGTTAGTAGTATTATTAATAATAGTATTTTATTTTTCATATTTTTCTTCCTGCCCATACATACATAAAACATAGGGCTAAAAACATAGTGAACCACTGCAAAGCATAACCATAATGTTTTGATGGCATCATATTTGTTGGTGTAATTTTAATATATTCAAGACTATCTTTCAGCGTTGGCTCAGCAATTAAGATGAAAGAAAATAGCTCATAATCAAAAGCCTCCTTCAAAACTCCAATATTTTTTGATTGAGAAACCTTTGGCCAGTCTTTGGTTATCAGTTTATCTGATAATACAAACCCTAACTCTGGGCTATCAAGAGTGCCATAGACCTCTACCTTAGATTCGCTAACACTAATATCTGGCAGCTTAGATCTGTTGTTTCCGGCAGAAACCCAACCTCGATCTACAAGCACTATTTTATCTATATTATTTGAAACAAAAGGGGTCAATACTTTATATCCTGCAATGCCTTTGTGAATAACATTATCAATTAAGATTTGATTCTTGCCATCAAACTTTCCTTCAATAGAAACTCTTTGCCATTTGTTAGAGTTATCTTGAATTTCCTGTGGATCTTTTTCTCCTGCAGAGTTATAAGCTTGTAAAATTTTAGACTTTGATTGCCCTCTTTCTACCTGCCAAACACCCAGACCAATAAAAACGATAGAAAAGAAAATAAAAAATATGGTAATTTTTGTACCTGGTTTAAATTTACTATTCTTCATATCTATATATTCTTGATTAATTTAAAATAAATAATATGTTAAAAACACTTATTATATTTGTAGTAGCTCTTCTTCTTATCTCGCTTGGTGCTAGCTTAGTATTTCTATTGTTAGATCAAGGCAAGACTGATAGCAAAAGAACTGTTTATGCTCTTGGGGCTAGAGTCACATTTGCAGTAATTTTGATATTACTTGTCATATATGGGCTATACACTGGCGAGCTTGGAAACTCGGTTCCTTGGCAGCGCTAAATTACAATATATAAACAAATAAAAATAACATTACCCAAACAACATCTACGAAATGCCAGTACCATGATGCTGCCTCGAACCCGAAATGATCATGTTGCTCGAAGTGACTGTATTTAACCGACCTTACTAGCATTATGGTAAGCATTATTCCTCCCATCATTACGTGGAAGCCATGAAAGCCAGTTAACATAAAGAAAGTAGACCCGTATATTCCTGAGTTAAGAGTTAATCCGTAATGTGCATAAGCCTCGTAATACTCAGCAATTTGTAACCCGACAAATGTAAGAGCTAAAAATACTGTAACTCCCAACCATTTGTTAAATGTTTTTCTGTCATTATTCTTAAGGCCAACATGGGCAAAATGCACTGTTACACTTGAGCTAAGTAAAACAATAGTATTCCACATTGGCAACCACAGCAAAACATGATCCCAACCGGGAAAAGCCATGCTTTTTTCAGCCAACACATAGGCTGAACCTGCATCCGGGGTTGTCATTACCGGCCAAGTTGCCTCAAAACCCTCCCACAAGCCAATTGCCTCAACACCAACGCCTTTTTCGCCAAGACCTGCAAGCCATGGAACAGCAAATGCTCTTACATAAAATAAAGCTCCAAAAAATGCTGCAAAAAACATTACTTCTGAGAAAATAAACCAAGACATTCCATAAACATATGATTTTTTAAGCTGCGCACTATCAAGGCCTGCTATATGTTCTTGAACAACCTTTCTAAACCAAACAAACATTGTTGCAAATAAACCAATAAATCCTGCATATAAAATATAAGAAGATTTGCTACCTTCTTCGCCTAAATTATTGATTGTGCTTGAGGCACCCATCACTAGTAAGAACAGTGAAAAGGCCATAAATATAGGCAGCCTGCTTGAATCAGGAACGTAATATGATTGATTGCTCATTAGTATTTCTCCACTTGCATCTCTAAATGCGCTAAATTTTCTTGGTTATAGTCTGTAATATCAAAAATAGTATAAGAAAGTATTACATTTTTAATTTGTTTAGGAAGTTCATTGGAAATTAAGAATTTGACAGGCAATAAAGCCTCTTCTCCAGGGGCAAGCTCCTGCTGCTCGAAACAAAAACATTCTAGCTTTTTTAAATGCGCTGCTGCGTTTGATGGCGCAATGCTTGGAACTGCTTGTGCTGTCATTACCTTATTTGTTGTGTTCTTAACGTAAAAGGTTGCATTGTAATATTTCCCAGTTACAACTCCCATAACCTCATTAGAGGGTTGAAAAACCCAAGGCATTCTTTCATTATTTGATGAGATAAATTGAACCGCGACATCTCTTCCTTCTTCTGCCATAAACTCTTGTGAGTTCTCAGATTGAAAAACCTTTCCATTAATTCCTGTTACTTCACAAAAGACATTATATAAAGGCACTAAAGCAAAGGAGAAAAAAAACATTGCTATAACAGTCATCCCAAGGAATTTTACTGATGTTTTGCCTTTATTATTCATATACTAGTCAACCTTAGGAGGTGTTCCAAAAGTATGATAAGGGGCAGGTGATGCAACTGTCCATTCTAAACCTCGAGCGCCTTCCCATACTTGATCAGTCGCTTTTTTTCCACCCATAACGGTCTTAATAACAATGAATAAGAAAAATACTTGTGATATACCAAATAAGAATGCTCCTACCGTTGAGACCATATTCCAGTCAGCAAACTGAAGAGCGTAGTCTGGATATCTTCTAGGCATTCCAGCCAGCCCGATAAAGTGCTGAGGAAAGAAGGTTACATTAACTCCAATAAATGAAAGCCAAAAGTGAAGCTTTCCAAGTCTTTCATCGTACATATTCCCTGACCATTTAGGGATCCAATAATATACTGCAGCCATTATTGAGAATATAGCACCTGGAACCAATACATAATGAAAGTGAGCAACAACAAAGTAAGTATCATGATATTGAAAATCTGCAGGTGTTATAGCAAGCATAAGCCCTGAAAAACCACCAAGAGTGAATAGAACAACAAATGCACATGCAAACAGCATTGGTGTTTCAAATGTTATTGATCCTCTAAACATGGTTGCAATCCAATTAAAGACCTTTACACCAGTTGGAACAGCTATAAGCATAGTTGCCCACATAAAAAATAATTCTGCAGCTAGCGGCATGCCAACAGTGAACATGTGATGAGCCCAAACAACAAAGGATAGTATCGCAATTGAAAGCATTGCCCATACCATTGAGGAATAACCAAATAACTGCTTTCTTGAAAATGTTTCAATAATGTGAGAAACAATTCCAAACGCTGGAAGAATCATAATATAAACTTCTGGGTGGCCAAAGAACCAGAATATATGTTGAAAGAGCACTGGGTCTCCGCCTCCAGCTGCATTAAAAAAGCTTGTACCAAAATGTATGTCCATAAGCATCATTGTTACTGCTCCTGCGAGAACAGGCATTACAGCTATTAGCAAATAAGCAGTGATTAGCCAAGACCAAACAAATAAAGGCATTTTCATTAAGTCCATGCCAGGGGCTCTCATGTTCATGATTGTAACAATCACATTAATGGCGCCCATAATAGAAGATGCTCCCATAATATGTACTGAGAAAATAAAGAAAGTTACGCTTGGAGGGGCGTATGTAGTAGAAAGTGGTGCATAAAAAGTCCACCCAAAGTTAGGGGCCCCACCTTCCATGAATAATGATGAAAGAAGAATAAAGAACGCAAAGGGCAATATCCAAAAACTTAAATTATTCATTCTTGGTAGTGCCATATCAGGCGCACCAATCATCATAGGAACAAGCCAGTTAGCAAGACCAACAAAAGCTGGCATGACTCCACCAAAAATCATTATCAAGCCATGTAAAGTAATCATTTGATTGTAAAACTCAGGCTCAACGATTTGCATTCCAGGCTGGAATAATTCAGCACGAATTATCATTGCCATTGCCCCACCAATTAAGAACATTGCAAATGAGAACCATAAATATAGTGTTCCTATGTCTTTATGGTTGGTTGTATATAACCACCTAGTAAGGCCCTTGGCAGGCCCGTGATGGTGATCGTCGTGATGATTTTCTATAACTGCGCTCATATTTGCCTTCCCCTTTTAAATTTTTGGTTTTTTGTAATCAACAATATCTTTAGGAGAAACAATTTCTCCATCACCTTTTTCGGCATTGCCCCATGATTGTCTTGTGTATGTTATTACAGAGGCTAATTCAACCTCAGATAGATAATCAAAAGAGTTCATGGCAGCGCCCTGAACACCCTCCATTAAAATTTCTATATTTCTTGGTTTGTTGTTGAGAACAATGTCACTTCCAGCAAGTGCTGGGAAAATACCTGTAATACCCTGTCCGTTGGTTTGGTGGCAAGCAACACAGTTAGTTGCGTAAACGCTTTCACCTCTTTCAACTAGCTCAGCAGTTGTCCATTCTTTTTCTGTAAGCTCTGCAAGTTTGAATGCTGCCTCTTTTTTATCACTAACCCAAAGGTCATATTCATCTTGCTCTACTACCTTAACAACGATTGGCATAAACCCATGATTTTTTCCACATAGCTCTGTACATTTGCCTCTGTAGACACCAGTTTTATCAACCTTTGTCCATGCGGTGTTTACAAACCCTGGAATAGCATCTTGTTTGATAGCAAAAGCTGGAACCCACCATGAATGAATAACATCGTTTGCTGTTATTAAGAATCGAACTTTTTTTCCTACAGGTATTACAACGGCCTCATCAACCTCTTGTAAGTAGTTTTCGCCTTTTGGTACTAAATTATATATTTCATCCATATCAGTAGATAGGTTTGAGAAAAAGCTTACGCCATCTTCGAGATACCTATACTGCCATTTCCACTGAAAGCCAGTTACTTGGATATTTACATCACCCGCCGTGTCATCATACATTTTAGTTAATGTTTTTGAAGCCGGCACTGCCATAGCAATTAGTATTAAAAAAGGAATAACTGTCCACGCTATTTCAACTTTGGTACTTTCATGAAATGTTGCTGCTACTGGATTTTTTTTCTTAGTATGCGCAAACATTGAATAAAACATTACACTAAATACAACCACTCCGATTGCAACACATATCCAAAAGATAAGCATATGAAGATTAAAAACTTCTTCGCTTATTGCGGTTGCGCCCTCTGTCATGTTTAGAGCAAACCAATCTGCTTTAGCAGGGCTAGAAAATAAAGACAATGTAAGTAAAAGTCCGGTCAGCTTGTTTGTAAAATTAGATAGCATATCTTGTCCTGTGGTGTTTACGTTTCTTATAAAATAAAATTTATTAATAACGCATTATAAGCCTTTTTTATATTATAACCTAGGCTTTGGGTCAATTATGGCGCGTATAATATACTTTTGTTGTTATGAATTCTAGTTTTTAGAGCTTTTATGGTCTTCAATATTGATGGCTTTTATTGTATCAATCTTGCTATTTGGTTCCTTGGGCCTGCTTTCTTTAAATGAACATTTAACACAATAAATCATATCGTCGTCTTTGCTTATCGCTATAGTGTCCATTCGTTTACATTCTGGACAGATTGCTCCTGATATAAATTGAATAAAAGCTGCCATTTATAACGACTTAATGTCTTCTAAGACATTATCTGTTTTAGGTTTAACGCCAAACCATATGTCGAAAGAATAAGCTGCTTGATTTAATAACATCCCTATCCCGTCAAAAACCTTGGATGAATTTTGCTGAGCCCACTCACAAAATGGTGTAGTCTCTAATGAATAATTTAAATCATAATAGGCTGATGTTTTTGATGTATTGATATCAATTGGAGCAAACTTACCAGTCAATCCAGCAGAACTCCCATTTACTATTAAGTCTGGAATACTTGAATCACTTGAAGAGTGAATGTGGATATTCTTAAACAGTTTTTTATATTTATTAATAAGATTTTCTGCTTTGAGAGTTGTTCTATTGGCTATGATAATTTTTTTTGGTTGTTCTGAAATCATTTTATATAAAATACTTTCTGATGCAGCCCCTGCTCCAATTATCAATATCTCTTTATTTCGAATAGAAATATTCTTTGATCTAAGGTCCTCTATGAATCCAGCCCCATCTGTAGTGGCTAGCTCTATCTTGTTGTTTGTTTTATTAATAGTATTTACTGCGGAAATTATTGACGCCTCAGTCGATATGGTGCCAGTCAACTTAGATGCGTGATGTTTAAACGGAAGGGTTATGTTTAGGCCTTTGGACTCTTTAAAACTAAAAAAGCTATTTACAAACTCTTCAAAAGAGTCAGGCTCTGCCTTATAAGCCTTGTATGAGAGGTTAATTTTTTCGTTTCTTGCAAATCTTGAATGAATAAATGGAGATAAAGAGTGCTCTATTGGATTTCCAACAACTCCTAACCTATATATTTTTGACATTCCAATCTCTATTAATTGTTTTAACTAGTTTGTTTTCTCTTAATTCCAACGCTTTTTCTTTTTTATACTTCCATGAAGCGTTAAGAGGTAATGAGGCAAGAATTGAGGGAATTCTTCCATTTGACTGAAGCCCAAAAGCTGTTCCCCTATCATTTACCAAATTAAATTCTACATACCTACCTCTTCTGAGGCTTTGAAACTCCTTGTCTTCATTAGAGAATGGGGTTTTAAACCTTCTTTTTATTATTTCAGCATAGGATTCAGCATAGGACTTGGCTATTGAAGCCAGCATTTCTATGCTTTTATCAATTGTTAGATGTTTAGTATTATCAAAAAATATTCCTCCAATACCTCTTCTTTCTTTTCTATGGGGTATATAAAAGTATTCATTGCAGTTTTGAGCAAAGCTGTTGTAGTATTTTTTGCTATATAGATCTAATGTTTTTTTTGCTTGGTCATGCCACAAGCTTATGTCTTCTTCAAATATGATGTATGGAGTTAGATCATAGCCGCCGCCAATCCACCAGTCTTTAATGTTCTTATTTTTATCTAATATGCAGAACAGTCTTACGTTCATGTGGCTTGTTGGAATGTTGGGATTTTTTGGATGCGTAATAACTGAAACTCCCATAGCTTGATAGCCATATCTTGTTGATTTTACTATAGAATTTCCAATAGCAGATTTTGGTAATTTAGAACCAAAAATAGAAGAAAAATTTACAGCACAGTTATCAAAAAATGCTCCCTCCTGTATTACAAATGTTTTACCCCCACCGCCTTCGGGTCTCTTCCATGTATCAGATATTATTGAAGCTTTTTTAGATTTTTCGAGACCACTAAACAAGTTAATAGTTTCAGATTGTATTGATTGAAATCTCTTCTCAAAATCTTTCATATTAGTGTCTTAAAATCTTTTTGGTCTCTAGGTCTATTATAGTGCTCGGCTTCTTTTCTTTGCCTAGCTTTTCATCATAATATGCAAGTTTATTATTAGCAAAAGTATCAATAATTTCCTTGGGAAATTGAAGAATGGGCTCTCCTGATATGTTGGCAGAAGTGGATACAAACAATCCATCAAAGTCTTTTAATAATGCTTTTATAGGATAGTGATTACTTACTCTAAAAGCCAGCTTACCTGTATCATTTTTTAGATGCTCAGGTATTGAGCTGTTATATTTGATAACAAAAGTGACTGGGCCAGGCCAGGTATTATTCAGCAAACTTTCATCGCTTAGTGAAAGATTTAGTATATATTTTTTCATAGATTGGAGAGATCTACATAATAAAATAAAGCTCTTTTTAGTATCTCTTTTTTTAAGCAAAAATAGCCTTGTATAAGCAGATGAATCTAAGGCATTACAACCCAAACCCCATACACCCTCAGTTGGATGGGCAAGTATGTTTCCGTCCCTAAACCATGTTATTGATTCGCTAGTATTAAGAGATTTTTTTAAAGACAATTAAGAATTTAGTTTATTGTTTTTATCAAGAACTTCGTTCTTCATGTTTTCTTTATAATCCTCGAGCTTGCTTGATAGATTTTCATCACTAGTTGCTAAAATTTGTACTGCTAATATTGCGCTATTTTTTGCGCCACTTTTACCTACAGCAACTGTTGCAACAGGAACTCCAGGAGGCATCATAACTGTGCTAAGCAATGAATCCATTCCGCCCATTCCACCTGATTCAATTGGTATGCCAATTACAGGTTTCGTAGTATGTGCTGCAAGCGCACCAGCAAGGTGAGCTGCCATACCTGCCGCTGCTATAAATACTTTACATCCATTTGATTCTGATTTGTTTATAAAGTCTATTACAGCATGAGGCGTTCTGTGTGCCGATAGTACGTTTTTTGTGTAATTTATGCCAAAAGACTCCAAAATTGGAAATGCTGCCTCAACAATAGGCAAATCAGAGTCTGATCCCATAATTATTGCTACATCTGTGGTTTTACTTGTCATAGTTTATAATGTTGTTAATTAATCTTTAGATTATAATTTAACGAAATATAATAAACTAGGCTTTTAAAGCCTAAAAATATGAGCAATAACCTTAAAATTTTAAAATTCCCAAACCCGCGACTGCGAAAAATAGCTGAAAAAGTTACAAAATTCGACAAAAGTCTAGAAAAACTAGCGCATGACATGCTTGAGGTGATGTACGCTGAAAATGGTATAGGCTTGGCAGCCACACAAGTAGATAAGCACATCCGTTTAATCGTAATTGATGTAAGCGATGAAAGAAATTTCCCACAATTTTTTGTAAATCCAACCTTTGAAATTTTAAATACAGATCAAGTGCATACATTTGAAGAAGGATGCCTTTCTGTTCCTGGATTTAATGAAGAAATTACTAGGCCTAGCAACATTGTTCTAAAATGGGATGATTTAAGTGGAGTGGCCCATACTGATACCCCATCGGGCCTTTTAACCGTTTGTATCCAGCATGAGATTGATCATCTAGATGGAAAGCTAATGGTTGACTATATAAGCCCAATTAAACGAGATAGAATTAAAAAGAAGCTTTTAAAGAAATAAGCATGTTTTTAAAAGATAATATAAGAAATTAAACGAATATATGAATATACTCTTTGCTGGATCTCCAGCCCCTTCCGCAGAAGTGCTTCAGTTTATAAAAGAAAGAACCGACCATGAGATTGTTGGGGTGATAACTCAACCTGATAAACGCAGAAAACGAGGTAGCTTAAAGGTAGAGTCTGATGTCTCAAAAATGGCAAATACCCTTTCATTAAAAACATTCAAACCACATCGCTTAGATGAGGATTTTAAGAAAGATATGTTGAATATTAGTTTTGACGTGTTACTTGTCTCGGCTTATGGAAAAATACTGCCAGAATGGTTTCTTGAAAGCCCATCGAAAATTGCAATAAATATTCACTACTCGCTACTTCCAAAATACAGGGGCGCTTCTCCAATTCAATCAGTTATTTTAAATAATGAAAAAAAGACAGGCATATCTTTTATGAAGATGTCTCTTGGAATGGATGAGGGTGATATTCTTCAATCACATGAATTAATTATTGATAAGTCTTGGAATAAAACTCAGCTTGAATCACAACTGAGTGCACTATCTATTTCTAAAATCTTAAGCCTATTAAATCAAATAAATAACGAGGAATTATCTTATACAAAACAAGATTCTAATATAGCAACTTATTGTAAAAAAATTAATAAGGAGGACTCTTTAATAAATTTTTCAACCCCATCAAATGAGATCTTAAATAAATTTAAAGCCTTTAATGAGTGGCCGGGCATATCTTTTATATATAAAGAAAAGCTGATTAAAATTCATGAAATATTTGAAAAGGAGACTAATTCTTTGGCTCAGCCTGGTGAAATTATATCATTCAATAAAGATGGTCTTTCAATAAAAACAAATGATTCATCAATAGTGATTACTCACTTACAATTTCAAAATAAGAATATTATTAGCTCTAAAGATGCATTTAACTCTTATAGAAATTTTTTTCAATAAATTAATATTTTCCATAAAGTCTTTTAATTATCATGAAAGAGGTTTAATTTACTAACTATGAAGATAGCGATATTAGGAGCTGGTCGAGTTGGAAGTAGTTTGGCTAGAAATCTATCAAATAATAACTATGAAGTTTCAATAGTAGATGAGAGCAAATCTAAGATTGATTTACTGCAAGAGAAACTTGATATTGGGTGTGTTGTAGGACATGCCGCACATAAAGATTCTTTATTAAAATTAGGTGTCGATGAGGACACAATCGTTATTGCTGTTACAAGCAATGACGAGGTAAATATTATTGCTTGCCAAATAGCAAAAAAACAATTTAACGCAAAAAAAACAATATGTAGGTTTAGAGATACTGCATATATTGATGATCTTGATATTTTTGGCGAAGGCATTATTGATATGCCAATAAGCCCTGAATATGAAGTTACTAGTCATCTAAGAGAATTAATTGCTCATCCTGGTGCAAGCCAAATTGAGGAGTTTGCAGATGGTAAGGTTAAGCTAGTTTCGGTTAAGGCAAAAAAACAGGGTAAGTTAGTAGGTAGAGAGCTTAAAAATATTAAAGATGATTTGCCAGAGATAGATGCATATGTCCCAATGATTTACAGAAAATCAAAACCTTTTATTCCAAATGGGGATACGATCATCAAGGAAAATGATGAGGTATATTTTATTTCTGATGCTGAAAGTATTGACACTATAGTTGATGAATTTCGACAAGGTGAGGTATTTTCACGAATAATGATCGTAGGTGGCGGTAAAATTGGTTACTTGCTGGCTAAAGAGCTCGAAAATAATTACAAAGTGAAGTTAATTGATTCTGATCATGAGAAATGTGAGAAATTATCAAGAAATCTAGATAAAACAATAGTCTTAAACGGGTCTGCTACTGATGATGGCCTATTGAAAAGCGAGAATATTGACTCTATAGATGTGTTTTGTGCATTAACTAATGATGATGAGACAAATGTCATGTCTTCGTTATTAGCCAAGAAGCTTGGTGCAAAAAAAACAATGATTATCTTAAACAATCCATCATATTTAAAACTGGTGCCTGGCTTTATAGATACTTATATAGCTCCATATAGACTAACCGTATCATCTGTGTTGCAGGACTTGCGAGAAAGTGATGTTGCGCAAGATGTATTGCTCAAAATGGATTCTGGCGCAGAAGCAGTCGAGGGCATAGTGCATGCCAACGAACATACATCTCACTTGTTTGGATCGTCTATTGATATGATCCCTATGCCTGAGGGAGCCTCTATTGCAGCAATTGTAAGACATGGGCAGGTAATAATGCCCAGCAAAGATGTAAATCTTTCTCTGAGCGATCATTTAATTGTCTTTTTAGAAGATAAAAATACTCTAAAAGAGGTTGAGAGGTTGTTTAAAGAAGGATAATGGCTTTTAAACCTATTATTAACCTTTTTAGTGTTCTGGTAATGTTGTTTAGCATATCTTTGCTAGCACCATTAGCTATCTCATTTCTCTTTCAAGATGGTGTTGGGCATATTTTCTTAACAACCCTTATTGCAGCCTTTGCTCCTGCGCTTTTGGCTTGGTCAATAACTCGAAATAGTAAAGAAGAGATGGGGATAAAAGATGGCTTCATCATAATAACACTCTTCTGGGTTGTTCTTTCATTAGTTGGGTCTATGCCGTTTATATTATCAGGCATGTCATTTATTGATTCTTTTTTTGAATCAATGTCTGGGATAACAACGACGGGTGCAACGGTTATATCTGGCTTAGATTCATTGCCAGAATCTATCTTGTTTTATAGACAAATGTTGCAGTGGATGGGTGGAATGGGTCTTATTGTTTTAGCAATAGCCGTTATGCCTCTTTTGGGAATTGGCGGCGGGCAGCTATTTAAGACAGAAATTCCAGGTGCTTTAAATGATCAAAAGCTTACCCCAAGGATAAAGGAAACTGCTCAGGCCTTATGGTTAATATACTTAACATTAACGATTGCTTGTGCCGCTCTGTATTATCTAGCTGGAATGAGTGCCTTTGACGCTATCTCTCATAGCTTAAGCACTGTATCTATTGGAGGTTTTTCAACTCATGATGAGAGCATAGGTTTCTTTAATAGCTTATCTATTGAGCTTATTTGTATAGTCTTTATGCTTCTATCTGCATTTAGTTATGCCTTGCATTATTTTGCAATATATAAAAGAAAGCCTTTAAAGTACTTCCAGGATGCCGAGTTGAGGTTTTTTGTCTCTATCTTGCTTTTAATATTTATTCTTTCGATTATATTTTGCTATCTATTAGGGTTTGATGGTGCGTCTATAAGACAAATTTTGTTTCAGTCTGTATCGATAGTCACAACAACTGGCTTTGTGAGTACAGATTACTCATCGTGGCCAACAGTTATTACATTTCTTTTTTTAGTTGGCGCATTTATAGGAGCATGTTCTGGCTCGGTTGGTGGAGGCATAAAGTCATGGAGAGTTCTTATTATGATCAACCACGCAAAAATAAATATAATGAGATTGGTTCACCCTAATGCTGTTGTGTCATTAAAGATTGGGTCAAAGGCTGTGGATGATAAAGTTGCTGAATCAGTATGGGGCTTTTTTTCAATATATATTATTTCATTTATGCTTTTATTATTATCATTGTTAGCAACTGGTATGGATTTTGAAAGTGCGTTTTCAGCAATTGGCGCATGTTTAAATAATTTAGGTCCAGGCCTTGGCTCGGTATCAGAAACATACAGCTCAGTTCCAGATTTTGGCAAGGGTGTTTTAGCCTTTGCTATGATATTAGGTAGGCTTGAAATATTTACTTTGTTGGTACTATTTACAACTGTTTTTTGGGATAAATAAATCAGTCTTTATAGGGATCTATTTCTCCGCTCATTGGCCTTCGAAACCTTTTATACTCCCACGAATAATCACTAACTCTATTATTAATTAGCTTTTCAATAGACCTATTCATTGATAGTAAACACTCACTTTGATCAAATAGAGATTGATGAGATGGCTCTATATTTATAGATAAATAATCTGAATTGCTTTCTGAATTAAGACAGCAAAATATAACTGGTTTTTTGGTCTTATAGGCAAGCCTTGGAACAAGGGTTGTGGTGTATGCCATCCTTCCAAAAAACTCTACATACTCACCATGGCCTCTGGCCGGAACTTGGTCAGATGCAATGGCTATGACTTCGTTGTTTTTAAGAGATTTAAATATTTTTTTAACGCCTGCTACCGATGTTTCAAATGTTTTATTTATTTTATTTTCTCTGATTTTGCGAACATATTTATCCAAGGCCTTTAATTTAATTTTTTTATATAGCGAAACTGTTTTTGTTTGTGAGTTTATCCATGAAAGCAACATATCGACACTTCTATTATGTATAGCAACAATAACTAAACCATTTTGGTTTTGTATATGTTTCTGGAGAATAAAGTTATTTTTTACAACTAAAACATTATTATTAATAGTAGCTGGGTTTCTGGACCAAGAATAAAATGTTTCATAAATACTAAGCAGAGACTCAAAGTAACTTATTCTTGACTCCTTTATTGCCTCAGCTTCAGTAAAAAAAGGTCTTACTATTTTAATATTAGACAAGGTCACCTTATAAGACTTTGTAAACGTATGCAGACCTGTGAATAGGTAAGCTCTAATGGAAAGCCTATATATACTTTTAGGGATAATAGATAAAAAGGTAAATAATATTTTCATTGCAGTTTATAATGTTAATACTATTATATAATTTAATCTAACGGTAAATTGACGCATGTTCTTGTTAGCATGGTGTTAGATACCAAAAACTGTAAAAAACGACAAAAGTTGCTTTTTAAAAGGGGAGATTTGTTTTGACAGCTAAAACAATGGATGAGTTAGTTGCGCTTTGCAAGCGCAGAGGCTTTATTTTTCAATCTAATGAGATATATGGCGGTCTTCAGGGTAGTTATGACTACGGCCCTTTAGGTGTTGAGCTTAAAAATAATATTAAGAGCGCTTGGTGGTCTTCAATGGTCTATGAAAATGACAATATTGAAGGTTTAGATGCCTCAATTTTAACAAACCCTCTTGTTTTAAAGCATTCTGGGCATGAAAGCACATTTTCAGATCCTATGGTTGATTGTAAAAAATGTCAATCAAGGTGGCGTGCTGATCAGCTACCAGATAATAAGTGCCTGTCGTGTGGATCTACTGATCTCACAGACCCAAGGCCGTTTAATTTAATGTTTAAAACAAATGTTGGGCCAGTTGAGAGTGAAGATTCTTTTGCATATCTCAGGCCTGAAACTGCGCAACAAATTTTTACTAACTTTAAAAATGTAGTGGATTCATCCGCCAAATCCCTGCCTTTTGGTATCGCTCAAATTGGAAAAGCTTTCAGGAATGAAATTACTCCTAGAAATTTTATTTTTAGGGTTAGAGAGTTTGAACAAATGGAATTAGAATATTTTGTTATGCCTGGAGAAGATGAGGAATGTCATAACTCATGGGTAGAAAAAAGATTGGATTGGTGGGAAAAACAAGGTCTATCGCGGTCTAAAGTAAAGCTATATGAAGTGCCAGATGATGAGTTGGCTCATTATTCAAAAAGAACTGTTGATTTGATGTATGAGTTCCCTCATGGGCTTGAAGAGCTTGAGGGTATAGCAAATAGAACAGATTTTGATCTAGGGTCTCATACAAAAAATCAAAAAGATTTAAATTTGGTTGCAAGTGTTATGGAGAATAAAAGTTCAAACTCAAAGCTAGCCATACAAGATTTAAAAACTAATAAATGGGTTGTTCCATTTGTTATTGAGCCTTCAGCGGGTGTGGATAGAGGTGTTTTGGCGATATTAAATGAAGCATACAACATTGAGACTCTTGATGGAGGAAAAGAACGTACAGTTTTAAGTCTAAAACCTCACCTTTCGCCAATTAAGGCGGCTGTTATTCCGTTAAAGAAAAATAATCAGGAAATAGTTGGCCTTTCATCAGAAATCAAAAATAAATTGCAAAAACTTAATGTTGGCAGAATATTGCTTGAAAATACTGGAAATATAGGAAAAGGATATAGGCGCCATGATGAAATTGGAACTCCTGTATGTATAACAGTAGACTTTGAAAGCCTTGAAGATGCCTCTGTAACTGTAAGAGATAGAGATACTATGAAACAAGAAAGAGTCGCAATAAGCGACTTAGAAAGCTTTTTAATACGTAAAATTTCTTAAACTTAATTTATTTATACATATCTAAATATGTATAAAAACTAAATATCTAAGTCGGTTACAGTTAGTGCGTTCTCGTCTATAAAAGCACGCCTTGGCTCAACATCATCACCCATAAGAACTTCAAACGAAGAATTAGCATCCTGAACGTCATTGATGGTTACTTGTTGCATCCTTCTTTCATCTGGATCCATTGTTGTCGTCCAGAGCTGCTCGGGATTCATTTCTCCAAGACCTTTATATCTCTGAACCTCTAAACCCCTTCCGCCATTTTTTGAGAACTCCTTAACTGCAGCTTCTTTTTGATCCTCATCTGAGGCGTAAACATACTCTTTACCTTTGGTTATTTTATACAAAGGAGGAAGTGCAATATATATATGGCCTCTATCTACTATGTCAAACATTTGCCTATAGAAAAATGTTAACAATAAAGTTCTAATGTGAGAGCCATCAACATCTGCATCAGTCATTATAATAATTCTGTGATATCTAAGCTTATCTATATCGAAGTCATCTTTTCCAATTCCGCATCCAAGCGCCTTTATTAAAGTTCCTACCTCTTGTGAGCCTAAAACTTTATCAATTCTAGCTTTCTCAACATTAATAATTTTTCCTTTAAGAGGAAGGATGGCCTGGTTTTTTCTATTTCTACCTTGCTTGGCTGAGCCTCCAGCAGAATCTCCCTCAACAATATAAATTTCTGAGAGGGCTGGGTCTTTCTCTTGGCAATCAGCTAGCTTACCAGGTAATCCAGCTATCTCAAGAACACCCTTTCTTCTTGTCATTTCTCTAGCTTTTCTTGCGGCTTCTCTAGCCAATGCAGCTTCTGCTACTTTTGAATATATACCTGCTGCATCTTTTGGGTTTTCTAATAAATACTCATTAAAATGCTTACTAAACACTGTGCTTACTACGCTTTCTACCTCTGAAGAAACTAACTTTTCTTTAGTTTGTGATGAAAATTTTGGATCTGGAACTTTTACAGAAACAATAGCAACGATTCCCTCCCTTACATCTTCGCCAAGAAGATCTGTTGGAGTTTTTTTAGCATTTTCCTTTTTAATAAACGCCTTAAGAACCCTGGTAAGGCTTCCTCTAAACCCAGCTAGGTGGGTTCCGCCATCTTTTTGGGGAATGTTATTTGTATAACATAATACATTTTCTGTATAAGCGTCAGTCCATTGAAGTGCTATCTCAACACCAACATCATTCTCTGTTGCGGAACACTCGAAAATTTCAGTTACATGTTTTTTTGTGCCTTTAAGATGGGCAACATAGCTCGATAGTCCGCCACTGTTTTTAAATTTTTTAGATTTGCCTGTTCTTTCGTCTGTAACATTAATTGATACTCCTGCATTTAAAAAGGATAGCTCTTGTATTCTTTTATATATTCTATCTAATTCAAAAATAACTGATGAAAAGGTTGTGCTTGAGGGATAAAACGTTATTTCTGTTCCTGTTTCTTTGGATGATCCTAGTTTTTTTAATTTAGCAAGGGGTGTCCCATGTTTATATTCTTGAAAATACTCCCCACCGTCTCTACATACCCTAAGAATTAATCTATCTGAAAGAGCATTAACAACGGAAACGCCTACGCCATGGAGGCCTCCAGATACTTTGTAGCTATTATCATCAAACTTACCACCTGAATGAAGAGTTGTTAAGATAAGCTCCGCTGCTGATATGCCTTCACCTTTATGTACATCTACTGGAACGCCTCTGCCATTGTCTTTAACCGTTACAGATTCATCCTTATTAATAATTACATTTATATCTGAGCAGTGGCCCGCCATAGCCTCATCAATACAGTTATCTAAAACCTCAAATACCATATGATGAAGGCCTGAGCCATCATCTGTGTCTCCGATATACATCCCTGGTCTTTTTTTAACTGCTTCAAGCCCTTTAAGAACTTGGATGTTAGATGAATCATATTTTGCTTCTTCTGTTTTTTTTGGCATGTTTTATTGATGTAATTGTTCCACGTGGAACTTTTTAAAATCCTCAAATTTAGTATTTATTTTACTACTAAATTCATCATCTATACAGGAAAAAATAACTTGATTTTCTATATGTTCAAGCATGCTTATAAAAACACTCATTAGTGTTTTATCTAACTCTGATTTAATATCATCAATAATTAAAACAGGTTCAAGCTTATGTGTGTTTTTTAGTACTCTATGTTGAGCACAACACCATAGAATTGAAAAAAGTTTTTGTTCTCCTCTCGATAAAATTTGTTTTGCGTCTATGGTATTTATAGAAAATTTAATGTCTGCTTTATGAGGGCCTTTTGTTGTTGTTCTCCTTAAAAGATCTATAGGTTTGTTATCGTTTATTATATCTTCTAGCTTTGACTTATCATCCCACCCTTTTCTAAAGCTTATTTCAATATTATTAAGGTAGTCGACTTGTTCTTTTGTATTAATTTTATTTATTAGGTATGAAAGCTCTTTAAGTGTGTTTAGGTGAAAATTTTCTCTAATAGATGTTAGCTTGTCTCCAAAAATAATTAATCTTTCGTCCCATGCATTTGTTTGACTGCTATTTTGTTTTAAAAGAGCATTGCGTTGTTTTAAGCATCTGTAAAATGAAAACCATATTTGCGAAAATTCTTTATCTGAAACAAATATAGCCCTATCCATTAGTTTTCTTCTAAAATCCGGAGATGCGTCAGCAAATGAAAAGGTTTGGTTGTGTATTGCTGTTGCCGGTCTCTGTCTTATAAGCTCAGATATTGGTATTTTTTTATTATTAACCATTATCTCAATTGATTTATTTAGCTCTTTTTTTAAATCTAATACATGGCCTGTTAAGTTATCATAGGAGTTAATTTTAAAACCGCCTGCGCTTTGTTTTACCAAAGCTGCTATGTTGGAGCTTTTAAAGGACTTGCCGCTTGAGCACATATAGATAGCTTCAAGAATAGAAGTTTTACCAGAACCGTTTTTCCCATAAAAGAAATTTACCCTAGGGGAAAGGTGAAGCTCTAGTCTTCTGAAACACCTAAAATTATTAAGTGTAATGTTTGAGACAGGCACTAGATAAGAAGCGGCATTACAACGTATTTATAGCTATCTGTTCCAGGACATGTAATAAGACAGCTTTTATCAGATCCAAAAAAATGTATTTCCGCGTTGCTTTCATCAATAGAAGAAAGTATTTCTTGGAGATAATTAACATTAAATGCAATATCTATTTTTTCACCACTATAATCACAAGATAGTTTCTCTTCGCCCTGTTCTTGTTCTGGGTTGTTGGCTGATATATTTATAGAACCAGACTCCACAACAAGCCTTATGCCTCGATATTTTTCACTAGATAATACGCTTACTCTGCTCAGGCTTTCTGCAAGACTTTTTTTGTCAACTATCAATGTGCTGCTTTCACCAGAAGGGATGACTTGTTCATAATCCGGAAACTTTCCTTCGATTAGTTTGCTTGCAAAGGTTGTGCCTGAGGCGCTTATATTGACAGAACTAGGTCCTAGATTAAGGGTGATATTTTCACTCTCATCATTTAACAGTTTAGCTATTTCATTAATTGATTTTCTTGGGATTATGCCTGTTATTGTGCTTTCTATACTTTCATTAATATTTTGCGTTGATAGTGCAAGCCTGTGTGCGTCTGTCGCAACAGATGTTATAGAAGTGTTATCTATAGTTAAAAACAAACCATTTAAATAATGTCTCCAGTCCTGGTTTCCCATTGCAAATGAGGTTTTGTTGATTATTGATTTTAAGCTTTGGGGTTTAATGCTGACTGGTGCACCCATTTCCTCTTGGTCAAAAACAGGAAAGTCTTCACTCGGAAGAGTTGCTAGATTGTATTTTCCAGAAGAAGTTTCAATTTTTAGATTATCGCCATCAAGGTAGAAATGAATTTCGGCAAGGTCTGAAAACAATCTACATAATTCGCTTAGTTTTTTTGCAGGTGCTGTAACCCTGCCCCCGCTTTTAAAATTAGAAATAGTAGATATCGTTGAGATCTCAGACTCAAGGTCGGTGGCTGTTAGTTTTAGCTTTGTTTCATCAACATCAAAAAGAACATTGGCTAAGATTGGTAGTGTTTGTCTCTTCTCAACAACTCCAAGAGTTGTGTTTAAGGCCTTTACAACCTCTTCTTTGGTTATATAAAAATCCATGGTATTTAATTGGTTAGTGCTCTGGTTAGGTTTCTGTAATCTTCTTCTTGAGACGGGTTCTCTTTTCTAAGTTCTGCTATTTTTTTACAAGCATGTAAAACAGTGGTGTGATCTCTACCATTAAAAGCCTCACCTATTTCTGGAAGACTGTGATTGGTAAGTTCTTTAGTTAATGCCATAGCTAGTTGTCTTGGTCTTGTGATTGACCTGCTTCTTCTTTTTGAAAGAAGGTCGGAAAGTTTGATATTGTAATACTCAGAGACTGTCTTTTGAATATTTTCTATGCTTACCATTTTTGCAGAAATTACAAAAAGGTCTTTAAGAGCGTCTTTAACAAGGGAAAGGTCTATGGGTTGGTTTGTGAAACGAGAATTTGCTGCCACTCTTTTGAGGGCACCTTCTAACTCTCTAATGTTTGATCTAATCCTTTGAGCTATATATATAGCGCAATCATTTGGAAGCTCTACACCCATTGATGATGCTTTACTTAGTAACACTGCGGCTCTAGTTTCTAGCTCAGGCGGATCAATAACAACAGGAAGCCCCCAGCCAAGCCTTGATTTAAGTCTTTCCTCGAGTCCGTCGATCTCTTTTGGGTATTTGTCACAAGTTAAAATCATTTGGTTGTTTCTATCTAAAAGAGCATTAAATGTGTGAAAAAACTCTTCCTGAGATTGTTCTTTTCCTGCAAAGAACTGAATATCATCAATCAAAAGAGCATCAGCATTTCTGTAAAATGATTTAAATTCATTCATTGCACCCAACTGAAGGGCTTTAACCATATCTGAAACGAATTTTTCCGAATGCACATAAACAATCCTTTTATCAGGACTGTTTTGAAGAATCTCATTGCCAACCGCATGCATAAGGTGAGTTTTGCCCAAACCAACACCACCATATATAAATAATGGGTTGTAGTCACCTTTGGGGTTTGAGGCAACCTGTTTTGCTGCTGCTAACGCAAGATGGTTGGACTTTCCCTCGACAAAAGAATCAAAAACATATGACTGTACAAGTTTAGAATTGTCATTTTTATTATTTTTTTTATATTTATCGACAAAAGTTTCCTTAGTAAGGGTTTTAAAAACAAGACTTATGTCTTTTTTTGATTGTTGTTTAACAAGACCTGTTATTTCTGTTGATAGGTTTTTTTCGACATAGTTTAATATGAAGTCATTAGGAGCAACTAACTCCAATGTGTTATCAACAAGACTACCTTTGAGCGGTCTTATCCATGTGTTAAAATCTTCCTGGGTCAGCCTGTTTTCAAGCTTCTCTGTGCACTTATTCCAAAAATCCAAATCAATCTCCCCGTTATGTGATCATCTAGTCTATAAAAAAACTAACAAGATATCTACAGGATAAGCCCATGAATTTCTTGTGGATAACTTGTTATTAAGTTTGGGTGTTATGTTTTTTAAAAATTTTATGTAAAGTTAGATTTATTGGGCTATAATGCACTCCAATTTTTTTGAGTAATATTATGAAGAGAACATTTCAACCAAGCACACTAAAAAGAAAACGTACGCATGGGTTTAGAGCAAGAATGGCTACAAAGGCTGGTAGAGCTGTGCTTTCAAATAGAAGGAAGAAGGGTAGAAAAGTTTTAACTGCCTAGGTTTTGTCACACAAAAAAAGGCTTCCACGGCACTTTTATACATCAAAAAATTTTAGATCCTTTTTTCTTAAGGACACTCCAAACTCTGTAAAAATAGCTGTTCCAAAAAAAATATTTAGGACTGCTGTCTTGCGGAATAAAATCAAAAGAAGAATAAAAGAAATTTTAAGGGTAAATGATCTTATTCCTTTGTCTGGTGGTTTTTTGTTCTTAGTGTATGAATCGTTTTTAAACCTTGATTATAAAGAAGCTTCAATTGAAGTCATTAAGGCTGTAAAATCTCACAACCAACAATAGGTAAAAAAATAATGAACATTAGACAACTATATATAGCGTTTATTTTTGTGTTTGCATTGGCTTTGTTTTATCAATACTCGTCTGAGCAGAGGGTTATTTCTGCTGACAGAGAGGTTGAATTGATGAAGGTTGAGGCTGCAAAACAACTTGACTTAAATGGCGGCGATTTTGTTTATTTAGAAAATGATTTGTTAAGGCTTGTGATAAAAACAAGTGATGGGTCTATTGTTGAGGCGCGTTCTAAGGAGCACCTTGTACAAAAGGTTGAGGGTTCTTTAGGGGTAAGAATATTTGGAAGTGATGCCCTAAGTGGTTTCAAATACTATTTTAAGTCTGGTTTTACCGGGTCCCAGAAAAACTATAGCTTTAAAAACTATATAAATAATGGTGTTTTGTTGGTTTCTGATGATGGCCTTGCTACAAAAGAAATTGTTTTTTCTGATCTTCCATATGAGGTTTTAATAACTGACTCTTCTCCTGATGGTGTTGAGGGTAAGCCGTATGCTTCTCTTTATAGGTCTGATGCGCGATCGCTGGATATGAATTTTGACTTCTCAAGTGGCGGCATGATAAATAGAAGCTCTTATGAGGCGTATGTTATTAGCACGTCGCAAGACCCTTATGAGGCTGAGCGCCTGAGAAAAGTGGAAGCACCGCTTTCTGTTACCTCTGGTGGTGGTTGGGTTGGTTTTACACAAAAATACTTTTTAGCCGCCTTGCTCGGGTCAAATGATTTTATATACAACTACCATGTTGATGGAAATAACAAAGGTGGTTTATATAAAATGGGTTATGTGGTTCAACCAGATGATTTTTCATCTAAAGCTTTGACAGGTCATACACACACTTTGTTTGTGGGCCCAAAAATTAGAAAAGATTTAGTGGTAAGAGCAAATAATTTAGAGCAGACCATTGAGATGGGTTGGTTTTGGTTTATCTCTCAACCAATGATTTGGTTATTGGATAAAATTTACAGTGTTGTTGGGAGCTGGGGTTGGTCTGTAGTTATCATCACCTTAATATTAAAGCTTGTTCTTTGGCCGGTTACTGGTGCTGGTTTTAAGTCTATGGCTGGGCTTAGAAGGGTTCAACCTGAAATGAAAGAAATTCAAGACAGATACGCAAATGACAGGCAAAAGCTTGGCGTAGAAATGATGTCGTTATACAAAAAGCATGGTGTTAATCCTATGGGTGGGTGTTTGCCAATTTTCGCTCAAATGCCTTTTTTTATAGCATTCTTTTTTGGTCTTAGGGAGATGGTTGAGCTAAGACATGCTTCTTTTTTCTGGCTTTCTGATCTTTCCGCGCCAGATCCACTTTTCATTCTTCCTGTGATGTTTGGTCTGATAATGGTTTTTACCCAAAAACTGAACCCGCAACCACCCAACATGGACCCAACACAAGCTCAGGTGATGAAAGCAATGCCTGTAATGATTTCAATATTTTTTGTAATATTCCCTTCATCTTTGGCGCTATATTCTGTTGTTAATAGTGGGATGTCCCTTGTTCAACAAAAATATTTATACGCAAAGTTTGGTGGCAATACTTAGGTTTTAGTTTGTAATGTCTGCTGTTTATGCGTTAGCAACTCCACCAGCAAAGTCTGCTATTTGTGTTTTTAGGGTTTCCGGAGAGGGGTGTTTAGATCAGATGCCGGTTCTTTTTGGATCTCCCCCTAAGGAGTATGGTTTTTTTTGTGTCAGAAATATTTCTTTAAAAAATGAAGTTATTGATAATGTTGGTTTGATATCTTTTAAGGGGCCTAAAAGTTATACAGGTGAAGATTCTTTCGAAATATATGGCCATGGTGGTTTGGGGGTAATGTCGTTGATCATAGACGCCCTTCGGTCGGTGGGTTTTGAGGAGGCTGGGCCCGGGGAGTTCACCAAAAGAGCCTACCTTAACAACAAAATAACCTTAAACCAGTCTGAGTCAGTGCTTGATGTGATTGAAAGCTCTTCGAGGTCTGAGGTCTTGCTTGCATCACAATCGTTGTCAGGGGCTTTTACAAAAAAAATACATGAAATATCAAAAAAAATTGATAGTGCGAGGATGCGAGTAGAGGGTGAGATTGATTTCTCAGACGAGGGAGAGGCATTTCTTGACCAGGGTCTTGTGGGGGATTTGGAAGAGCTTGTTGTTGATTTTAAAAACTTTGTAGACGGATGTTTTAATAAAAAAGAGCTTGGTTCTAAAAAATCAGTGGTTTTTGTTGGTCCTCCTAATTCCGGCAAATCTTCGGTTTTCAATAGGCTTTTGGGTTTTGAGCGAGCTCTGGTATCTGAGGTTGCTGGTACAACACGAGACCTTATAGAGTCTGAGGTTTTTTACAACGACCTATCTTTCTCCGTTATTGATAGCGCTGGTATAAGAAAAACATCTGATGAAATAGAGTCTCGAGGTATTGACTTTACTATTGATAGTATTAAAAACTCTGATGTTGTTATTGGTGTTTTTGAAAATGATGACCTTTCTGTTTTAGACGGTTTATCGGACGCTCTCAGGGGTAGGGTTTTTATCTCGGTTTTAAATAAAACAGATTTAGGCAAGCCTATTAAGGGCGTTTTTGATTGTCATGTGTCGGCTAAAACGGGCGAGGGTTTTGATGGTTTAAAAGAAGCAATAACCAAAAATCTTGGAGGCCTGGTTGGTGATGATTCTGTCTACATGGTGAGGGATAGACACATAAAACTATTTAATCTTTCCATTAAGAGCATTGAAAACAGCGTTGATGTTTTGAAGTCTAAACGCGACATGGAAATAGCGGCAGAGGAATTAAAAATATCCAGAGGGTATCTTGATGATTTGGTGGGTGTAAAGTCTTCTGATGATGTTCTGGGGGATATTTTTAGTAATTTTTGTATTGGAAAGTAGCGTGCGTATGTTGTTCAAGATAATTGATAATGATAACTAACCCTAAGAAGTGTTTGTTTGCTGTGAAAAACTTGTATATATTTTGGGGTGTTTTTTTATATCCACAAGTTGTTCTTGGGTAAAAGCATAGCGTACTAACATGGATACAAACATGCTTATACAAACTGGAAACACTTGGTTTAAAAGCAATAAATAAAGTTATTAACATAAAAATAAACCTCTTATAGAAATAACTAAAAGTATATAATCCAGATACTATTGTATTTAATAACTTATGAAAACATTTGATGTAATTGTTGTTGGTGGCGGGCATGCTGGTGTAGAAGCTGCGCATGCTGTTTATCGTTCTGGGCTTTCTTGCGCACTTGTCACTTTTGATAAAGATAAAATAGGCCAGATGTCATGCAACCCAGCCATTGGTGGTTTAGGAAAGTCGCATATTGTGAGAGAGATTGACGCTCTTGGTGGGATTATGCCCTTAGCCACAGACGCATCGGGTATTCAATATAGAACATTAAACACAAGAAAGGGGTATGCAGTGCAAGCCCTCAGAGTTCAATGTGATAGAAAGCTTTACAAAGAAGCAGTTCAACTTGAATTAAACAAAACATCAATAAAAATTTTTCAAGAAGAAGTTTTAGACATAATTTCTGAAAAAAATAGCACTAGAGGGGTTGTAACGTCTGGTGGAGAAATATATGCAAACAAAGTGGTCCTTACCACCGGAACCTTTCTTAATGGAGTTATGTATACAGGAGCAGAGTCTATCAAGGGCGGGAGAATAGGAGACAAATCATCCATACCGCTTTCTAAAAAACTTTATGACTTAAAACTTCCCATGGGGAGACTTAAAACAGGAACTCCAGCCAGAATAAAAATGTCTAGTTTAGACTTGAACGTGATGGAGCCCCAACCCGGGGAAGCTCCCACACCATGGATGACCTTAACGGAAAACAAACCGGAGCATGTTGAGCAACTCCCTTGCTATATAACAAGAACCAACCCAACGACACACGATATAATTAATAGAAATATCGAAAAATCAGCAATGTATTCAGGCAACATAACAGGAATAGGACCAAGGTATTGCCCATCTATAGAGGATAAAATTTTCAAATTTGCGAACAAAGAGAGCCACCAAATATTTATAGAGCCAGAGGGGATTGGGGTTGACCTGGTTTACCCAAACGGAATATCAACAAGCCTACCTCAAAACATACAAGATAGCTTTATTAGAACAATAAACGGAATGGAAGATTCGGTCATAACAGAATACGGGTATGCAGTTGAATATGATTTTATTGATCCAAGATCTCTTCACCAAACACTCGAAACTAAATTTATCAAAGGTCTTTATCTAGCCGGTCAAATAAATGGAACAACAGGTTATGAAGAAGCAGCAGCACAAGGCCTCCTTGCAGGCATAAATGCCTCAAATGAAATACAAAACAAAAAAGAGTTAGTTTTAGACAGGAGCGAGGCTTACATGGGCGTCCTTGTTGATGATCTTACAACACACGGCATCACCGAGCCCTATAGAATGTTTACAAGCAGAGCCGAGCACAGGCTATTGTTGTCTCAAGACAACGCAGAACAGAGGCTTTTAAAACATGCTCACTCCAACAAACTTGTTTCACAAGAAAGAATGGATAGTTTTTTAAAAAAAGAAGAGAAATATAAAAAATTCTTGGAAACACTTAAAAAGGAAAAAACAACAAGCTTTGTTAGCACAGACAATGACCAAGTAAAACTCAAGGAAAAAAGAAGCATTCACAGCCTATTGACCAGACCAGATGTTAACTTAGAGAAACTTTTTAAAACAAGCAACAGCAACACAGATGATTACAAAAGAGCATGTACAGAGGTAAGGTACGCGGGATATATAGAGAAACAGAAAAGAGAGGTTGAGAAGAACAAAAAACAAAACTCAAAAAAAATACCAAAAACATTTTCTTTTCAAAACATAAGCGGTCTTTCCAATGAGGTAAAAGAGAAACTAGAAAAAACAAAACCTGACACCATTGGATCAGCATCTAGAATCGAAGGGGTAACCCCCGCGGCAATAAATATTATTTTGGTAACCATGAAAAGACAAGAGCTCGAAAAAATCAATGCATAAACCCAAAGACGAGCAAGAGATGTTAAAGCTCCTTGTTGCAAAAAGCTTCGAGTTTAATCAGACCCATAACATCTACCAAAGACAAAACGAAGACGAGGTATACAACAAAGACATAATCGAGTGTCTTGAAATAAACAAACACATAAAACAAGGCGACAAGATATTAGACATTGGTTCTGGTGGAGGTTTTCCCGGGCTTGTAATAGGAATAACGAACCCAAACAACAACATAGACCTTGTAGAGAGCAATCGAAAAAAATGTTATTTTCTAAAACAAGCACAACACGACCTAGGGTTAAAAAACGTAAATATACTCAATCAAAGACTTGAAAAAAACAACACCCTTGGGCAATACGACCTTATAACCGCTCGAGCATTTGCAACAACTGGAAAAATAATAAATCTAACCAACAACAACATAAAACAACATACAAAATATATTTTATTCAAAGGCACAAAAGCAAAAATAGAAGAAGAGCTAACAGAGCTGAACACAAACAAATTTAATTATGAAATAATCAATCAAAGCAAAGAGGGGAAAGAAAGACATTTTGTAAAAATAACAATAAATGAATAAAGTAATAGCAATAGCCAATCAAAAAGGCGGAGTTGGCAAAACAACAACAGCGGTCAATCTTGCAGCAAGTCTCGCGGCGACAAAAAGAAAAGTGTTACTCATTGACCTTGACCCCCAAGGCAACGCCACAACCGCAGCCGGCCTTAACATTCAAACACCCAACACCTTGTGCGAACCATTTTTTAACAACCTAAACCCAAAAGAATGTGTTTATAAATCACCAGACGGATATGAAATTATCCCAGGGTCACAAGATCTAATAGCTCTCGATATAGCCATAAGAGACGAAGATAAACAAAAATATCTTTCTAAAGTTATACAAGAAATAGGTGAGCCCTATGATTACACCATTATAGACACCCCGCCAACACTCAACCAGCTCACAATCGAGGCTCTAATGGCGGCCTCTGGAACCCTAATTCCCCTTCAATGTGAATATTACTCCCTTGAAGGTGTTACTGGGCTAATGCAAACCATCAGAACCATATCAGACAACAACCTGTCTCAAAATAGAGTTGTGGGGATAATAAGAACAATGGTAGACCTTAGAAACAACTTGGCAAAAGATGTGTCCAATGAATTAGAAAAGCATTTCCCCAGCCTTGTTTTTAATACATTGATTCCAAGAAATATAAAATTGGCAGAGGCGCCAAGCCATAATCAGTCTGGTGTAAGATATATGCCTAGCTCTTATGGCGCAAAAGCTTACCTCGCACTTGCAGGCGAGCTTATAAGGAAAATAGAAAATGTCTGACAGCAAAAAAACATTAAACAGGGGCCTAGACGCCCTTCTTGGGTCTGGTGGTAAAGCAAGGCGAACAATCCAAGATGTAAATTTATCTCAAATAAACGCAGGAAGATTTCAACCAAGAGAAATTTTTAATGAGGAGTCTCTCCAAGAGCTAACAGACTCAATAAAAAAACATGGGGTTATATCACCCATACTAGTGAGAGAACTTGGGCTTAACAAATTCGAGGTTATAGCTGGAGAGAGAAGAATGAGAGCCTCCCTTCAGGCAGGTCTAGAAACGATCCCATGCTTAGTTGAGCAAAAAGAAGATCAGGATGCCCTTGAATCAGCGTTGATAGAAAACCTCCAAAGGGAGGACCTGAATGCTGTTGAGGAGGCAAGGGGTTACGATAGGCTCAAAAGGGAGTTTGGGCTTACTCAGGACGAAGTTGCAACCTCAACCGGAAAAGCAAGGAGCAGCATAGCCAACTCAATTAGAATTTTATCATTGCCACAAAATGTCTTAGATATGCTTTCTGCAGGCAAAATAGAAAAAGGACACGCAAAACTCTTAGCCTCAATGGAGTCCAGTGAAGCAGAAAAGGCAGCAGAAAATATTGTCAAAAACAAACTAACAGTAAAAGACTTAAGCGAGTCCACTAAAAACAAAAAACAACAAAAAACAACAAAAAAACAAAAACAGACAGATGTCATTTTAATAGAGCAAGAAATGTCCGAAGTTTTTGGACATCAAATAACCATTGAGGCAAAAACAAAACAAAAAGGCAGCCTCCAAATTTCCTATAAAACATCAGATGAGTTGGAGACGATAATTTCAAAAATTTTAAGTAAAAACAAGTAAAACAACTATTTGAAAATAAAACCCAAAACACCTTGTTTAAAAAACGATATATTTTTATAATTGCGCCGAATTATTTAAATAAAAAGTGAAATTTAACCTGGTAAAAAAACCAACAATAGCAGCCTTAATCACTATTGTGCTTTTTTGCCTTTATATAGACATAAATTTGTTAGCCATAACCATAGCCTACACAACAGCCTTAACACTCTTTTTTCTTATTGGAAAAAAGATTTCAAGCGCTGCATCATATGTCCTCTACAGCTGGTCTGTTAAATGGGCCTTGTTTATAATTTTTACAGCTTATGCAGCTATTAATCTCACATCAATTTACTTTTATTCAATGATGATTTTTATTGGGGTTAATGTTTTTTTAAGCCCAGCTCTTGAGGCAAAAGAAGTTTAATGGCTGCCAAAGGGATAGATCACGTTGTTGGGGCTGCCTGTTCAGAGCCAGAGCTAACCACAAACGGTTACATACAACATCATCTTACAAACTTAACATACGGCAAACTTCCATATGAATCCGAGGTTTGGCATTGCAATAAAGAAAGCCAGGTTTGGGATATGCCCACTATTATTCCTGCAGATACATGGACATTTGCCCACGGCGCAACAGAAGCCGCCGACATGGGTTTTTGGGCCTTCAATGTAGATTCAATTGGTTGGTCTATTTTTCTAGGAGCTCTTTTTCTTGGGTTGTTTAAATGGGCAATACCAACAAACTCAGACACACCCTCAGGCCTTCAAAACTTTGTTGAAATGTGTATTGAGTTTGTTGATGACAACGTTCAATCTCTTTTTGGAGCCACAAACAACAAACTAATAGCGCCACTAGCCCTGACAGTTTTTGTTTGGATATTATTTATGAATCTAATGGATTTAATCCCGGTAGATTTTATCCCAGAGCTCGCCAAATATTTAGGTATAGAATACTTCAAAGTTGTTCCAACAACAGATCCAAATGTCACCCTTGGTATGGCATTAGCAATATTTGTTTTAACAATTTATTACAGTATTAAAATAAAAGGGCTTAAAGCATTTGTTGCAGAGTTAACCCTTCACCCTTTTGGTAAATGGTTAATGCCTGTAAATTTTGTTCTTGAGATGGTTAACTTTATAGCTAAACCAATATCACTTGGCTTAAGACTTTTTGGAAACCTTTACGCAGGTGAAATGATATTCATCCTAATAGCTTTAATGCTGTTCTTTAACAGTGTTTTAATAGGCATGTTAGGCATAGGCTTGCACTTGGTTTGGGCGCTGTTCCACATTTTAATTGTGGCACTACAGGCATTTATTTTTATGGCTTTGACTATTGCTTATTTAGCAATGGCACATGAAACAGAGGAACATTAATCCTCAAAATATAGGAGAAAAAAATGGAATATAGTATTTTAGCAGCAGGTATCACAATGGGTCTTTCAGCAATTGGTGCTGGGATTGGTGTGGGCATCTTAGGTAGTAAATTTATTGAAGGAATTGCAAGGCAGCCAGAGCTAGCACCATTCCTCCAAGGTAGATTCTTTCTTATGATGGGTCTAACTGATGCGGTTCCTATGATCGGTGTTGGTCTTGGAATGTACATGCTTTTTGCGCTGTAGAAAAACAGAAGACTTAATATGAATATAAACGCAACCTTACTTGCCCAAGCAATAGTATTTATAATTTTTGTAGTTATATGTATGAAATACGTATATCCACAAATATTAGCTGTCATGCAGGAAAGAGAAAAAAGAATATCTGACGGTCTTGAGGCTGCAAAGAAAGCAGACGATTCTTTAGAAGAAGCAAAGTTGGCTTTTGATAAAGAGCTAAACCAAGCCAAAGAAGAAGCTGCTGATATTCTTAAAAAAGCAAACACTAGAGCATCTCAGATTGTTGCTGACGCTTCAACCAAAGCAGAAACCGAAGCAGAAAAAATAATGACCTCAGCATCTGCAAGCATTGAAAGCGAGACAAATAGAGCAAAAGAACATCTTAGGCAGCAGATGTCAGATATCATCATAGACACCACAGAAAAAATTCTTGGTGACGAAATTTCATCAGAAAAACATGACGATATCTTGAAAAAGGCGGCTAAGGAGCTTTAATGATTGAGCTAACACCGCTAGCCAGGCCATATGCAAAAGCAATGTTTGCGGCAGCAATTGAGGACAGTAGTCTAGAGAGCACCTCAAAAGAACTTGAAACAATAGCGCTTGCAGCTAACTCTCCTAAAGTAACGGGCGCAATTGAAAATCCTTCTTTATCTCGCAAACAGGTTGTTGATTTATTGTTAGATCTCTTTGATGGTGAAATTTCAGACAAGTCAAAAAAACTTTTAGCAATTCTTGCTGAGAATAAAAGATTAAATCTTTTTAAAACAATTTTTGTTATTTATACAGAGCTCGTGCAAGAACATAATAACCAAAGCTCCGTTGAGGTTTTTGTTGCCTCAAAACCTAGTCAAGAGGCCCAATCCTCAATTGAAGAAAAGCTTCAATTAAAATATGGCAACGATGCAAAAATAACTTTTTCAGAAGACCCAAAAATGATGGGCGGCCTAGCAATAAAGGTAGGTGACGAAACTTTAGATCTTTCCATAAGGGGGAAGGTCAATAAACTTGTAAACCAATTAAATTTTTAAGGTGAAAATATGAGTCAATTAAATCCATCAGAAATCTCAAGCGTTTTAAAAGAAAAAATTGCTGGGCTTGATCTTTCAGCTGAAAGAAAAAATGAAGGCATTATCGTTAGTGTATCTGACGGTATTGTGAGAATACATGGCATGGGTGATGTTATGTATGGAGAGGTTATAGAATTTGAAAATGGAACAAAGGGCATGGCGCTTAACCTTGAGCAAGATTCAGTAGGAGCGGTTGTGCTTGGAGATTATTTAGACCTAGTTGAGGGGCAAAAAGCTCTTTGTACTGGCAAGGTTTTAGAGGTTCCTGTGGGAGAGGCGATGCTTGGTAGGGTTGTTAATACGCTTGGAACTCCGATAGACGGCAAAGGAGAAATAAAAGCCGAAAGCTCATCACCTGTTGAGGTTGTAGCTCCAGGGGTTATTGCAAGGCAGTCAGTTGACCAGCCAGTTCAAATCGGCCTAAAGGCTGTTGATGCAATGGTGCCAATAGGAAGAGGGCAAAGAGAACTTATTATTGGTGACAGGCAGACTGGTAAAACAGCAGTTGCTATTGACGCTATCATCAACCAAAAAGGAACAGGAATTAAATGTATTTATGTTGCTATTGGTCAAAAACAATCAACTGTTGCAAACGTTGTAAGAAAGCTTGAAGAATATGGGGCTATGGAGCATACAATTATTGTTTCTGCTACTGCAGCCGATCCAGCTCCTATGCAATATTTATCAGCCTACTCAGGCTGTGCAATGGGTGAGTATTTTAGAGACAAAGGTGAAGATGCTTTGATTGTTTATGATGATTTATCAAAACAAGCAGTAGCCTATCGTCAAGTGTCACTACTACTCAAGAGGCCTCCAGGAAGAGAAGCTTATCCAGGAGATGTATTCTATCTACATTCCAGACTACTTGAGAGAGCGGCCAGAGTGAATGCAGAATATGTAGAACAAGCAACAGGTGGAAAAGTTAAAGGCAAAACCGGTTCATTAACAGCACTTCCTATTATTGAAACATTAGCTGGTGATGTGTCAGCCTTTGTTCCAACAAACGTTATCTCAATTACAGATGGGCAGATCTATTTAGAAACCGAGTTATTCAATGCAGGTATTAGACCAGCTATCAACCCAGGTCTATCTGTTTCAAGGGTTGGTGGTTCAGCTCAAACTAAGATAATGAAGAAATTAGCTGGTGGAGTTAGAACAGCTTTAGCTCAATATAGAGAGCTAGCAGCCTTCTCTCAATTTGCTTCAGACTTAGACGATGCAACCAAACAACAGCTTGCCAATGGTAAGGCCTTCACAGAACTCCTCAAGCAAAAACAATACGCTCCAATGAGCGTTGCTCAACAAGCATTGAGCCTTTTTGCTGCAGACAGAGGATATATGGCAGACGTCGAAGTTGAGAAAATTCTAGATTTCGAAGAGGCTTTGCATGGCTATTTAACAGCAGAGAAAGCAGACCTAGAAGATCAAATTAACACAACAGGTGATTGGAATGATGACATTGAAGGTCAATTCAAAGCGCTTGTTGAAGATTTTAAAAAAACACAAACTTTTTAAATATTAAAAAAGATGGCTAATACAAAAGAAGTAAGAAAACAGATTGCAAGTATAAAAGGCACGCAAAAAATTACATCAGCTATGGAAATGGTTGCTGCTTCTAAAATGAAAAAAACTCAAGATGGGATGCTTGAGGGAAGGCCATATTCTTTAAAAATTAAAGAAGTTATCTCACACATTGCATTAGCAAGCTCTGAGTACAACCACCCCTTTTATGAAGAGAGGAAGCCAAAGAAAGCGTGCTTTATTGTTATCTCTTCAGATAAAGGTTTGTGCGGAGGCTTAAATATTAACTTATTTAAACAAGTTATAACTAAATCAGCTGAGCTAGATGCTCAAGGTATCGAATCATCCTTTGCCCTTGTAGGCACAAAAGCTTCAGGCTTTTTTAAATCAGTAGGCGGCAAGGTTGTTGCAGTAGCAGAAAAGCTTGGTGACAAACCAAACCCAGATGACCTCATTGGCTTTACAAAAGTGGTTTTAGATATGCATAAAAATGGTGATATTGATCAAGCGTATCTTTGTTCAAACAACTTTGTTAATACGATGACTCAGCAACCAAAAGTTGAACAACTTATACCACTATCACCAGAAGATGACGGTGGGCCAAAGTCACAATGGGATTATATTTATGAGCCAGAAGCAAAAATTTTGCTTGATGGTTTGTTAACAAGATATATAGAGTCGTTGGTTTATCAAGCTGTTGTTGAAAACAACGCTTGCGAGCAGGCAGCAAAAATGATCGCAATGAAAAATGCTACAGATAATGCTGGCGATCTAATCAAAGAACTAGAACTTTTATACAACAATGTAAGACAAGCAGCTATCACTCAAGAGCTCTCAGAGATAGTTGGCGGCGCAGCTGCAGTTTAAGGAGAAATAAATATGAGCAACGGACTAGTAACACAAATAATTGGAGCTGTTATCGATGTTGAATTCGAAAAAGATAACATTCCAAAAGTATATGAAGCTCTTTTAATTGAAGAGAGCGGAACAACTTTAGAAGTTCAACAACAGTTAGGTGATGGTGTTGTAAGAACTATTGCCATGGGTGTAACAGAGGGGCTAAAAAGAGGCCTTGTTGTTGCAAGAACTAACGCCCCTATTTCTGTTCCAGTTGGCCAAGAGACGCTTGGAAGAATTATGGATGTTCTTGGCAACCCAATCGACGAAAAAGGACCAATTGGCGAGAAGGAAAAAATGCCAATTCACAGAAAACCACCAAGCTATACAGACCAGTCAGCTTCAAATGACATTCTTGAGACAGGAATTAAAGTTATCGACCTTATGTGTCCATTTGCTAAAGGTGGAAAAGTTGGTTTATTTGGTGGAGCTGGTGTTGGTAAAACAGTTAATATGATGGAGCTTATTAATAATATTGCTCTCCAACATTCAGGCCTTTCAGTGTTCACCGGTGTTGGTGAAAGAACAAGAGAAGGAAATGACTTTTATTATGAAATGCAAGAATCTGGTGTTGTAAATATCGAAAAGCCAGAAGAGTCAAAAGTTGCAATGGTATACGGTCAGATGAATGAGCCCCCAGGGAACAGACTAAGGGTTGCGCTTACCGGATTGACTATGGCGGAAAAATTCAGAGATGATGGTAAAGATGTATTGTTGTTTATCGATAACATATATCGTTATACACTAGCCGGTGTAGAGGTGTCAGCTCTTCTTGGAAGAATGCCATCTGCTGTTGGATATCAGCCAACACTAGCAGAGGAAATGGGAGCGCTTCAAGAAAGAATTACATCAACTAATACAGGCTCTATTACATCAATACAGGCTGTATATGTTCCAGCTGATGACTTAACAGATCCATCTCCTGCAACAACGTTTGCCCATTTGGATGCGACAGTTGTGTTATCAAGACAAATTTCTGAGCTAGGTATTTATCCTGCTGTAGACCCTCTTGATTCAACAAGCAGACAGTTAGATCCTTTTGTTGTTGGTGATGAACATTATTCAGTAGCCCAAGGGGTTCAGAAAATACTACAAAGGTATAACGAGCTTAAGGACATTATTGCCATTCTTGGTATGGATGAGCTTTCTGAAGAGGACAAAGGTTTGGTAGCAAGAGCAAGGAAAGCACAAAAATTCCTATCTCAACCATTCTTTGTTGCAGAAATTTTTACAGGCACACCTGGTAAATATGTATCGCTTGATGACACCATTAAGGCATTTAAAGGCTTACTAGCTGGGGATTATGATGATCTTCCAGAACAAGCGTTCTATATGGTTGGAACTATAGAAGAAGCAGTAGAAAAGGCTAAAACACTATAAATATGAGCACTATCAAGATCAATATAGTTTCTTCAAGTGAAGAAATTTATTCCGGCGAAGGCAACATGGTTTACGCAACCGGTTCGCTGGGTGAGATTGGTATCGCTCCAGGACATACACCTCTTTTAACCGGTCTTGCACCTGGCCCAGTTCGGGTTGTAAATGGATCAGAAGAAGAGGCGTTTTTTTGCTCTGGAGGGTTTTTAGAAATTCAGCCAGACTTAGTAACAGTTCTCTCTGATACTGCCGAGCGTGCCGAGAATTTAGATGAGGCTGAGGCTATAAAAGCAAAAGAAGCTGCAGAAAAAGATTTAGCCAATCAAGACGCAACCCTTGATTACGCAAAAGCAGCATCTCAATTAGCTGAAGCAGTAGCAAGGCTCAAAACAATTCAAAAACTTCGTAAAAAGCAGTAATATAAGTATTAATTTTAAACATTAAATTAATGTGAACATACATACTATTGTTCTTGCTGCTGGCGAAGGCTCAAGAATGAACTCTAATCGCGCAAAGTCCCTTCAACAGATCGGCGGGACATCTATGCTAGAAAAGATATGCAATACCGCTGGTAAAATTTCACAAAACATAACACTAGTTGTTGGTTACGACAAAGAATCAATAATAAGTGAAGCAAAAAAGCTTACACACCTAAACATAACAACAAGCCTTCAACCCAAACCAATTGGAACAGGTAATGCTGTCAAATGTGGTTTAGATAAAGTTTTGGACAACTCTAAAGTGCTAGTTCTTTATGGAGATGTTCCCCTGATAAAAGAAGATACATTAAACAACCTGATCAAGGCCTCATCCAGCGGCGCCGCAATACTCACCACTGTATTAGATAACCCATTTGGGTATGGAAGAGTTAAAACAAGCGAAGATGGCCATGCTCTATCAATTGTTGAAGAGAAAGATGCAACAGATTCCGAGAGGCAAATAAAACAAGTGTTTACAGGCGTACTGTGTGTAAACAAAGATCTTTTAACCGAAGGCCTGTCAGAGATTAAAAATGAAAACGCTGCTAACGAATTTTACTTAACCGATTTAGTTTCTATAATGAATCTAAAGGGCATAAAGATTAATACTTGTGACGCATCTAATGAAGAGGTCCAAGGCGCCAATAATAAAAAAGAGCTAGAAAAGCTTGAAACTATATACCGCACTATGAAAGCTGAAGAACTATTTGAATTAGGCATTACAGTCACAGACGCATCAAGGCTTGATGTTAGGGGCTCAGTAAAGGCTGGTAAAGATTGCACAATTGATGTGAATGTTATTTTAGAGGGCGAAGTGATTCTTGGTAATGATGTTTACATTGGACCAAATACTATTTTAAAAGATGTATACATTGGTGATGGCTCAAGGATTGAAGCCTTTTCTCACCTAGTTAGTGCAAAAGTTGGAAAAGAATGCGTAATAGGACCCTATGCAAGGCTAAGAGAGGGGAGTGATATTCAAAACTTAGCAAAAGTTGGTAATTTTGTAGAGACAAAAAATACCACCCTAGGCGAGGGCTCAAAAGCTAACCACTTTACGTATCTTGGCGACACAACAGTCGGCACTAAAACAAACATAGGCGCTGGAACCATAACTTGTAACTATGATGGAACCAATAAACACAAAACAATAGTTGGGGACAACAGCTTTATAGGTAGCAACTCTTCATTGGTTGCCCCTGTTGAAATTGGCAATAACTCAACCATAGCTGCAGGCTCAACGATTACAAAAAATGTACCGGAAAATGCTCTTGGT
>CAZFYG010000011.1:24233-43107 GCA_964523375.1 uncultured Gammaproteobacteria bacterium | reverse complement strand
ATCTGGGCTCAAATGGACCTTGCAGTAAATATCTTAGCAATCTCCACTGGCTTGTTCGCAACTGGTCGAATTGTTACTAAATTTGGCATGCCTGCGACTATTGCCATGGTGCCAATCATGATTTGTATTGGTTTGCTAGTTTTGGCTATTTCACCTTTGTTAGGGGTAGTTATGATATTGCAGATTGTTCGCCGTGCAGGCAACTATGCAGTGACTCGACCTGCCCGTGAGATGTTATTTACACTTGTTAATCAAGAAACTCGGTTCAAGGCAAAACCTGTTATAGATATTGTTGCTTATCGTGGCGGCGATATGATTACTGCATGGTTATTTACTGGGCTTACACAAGGCTTGGGGTTAGGTTTGGCAGCAGTAGCTGCTATTGGGGCAGGAATAGCTGGATTGTGGACACTGGTAGGAATTTATCTTGGGAGATGGTTTGAGCGCGATAATGACAATTTTAAGAATTCCAAAACATAGATAATTTGTTTGCATACAAGATCTAATTGAGGCATCGTAATAAAGATTAAATCATCTTCTAAATATTAAAAATAACTAACGGATTAACATCATGAAACATTTATCAATTATTAAAACTTTTGTATTTATTCTAGCTTATAGCTCTTTTGCAATAGCAGATCATCATTCTAGTTCTGAGCACGGCTCTAAAATAAAATATGTTAGTTATAACCAAATTGGCAACCCTGCAGAAGTGCTTAAGGTAAAAACAGAAGCCTCGCGTGAACTAAAAAGTGGTGAAGTTAGAGTCAAAGTATTGGCTGCACCAATTAATCCTTCTGATGTATTACAAATAGCCGGCATGTATGGTGTTGATGCTGTATTGCCTGCAAGACCAGGCAGTGAGGGCGTTGGCCGCGTAACAGAGATAGCCTCAGAAGTTAACAGTTTAAAAGTTGGTCAGTTAGTCCTTCTTGCTAGTGGGAGCACTTGGGCAGAAGAATTAGTAGGCCCAGCTGCAGGATTTTTACCACTACCAAATTTAGGTCCTATTGGTGCTGATGTTATTGAGCAGCTTGCAATGTCAGCTGTTAATCCATTAACTGCATTACTAATGCTTACTTCCTTTACAGATATTAAAGAGGGCCAATGGGTTGCACAAAGTGCTGCTAATTCTGCAGTTGGCGGTTATGTGATTCAGCTGGCTAAACAGCGCGGTATAAAAACTGTCAATATTGTTCGTCGTGAGGGTTTGGCTGATGACCTAATGGCTAAGGGGGCAGATGTTGTTTTGATTGATGGGCCAGATCTTGCCCAGCAAATTGCAGAGGCAACAGGTAATGCACCAATCATGTTAGCACTAGATCCAGTTGGTGGAGATACTTTTGGCCGTCTAGCAGATAGTTTAGGTTATGGTGGTACCTTGGTCACTTATGGGGTTCTATCAGGTAAGCCAGCTACTCTTAATACAGGTAAGGTTATTTTTAATGATACTCGTTTGCGAGGTTTTTGGCTCTATAAGTGGTACCAAACAGCAACTATGCAGGACAAACAAGAGGCTTTTGGGCAGGTAATCCCTTTGATTGCAAACGGTACATTGAAAGCCAATATTGATTCGCGCTATACAGTTGATCAAATTGAAGAAGCTGTTACTCGCGCTTGGGCGGGCGGCAGAAATGGTAAAGTACTTATCGTCCCAAGCCCTATAGAATAATTTAAATTAATGTCAATTTGGAATGATTTGACATGGGTTGAGGGCATTAGATCCTCTTCCTTATCTATTTTTTTTGAAAATATTTCACTAGCTGGATACCCAACTTTTCTCATTTTATTTATTTCTTTTGGTTATTTTTATTGGTCTCCATCGCGATTTTCTAGAGTAGCAATGATGTTGTTTATATCAGGCTTAATAAATGCTTTTCTTAAAGATTTTTTCCAAGATGCAAGGCCTGCAATAGAACTAATGCTAGATCCAAAAGTTGGAACTTCCTATGGATGGCCTAGTGGACATTCTCAGATTGCTGTTACTCTGTGGGGTCTACTTGCATATGAATTAAAAAACAAATGGGCAACTATTGGAGCAATTACAATAATAATATTAATTGCTTTTAGTAGGATGTATTTAGGAGTCCATGATCTTGGTGATGTTTTTGCTGGATTAATTATTGGAGGAATGATTCTTTTAATTTGGCATTATGCTGTTATTAACGATTTGTATAAGAGTTTATCTAAAAGATCTTGGCTAATACTAATACTCGTTTTTCAATTAATACTCTATATTTTTTATCCATCTCATGAGGATCATGAGCTCAGTATATGGTTTTTAGGGGTAATGACTGGTTGGTTTATTGGAGCTTCAAATATCAATATAATTTCTAATCCTGTAAAAAAACTTCTGATATCAATTTTTGCTATTTGTTCAGTCTTCTTTCTATTAATAGTTATAACAAAAATAGAAAGTGAGATTATTAACGCAGGACTGTTTGGATTTATATTTAGCTACAGTCTCGGTATGACTTTTTCAATTGTAGTAACTTGGGTGATTCCACGTTTGTTGAGATTAGCGAGATTAGCTTCATAAAATACAATAATTTTTTTAAGATATATAAAGGAGAGTGAAAATGAGACAAATTCAATTAAAGAAACCTGGTGGTTTGGTAAATATTTCCGTTTGTGATGCTGAAATTCCTAAGCCTAATAATAATGAGGTTGTTATTAAGGTTGCTGCAAGCAGTTTAAACTATCACGATCTTTTAGTAGCTTTGGGCTTTATCCCCACTGATGATAATAGAGTTCCTCTTTCAGATGCAGCAGGAGAAATAATAGAAGTTGGATCTGATGTAACTAAGTGGAAGGTTGGAGATAAGGTTATGAGTGTCTGTTTTCCAAATTGGCAGAGTGGACCACCAAAATATGAGCTTTTAAGTTTTATAGGTGATCACGAGGATGGGTACGCAACAGAATATATTGCTATTCAAGATACAGCTATAACAAGAATTCCAACCAATATGAGCTTAGAAGAATCGGCAACACTGCCTTGCGCAGGCTTAACTGCTTGGCGAGCGTTGGTTGATGATGGAAATCTTCAAGCTGGAGAAACTGTTTTAGTTCAAGGAACAGGAGGCGTTTCAATTTTTGCTCTGCAACTAGCTAAATCAATGGGGGCGAAGGTTATCGCAACATCATCTTCTGAAGAGAAGTTAGAAAAACTTAGACTGCTTGGAGCCGATGAAGTAATAAATTATAAGGAAACCCCAGAATGGGGCAAAGAGGTTTTAGCTAAAACAAATAATGAGGGTGTTGATCATGTTATTGAAGTTGGCGGAGGCGGAACTTTTGGTGAATCTGTTAGGGCTGCAAAGCTTGGAGGGCATATTGCGCTAATTGGAGTTCTGAGCGGGCCTAATGCAAGTGAAATAGTCTTACCAAGGATTTTCCTTAAACAAATTAGAATGAGCGGAATATCAATGGCTAATAAAGAATCTCAAATAGCTATGATCGAATACTTGGAACAGACAGATATAAAGCCAATAATTAGCGATACTTTTGATTTGGCTGACTTAGCTAAAGCTTTTCAGCATCAAATAGATAATAAACACTTTGGAAAAATATCTATCACGATGGAATAAAACTTACTTATTAATTTATATGAAAAAAGCAACAGATGTTTTTGGTGAATGGGCTGAGAATGGCAAGGATATTGGCATGGAAGAAGGGCACGCCATATCAGTTGAGGAAATGCTTAATTTTTCATTAGATGAAAGAGCATTAATTAATAAAAATTTTAGTTTTTTAGATATTGGGTGTGGGAATGGCTGGGTAACAAGAAGAGTTTCAACAAACTCGCTTTGTTCAAAGGCTATTGGCATAGATGGAGCTGAGCAAATGATCAAAAATGCAAAATCTAGAGGCGGTTCAGAAGAGTATTTATGTACCAATATTGATGAATATAACCCAGAAATAAAATTTGATCTTATTCATTCAATGGAGGTCATGTACTATTTAAGCAATCCTGGGGATATTATTCAAAAAATTTCAGACCTATGGCTAAAAGATAATGGAAGGCTAATTATTGGAATAGATCTTTACTATGAAAATAACGATTCTCATAACTGGCAAGAGAAAGTTGGTACACCAATGTTAATGTTAAAAGAATCAGAGTGGATTGAGTTGTTGAACAAAGCTGGACTAAAAGAAGTTCAATCCTGGCGAGCCAATCGAGGTGATGAGTGGGCTGGAACCTTAGTTTTAACTGGAAAAAAATAAATTCATAATAGGGGAAATAAAAATGCTAGATAATTTTTTACAATATGGGCAATGGGTAGTTCTTGTGCTTAGTATTCTAAGCCTTTATTTAGTAAGTTCTGTAAAGCATGAAAAAAGATTGCAAGGTTATGCTCTAACAGGTGTCAGTAGGTTTTCTGGTGCAGCAATATTCATTTTTTTTGATTTATATGCATTTGTTATTGCTAATTTAATTCAAACCTACATCGCATTTGATGGATATAGAAAAAATAAAAAATTAGGAAAATAAAACATGTCTAAATTTAAAGATAAAACAGCAATAATTAGTGGCGGAGCTGAAGGAATTGGTCTATCAATTGCAAAAGCCCTTGGCGAACAAGGCATGAATGTAGTGCTAACAGACATAGATCAAAACAATCTTGTAAATGCTTCAAAAGAATTAGAAGCGCTAGGTGTACAAGTATTAGCCGAAAGATTGGATGTGGCTGATGAAAAGCAATGGCAGCATGTAGCCAAGCAAGCAAGTGAGCGATTTGGAAAAGTGCATATGGTGGTCAATAATGCTGGAGTTGGTGGGGATTCAGTACCAGTAGATAGCCAAGAAAAAAAAGGATGGCAATGGACTCTTGATGTAAACCTTATGGGTGTTGTCTATGGAGCAAAAACAATAGTCCCGCTTATTAAAAGTCATGGTGAAGGGGGGTGGATTGTTAATGTTGCCTCAATGGCTGGCATGGGCGGCTTTCTGCATGGAGGTGCCTACAATGCAACCAAAGCAGCAGTAGTTGCTTTATCAGAAAGCTGGGCTGAGGAACTGATATCTCAAAATATCAATGTTTCTGTTTTATGCCCTGCTTTTGTGAAGACGCGTATATATGATTCAGAAAGAAATAGACCAAAAGAGTACAAATCAGAGATATCTGGATCAGAGGGGAGCAATAGCTTCCGCGATAAAACTAAAAAGATGATAGATAATGGAATAGAAGTATCAATTGTTGGCAAGCGAGTAGTTGAAGCCCTTAATAATGGAGAGTTATATATTTTCACTCATCCAAATTATCGATCAGAAATACAAAAGAGATTTAAAGCTATTGATGATGCATTTAAAGACTCCGAAAAAAGCATTGCTCTTAAAGCATCATCTAATAGATAAAATGGTTTTATTTACCAAACGAAGGAGTAATTACTTATCAATAAAGTTGCTTTAATTACCGGTGGGTCTTCAGGGATAGGTTTTGCCTACGCAGAGCACTTAATTGAGCAAGGCTGGTATGTTCAAATTGTATCTAATGATAGAGGTAGGTCTCTTGATGCTATCAAAAAACTAAACAGCCCAAATGTTAAAAACTTTATTTATGATCTTACAAAAAAAGAGTCAATCTCTATGCTTTGTGAAGAGGTAAAAACACCAAATTTATTAATTGCTTGCTCTGGTGTGGCTACTAATGGAAAGGCTGAAACATACTCTGATCAAGAGAAGGCAGATACTTACTATTTAATGTGTGGTGGCGTAATTGATTTAATTCAAAAGTTCATACCAAAATTATCTGCTCAAAATAATAGCCGCATAGTAATAATTTCAAGTATAGGTGCGGTTACTCCGATGCCAAAATCGTCAATTTATTCCAGCGCCAAAGCAGCCATCTATGCATATGGTAGATCTCTTAATGCTGAGCTAAAAAACATAACAGTCACAGTATCTTTACCTGGTTATGTTAAAACAGATATTCATAAAAAAGCGGGCCTTAATCATCTTGAAAAAAAAATACCTTCATGGATGTGGGTAGATGTTAATAAAGTTGTTCTTGAAACTGAAAGAGCATCGCTTAATGGAAATAGCTCTGTGATACCTGGCTTTATCTATAAACTAGCTAGACCATTTCTAGGATCTAATACAGCAAATAAAATATGGAGATTTTTAAGTAGAAGAAATTAATTGCTAATAGGCGATGAATGGTGAACTTTAATCTTTATATCTCCATCAAAAGTATCTAAAACAAAAGTGAAAGCTATCTTTGTATCTCCACTCTCATGAAGAGGCTTCAGGTTTAAAACACCCATCACAACTGAAATTTTTTCCTCAAGCATGAAATGAACATCCAGGGCATCAATACTTTTCCAAGGCTTGATAGCAAACCCACTATCTTCATCAATATCACCATTTATAAAGTAAGAAAGGGCGCTTTGTTTATCGTTTCTAAAAATAATCTCTTTAGTAAAAGTTGGTTTAAATAATACTTTTGTTTGGTTGAATGCGTAATGCCGATCTAAAAATAATTCTGCCTCATCAACATAATTAGAATCTTCTAGAAATTTGTTACCAATATTAATAACTCCATCTTTCCAAGAGTTTAGAAATTTTATAACATCATTATCATTCATTTGTTGTCCTTAAAAATTAGTTTTATTTATCTATCAGGCTTATAATTTTTGAAAATTATACAACAAACAATTCAATGAATTATCTTCGCCCATTACTTCCATATTTATTAGGCTTAATCCTTGTTTTAAGTACGCAGAAATTTTTAAATATTGGGTTAGTTAATGCTTTAGGGCAATTAATTTTATTTACATTTGTTGTATGTATACCTATCTGGAGGACAGAGCGTATGAGTTATGTCGATATAGGTTGGCCATGGGGTCTTGTTTTACTTGGAACTATAAGCTTTATTTACAGCGATGGGTATTGGTTAAGATCAACATTAATTTCTAGTATGGTAATTTTAGTTGGGCTTCGTATGGGTCTTGGTGCTCTTAAAATGTGGAAAGCAGGTTACCTAGAAAGAGAATTTCCAAGATATCAATATCAAAGAATACTTTGGAAGGAAGAAGGTAAAAATAATACACAATTTGCACTTCAAGTTGATGCAATCTCACAAGGTATGGCTAATGCGTCATTTTTAGCCCTACCAATTTTTATAACCGCTTCTAATGCCAGTGAATCCTTTGCTTTATTAGAGTTTGTGGGAATAGGTATATGGGCATCAGCCATTGTCTTTGAATCAGTAGCTGATTTCCAAAAACTACTTTTTTTAAGAAATATGAAGAAAGCAAAAAAATATAATCAGGTTTGTAATATTGGTTTATGGAAGTATTGTCGACATCCTAATTATTTTGCAGAGTGGATGGTTTGGAATGGCATCATTATTATGGCTATACCGTCATTTTTAAATCTTGGTGCTCTGGAAATATCTTTTCTTAACAGTGAGTTGAGCACTATTCTTTGGGGGTTTGTAGGCTTTGGAATGTTGTATGCATCTAGAATGATGTATGTAACCTTGGTTTATACTACTGGAGCTGTTCCGTCAGAACATTTCTCAGCCCTTAAAAGAGAAGGGTATAAAGACTACCAAAGGAGCACTAATAGATTCTTTCCTGGCCCTAAAAAAGTAAATTAGAAATTATCGATTTTTAAAGATATTTTGCATGACATCCTTATTTTCTGTTCCCCATTTACACCAAGAATCTAATATTGGGCCTAAAGATAAGCCAAATTCAGTTAGAGAATATTCAACTTTAGGAGGAACAACCTCATAGACTTTTCTTATTACCAGTTTATCTCTTTCCATTTCTCGCAATTGCTTTGTAAGCATTTGCTGGGTGATTGGCGAGAGTGCTTTTTTGAGTTCGCCAAATCTAGTCGGACCTTTTCTCAAATTATATGTAATTGCAATCTTCCATTTACCGCCAACAAGCTTCAACGAGTTAGTAATAGGGCAGTTAAGTTTATCCATAGTATGATTTTATATACTAGTATGATTAAATTGTCTACTTGCTATTATCATCCTATGCTTTATATTATCCCAACATATTCATAATCTACGATTTTAAAACACAGGGGACAACATGTCAGAACAATATTCAAAGGAAATTAGATCAAAAGCAACAAGCGATGGAAACATTGAACTCTCTATCGCAAAGGTAGAAAAACCAGTTCCAGGAGACGATGAGGTTCTAATAGAAGTTCAAGCATCTCCAATAAACCCTTCAGACCTTGGGCTTTTATTGAGTTTTGCAGCTGATGTTCAAAATATTAATGTAACTGGCTCTGGTGACGATACGGTTGCAACCATGAAAGTGCATCCAGCTTTTATGAATACTCTAAAACCAAGACTTGATGAATCAATGCCTGTTGGTAATGAGGGTGCAGGAGTTATTGTTGATGCGGGATCAAATGCTAAAGACCTAATTGGGAAAACTGTAGGTCTTGCAGGCGGCGCTATGTACTCTCAATACAGATGTGTTCCAGCTGCTAGTTGTTTGGTAATGAATGATGGTACAACTTCAGAACAAGCTGCCTCATCATTCGTGAATCCATTGACTGCATTAGCTTTTGTTGAAACCATGAAAATGGAAAATCATACCGCTATTGTTCATACAGCAGCTGCTTCCAACTTAGGCCAGATGCTGGTTAAGATTTGTGCAGATGACGGAGTTCCTTTGGTTAATATAGTTAGAAAACAAGAACAAGTAGATATACTAAAAGGCCTTGGAGCTAAGTATGTTTGTAATACAAGCGATCCAGATTTTATGGATGACTTAGTTAATGCATTGGTTGAAACGGGAGCAACTCTTGGTTTCGATGCTACCGGGGGTGGTAACAATGGCGAGCTACCTGGTCAAATACTTGCAGCTATGGAAATTGCAGCTAATAAAACAGCTAAGGAATATAGCAGATATGGTTCAGATACATACAAGCAAGTATACATATATGGAGGATTAGATCAGTCACCAACTATTCTTAAAAGAGCATTCGGAATGTCTTGGGGTCTTGGAGGATGGTTGCTAACCCCAATGATTGGAAAGATCGGAATGGAAAGATTTCATGAAATGAGAATGAGAGTAGCACAAGAAATAACAACAACTTTTGCCAGTAATTACGCTCAAGAAATTTCATTTGAAGAAATGCTTCAGCCTGAAACAATAAGAGCATATGCAAAGCAAGCAACTGGTAAAAAATACTTAGTAAACCCTCAAAAATAAGTATTTAATAATTAATACTTAAAAAAGCTAGGAAGCTGTTTATTGTTTATATAGAGCAAACGGCTTCCTAATTCTTATCGGGTGATATAAAACTTAAAAATGTTACAATTTTTGAGTAAATAATAACCCATTCGATTTTCATGAACACCAATCAACTCCCCACCAAAAGGTATAGAAGTTTTGTTTTAGTTCTCCTAACAGTTGTTTATGGGTTTAACTTTATTGATAGGCAGATTGTTGGAATATTGGCTCCATTTATTCAGGAAGATCTTGATTTAACAAACACTCAACTCGGTTTACTTATTGGTTTTGCCTTTGCTCTTTTTTATACAGTAATAGCTATTCCCATTGCATGGCTTGCTGATCGCTATAGTCGAGTTAATATTTTATCTATAGCGCTTGCTACATGGAGTGGTTTTACTGCTTTAACTGGAATGGCATCTAATTTTTGGCAAATAGGAATGGCAAGAATGGGTGTTGGAATTGGTGAAGCTGGTGGCAGCCCTCCATCTCATTCAATTATTTCAGATATGTATCCAAAAGAAGAAAGGGCAGGAGCTCTTGGGTTTTACTCTATGGGTATTCCATTTGGAATTATGGCCGCTTATTTTGCGACAGCATCATTGATGGGTTCTGGGGGTGATGTTGAATGGAGAAGAATATTTATTTTTCTAGGTATTACTGGAATAGTTCTGGCTGGTATTGTTAAGTTAACTTTAAAGGAGCCAGTAAGGGGGGCACAAGAACTGGATGGCGGAACCCAAATAAAAAAACTTCCTTTTATTGAATCTCTTAAGTCGTTATTAAAAATACCTGCTTGGTGGGCTATGTGTTTTGGTATAGCCTTTGGCTCGTTCGTTTCATATGCCTCTTCAGCCTTTCAAACTAAATTTCTTATTGCTCTAGACCCATCTTTTGACTTTAAAACAATGGTAATTTTGTTAGGAATAATGAACGGAACAACCTATGCAGGTGGTGCTTTTTTTGGTGCCAAGCTTGCCGATAAATGGGGCGCAAAAACTATTAGAGCATATGGGTGGCTTCCAGCTATAGCCATGACTGTATGCTTGCCTTTGGGAATATGGAGCTACTGGGTTCAGTCAGTTGAAGCAAATTTAATACTCTCTACAATCTATTTACTATTTATTGGAATATACCTCGGGCCAAGTTTTGCTATTGCCCAGACACTTGCTCCAATAAATATGAGAGCCATGTCAACAGCATTATTTTTCTTTATCTTAAATATGGTTGCTCTTGGTGGTGGCCCAACTTTTGCAGGCTGGTTGATAGATGTATTTAAAGCTGATTATAGTGAATTAGAAGCAATGCGAATGGCTATGACAGTTACCCATCTTGTTTTCATACCGGCTTTAATAAGCTTTTTAGTAGTCTCAAGAATTCTTCCTAGAGACTGGAAAGCAGCAGAGGAGAGAAATATCAAACTAGAGTCCTCATAATGCCATTACAAAAACTAAAATTAATATTTTTTTTATCTGTTGTAGTTTTTTCATCAGCATTAATAGCTGACAACTATCCTAAAAAGATTTTATTTATTGGTAATAGCTATCTTTACTACAACGATAGCATTCATAACCATGTAAAAAGGATGCTTATTGAGCACTATGGTGATAGCGAGATTATAACAAAGTCAGCTACTATCGGAGGCTCAAGGCTTCACAACCACAATATAGACCACCTTTTAAATCCTAAAAATCTTCAATTAACTGAGCAAATTGATCTTTTAATAATGCAAGGTGGTAGCGGGGAGGTAATGACCTCAAAATCAAGAAAAATATTTTCAAATACTGCTAAATCTTATAGTGACAAGGCCCAAGCTCAAGGTATTAAAACCGCACTTTATATGACTCATGCTTATACCAAAGCTGATAGAAGGTATAAGGAAAATTTAATAGAGAGAATAGCTAAAACGTATTATGAGGCAGCAGATTCAAGCAACTCACTAGTTATTCCTGTAGGGGAAGCCTATGAAATAGCATACATGGAAAACCCTAATATTGAACTTCATCATCCCGATGGAACACATCCAGGAATGCTTGGAACTTATCTTGGAGCAGCTACTGTTTTCGCTGCTATTACAGAAACATCACCAGAAGGACTTAAGTATAATTATTTAGACAGAGTGTCTGATAAAGACAGAGTATTTCTACAACAGGTCGCATGGAAAGCTTATCAAAATAGTATCTTATAAAATAAATGTATTAAGAATATTTTCTTAGGGTAGAAATACAAATTTAGCCATAAAGATAATAGCTAAAAACCAAGCACCTGAAGATATATTTTTCATATCTCCAACAAATAACTTCATTACTACATAAGAAATGAAACCTAAGGCAATTCCATTAGCAATAGAGAAAGTAAGCGGAATCATTATTATCATTATTAATGCTGGCAATAACTCTGTTGTATCTGACCAGTCTAATTTTTCCATACCGCTTAACATCAAGATTGCTACATAGATCAAAGCTCCGGCTGTGGCATAAGCTGGAACTATTGCAGCCAATGGAGAAAAGAAGATGGCAATTAAAAATAAAAAACCAACAACAACTGCAGTTAAGCCTGTCCTTCCACCTGCCTCAACCCCAGCTGAACTCTCAACATAACTTGTTACTGGAGCACAACCAAAAAATGAGCCAGCAACGCTTGAGCTACTGTCCGCTTTCAATGCCTTATCAAAGTTACTAATATTCCCTGATTCATCAACCAGTTTAGCTCTATGCGCAACCCCAAGAAGAGTACCGGCGGTATCAAAAAGGTTAACAAATAAAAATGAAATTATTACACTTATCATTGCTAAATCTAGAGCGCCCAAAATATCCAATTTTAAGAAAATCGGGGCAATGCTTGGCGGATATGAAATTAACCCTTGAAATTGAACAATATTTAATAAAAGACCTAGCACTGTCACAACAAGAACACCGATAATAATTGCTCCAGAAACTCTTCTTGTTGCCAAGACAGATATGAGCAAAAACCCAAATGCAGATAAAAAAGTTTCAATTTGCAAAAAATTACCTAAACTCACAAAAGTTGCTTCATTAGCAACAATAATCCCACCACTTTTTAGTCCTATAAACCCTATAAAAAGACCAACTCCAGAACCCATTGCAATTCTAAGGTTCAAGGGGATGCTATCTAACATCCACCTTCTAAGTGGCGTCACACTCATTATTACAAATAAAATACCCGCTAAAAAAACTGCTCCAAGGGCAACTTCCCATGAATAACCCATTTCCCCAACAACGGTGTACGTAAAAAATGCGTTAAGGCCCATTCCTGGTGCAAGTGCTACTGGCCAGTTAGAGTAAAAACCCATAACAAAACATGCTAATGCAGCAGCTATACATGTGCCCACAAAACTAGCCCCATGATCCATGCCACTTGCTGACATCATCTGCGGGTTAACAAAAATAATATATGCCATAGTTATAAACGTTGTAAAACCAGCTAAAAACTCTTGTTTGATATTTGTATTATTGGATTCGAGATCAAAAATTCTTTCTAAAATAAGTTTCATGGATGCGCAGAGAATTAATTAATCTACAATTTAAACCAATTAGCTATTTAAAACAAAGAGTTTATCCTTTTTTGGCATATAGATTGCATGTTAATTAGTAAAGCTGTGATAAAATCACCGCTTCGAATTTTTAATTACAACTTTATTATGGGGAAACCAATGAAAACATCTCTTTACATCGAAAAATTCTTTATCTCATCAATCTTTTCAATAACATTCTGCCTTGCCACATTAGTGCAAGCTGCAGTTATTGAGGATGTGATTGTTACTGCAGAAAAAAGAAGCGAAAGCGTTCAGGATATATCTCAATCTGTTACAGCTATTTCCGAAGACGATCTTGATTCAAAAAACATTAACTCTTTTGTAGATATAAGTGCAATCGTGCCTGGCGTTACTGTTGCAAAGAACGAAGGATACAAGACTGTCATTTCTATCCGAGGGGTTGGAAATGAAACAAATCAAAATGCAATTGCAGCACCTTCAGTTGCTTTTCATATGGATGGGATATTTATAGCCTCTCCTTTCTCATTACAAACTGATTTTATTGATGTGGAACGAATTGAAGTTTTAAGAGGACCGCAGGGAACTCTTTTTGGCCAAAATTCCACAGGTGGTGCAATAAATGTAATTAGTAAGAAACCATCCACTGAAGGTTATGCAAACAAATCAGATATTACAATTGGCGATTACGGACTTACAAAATTTAGATCAGCTAGCAATATTCCCTTAAGCAATAAATTAGCAACACGTTTTTCTTTCTCAGCTACAAAAAGAGATGGCTTTACTGAGAACTTAATTACAGGGCAGGATCTTGATGACGCAAACAACCTTAGCATCAGAAGTGATTGGTTTTTAGAATTAACAGATATAGCTTCACTCAGAGTTTTTGGTCAATATTTTGAAGTAGATAGAAACGGCTCTGCAATAAGAGGTATTGACGATACATCCGGTAATGCTAGAAAATTGTCACAAGATACAATATCTAATCATGAACTAACATCTCTAGTTTTAGGAGCTATTTATGAGAGCGACCTAGGTTTTGCAAACCTAAAGGTTATGGCAAGCATTCAAGACGATGATATTTCTGTAACAAGAGACAATGATAGGCATAATTTTGGAGATTTAGTTAGAGTAATTCCAGGTCTAGGTGATGGCGCAACATACCAAAGAGCCGAATTTACTCCAGAAACATCAATTGTTGAAACGAAAACATTTGAGGTAAATTTAGTCTCAAATGAACCAATTTTTGGAGCGCTTGATTGGACAGTTGGTGCATTCTATATGCAGCATGATATAGAAAATCATATAAGAGGATACAGAGATAATAATAACGATGGACAAATTACCTACGAGTGCTCAAGTCCACTGGCGATCTCAGGTTCTTGTTATGATCATGACTACGGGATTCCAGGAAGGTTTGCTGTATTTGATGCAGAATGGGACTTTGTTACAGATGCTTTTCCAAGCAGAGAATCGTATTCAATATATGCACAAACTACATATAGTTTTAGTGAAGACCTAAGGCTTGTATCGGGTTTAAGATATTCAGAAGATACTTTTGAAACTGATGTAACAAACTTTTTTAATGTAGAAGCTTTTCAAGCTAAAGGCTCTTCAGACAAAATGACTGGAAAGGTTGTTGGAGAATTTGATATCTCTAATGACGCTATGGCATATATTTCTTTTTCTAGAGGCTTTAAGCCTGGTGGGAGTAATCTAACATTTGGTTTTACAGAAGCAGAGGACGTTGTTGCAGAAAGACCAGTGGCTCCAGCTATGGTTTTCCCAACTTATGAAAGTGAAAGCATTAAAGCTATTGAAGTTGGACTTAAAACAGATCTTTTAGAAGGAAGAGCTAGAGCTAACATAGCCTTATTTACATATGATTACGAAAACTTACAGTTTCAAGCAACAGATCCAGATCCTTACAGAGGTGGTGTTGCTAACATTCCTCAATCTGAAATGTCTGGTCTCGAGATCGAACTAACAGCTCTATTTTCAGACTCTCTTACAATGGACATGAATTTAGCATTTTTAGATTCAGAGGTAACATCAAGTTATGAGGTTCTAGATAATGTTGATGCTTATCAATATTTCTTTGGTCAAGAAGACTTAAGATATGGTCTTAGAGAAGATGTTAAGGGTAATAAATTAGCAAAGAGCCCTGAATTTACAGCGGACATCAATTTAACTTATGAAACTGAATTAGAATCAGGCAATGAACTTACTACTTCTTTTCAATACGTAAGAAGAGGGGAGTTTGAGCAACGAGTTTCAAACAATCCAGCAGTAGATTCTATAAAGGCATATAACTTATTTAATCTTACAACCAGCATTGATTTTGTAGGCAAAAATACTGGCATTGACTTCATGCTACTTAATATTGCCGATGAGGGTGGAGTTAACTCCAGTATGACAGATGTATTTGGGGTTGCTGCAACAGGTCTAGAATATATTCCACCTCGTCAATTCATGGTAAGACTTAGAAGAGAGTTCTAGGGTATTAAGACTAATTTTTCTTAGTTGGAGACTATGTTAATATCATTGGCATAGTCTCCTATCTTTTATTAATTCGATGAAAAAAACATTTATTCAAGCCGACGAGCTGCTTAAAGACTCTTTTGAACTAGCCTGGCAGGTTTATGAAAGTGGTTATAGGCCAGACTATATTGTTGGGGTCTGGAGGGGTGGTGCTCCCATTGGAATTGCTGTGCAGGAGTTTTTAGATGTACTAGGAATTGACTCTGATCATATTGCAATCAGAACATCTTCATACTCTGGTATTGCTCAAAGAGAAAAGACAGTTCAAGTTCATGGACTAAGCTACGTTATTAAAAAAGTAGAATCAGAAAACTCTCTTCTAATTGTTGATGATGTTTTTGATACTGGACTATCTATCCACCAAATCATTAAAGATATAAAGAGAGCATGTAAGAAAAATACACCAGAGATAAAAATTGCAACGCCTTACTTTAAACCTTCTAAAAATAAAACTGAAAGAAAGCCAGACTTTTATATCCATGAAACTGACAGCTGGTTAGTTTTCCCTCATGAGCTTCATGGTTTAACAGTTGAAGAAATACAAGAAAACAAACCTGAGTTAAGCGGCCTTATTGATAAAATATCTGGATTGATAAAAAGTAATGATTAGTGCAGTGAAATCTTTAAAGTAATGTCTCTGATCGAGTTAAGAGTTATTTCTATAGTTTATTTGAGCGCATTCATACCGATACTAATTTTTATATATCAATATAAAAAGAATAACCTAGAGTCTTACTGGGTAAAGATTTATTTATTTTCATTTATTGCTTGTGCAGTTGGTTGGGAGATATGGTTTTCATACGGTCTTGCTTTTGGAGACTCAGTTGATGTCAGAAGGTCCGATGCTTTAAATACATTTATTCCGATGCATTTAAACTGGATATTAAACTCGATGGCTGATGCAGGAACAATAAGTATTGGTGGTCTATTATTGTCTTCAAAATTATCTGGAATTGATTTATCAAAATGGTCATGGTCTTTCTTTTCTGTCTTATTAGTATGGTGTATTACTCAAAACTTATTCGTAGAAGTTTTTTTATACTTTGATCAGCTTTCTGTAGGCAAAACTTTATCATGGGCGCCATTAGCTCCAACCGGGCCTTGGTTCAACCCAGTTATTTTTGAGTTAAACGGAAGAGGTATTAATTTTCAAACTCAATTACCTTGGTTATTAATGACTCCAATACTTTATAAGGCTGCTATCTACTTCAGAAACAACCAATCCACTTAAAGCATTTATTTAACATTATTTGCTGAGTATCAAATTTTTTTGCCTAATGATATATTTGAATATCAATTAATAAGGGGGAATGATTTATGTCTTTAATAACTAAATTTTTATCATCAATACCAGCTGTAGTTTTTTTAATTATTGGTGTTTTCTGGGTTCTGCAGCCTGGAATTATGGCAGAAAATTTTGGGATGGTTTTATCATCAGGTCTTGGCCTTAGCTCTCAAATCGGAGACCTTGGTAGTTACTTTGTCTCGTCAGCTCTAATGATTTTTTATGGAATTTATACAAACAATACACACTGGTTTTACCCACCCATTTTAATAATGCTTCTAACAGCATTATTTAGAACACTCTCAACTTATCTTCATGATGCCCCTTTTGCTGCAGACATGATTGGAAGTGAGATCTTATTTAGTGGGATTCTTTTCTATGCAATTTATTCGTCTAGAGAGGTTAAATAATTATGGAGTATAGAAAGCTAGGAAATTCTGGTTTGAAGGTATCTGAACTTTCTTTTGGATCATGGGTTACTTTTAATAAACAGGTTGATACATCTCTTGCAGAAAAAATGTTTGGGACATGTTTTGATGCAGGAATTAATTTTTTTGACAATGCCGAAGGTTACGAGAGAGGGATGTCTGAGATAGTTATGGGCGAGGCTTTGAAAAAACTCCAAAGACCAAGAGATTCTTACTGTGTATCTTCCAAAGTTTTTTTCGGTGCTCATGAAAACCCAACACCGACGCAAATGGGCTTAAGTAGAAAGCATATTACAGAAGCCTGCCATCAAGCATTAAAAAGACTTCAGGTGGACTATCTTGACCTTTATTTTTGCCATAGAGCAGACCCAGACACACCAATTGGTGAGACAGTTTGGGCTATGCACAATCTTATTGTTCAAGGAAAGGTCTTATATTGGGGCACATCAGAATGGGCTGCGGATGAGATAGAAGAAGCCCATAAATTTGCAAAAGATAACAACTTAACCCCGCCCACAATGGAACAGCCTCAGTACAACCTATTGGATAGAGATAGATTTGAGACTGAATATAGTGATCTATTTTTAAAACATGGAATGGGTTCCACTACATGGTCGCCTTTAGCCTCTGGCGCTCTAACAGGAAAGTATCTTGATGGAATACCTGATGGTTCAAGAGCGTCATTAAAGGGTTATGAATGGCTTAAAAAGCATATGATAGATTCTGATAGAGGTAAAGAAAGAATGAAAAGGGTGTCTAATTACATTCAAATTGCCAATGAATATAATTTACATCCATCTAAGCTGGCTATTGTATGGTGTTTACTAAATAAAAATGTTTCAACTGTAATTTTAGGCGCATCTAAACAAGAGCAATTAGAAGAAAATTTATCAAGCATTGAGCTAAAACCACTCATTGATGAAACCCTCATTCAAAAACTAAATAGTATTTAATTATATACAGCATAGCCAAAATGAATAATACCTGTGGACGCTTAATGATGGATATAGATGGAACCAGCCTCTCATCCGTTGATATAGATTTAATAAGCAATAGTAAGGTAGGAGGCTTAATTCTATTTGAAAGAAATTTTAGTTCAAAAGATCAGATTGCCGACTTATGCTCGCAAATTAAAGGTATAAAAAATAATATTTTAATTGCAGTGGATCAAGAGGGGGGAAGAGTTCAAAGATTTAAGGATGGATTCACTATATTGCCTTCTATGCAGTCTTTAAGTGACTATGCGGCTAAAAGTAGCAATAAAGAGATTTTTAAAGAGGTAGGATGGCTTATGGCAGCTGAACTACTAGCTGCTGGAATTGATATTAGTTTTGCGCCTGTTCTTGATGTCGATAGAAATACAAGCAGCATTATAGGTAATAGATCTTTTTCAGATGAACCCTCAAATGTTTCTAAAATTGCTAAAGAGTTTATTTCAGGAATGAATGAGGCAGGAATGCAAGCAACTGGAAAGCATTTCCCAGGTCATGGAGGTATTTTTGAAGACAGCCATTTATTGCAACCTCAAGACAAAAGAAGCCTGGATGAATTAATAAAACATGATTTAGTCCCATTTATTGATTTAAAGGATGATATGGGCGGAGTTATGTGCGCTCACATACTCTTTCCAGAAGTTGACGAGTTAAGCTCAGGATTCTCATCATTTTGGATAAAAGAAATTCTAAGAAATAGAATTGGGTTCAAAGGAGTTGTTTTTAGCGATGACCTAACTATGAAAGGTGCGGGTGAAAATTCTTATGCTGAAAGGGTGGATTTATCCTTATCTGCTGGCTGTGACATGGTGTTGATCTGCAATGATAGGGATGGTGTGTTCGAAGCAATTGAGTATATGGAAGAAAAAGAAATCAGCGGTTCACATAATATTACATCAATGCTTTC
>CAZFYG010000011.1:16343-24133 GCA_964523375.1 uncultured Gammaproteobacteria bacterium | reverse complement strand
AGTATATGGAAGAAAAAGAAATCAGCGGTTCACATAATATTACATCAATGCTTTCACAATCGAATATATCCTGGAAAGATTTATATAGCAGTGATAGAAGATCAAAAATTAGAGAAGATTTAACCAATTTAGTAAGGAGTTAAGCTATGAGAAGGGTGGTTACAGGGCACAATGAAGAAGGTAAATCTATAGTAACTATTGATGGTCCACCGTCTTGCTCCATAGGAGAAGATGTCGGGGGATTATTTGAGCTATGGAATACGGATGGATCAATAATCAATACAAAAGATACATCAGACATGGCAGATACCAAGATAGTATTATCTCCTCCAAAAAACGGTACTAAGTTTAGGTATTTCCAAATTAACCCAACTCCTGAAGGAGTTCCAGAAGAAATTCTCCAGAATATGGCGGCTGAAGCGTTTAGTAAAATAGGCGCTGCTCATCATAGAGTTGATACTTCAAAGCATCCAGCTATGCACAAAACAGATACTATAGATTACATTATTCTATTAAAAGGTGACGTAACACTTATCCTTGATGAGGAAGAGGTTGATATCAAACCGCATGATGTTGTAGTTCAAAGAGGAACCAACCATGCTTGGGTAAATAATGGATCTGAACCAGCTCTTCTAATAGCTGTTCTTGTAGATAATGATCTAGCTTAGAACTAGAACCCAGCTTTGCCCTGTGATATTACTTGATAATACTCTTCATCTAAAGATACATATGAATCACTTCTTGGCTTTCTTACAAAGATTTTATCATCAGATACTTTATCAAGGTGAAAAGCTTCTTCTCGTAACTCATTTTTCTTAAGCTTAAATGTACCAGTAGTTTCTAGCTCCGGAGTTACTCTCACAAAAACAGGTCTGGCATAGGCAGGGAGCTGATTATCAACAAATGCACTGAACTTAGACCAGTCAAAAAGTTCAAGATTGCAATTAAAAGCCACCATTCCAGCTCTACCTTCGCTATTCGGAACCTTAACCCCAAATACATTAGCCATATTTACATCGTCGTATGCGTTTACAATTTCAGCAACTTCATTTGTTGAAACATTTTCTGATTTCCAACGAAAGGTATCACCAATCCGATCAACAAATTGATAATGTGTTTTGCCTAGAGCAAAGCCAACATCCATAGTTTTTATAAGATCTCCAGTGTTAAACCACTTATCACCATCTTCAAAAACATTTCTAAGCACTTTCTTTTCACTAGCCTCTTTATCTGTATAGCCGTTATAAACTGCATTAGGCCCAATTTCATTTATAAGAAGACCAGGTGTTCCATCCTTAAGCTCAATACATCTGCCATCTTTATCTTTGATTATTTTATCCTCAGCCACATCATATTTAATTAAAGCCACTCGAGCATTTGCCATACCAATAGTCTTATCTTTGTTAAGAATATTCATAAACATTGCATTTCCCTCGCTAGCACCATATATCTCAATAATTCTTTCTACATCAAATCTATGTCTAAAGTCATCCCAAACATCTGGTCGCAAACCATTACCAACCATTTTTTGAATTGGATTATTTTCCTCTTCGGCACATTTATCCTGCACGCTTAAATATCTGCATAACTCACCTACATATACAAAGGCTGTAGTATTGAATTTTTGGGCCTCTTTCCAAAAAGATGAAGCAGAAAATTTTCTTTTAATGAATACAGACGCACCAACATGGACACAAGCACAAAGCCCTAGCATCAATCCTGTTGAATGATATAGAGGCAAGCAGTTATACATGCAATCATTTTCATTCATGCGATAGCCACCCATTGTGATATTTGTTGAAGCGGCAACAATTTTCATATTTGGGAAAAGTGCAGCTTTGGGAACCCCTGTAGTTCCAGATGTGAAAATATAAAACGCTGTATCTTTTGCTTTTACTTGATTGGTTTCTACTAAATTCTCAGCATTAGAATAATCTAAGGAATTTTTAATATCTGAAGCCCATTCCGGGCATTGGCTTGAATTAGTATCCTCAGTCCAAAGAATATCTTCCTTACTTTTAATATTAATTTCATTCAATACTCCCTCAATTGAGCTAGTTAGCTCCTCGCCAAAGATACATTTTTTTGAACCTGAAGAATTAATGCAATGAATTAGAGGGTTACCAGTTAAGCTTGTATTAATTAGGACCCCAATAGCGCCTATCTTATTGAGAGCAAGGATAGATATTACAAAGCTTGGCCTATTTTCCATAAAAAGAACAACCTTATCCCCATGCTGAATACCTTCATTTAATAACTTATGAGCTAATACATTTGAGGCTTTATTGGTATCTTCATAGCTCCATTTTTCATCTTCGAAAAATAAAAAGGGCTTATTGCCAAATTTAGCAACTGATTCTTGAAAAGAGTGAGCGAGTGACGCTTTGTCATCAGGCTTTGGCCATTCATATTTTAGTAACGGTATTATGTATTTGAGTTCACCTATAACTCTAAAGAATTCCTTTATTGTTGCGATCATAGCTATATCCCCCTGATATAGATTTATAATTACTTAATAGATGTAATTATAATTTTATCTGATTCTAAGGGTAATATTATCATAGTGCCGTCATGAGATGCAGTCCATTCTTGCATGATTTCATCAACACCTCTGTACATGACATCTTCCATTAATTGGTTTCTTGGAGAGGGGAGATGATGATAAAAAACCAGGTGCCTAACATCAGCTTCTTTTGCAGCCTTTACAACATCAAGAACTGGAGTGTGGTAATCAAGGATATCTATAGTCACTGTGTCAGCAACAAAATTATTTGTCTCTTTGGCATTTTTATTGATTAAATCTAGTAATTCTAGCGACATCGACTCATGAAACAAAACATCGACACTTTTTGAATTTTGAACCAGATTTTTGTCATAAATAGTATCTCCACTGATGCTTATAGATCTTCCCTTGTAATCAATTCTATATCCTAATGCTGGATCTACAGGGTCATGAGATACACTGTAAGCAGTAATTTTAAGACCATTACTATCAACCAAAATTGGATTTTCTAGATCAACAGTATGGGTATCAAAGCCAGCTATATCTAATGGAGCTAAAACATCGCCATGGTGCTCATTCCGAAAAAAATAGTCTTTTGTATAAGCCATCTCAATTCCATCTGTTAGTAGTTGAACACCTTCGGGTCCATATACCTTCTGTTTGGAATCTCTTTGGCCATTAATCCATGTTGCTACATGAAAATCAGCAATGTCAGAAATATGATCTGAATGCAGATGGGTATAAAAAATACCCTTAACCTTATTCCAAGGTATGTTCCAGTTATTCAAATTTTGAGCACTGCCATTACCCGTATCAAATATAAAAATTTGCTCTCCCGCCTGAACTAATATGCATGCCTCAGCTCTATTAGGGTCGTTAATTGGAGAGCGTGAGCCACAAACAACAGCTGTTAAGGAGTCATCATTAGGAAGATTTGAGACTGGAGTTGATAAATTTTCTAAAGCTGTTTGTAGTAATCTGTCTTGGAACCATGGTTGTTTTAATAAAATAAACATAATTGCTCCTAAAAAAAAGAGCGCAATAAACAATCCTTTGATTAATTTTTTCATATTTTTCTCTAATTGCCTCTTTTTGCGAGGATATTCATAATTTTATAGGAAGTTTCGTGGCCAGCATTTTGGTTTTGTCCTGTAACAAATCTCTTTTCATCATCAACAACTGTTAAATTGGCAAAAATATCTGTAAACCTCGTCTCACTTTGGAATATTACTCCTGCTTTTCTTAACTCGGTTTCAGGATGCTGTGGTGTAAGATTAATACCTAATTCTGTAATTTGCTTGTCCGTAACCCCTGTCATTTTTCTGCCTTGTATAAGCAAACCCCCTTCTTTATTTTTAGCTCTAATAAGACCTAGAACACCATGACATATACCACCTATAATTGGTTTTTTTTCAGAATAGTATGCATCAGCTATCTTTTCACCCAACAGATCAGAAAATCCTAAATCATATGCCGCCCCCCAACCACCAGACAAAAATATAATGTCATATGCTTCAAAATTAATATTAGCAATAGAGATTGAATTACTAAGCTTTGACATCAGCTTGTTATCACTTAAAAATACCTTATCTTCTTTTGTTTTAACGAAGTATGGTAGAGGTTCTAATGGAATGTTTCCTCCCTTTATGCTTGCAATATCAACGTTAATGCCGGATTCCAAAAATCTATAATATGGCACAGAAAGTTCAGATAAAAATAATCCTGTTAATTTACCGGAAGACTCTCCAGGAGCATTGAGCACGCCATGATTAGTAGCTATTATTAGCGCTCTTTTATCAGAAAGTTCAAAGCTATCTGACAGGTAATCAGGATGCAATCCTGCAGCATGAAGTATTTTTGGGAGAGACAAGGCAATAATAAGAATTATCGCTACCAGGACAACCAATAAATTTCTTAATTTTAGTGCAATCATATAATTTAAATTGTTAATTTAGTTAATATTAACGTTTTGTTAGATGTGTGTAAATTATCGACAAATGCAATAGATTTGTGCGATTATGCACATATGGATTGGAGTAATTTAGAATATTTTTTAGCTGTAGCCAAAGAAGGGTCTTTAAGTGCTGCTGCAAAATCTTTAAAAGTAAACCACTCTACCGTAGCAAGGAGAATAGATAGGCTGGAGTCAGATTTAAATGTTCATTTGTTTAGACGCCACAACAAGGGCTATCTTCTTACAGAGCATGGTCTAGCCTTAGAGCAAGAAACTAAAAAGGTAGATCAGCAGATATATCAAATACAAAGAGTTTTCAAAGACAAAGAAACAGAGCTCTCAGGCAAGCTTGTTATCAGTAAACCAGCATCTGGAGGTATAAATGTAACACCATTGATTGCCAAGTTTTTAAAACAATATCCAAATATTGATCTAGATATGAGAGTTGTTCATTCAGATGAAGAGGATAATTTTGATGCAGATATCTCACTTGTTCTAACCAATCATCCGGCAGAGCACATGATAGGCACAGATCTTGGGGCACTTCCCATGAATATATATGGAGCAGATGCATATCTAAGGCAAACTAATAAAACACAAATTGAAGATTTGGATTGGATTATATGGAAAGATGATTCAGGAAGAACAAACATGGAGGCTAGGTTGAAGCAGCTTGTCCCAAACCCCTCTATTATTATGAGAACTAATTCATTTGGTGAAATAATTGAATATCTCAATGAAGGCCTTGGTGTAAGCATGATTTCTCCCATTGGGATACCTGTATCTTCAAACTTAAAACCTTTTAGAGAAGATAAATATTCATTTGACATACATTTATGGCTATTATCCCATCCAGATTTGAGAAACAATGCTAAAGTACAGGTCTTTAAAAAGTTTTTTTTAGATGAAATCCAGAGTTTTATAACTAATAAAATAAGTAAATATAGATAAGGAAATTATTATGAGCAAAAGTAGTGAATTTGATTTTGTAGTTTATGGTGCAACGGGTTTTACAGGAAAGTTAGTAGTTGAGTATCTCCAAGCAAAATATTCTGATAATAATGAAATTAACTGGGCTATGGCTGGGAGAAGTCTAGAAAAATTAAACCAAGTAAAGAAAGACCTTGATGTAAGTGATTCAGTAACAACACTCGAAGTGAATAGTAATGACCAAGCGTCTATTGAAAAGATGATGGAAATGACAGATTGCGTGCTCACAACTGTTGGTCCATATCAGCTATATGGTAATGAGATTGTTAAGTTATGTGCTGAGACAGGAACAGATTATGTTGATTTATGTGGAGAGCCTGGATGGATGCATGAGGTTATTTCCAAACATAGCAATAAGGCAAAAGAAACTGGTGCCAGAATAGTTTTTTCATGTGGGTTTGATAGTATTCCGTTTGATCTAGGTGTTTTATTTTTACAGAATGAAGTAAAAAAACAAACTGGCCGAACATCAAATAAAGTAAGAGCTAGAGTAAGAGTTATGGAGGGAGAGTTTTCTGGTGGGACAGCCGCATCATTTGGGGCAACCATGGCATCGCTTAAAACCAATCCAGAGCTCTTTAGTATTTTAGGCAATCCATTTTCTTTATCTGAAGGATTTCAGGGCCCTCAACAGGAAAACGATTCAAAGCCAGTCTTTGATGAGGCTCTGGGAGTTTGGGTGGCACCATTTTTTATGGCTCCTATAAATACAAAAAATGTTCATAGATCAAATATGTTGCAAAACCACGCATATGGCAAAGACTTCTTGTATAACGAGATGTGGGTTGCTGGTCCTGGAGAAGAGGGCGAGCAAATAGCAAAAATGATGGCTACAGCAAATCCCATGAGTGGTGATGACGTACCAAAGCCTGGCGAAGGGCCGTCAAAAGAATCAAGAGAAGCGGGTAGTTACGATGTTTTATTCTGTGCAGATATCGAAGGCTCAGTAATTAGTGCTTCTGTAACAGGTGATATGGACCCTGGTTATGGTTCAACGTCCAAGATGATAGCTGAAAGCGCTATTTGTCTTGTAAAAGACTCAGCAGAGCTTGAAGGCGGAATATATACACCAGCCTCATCAATGGGAAGGAAATTGATAAAAAGATTAGTTGATAACGCTGGGTTAACTTTTAACGTTGAGCAATAAGTTTGGCTGAGTATACAATCTTACATAACCCTAGATGCAGTAAATCTAGGCAAACCCTCGCCATTCTTGAGAAGCATACTGAAGATATAGAAGTATTTCTTTATTTAGAAAAAGACCTAACCACAAAATTTATTAAAAATATTCTTAAGGTGCTAAAGCTCGATGCTAGAGATATTTTGAGAGAAAATGAGCAAGACTTCAAACACAATAATTTAAGCAATGAAGAGTTATCAGAGGATGACTTAATTTCTGTAATGTTGAATTACCCTAAAATTATAGAGAGGCCAATAGTGATAAAAGGTTCTCAAGGTATTATAGGTAGGCCACCTGAAAATGTTCTAGAGCTATTCTAGCTCTCCTTTTTCTCTTAATTCCTTTCGAATCTTTGTTGCACTTATTGAATGTGTCTCATCATCAAAAGTTTCTTCTTCAAAAGCATATCCAACACCTCTACCATAGGAGATATTTGTGATATTGGGTACTAACATAATTTCATAATGCACGCCTCTTAAAAAATTATCTCTTTTAAGCCCCGTTTCTATATTTTTACAAACATCATCCCAATTAAAAGGGTTATCATCCTGACCATCGCCTCCTGATGCTCCAGCAACGTCTCTAACTTGAATTATTACTTGTCCTGTTTTTGAAACACACCGTTTGAATAAGGCTTGGTGACCGTCATGCCAAGGTTGCCATCTTCCTAGCATTTGTACAGTTGGTTTTTTCCAATCAAACATTTTTTAAAATCTCCTTAGCAATCATCTCGTGATTTGTATCATTTCTTTCCTTTATATGAAAATCAAATTTTACTGGTGGCTCAAAAATTTTATTAGTATCCTCAAACCTACCTTCAGAAATAGTATCTACCCAAATTATTATATCTGCAGCAAAGTTATTTCTTGTATTTTCTGTTGGGCAAACAAAATCACAAATCACAATTCGTCCGTGAGACTTTTCAAAGTCTGCCAGAGATTTCATTCTCATGCTTTGCCTAGACCTTCCTTCATCAGAAAAATCCCAATCATTAGCCATTTCCCTAACATTATCAGCATTGTACCAAGCTGCCTTTAAGAGCGGTTGAAGTCTTGCGGCTAGATATGTTTTGCCACTTCCAGGTAAACCCATTATTAAAATCTTCATATTTTTTTTATCGAAAATATCTCATTATTAAAATAAAGTGTATCTTGATTTAGGAT
>CAZFYG010000011.1:0-16243 GCA_964523375.1 uncultured Gammaproteobacteria bacterium | reverse complement strand
TTTTTTTTATCGAAAATATCTCATTATTAAAATAAAGTGTATCTTGATTTAGGATTGCTTTCTTAATTTTATTAATTTTACTAGCATTATTTTGCAACAATTCAGATTCTTCTTTAGAAAGTTGAGCAATATAAAATATGTTAGATATTTTTGAGTGCAGGCTTGAGCTAGACATCTCAGCAACAATTTCACTTGGAATTTGTCTAAAATTATACGAATATTTTTTTGGTGAAGAAAATTTAAAACCTTTAGATGAAAACAGATCACTGTCTTTAATTGCTGCAATCAGGGTCTTGCTGGTATCCGGAAAAAAATTTGATTTAACAGAAGCAATGTTAAATATTTTTTCAATTGAATCATGACCAACAGAATGTGTTATTACCAATAAACCGTCCTGCTTTAATATTTTTGAAAGAGGGTTGATTACATTACTGATTTTAGCTTTTGTAGATGATCTTGATCTATATGCTTGTGACGCCAGGATAAAATCATATACATTATTCTTTTTAGCTTTTGGTAAATGGCCAATAATAAGCTTTTCTTGATCTTCTCTAAAAATATTAATTATGCAAGGTTTTACATAAGCTGTTCTTCCATTTTTATCTATATCAAAACCCCAATTTTTATTAATAAATAACTCTAATTTATCCAATTGTTTTTCAAAATCATGAGCATTTGAGCCTTTTAATACTAAATTCTTTATTTTTACCTTCGAATGATTGTTAGCTGAAGCTAAAGCACCTATCTCAGAAAACTTCATATTAGTAAGTGTTAAAGCTAGCTTTGGGTGCTCAATAAATCTATCTGGCATTTTAATTAAAGAATTAAAAACGTCTTCAAAGCTAATTTCTTTTCCAGTAATACATAGAAGCGAATCTGGTTTTAATGCATGAAATTTCTTGATTATGTTTGAAGTTATAGTTCCATCTCCAATACCCGCATCAAGAAAATGATAAACGTCTCTATGAGGAAGCTTTGATAAGTATGGATATATTTTATCTGATATTACTTTCTTCTCATTTGTATTTTGAACAAACGAAAGATAGCTAAGCCTTGAATCATAAAATCTATTTTTAGACATAATTTTTAACCTTTTATCTGCCTCAATTCTCAGAAAATTTGTTGCTATACTATTCTATAATGAAGAACAGATAATAGTTAATCTTGTTTAGATAACAAGTACTAATTTATTGGTTAGTACAGCTAGGAAATATACATATGAAAATTACAGATACATTTAATGTTACTTCAAATCAAATACTAAAAAATAGATTATGCAAATCTGCAATGACAGAAGGCGTGGCTGATAAAAATAGTTTTTGTAATATTAGGCATGCAAATCTCTATAAAACATGGGCCGATGGAGGAGTAGGGCTTTCAATTTCAGGAAATGTCCAAGTTGACAAAAGATATATGGAAGGACCGGGGAATGTTGCGATTGAAAAAAATACATACAAAGAGCACATAGATAGCTTAAGAAAGTGGGCAGATGCTGGAAAGATTAATAATAGCCAGCTTTGGATGCAAATAAGTCATGCTGGAAGACAAACACCCCAATCTCTCTCAGATAGGCCGCTTGCACCTTCTTCTGTTCAGTTAAAGATCCCAGGAAAAGCTTACGGTGTTCCTCAGGAAATGAGCGAAGGTGATATACAGGATGTTATAGAGCGATTTGTTTTTGTAGCAAAAGTAGCCAAAGAAGTTGGCTTTACTGGCATTCAACTTCATTCAGCACATGGCTATCTTTTATCTCAATTTCTTTCTCCAGATATTAATCAGCGAAGCGATGTGTGGGGTGGATCGATTGATGGGAGGTCAAAGCTTCTTGTAACTATCATTAGAAAATGCAGGCTTGAACTTGGTGATGATTTTGCTATTTCAGTAAAGCTAAACTCAGCTGATTTTCAGAAAGGAGGTTTTAGCTCAGAAGATTCTATTTATGTTGCCAAGCTGCTTGAGAAAGAAGGTATAAATCTTTTGGAAATATCTGGTGGAACTTATGAGCAGCCTAGGTTAATTGGTCTAGATAACGTGAGTATTAATCCTGAAAGAAGTGTAAAAAGAAAAGAAAGTACAATAGCAAGAGAAGCTTTTTTCTTGGACTATGCAGAAAAGATACGAGCTAATGTCAGTATGCCTTTAATGGTAACAGGTGGCTTTAGAACTCTAGAGGGTATGAATAATGCTCTGCAAAGTGGTGTATGTGACGTAATTGGCATAGCAAGGCCGCTATGTGGAGATCCAAGCTGTGCTGCAGATATCCTGGAAGGCAGCATTAAAAAACTCCCAGATTATGAAAAAACCTTGCAAATAGGAGCCGGTATCTTATCTACATCAAGTAGATTTCTTTTAATACAAGCTATCAATGCTTTTTCTCAAATGGCCTGGTTTTATATTCAGATAAAAAGGATGGCAGATGGTATGCAGCCATTATTAAATCTTGGCATCTTAAAAGCATACCTGTTAAACAGTAAGGATGAAAAAAAAGCATTAAGGAATTTAGATATATAATCTCATTATGAAAAAATTTATTATTACAGTACTATTTTTAACTTCAACTCAAGGATTTTCTATGATTATTGATAATGTAGATGATGTTAGAGCTGACTGGAGAATTAATTCGGATAGAGTTATGGGTGGAGTTTCTGATGTTTATTTTAATGAGCTAGAAGATGAAAGTGGAAGTTTTTATAGGCTTTCAGGAGATGTAAGAACAGCAAATAATGGCGGGTTTATTCAATCTTTAATGGTATTGAATAAAGATTTTAAAAAATATAAAGGCATTAGATTAAAGGTTAGAGGTAACGGAGAAAAATATCTAATTTGGATAAGAACTCCTGCAGCAAGATTTCCATGGGACAGATATTCATATGAATTCTTAGCAAATTCTGATTGGAGTGAAATAGAAGTACCTTTTAGTGACTTTCAAAAAACAGCTTTTTATATGCCAAGATCATTAAATCAAAGCAAAGTTAGAACCATGGCTATTGCAGCTTATGGAAAAGATTTCTTTGCAGAGGTTGATATTGCCAAAATAGAGCTTTATTAAAATATTTCATGTTTTCAAGTGATGATAGAGCTTTTATGCAAGAGGCGCTTAACTTGGCAATAGAGGCTGAGCAAAATCAAGAAGTTCCAGTCGGTGCAATTATCGTTAAAGATAATGAAATTATTGGAAAGGGAAGAAATAAGATTATCTTTGATCAAGATGTATCCTCTCATGCCGAAATAGTTGCAATAAGAGATGCGTCAAAGAATATTTCAAACTATAGACTTAACAACTGCAAAATGTACGTTACATTAGAGCCCTGTCATATGTGCGCCAAAGCAATAATAGATGCAAGGATAGATGAAGTGGTTTTCGCTACTTGCGAGCCAAAATCAGGCAGCTTAGTTTCCATAGATAATTTTTTTGAGAGAGTTACTCTTAACCACAAAGTCATATTCCAAATGGGACTTCTTGAAAAAGAAAGCTCTAATATTTTGAAGGGTTTTTTTAAAGAGAGAAGGGGTTAAAGTACCTTATTCATTGTTGTGTGAGCAATACCTGTAACAGACTTAAAAGGCGCTATCTCAACATAACCATTTACAAGATAAAATTCCTTTACTGCCTCTCTAGCATTAAGAGTTATTTCTTCTGCATTATTTAGCTTTGCAAGTCTTTCTAGCTCAGATAAGATTTTTGAACCATAACCTCTTCTTTTAATGCTTTGATCAACTGACATGTATCTTATTTGTGCCTGCTTACTTGTATTAAAATGCAACCTTCCACATGCAACTATATCTTTATTTATTAAGCCTATAAGATGGTTGCTATCATGTTCTCTCTCATCAACTGTTGACTCTTTGCTCATCCCTAAAGGTTTACGCAAAGTAGACCATCTAAAATTAATATAATCATTGTATTCGCTGTCTGAGTTAGGAGATCTTATAGAAAAAATATCCATAGCATTAACTCAAAAGGTAATTTTTAAAGCTTAAGATCAACCCATATAGGACAGTGATCAGACGGCTTTTCCATTGATCTTGCCTTGTAATCAATTCCTGTCTCGACAACTTTATCCATTAAATGGTTTGCCACCATAATGTGATCAATTCTCAAGCCTCTTTTTGGATCATCATCAAACATTTTTGACCTGTAATCGAACCATGAGTATATGGAACTTTCCTCTGGATTGTTATGACGCCAGGAATCAGTATAACCAAGATTTTTAATGCTATTCCACATCTCTCTTTCTTCCGGTTGAAAAGAAGTTTTACCATCCCTCAACCATCTCTTCATATTCTGCTCTCCAATTCCTATGTCTATATCTTCAGGAGATACATTAAAGTCACCCATAACCACGATATTATTATTAACTTTTTGGGCCTTTAAAATATGCTCTTTTAAATCTGCATAGTATTTCCTTTTTTTTGGAAACTTACTTTCATGATTAATATTTTCACCCTGAGGAAAGTATCCATTCATCACTGTGATATGTTCACCATTTTCCTCAAAAGTGCATTCAATAAACCTTTTTTGATCTTCATCAGTATCTTCTGAGAAACCCTTCTTGCAAGATATTGGCTTATTTTTACTCAATATAGCTACCCCGTAATGACCTTTTTGCCCCCAATATTCAACGTGATAACCAATTTCTTCAATAACATCAATAGGAAAATCTGGATCATTCACTTTTGTTTCTTGAAGTCCAATCACATCAGGATCCAAACTATCCCTAATGTGGATTAATTGGTGCGGCCTAGCTCTTATGCTATTGATATTAAAAGATATAATTTTCATAATTTTTATTCTACTTAATTGCTAATAAATTGAAATCTAAATCAACATAATCTCTTGCTATATTTGTTGCTTCATTGAGTATGAAATCACTTTTCAGGCTTATAGATTCATCTTGATCATCTTTATCACCTGTAAATTCATCATAATTTTTATATTGTACGAGGCCAAAACCCAATCTTCTCTTATTTTCAAGATCCAGCATCCAACTTCTGTTTAGTTTTTTCTGAGAGATCCTTGTATCAATGTTTAAGCTTAAAAATTTTTTATTTTTATTCAAGTCGTATCTTTCTCGAACAGATTGTAGATAGCTCAAATTAGCATCGTCCAACATTCTTTTTGAAAACTCCTTTCTTAAATCAATTAAATTTTGAGGATCAAGTTTAAATTGCGTATATCGATATGGTCTAATAGTATCCCACTCTAATGCAGATGGGTAAGAGCTCTCACCGACAGAATCAATATCCCAGGTGCTAGGCATTTTAATGTCAGGCCTGACCCCTTTGTTTTGAACACTTTTTCCATTCACTCTGTAATACTTTGACTCCGTAACCTTAATAGCACCCTCTGAAAGGTCTTGAAGGCTTTGAACTGTTCCTTTGCCAAATGTTTTCTGACCTACAATAATTCCTCTCTTATAGTCTTGTATTGCAGCAGCAACTATTTCAGAAGCAGAGGCTGAATATCTATTAACTAAAACAATAACTGGTTTAGACCATACCTGTTGATTTTTTTGGCTACCCCAAGGTCTTACATACCCTGATTTAAGTTTAACCTGAACAGTTGGACCCTTATTGATAAATAAACCAATTATCCTATTTGCCTCGTCTAGCGCGCCGCCTCCATTATTTCTCAGGTCAAGAATTACAGCATCAACACCTTCATTTGAAAAATCTTCTAATATTTTTTTAATATCCTTACTACTACTTTTATAGTCTGGATCTTTTTGCATATAAGCATTGAAATCCATATAAAATGAAGGCAAGTCTATTATTCCTATTTTTTTCTTTTTTACTGCATCATCAAATTCAAATACTTTAGATTTAACAGCTCTATCTTCAAGTTTTACTTCTTCTCTTATGAGAGTTACCTTCTTTTTTAAGCTTTCACCCAATGAATCACCTGTTAAGAATTCAATTTCAACCTGCGTTCCTGATTTACCCCTGATTAGGTTAACAACATCATCAATCCTCCAACCAATGACATCCTCATATATTTCTTCATCACCCTGCCTAATACTTATAACTTTATCCTCAGGTTTAATTAGCCCAGATTTCTCCGCAGGACCACCTGCAACTAAACTTACAATTTTTGTGTAATCATCTTCAACACCTAAAAGAGCTCCTATACCCTCAAGCTTTAAACTCATATCCATATCGAAATTCTCGGACGATCTGGGGGACAAGTAAGATGAGTGCGGGTCAAACTCTTTTGACAAGACATTTATTATTAATGAGAAAAGATCTTCTTCTTTTTGCTGACTTATTCTTTTAATTCTATTCTTGTATCTCTTTATTAAATTTTTTGAAGCATCTTCTGGGGGAGAGTCAGAAATCTTTAAAAGCAAAAGATCATTTTTAGTTTGTTTACGCCATACATTTTTTTGCTCTTTGTCTGATTTTAGCCATATATTATCGTCTTCAAAAATATCAATTTTTTCATCTATCAACATATCAAATTTATTTTTAGTAACTAATTCAATCTGATACTCAGAAAAATTAACAAGCCTTTCAAAATAAAGGTTCGTTATTTCAAATGCGAGATTTATATCATAATCATTAGTGTCTGAAGCTGATCTAGATAAAAATGAATTCACCTCATCTTCTAGGAAATAGCTTTTGCTTTCATCTAATTTATTGATAAGACCTTTAATAAAGTCAGTATTTGTAGTTTGCTTAGAAATATTCTTTATAAAATGTTCTTTTTTAAACTTTAAAAGAATCTCTTTTGATAATTTTTCTTTATTATCTGATAAATCAATAATTTCATAATCTGCAGTTATAAAAACAGAAAATATAAAAAGCGATAGAATTCTTAGAGTGGGTTTTAAGTGCATATTAGCCTTATCAAAAACCTTGGATTATAGCGGCTTCTTCTCTTATAAGCTCGGGTGAACCCAATAATTGTCTATTTAAACCGATTCTTTTAAACCAGTAATGTATGCCCATGAGGTCTGTAAAGCCCATGCCACCATGAACCTCAGTTGCCTTTTTGGCAATCATTTTTGAAACTTCAGAGGCATGAGAGCTTGCTTGGCAAGCATATAATCTTGAATCATCCTTAATATTTTTTTGCGCATGTGCTGCATGCCATGTGATTGAATAGCAAGGTTCTAGCTCTGCTGCCATTTCAGCACACATATGCTTAACTGCTTGAAATGACCCAATAACTCTTCCAAATTGTTTTCTTTCTTTAGAGTACTCAACTGCTTTGTTTAATAAAGTTTGAGAAGAGCCAATGCTATCAGCTGCAAGAATTATCCTCCCAGCATCAATTGATTTAACAATAGCATCAGAGGAATCAATAGTATTTTCTAGGACATCTACCTCAACATTGTTAAAGCGAATTTCCGAATAACTTCTTGTTTTATCAACAGTTATAAGCTTAATAATCTCTACACCATCTTTTTTAACATCAACAATCCCAATTGTTCCGGACTTATTAGAAATCATCACATGAGAGGACCCCATAGCATCTAAAACAAAAAGCGCACGACCATTAACCACACTATCAGCTATAGTAATTGATGCATCTTCTCGAGCTCCAATATATTCTGAAAAACCAACACCAAACCTTATTGAATTTTCAGACATTTTTTTCAAGTAGTTATTTTTTTGATCTTCATTTCCACCATATGTAATTGCTATAGGAGCCATTACATATGACCCAACAAAGGGTATAGGAGCAACTCCAGAGCCTAAACTATGACTTACTGCAGTTGCAAAAAGCAAATCTAAGCCAAGCCCGTTATATTGTTCAGGAATTAGCAATGAACCGATCCCTAGATTTGTCAGCCCTTTATGCACTTCTTCTTGAAGAGACTCCCCATGTCCATCTACAATTTTTTTTATTATGTCTAAAGAGGAATGATCTGATAAAAATTTAGAAACATTTTTTTGAAAAAATATTTGATCTTCTGATAATCCAAAATACATTATTTCATCCCCTGAGTCTTTGGTTCTCTTGGCATGCCAAGACCGCGCTCTGAAATAATATTTTTTTGGATTTGACTAGTGCCACCCCCAATTATTAATCCTAGATAATACATATATGTAAATTGCCAAGAGCCTTCATCTCTTATATTTGGGCTATCCTCATATAATGTTCCAAGCTCACCCATGACATCAATTGCAAAACCTTCCAGCTCATGCCTGATCTCAGTCCCAATTAATTTCTGAATCATTCCAGGTAGCTTTGAGTCCTGGTTAGAATTAATTTTTGCTGACAGGACTCTTAACGAATTTGACTGGAAAGCCATCACCTTGCCTTGAATTTTAATCAATCTATCTCTGTAAATAGGCATATCAATCAACTTTGCTCCATCAATAGTCTCTCTCTTCATAATTTCAATTAATGAATGAACTCTATTCATTGTTGCATTTGGATCTGTTAGTGAGCCTCTTTCATGCCCTAAAGTTGCATTTGCAACAGCCCATCCTTCACCTCTTTTACCTACTATATTTGATTCAGGAATAGTCACATCTGTAAAAAAAACTTCATTAAAGCCTGCTTTTAAAGTCATATCTACTAATGGTCTAACCTCTATTCCTTTAGAATTCATAGGGATTAATAAATAACTTATTCCTGCATGTTTATTTGCTTCGGGTTCTGTTCTTACAAGACAAAACATCATTTGTGAATATTGTGCTGTACTAGTCCATATTTTTTGGCCATTTATAACCCAATTACCATCAATCAACTCACCTTTTGTTTGAAGGGCAGCCAAGTCACTGCCTGCATTTGGTTCAGAGTAACCTTGACACCATATAATCTTTCCATGAAGAGTTGGCTCAATATATTGTTTTTTCTGCTCCTCAGTACCTAATTCCAAGAGGGTAGGCACAAGCATATCAATACCTTGGCCACCCATAGGAGGAGGAATATTATATTTTGAAAATTCAGAGGCTATTATTCGACTTTTAATAACATCACTTTCTCCGCCATACCCTCCATATTTTTTTGGAACTGATCTTGCAAAATAACCCTTTTCTATGAGAATTGATTGCCATTCTGGACGAGTAAGAGTTTTGCTAGTTACTTTAGAATTTTGACCTACAGAAGATTTAGAATCAGTAAAATTTATACCTTTCCATTGAATGCAGAAATCTCTAACTTCTTGTGAAAATAGCTCGTACTCTGATCCAAAATTTAAATCCACTTTAAGTAACTCCTATTACTAATCCCAGTTAGGCTCTCTTTTTTCAAGAAAAGCGCTAATCCCTTCTTTAGCGTCATCACCCTCGAAACATCTAGCAATTTGATCCTGTAAATAGGGCATTGCCTCATCAAAGTTTTTATCATCTTGCTTTGCATATGCCTCCAATCCAATCTGCATTGTTCCTGGTGCTAGCTTTGAAAGCGATTCTGCAATAGCATTTACTTCACCATCTAGGCTTTCTTTACTAACAATTTTATTTACAAGACCCCATTTCTCAGCTTGATGAGCACTTATACTTTCACCTCTCATAATAAAATCCAAACCTGATCTTTTTGGCATTACTCTAAAAAGCCCAGCCATCACCATAAACGGCCAAAGCCCACGCTTTATTTCTGGAGCTGAAAATTTCACATCATCCGCAGCAATTGCATGAGTTGCATTTGTAACCATCAGAAGAGCGCCTGCAACTACAGAGCCTTGAATCTTACATATTACAGGTTTATATAAATGCCTTAGAGATATACTCAAGTCGTCAGCTTCATTTAATTTTGGAACATTTGAATTTGAATGTTCTCTATTGAGATCAGCGCCTGCGCAGAAAACATTACCCTTAGCAGCAATAATCACAACTCTTATTTGCTTTTCTTGTTTAGCAAATGCCAAAGCATAGTTAAGCTCGTTCATCATGACATTATTGATGGCGTTTTTTTTCTCAGGCCTGTTCAAAGTTATAGTCATTATGTGATTAGAGATATGTATTTCCGTCGTAGAAAATTCTAACCCCTCTAATGATAAATTCTTAACCATCTTTACTCTCATTAATTATTAATTTTGGCATATCTATGATTTTTGCTCTCAAGTATTCACCTAGTGATTTCGCTTGACCATCAACTCTATTATTTGATGATACTCCATCTTCAAGAATTCCATGTATATAGAAATTAAGTGAGTTGATATTAGGAAGCTCATACCTATCAATTTTAAATCTATTTAAGTCAGGCATTAACTCTTTCAATTTTTTAACTGTTAAAAAACTATATAAGAAGGAATATGAAAGATCAGTTTTTGCCCAAACTCCAATATTTGCGCATCCACCCTTATCCCCAGATCTAGCACCGTATACTTGACCAAATAAACATCTTTCAGTTTCACCACTTGGAATTGGAGAAATATCCTCAACATTTTTTTGATAAAAAACATCATTCAAATTTAGTTGGCTTGATGGAATAATTTCTGTGACTTTTCCATCAAGATGAACATATTCTGTTATGTGTTCACTGCCAACTAATGCAGGCCAGTAGACAATTACAGGTCCTGGTTTCTTGCCTCCTCCTGCTGAGAAAAACCCTGGATAGTTAGCCAATGAGAGCTCAATAATTTTTGCACTAAACAGTCTACCAACAAGCTCCGGATCTTTTGATTTTACAGAGAGGGATAGAGTTGCCATAGCTTCCTCATTAGAATTTGGATTTTCTTTGTCTGTTCTATGTAGGTTTACTGAAACTTCATCAAATTGCTCTCTACCACCTACAGAGTTGAATAAAGCATCTAAGAAAGCCTCTGATTTTTCTTTGATATCCATGCCTGTCAAAATTAAATCTATGCCATTTCTATAGCCACCAGCAAGATTAATGCACACTTTGTGTTTGTTAGGCGGACTACTGCCTTTGCAACCAGAAACATAAACTCTATCTTTTGATATTTGTTTTATATTTAATGCATCGAAATGACTAACAACATCTGGATTTATATATGAAGGAGAACTAATCTCATAGAGAAGCTGGGCTGTTACAGTTCCTACTGATACCAAACCCCCAGTTCCAGGGTGTTTAGTGATAGTAAAACTGCCATCGTTTTCAATTTCAGCAATTGGATACCCAACATTATCAAAGCTAGGTACCTCTTTAAAAAAGGAATAATTGCCGCCAGTTGCCTGGCAACCACATTCAATAATATGTCCAGCTGCTAGCGCTCCTGCAAGCTCATCATAATTTTCTCTTTGCCAACCAAACTTCCATGCAGCTGGCCCTATAACCACAGCAGCATCAGTAACTCTTGGGCACACAACAATATCAGCACCCCTATCTAGAGCGTCTTTAATTCCCCATGCTCCTAAATAGGCATTTGCAGTTAGAGGGTGGCAGCCAGAATCAGCAAGCGGAATGTTTTTGTCAAGATTTATAAGCATTTCACCACAGTCACTAAGCTCTTCCATCCTTGGCATCAGATCATCACCATCTATATATGCAACTTTCAGATCAAGACCCATATCTATAAGTATTTTTTCTATCTCAGCAGCCATTGAAGAGGGGTTAAGACCCCCAGCGTTTGTAACAATTTTTATTTTTTTCTTTTTACATGTATTTGCTATTTCTTTTATTTGCTTAAGAAATGTTCCCACATAACCCTTGTCAGCTCCACGCTGCATTTTTTGATTAAACAGGATAGCCATTGTTAATTCAGCAAGGTAATCCCCTGTTAAAACATCGATAGGGCCACCGTCTACCATTTCTTTAGCAGCAGAAAGTTTATCGCCATAGTACCCACTGCAATTTGCAATTTTTATCGTATCTTTATCCATTTTTACTTTTTTCTCTAGATATACCGTTAAGTATTATTTCTGTAATGGAGTTCGCAGATTCCTCAGGTGATTTTGATAATTTTTTTATATTTCCATCTTTAGCAAAGTCTCGACCTATGCCACCCAGCAGCATTGCAAATGCTTGAGTATCAACTTCCTTAATTTCCTTCCTTAAAATAGCCTTATTTAGCAGATCTTTAGTAAATGAAGTTATATATTCTTCATGAAAATCAATCATTTTCATAGACTCCTCATCACTACCAAGGTTCTGAAGGTAGACTTTAAATTTTGGACCAACCGCTTGATTCACATGTTTTAAATATTTTTTTAAAGCTTCAATTGGTGAATCAATATTAGATACCTCATCAAGAGCCTCTTTGCCAAGCCTCATCAATATCCTATCAACTGTCATTCTTATCAAATGATTTTTGCTTGGAGATATCTCATAGAGAGTTCTTAACGAAATCTTTAATTTGCTGGCCAATTCAGACATGGTTTGTTTGGGGATGCCTTCTTCTAACATCAGCTCTAGCTTGTTAATGACCTCAATATGCTTCTTAGTTAGAGGTTTTCTAGATGTCCTTGGAAGATCATGCATATTTATTAAGTTTGAAGTCATTTATTAGCGTCCAAAACCATTAAAACTGCACCATTTTCAACTTGATCTTCTTTTTTTACATGCAATTCTGAAATTATTCCATCTTCAGAGGCTTTTATGGAGTGCTCCATTTTCATAGCCTCCAATATCACCAATATCTGTCCTGCCTTCACTTTTGAGCCTTTTTTAACTCTCAAATCGATCACTTTGCCAGGCATCGGTGCTACAAGACTTCCAGCTTTCATATCAATACCTGGAACAATAAACTTAGGCATAATTTTCAAAAGGACATCACCAAAAGGCATATGTACCAAAATCCTATCTTCTTTTAGTGTGATTGATGAAAAATGTCTTCGCCCGTTATATTCAAGATCAATACCATTTTCGAAACATTCAAAAATTCTTACAAAAGCCCCATTAACATTAAAACTTCCATCTCTTAGTTTTGTATATAAGACCTCTATTTCTTTATCAATATATTGAAAATTAATGCTTTGTTTGGGAATTCTCCCATTTGTCCATCCAGAAGGTATATGACCTAAAACATTATCATTAAATCTATTTAACTCCTGAAGCCATAATGCTGCTACTGCCATGGCATGTATAAGCATTTCACTATCTAAAATATGCATTCTTGAAGGAGCAACAACATCAATAAAATCTGTAGTTGTTTTGCCATCTAAAAACTCTTCTGTTCTCAAAGTAGAAACAAGGAAGTCTCTATTGGTCGTAACGCCACCTATATGAGCAGACTCTAATGCCTTTGATAATTTTAATGCAGCATCTTTTCTTGTTTGAGCATGTGATATAACTTTGGCCAGCATTGGATCAAAATCTGTTCCTACGATAGACCCTGATTCAACTCCTGAATCCCATCGCGCCTCAACATCATAATCTTGCTCAAAAGCGAGCAGGGTGCCTGTTTCAGGTAAGAAATCATTAGCAGGATTTTCTGCATACAACCTTGCCTCAATAGAATGCCCATTAAATACAATGTCATCTTGCTTAAAACTCAACTCATCACCCCTTGCTATTCTTATTTGTTCACAAACAAGATCTACTCCAGTAACTTCTTCAGTAACAGGATGCTCAACTTGAAGTCTTGTATTTACCTCAAGAAACCAAAACTCTTCAGTATTATCATCAAACAAGAACTCTACTGTACCTGCAGATTTATATTTAATTATTTTTGCAAGTTTTATTGCAGCTTCACCCATTTTTTTTCTTACTTCTTCTGATATTCTTGATGAAGGTGATTCTTCAATAATTTTCTGGTGCCTTCTTTGAATAGAGCATTCTCTTTCACCAAGATGAATAATATTGCCATGTAAGTCTCCAAGAATTTGTATCTCAATATGCCTTGATTTTTCAACATACCTTTCGATAAAAATACGCTCGTCATTAAACCCTGTTTTTGCTTCTCTTTTGGCTGCTTTAATCGATTCATTAAGGTCTGCCTGTTTCTTTACTATACGCATGCCTTTTCCTCCTCCTCCAGCAGCAGCTTTTATAAGAAGGGGGTAGCCTATGTCATTAGCTTTTTTTGGAATTGATGTCATTGGAAGGGTCGGAACATTGGCTTTTGTTGCCAATTCTTTTGCTTTTAGCTTATCACCCATTACAGATATAGCATGAGGAGATGGGCCAATCCAAACGATATTTTCTTTGATTACTTTTCTTGCAAATGATGCATTTTCAGACAAGAAACCATAACCAGGGTGAATAGCTTCTGCCCCTGATTTTTTAGCAGCTGCAATAATTAAACTTATATCAAGATAGCCTCCGTTTGGGAGATGAATAGCTTCATCTGCAGCCTTAACATAGGGAGAATCTATATCAGCATCTACATATACTGCAATACATCTAATGCCCATTTCACGCGCTGTTTTAATTAGCCTTATTGCAATTTCGCCTCTATTGGCGATAAGAATAGAATTAAAATTCATAGTCTAAATACCCCATATTCACTTGCACCTTCAACAGCAACGTTATTAACTACTGACAAGCAAAACCCTAAAATAGTTCTAGTATCTCTTGGATCAATAATTCCATCATCAGTCAGCATACTGCTTGCAACAAGTCCATGAGATATATTTTCAGCAGCTTCCTCAACCATTTGCCTTATTTGAGCATCTGCCTTCTCATCAAATTTCTCACCAGTTCTTTTAGCCTTTGCTCGTCTAACAATAGACATAACTTTTGCAATCTGCTCAGAGCCCATAACTCCTATTTTTGCTGTTGGCCATAAAAATGTAAAACGATTATTAAAAGCTCTTCCTGACATGGCATATGTTCCTGCGCCATATGAGGCTCCCACAATAATAGTAATATGAGGTACATTTGAGTTAGAAACAGAATTAATTAGTTGCGAACCTTTTTTTATGATCGCTTGCCTTTCAAAATCTTTACCTACCAAAAAGCCAGTTACATTCTGAAGAAATATAAGAGGAATATTTCTTTTATTACACAGTTGAATAAAGCTAGCCGCTTTTTCAGCGCACTGAGGATAGATTGGTCCATTATTACCTAAAATACCAACCTGATAGCCATGAATAGAAGCCCATCCACAAACCATTGTCGGACCATATAAAGGTTTGAAATCCTCAAATTTAGAACCATCTGTAATTCTTGCAATTATCTCTCTAATATCAAGAGGTGATTTTAAATCTTCACTAATTAGCCCAAGTAACTCATCCTCACTATACACAGGTTCAGTAGAAATTTTAGTGGGCTCTTTGCCACCTTTGCTCCAATTTAGATGAGATACAACTTCTCTACATATTCTCAATGCATCCATTTCATCCTCTGCTAGATAATCAGAAAGCCCGGAGGTTTCTGAATGCATTTGAGCGCCACCAAGTGTTTCGGCATCTGAAATTTCTCCAGTAGCAGCCATCACGAGCGGAGGCCCAGCAAGAAATACCTGAGATTGGTCTTTAATAAAAATATTATAATCAGACATACCAGGTTGGTATGCCCCACCAGCAGTTGATGAACCAAAAACAACCGATATAACCGGTATTTTTAGTTTTGAAAGTTCAGTCATTTCATAAAAAAACCTTCCAGTTGCAGCAAAGTGATCCTGCTGAAGCGTTGGAGAGATAGGAGCTTGGCCACTTTTACTTCCCGTGCCCATACTCAGATCACCACCAGCTGACTCAACAAAACTTACAAAAGGTATTTTATTATCTCTTGATATTTCAATAGCCCTTCGCCATTTTTCTCCAGCATAAACAGTCATAGCCCCTGCTTTTACAGAGGGGTCATTTCCAAATATCACACATTCAACCCCAGCAATAAGACCAATGCCTGAAACGCATCCTCCACCTACTGTATAGTCAGTGCCATATGCGGCAAGCGGACTAATTTCAAGAAAAGGGCTGTCATCATCTAGCACATTTATAATTCTTTCACGAATTGGCATCTTTCCTCTTTTAGCTAACCTCTCATGGTGGTGAGCTCCGCCGCCCAATTCTGCTTGATCAAGAAGTCCGTCTATAAATTCAAGCTTTTCAATCATCACTTCTTTATTCTTCTTATATTGATCAGAACTAACATCAAGATTACTTCTTATTTTTTGCGCTATATTTTTTGAATGCATATATTTTTTAAAATTGATACTCTCTAAATGGTAATATATAAGTATTAATATTACCAATTAAAAACAGTATTATTAATGAAGTAAATTTCTAATAAACTTATGACCATAAAAATATATAGTTGTGCTGGCTCAAGAGGAATGAGGCCAATATGGACTGCAGAAGAGATGGGGTTGGATTACGAGCTAGAGATGATGCCATTTCCTCCAAGGTTTCTTCACAAAGAATTTATGGATATAAATATTCTAGGAACAGTTCCATACATGATTGATGGCGAGGTTCACATGACAGAATCTGTTGCTATGAG
>CAZFYG010000010.1:0-49728 GCA_964523375.1 uncultured Gammaproteobacteria bacterium | reverse complement strand
CGAAGATTTTCTCGTTCTTTAAAATAGTTGGAGTGTCCTCACAATGAGTAACAATATTAGTTGGGCAGTACTTAAAAATATCTTCTAGTGTATCTGGATCATCTACAAGCATGTCACCGGTTGATGCTCCCATAAAAACTTTTAGACCTGCTGCAAGGTTTGTATCAACTCTTTTAATTTCTTCAATATTTGTATTGCTGCCGCCAAGGTAGAAAGAGTAATTACCAACAGATTTTTGACTCGCAAGATCAAATTTGTTTCGAAGGTTCTCATTGGTTGTTGTTGTAGGATTAACATTTGGCATTTCAAAAAAACTAGTAATGCCTCCTGCTAAAGCTGCTCTTGATTCAGTCGCAATGCTTCCTTTATGTGTAAGCCCCGGCTCACGAAAATGAACTTGGTCATCAATCATGCCTGGAATAACATGCTTGCCTTCAACATCTATAATTTTTTTAGCCTCAGCATCAATGTTGTTATTTATTAATGCAATTCTTTCATTCTTAATTGCAATGTCAGAGTGATAGATAGAATCCTCGTTAACTATTTGGCAATTTTTAAGAATTAAGTCATACATATTTATTTATCTAATTTAAAGGTTTTATGTAAGCACTTAACGGCCTTATCTGTATTAACTTCATTAATCACTATGGTAATTTTAATTTCAGATGTGCTTATCATTTGTATATTTATATCATTTTCAGCAAGAGATTTAAAAGCCTCACTAGCAATACCCGCATGCGTTCTCATTCCAACTCCTACCAAAGAAACTTTTGAAATACTTGGATCTACAAGCACATCTTCATACTGCAGTGCATTTTTATTGGCTTTAACAATATTAGTAGCTGAAAGCTCATCTTCTTTTGAAACGGTAAAAGTAAAATCTGTTTTGCCATTCACGCTGACGTTTTGCACAATAACATCTACTTCAATATTTTCATCACTTAATGGACCTAAAATACCGTAAGCAATACCTGGTGTATCAACAACACCGTGGAGAGTAATTTTTACCTGATCTTTCTGAAAAGCAATTCCAGATACTAAAGCGTTTTCCATATTATTTTCCTCAAGTGATATTAGTGTACCCGAACCAGGTTCAAAGCTAGACAAAACCCTAACCGGAACTTTAAATTTATTTGCGAATTCTACGGCTCTAATTTGTATGACTTTTGCGCCCTTGCCTGCCATTTCCAGCATCTCTTCCATAGTAATAGAGTCTAATTTTTTAGCCTCAGGAACAACTCTCGGATCAGTGGTATATATACCGTCTACGTCGGTATAAATATCACATCTTTTAGCTTTTAGGTTTGCTGCAACAGCAACAGCCGTAGTATCAGATCCGCCTCGACCAAGAGTCGTGACATCTCCATGCTCCGTAACCCCTTGGAACCCAGTAATTATAGGTACATAGCCCTCTTCTATGGTTTGGATAATTTTAGAACTATCTATATCCAAAATCCTAGCCTTTGAGTAGCTATCAGTTGTCTTCATGGATATTTGGGATGCTGATAAGGACTTTGCTTTCACACCAATTGAATCAAGAGCAATAGCTAGTAATGATGAGCTAACTTTCTCACCAGTTGAAACTAAGGCATCGAACTCTCTTCGATTTGGATTTTCTGAAAAGTTTTTAGCAAGGCTAATTAATTTGTTTGTTTCACCGCTCATAGCTGAAACAACCACCACAAGCTTATCTTCTTTAGAGGATTTTTTAATTAGTTGCGCAACAGCAGCTATTCTCTCAACTGAGCCTACAGAAGTACCGCCAAATTTTTGAACAACAATATCCAAGATAATTCCTTTATTTTTCGAGAATGGATTTTACTGTATTTGGTATAGATGTCACGAATTCGTTTACTTTTTCTGAAACACCTGCGCCTTGGGCAAAATCAGGCCTACCTCCACCTCTGCCATTGAGCTGTGAGCATAGCTCGCCAACAATATCTTTGGCTGAAATCTCATCAACCAAGTTATCTGTAACGCCTGCCACAACAGCTACTTTTTTGTCTGACTCTGAGAGCAATATTACAACGCCCTTATCAATTCCTTTTTTGGCTTGATCGACTAATCCTCTGAGTTGCTTATTATCCTCTAGGGCAACTTGCTTTACGATAAGCTTCCAATCACTAATTGCTGATTCTTCAGAAAAAACAGTCTCACTTGAACTGCTAACTGGACCAGATTTTTTTAGTTTTTTATTCTCTTGGATGAGCGCATCAATTTTTTCAACTAATTTGTCAGAAGTTGTGTTCAGTGACTTTTGTAAATTCTGGTTAACCGATCTAATGTTATTTAAATGCTTAGCAGCCTGATGCCCTGCAATAGCTTCAATCCTTCGAATGCCGGAGGCAACACTTGATTGGCTAGTTATGACCAAGGAGCCTATATCACCTGTTCTATTAACATGAGTTCCGCCACAAAGCTCAACAGAAAAATTATCTTTACCCATAGCAAGAACTCTTACCTTTGAATCGTATTTTTCTCCGAATAAAGCTTCAGCCCCTGAGTCTATAGCCTCTTGAAGGTCCATCTCATTGGTGTCTACTTTAGAATTGTGAAGTACTTGATCATTCACAAGAGCTTCTATTTTTGACAGTTCCTCAGATGAAACTGGTTTGGAGTGAGCGAAATCAAACCTTAATTTTTCACTATCTACTTGAGATCCTTTTTGTTGAACATGATCACCTAGAACTTCCTTTAAGGCAGAGTGAAGTAAATGCGTTGCTGAGTGATGAATAGCAGTAGCATGTCTTTTGCTCGAGGACACCGAAACATTAATCTTATCGCCAACCTTAAGAGATCCATTTTTTATAATCGCTTTGTGAAGAAAAACTTTACCCTGCTTCTTGCAATCTAAAACAATTCCCGAACAATTGCTTGATTTGAATTCCCCACTATCCCCTACCTGCCCGCCAGACTCAGCATAAAAAGGCGTGCTGTCTAGAGCAAAATATACCTCTTGTGATTCCTCTGCTTGATTAACACTGTCTTGTTCGATCCACAAAGAAATAATATTAGCTTCTGAAACAAGGCCGTCGTAACCACTAAAAGATGTAGCTTCTACATCCGAAGGAGTTGGAAGATTAGAAGTAAAATTACTCCCTGCTTTAGAAGATTCTTTTTGTTGCTTCATACATTTGGCAAAGCCTTCTGAGTCTATATTAAGATTTTTTTCTCTTGCAATGTCTGCAGTTAAATCAAATGGAAACCCGAATGTATCATGGAGCTTAAATACAACATCACCAGGAATGGTATCGCCATCTAGCTCATCGATGGCTTGGTCCAGAATCTTGATTCCTTTCTCAAGGGTCTCAAAAAACTTTACTTCCTCAGTTTGAATGGTGTCTTTGATGAACTGCTGTTTTTCAACAAGAACTGGATAAGCATCCTTCATTAACTCAGATAGATCATCAACTAAATTAAATAAGAAAGGTTTTGTTGCTCCCATTTTATAGCCATGCCTTATAGCTCTTCGAAGTATTCTTCTGAGCACATAGCCCCTGCCTTCATTTTCAGGAGTAATACCATCGGCTATCAAAAAGCTTGTCGATCTGATGTGATCAGCCACAACCTTATGAGAGTTATTGCCTTCGTCTTTAAGAATTTTTTGCGATGCTGTAATAAGAGTTTTAAATAAATCAGTTTCGTAGTTTGAATTTACGCCTTGCATGACTGCTGCGATTCTTTCTAACCCCATTCCGGTATCGACAGAAGGTTTTGGCAAGGGAGTCATCTGGCCAGAATCATCTCTATTGAACTGCATAAATACAAGATTCCATATCTCAACAAACCTATCGCCCTCATCGCCATCCGATCCTGGGGGAGTTCCCTCTATGTGATCACCATGGTCATAATAAATTTCTGAGCAAGGGCCGCACGGGCCTGTTTCGCCCATAGACCAGAAATTATCCTCCTCATCAAGCCTGACTATTCTATTTGGGTTAACTCCGATCTTGTCTTTCCAAATCTTTTCTGCATCATCGTCTTCCCTAAAAACAGAAATCCATAATTTTTCTTCAGGAAGTTTGAGCTCTTTGGTTAAAAACTCCCAGGCAAATTCAATCGCCTCCTCTTTGAAGTAATCACCAAAACTAAAGTTACCAAGCATTTCAAAAAAAGTATGATGTCTAAGGGTGTAGCCAACATTCTCTAAGTCATTATGCTTTCCCCCAGCCCTTATACATCTTTGTGATGATGTAGCTCTTACATAGTCTTTTTTTTCAGTACCTAAAAATAAATCCTTGAATTGCACCATTCCAGCGTTGGTAAATAGAAGGGTATCGTCATTTACTGGTATTAAAGAACTAGAATCTATCTTTGTATGATTTTTAGATTCATAAAAGTTTAGAAATGCTTTTCTTATATCACTTGTTTTCATTTTTAACTTCTAATAATTTTTTATATTTCTTATAGTTTTCTATATAGTGATGCGCACTCAAAGGTATCATTTTTTGCTCTTCATCACTCAGCGTTCTTTTTATTTTTCCTGGCATACCCATAACCATAGATCCATCAGGTATCTCCATCCCTTCGGTAATTAACGCCTTAGAACCAATAATACAATTCTTACCAATTTTTGCACCATTTAATACAACTGAACCTATACCAATCAAACTCCCATCGCCAATATCACAGCCGTGAAGCATTACCATATGACCAACAGTTACAAACTTACCAATATTACATGCATGACCGGGGTCAGTATGAATCACAGAACCATCTTGAATATTAGAACCCTCTCCAATAATAATTGGTTCATTATCTCCTCTCAAAGTAGCGTTAAACCATATACTCGAATCTTTAGACATTTGAACATCCCCAATTACATTAGCATCAGGTGCAATCCAAAAATCATCAGATAAGGTAACTAGTTTTTTATCCCCTAGGGTAGCTATCATATTGTTCTCTTATTTGCGTTAAATTTGTTTCAATCTTCCCATCAAAACAAATATTTATTAAATCTGCAGTAATCATAGCAGTTAAGCCCCATATTCTCTGATTATTATAATCCCAGCTCGGAATTTTTAGATCTAGATCTCCTTTGATTTTGTCATGCATTTTTGCATTCTTTTTATCTTTAAGAAAACTTACAGGTACTGTAAAAATTTCCTCAATTTCAAAGTTTCCTTTTAAGTCTTGCTCATTTGTAATCAAGCCAACATAGGGATGAACTTCTATTTTATGTCTTGAAATTAAGTAAGGTAAGTTTCCTAGAGAAACTACATCCGACCTATTCAAGTTAATCTCTTCATTAGATTCTCTAAGCGCTGTATCCAAAAGATCTATATCTCCATCCTCCCATTTGCCACCTGGGTAACTAACCTCCCCTGAATGCGAAGATAGTTTTGTAGATCTTTGGGTAAAAATGATATGTGGATTTTTTATATATTCATTAAAGTACAAAATACCAATGAAAACACCAGCCTTTTTATACTCAGTTACCGGCATATGATTTAATTTTAAGAGCTTTTGCTTTATGCTATCTTCCACATTGCTAAGTTTAACGTCTTAAGCTAAAAAATTGTTATTGAAGGGAAAAAAATTGAAGTATTGTTCAGACTGCGGAAGCTCAAAAATCAAATTTGTCACTCCAGAAGGTGATCATGTTAAAAGATATATTTGCTCTGAATGTGAAAATATTTTTTATACCAATCCTAATATGGTTGTAGGGGCTCTTTGCGTCAGAGGTGAAAAAATTCTAATGGCCAAAAGAAATATACACCCTAGAAAGGGTATGTGGACATTGCCTGCTGGGTTCATGGAAAATGCTGAGACACTTCAGCAAGGTGCATTAAGAGAAACCTTTGAAGAGACGGGCTCACATGCAAAAGTAATTCAACCTTATACCCTATTTAGCCTACCCCACATTAATCAAGTCCACATGTTTTTCCTTGCAGATTTGCTAGATGAAAACTTTGGTCCAACCTCTGAGAGCCAGCTGGTTGAGCTACATGGCGAGGATGAGATTTTATGGGACGAGCTTGCATTTCCTACTGTTGAGAAAACACTAAGGCATTATTTCTCAGATAAGCAAAAGGGCGAATATATCTTTAGAGAAGAAAATATAACTCTCTGGTAATTAAGAGTTCTTAGAAAAATCTAAAGCGTTATAAAAAATCTGCATCCAGGGTGAGAACTCTTTCCAATCCTTTGAACGCCAGCTCATTTGCTGGGATCTAAAAACTCTTTCAGGGTGTGGCATCATTATGGTCACCCTTCCATCTGACGAAGTAACTCCAGTTATTCCAAATTTAGAACCGTTAGGGTTTAAAGGATAGCTTTCTGTAGGAACTCCATCTGAGTTAACAAACCTTAGGGCGATTTGATTTAAATTTTCTAACTGGTTGATATGACTGTCAGAACTAAATAGAGCATTCCCTTCTCCATGAGCTGATGCTATCGGTAATGACCAGCCTTCCATTCCTGATAAAAGAATTGAGTTAGATTCCTCAACCTTAACTTGAGCTAGCCTTGCCTCAAACTGATCTGATACATTTTTTGTAAATGCAGGCCAGGAGTCTGCTCCAGGTATTATCTCTTTTAAGTTAGATACCATCTGACAGCCATTACAAACCCCAAGAGTAAAGGTACTTTGATCTAAGAAGAACCTTTCAAACTGATCTTTAACTAAAAGGTTGTTCAGAATTGTTTTAGACCAACCTCCGCCAGCACCAAGAACATCGCCATAGGAAAAACCTCCGCATGCTGCAAGCCCGTTAAACAAAGAAAGGTCAATATTGCCATCGAGCAAATCTTGCATATGAACATCTACAGCCTCAAAGCCAGCCAAAGTATAAGCAGCTGCCATTTCCATTTGACCATTAACGCCCTGCTCTCTCAATACAGCCACCTTGGGCTTAGTTAATAAAGTGTTTATTTGTATTTCTGTAAATGATGTATCTGAGAAGAGACCTTTATGATTTTTATCAAAAAGAAGATTTTGCTCTTCATCTGCTGTAATTGAATTATCTCTCATGCTTTGAATCGCATGAGAAACTTCGCGCCATTTGGACTCTAGTTTTTCAACAGGCTCTGAAAATACTGAACCGGACTGGCATGAGATATTTAGGGTTTTTGAATTATTAAGCACGCCTAGATTGGCAACTGTAAATTTAGATTCTAATAGACTCTCTATTTTCGATGAGTCCTCTTCGGCAACTTGCAGAACTAAACCAACTTCTTCAGAAAATAGGTTTGCATTAATATCATTTAAATTGATATCAGGAAGTGAGATATCCATTCCAACTTTTTTTGTAAAGCACATTTCAGCTAAAGTCGATGCTAACCCACCATCAGAAATATCATGAAGCGCTAAAACCTTTTTATCTTTAATAAAGGACTGGATAGTGCCGAATAAGTCTTTAAGCTGGGTAACATTATCAACATCGGGCGTATCAGCAAAATCTTCCTGGGTTACTTCTGAAAAAATAGAACCTGCTAAACGATTTTTATTATTCATTTTCACGAACAAGAGGTTGCTCCCACAGTCGGTTTTTAATTCTGGGGTGATGCCAAAGGAAACGTCCTCAACCGGTGCCATAGCAGTAATAACGCCCGACAAAGGACTTGTAACAATTTTCTCATTACCGCCTTCCGACCATTTAGTTTTCATCGATAACGAATCTTTGCCTACAGGGACAGATATATCTAAATCAACACAAATTTTTGAAAGAGCTTCTACACCTTGTCTCAAATTTAAATTCTCGCTTTCCTCTTTTGTTGGTGCCATCCAATTTGCTGAAACTTGAATATGATCTAGACCTTTTATGGGCACACCAACCATATTGGTTAATGCCTCAGCAACTGACATTCTCATAGAAGCCGATGGATTGTTTACAGCAATAGTGGGTTTTTCACCTATGGTAACTACCTCTCCTTTATTTGAGGTAAATGATCTTAGGCTCATTGAATAATTTGAAACAGGCACTTGGTATGGTCCCACAAATTGATCTCGTGCAACCATGCCGCCTACTGTTCTATCTCCAATCGTTATTAAAAACGATTTTGATGCAACTGTAGGATGAGAGAGTACTTTATAAAATGAAGATTTAAAATCATGTGCGCTTGCATCGCCATCATTGGCAATAGCCTTATCAATATTATTAACTTCAATATCAGTTATAGGAAGGTCGCCAAAAAGCATATCTAAGGGAACATCAACAGGGAAAGTATTGGTTGATTTATCAAATAATTTAACTGATTTTTCAAGTGTTGTAATTCCGACAAAGGCGAACTCACAACGCTCTCTAATACAGATTTTTTCAAAAACATCTTTATTCTTTTTATGAATAGCAAGTACATATCTTTCTTGAGATTCATTTGACCAAATTTCCATTGGTGACATTGATGGGTCTGAAACAGGAATTTTATCTAATTCAATATACACCCCTAGATCTGAATCCTTTGCTAGTTCCGGTATAGCATTGGATAGACCTCCAGCACCCACATCATGAATAAACTCGATATAGCTTTCATCCATAGATGAGCAAATATTAATAACTTCCTGGCACCTTCTCTCCATCTCAGGGTTCTCCCTTTGGACGGATGCAAAATCTAAATCCTCATCACTTTCCCCAGAAGATACTGAGGATGCAGCACCTCCACCTAAACCAATTAGCATTGCTGGGCCTCCAAGCACAACAACAATATAGTCCTCTGCAATTTGCAGTTTGAAATTATTTTTATCCCTTATCTCTCCTATACCTCCTGCAAGCATAATAGGTTTGTGATAGCCAAAAGCGTTACCACTCTGATCAAAGGGTGTTTCAAAAGACCTGAAGTATCCTAATGTTGAGGGTCGGCCAAATTCATTATTAAATGCTGCAGCGCCTAAAGGCCCCTCAATCATAATGCTTAGAGGTGATGCAATTCGCTCAGGCTTAGATTCAGACTGCTCCCAGTCTCTTTCAAGATTAGGTATTCTAAGATTTGAAACATTAAAACCAACTAACCCTATCTTTGGTTTTGCCCCCCTTCCTGTAGCTCCCTCGTCTCTTATCTCTCCTCCTGAACCTGTTGCGGCGCCTGGAAATGGAGATATGGCAGTTGGATGATTGTGCGTCTCAACTTTGATAGTCGAATTTAATTTATCTTCGGTAAATGAGTATTTATTTGAAGTATCTAAGTTTAGCCTCTCAACACTCTCTCCCTCAGTAATTGCAGCATTATCTTTATAAGCTGAAATGATCCCCTCTGGAGATTCTTTGCTGGTGACTTTAATGAGATCAAATAAAGTTTTATCTTGCTCGATGCCATCAATTGTCCAATTTGCATTAAATATTTTATGTCTGCAGTGCTCTGAGTTTGCTTGCGCAAACATCATCAATTCTGCATCCGTTGGATTCCTATTTATATTTGAGTAGAATTCAAAGAGATACTTAATTTCGTCTGTGCTCATTGCAAAACCAAAAGCAGTGTTTGCTGTTTTGAGCTCTTCAATGCCATTAGCTAAAATATCAATATATCTTATCGATCTTTTTTCCTGGCTTGATAGAAACGATTTGCATTCATCTAGTGAAAAATATATCGATTGGGTCATACGATCAAAGAAAGATGACAGATCATTTTCAGAGGTTTTGTCTACTCCGCTTATTTCAAAACCATAAAATCTCTCAATTACATCAACATTATCAATTCCAACGTTATTAATAATATCTTTGGTCTTAGAAGACCAAGGAGATATGGTGCCTACTCTGGGGCCAACTATTAGATCAAAGCTGCTAGAAACGTCCTTAACTTCTAAAATATCTTTAAGACTATCTACATTTCCTGTCTCATTTTTTAATGAAATTAAAAAGACATCCTTACAAGTTAGTAAAGCTTTTTTGTTGTTATTTTTATTAAAGCCGTGCTGGATTTGCTCTAATTTAGAGGTAGTGAAACTTTCTTTCCCTTCTAAAATTAAGGTAATAGTCTTTGACACCGCTTAAAGTCTGAAATATTGTATGCATCAATTATAAAGTCTTTTAGATAAAATAAATGAAAAAGGGGAATATCTTTAACTTTTTTTTAGGCATGGTTTTGATTGGAACCATTGTTGGCTGTGACCTTAATAAAGGGGTTGATCAACCTGCCTTCTCATGTGAAGAAAACGCTAATACTATCTATCAAAATTCATCACTTAATAATTTTGAAAAATCTAAGTTCAATAAATTATTGGATGAAAAATTTGTGCTTTATGAAGATTTATTTAAAAAAGCAGGTAAAGAAAATAACTTAGAGTGGGAGCTTCTTGCTGCGATTTCATTTCAGGAATCACAATGGGATCCTAGAGCGAAATCAAATATGGGTGTTAGAGGCATGATGATGGTAACTCTGGAAACGGCTGCCATTGTTGGGGTAAAAAATAGATTGGATCCAGAGCAAAGCATTAATGGTGGTTCAAAATATATAGCCTCTATGATTGAAAAAAATATCTTTGGGAAATCGTCTAGTGATCAACTGGCTATCTCTCTTGCAAGCTACAACTTAGGTCCAACTAATATTATTAATATCGCCCAAGGAATTAATAAAGAGCCTAATGAGATGGTATGGCAGGATTTTGTGAATATTTTAGAAAATTTATCTGGTGAAGATGTAAATTTGAAAGACGTCAATGGTTACAAAAGAGGACATCAGACTATTGATTATGTTCATCGTGTAGAAGATTATTACAAGCTAATGATTGCATACTCTTGCAAGAACCCTACATATCGATCATCTTTCCTTTAAGGTATTTCATCTTATCTCTGCACCAGGCAGCTTTCTCAAACTCCATATCTTTAGCGTAAACATACATTTGATCCTCTAACTTCCCAATGGTTTGGCTTAGCTCTTCGATTGAATTGTCTTTGAGTTTAAATTTAAGCTCTCTTTCTAGATCTTGCTTCTTCGGCTTGGACTTGCCCTTAATGACTCGGGCGCCTTCCATAATATCTTTTACTTTGGTTTTGATGCTTTCAGGTTTTATGCCATTGTCTATATTATATTTTTCTTGAATTGCTCGTCTTCTGTCTGTCTCGTCAATCGCTCTTTGCATAGAACCGGTCATTTTGTCAGCATAGAGTATTGCCTTACCTCTAATATTCCTTGCCGCCCTGCCGATGGTTTGAATCATGGTTGTTTCGGATCTTAAGAAGCCCTCTTTGTCTGCATCCAATATTGCAACCAAGCTTACTTCAGGAATATCTAGACCCTCTCTTAATAAATTGATTCCAACGAGCACATCAAATTTTCCAAGCCTAAGGTCTCTGATGATCTCTACCCTCTCAACCGTGTCAGTATCCGAGTGCATGTATCTGGCTGAAATATTATTCTCATTTAGATAGTCTGTTAAATCCTCGGCCATCCTTTTTGTTAGAGTTGTAATAAGAACTCTTTCTTTAAGAGCTGCTCTCTCATTACATTCCCCAATTACATCATCAATTTGAGTTGTAGCAGGACGAATTTCTACATCAGGGTCGGTAAGACCTGTTGGTCTAATAATTAATTCAACCAAGTTATCTTGATGCTCTTTTTCATATCTGCTTGGAGTCGCGGATACGTATACCCTCTGAGGAGCAAGAAGTTCCCACTCATCGAACTTTAATGGCCTGTTATCCATGGCTGAGGGCAATCTAAAGCCATACTCAACAAGGGTTTCTTTTCTTGATCTATCCCCTTTATACATGGCGCCTATTTGAGGTACTGAAACATGTGATTCATCAATAAATACAATTGCATCTTTTGGTATATAGTCAAAAAGACATGGTGGTGATTGGCCTGGGTCTCTTCCTGATAGATACCTTGAATAGTTTTCAACACCCTGACAGTAACCAAGTTCACGCATCATCTCGATGTCGTAGTTAGTTCTTTCCTCAAGCCTTTGGGCTTCAACCAATTTATTTATTGATCGCAAGTAAGCAAGCCTCTCTTTAAGCTCTGCTTTAATATCATCAATGCAATCAAGGACTGTTTGTTTTGGAGTTACATAATGAGTTTTTGGAAATATAGTTGCTCTGGGTGTTTCGTTTATAACTGCTCCAGTTAAAGGATCAAACCAAGAAAGTTTTTCAATTTCATCCCCGAATAGCTCAATCCTTAGCGCCTCATTATCAGAGTCAGCAGGATACACATCTATAGTATCTCCGCGGACTCTAAAAGTGGCTCTTCTAAAATCTAAATCATTTCTTGTATATTGAAGAGAAGACAGTTTTCTAAGCATGTCCCTTTGGTCAACCGTATCACCGCGGTCTAAGTGCATAACCATTTTCAAATATGACTCAGGCGCACCAAGCCCGTAAATTGAAGAAACGGTTGCAATAACGATGGTATCTTTTCGCTCTAAAAGCGCCTTAGTTGCGGAAAGCCTCATTTGCTCTACATGTTCATTAATCGATGCATCTTTTGCAATATATGTATCTGAAGTTGGTACATAGGCTTCTGGTTGATAATAGTCATAGTAAGAAACAAAATATTCAACGGAGTTCTCTGGAAAGAAATCTTTAAACTCTCCATATAATTGTGCAGCTAAAGTTTTGTTATGCGCCATGATGATTGCTGGTCTCTGAGTTTCCTCAATAACCTTTGCCATGGTGTAAGTTTTCCCCGAACCAGTGACTCCAAGGAGTGTTTGGTGAAGCAAACCATCACCTAATCCACTTACTAAACTTTCAATTGCAGCAGGCTGAGATCCGGCTGGTTCGAAATCAGATACAACCTTTAGTGATTTAGTCATTTACTTCTCTATCAAATGTTATTTATAATGCACGTCCGCGTTCCCGAATAGCTCAGCGGTAGAGCAGTTGACTGTTAATCAATTGGTCGTTGGTTCGATCCCAACTTCGGGAGCCATTTTTGCTCAAACCCCTATTGTACATTCAACCTCTTAAATTCTTCGATCATTTTTTGCAGATTATCTCTTGTTGTATTAAAAGCATCTTTCAAACCCTTTTCATCTAATTTTTCATCTGCTGGGTCTTCATTAAACCAATGAAGCTTTAAAGCATTTGAGCTTAAGACTGGGCATACCTCCTCCGCACATAATGTTATTACGTAATCCAAATTATCAATATAGTAGCTGTCTAACTGATCAATGCTTTTTGAGTAATGGTTAGTTGCGTCAATACCGATTTCAGATAATGCAAGAATTGCATTTAAATGAACTTTTCCGGATGGTTCTGAGCCAGCGCTTTGAATATTATGGCTGCTGCCAAGAATTGATTTTGCTATACCCTCAGCCATTTGACTTCTTGCTGAATTGGCTACGCACATAAATAGAATATTCATAAATAAAATTGATGATAGTTAAGTAAAGGAGTATCTTATAACAAGAAACGGTAATCAATATGGCTGATCAATTCAGTGTAAAAAAAATTCTAAACGGCCTTGAGGGAAGGCTTGGAGAAGATGACTACATTGAACCTCTTGAAATTCTAATCAACTCCCTCAATAAAAATAAACTTAACAAATTTGGTGAACTTGCATTCAAACATCAGCTTAAGAAAAGACTCAAAACAAGAGCTTTATTATATTCTGCATCTCAAGAACAAGAATTTGTAGATCCTGCTGATCCGATATTTGTTATTGGTCTTCCAAGATCTGGGACTACATTTTTATTCAATCTTTTATATCAAGATAAATCATATAGATCGCCTCTTTACTGGGAAATTATGAACCCGCTTCCAATTACAAATAATAAAAAAAATATTGCTAGACGGATGCGTAAAGTGGATCGCGATTTATTTATTGGAAAAACCATAATTCCAAAATTAAGGTCCATGCATACTATAAAAGCAAATATGCCTGAGGAATGTGAACAGATAGCTACTATGCACGTGAAGAGTTTTGTTTATATGTGCATGGCTGATATCCCTGAGTACACCGAGTATTTGAAACACTGCGAATTTGATTCAGTCTTTATGTGGCACAAGAGATTCTTTCAAATCATAGAATCTAAAAATAGACCTCAAAGATGGTTGCTTAAAGACCCAAGTCATATAGGGCATATTCCATCAATATTAAAAACTTATCCAAATGCTAAATTTATAAATATCCACCGAAACCCAATAGAAGCCATGGGATCATTTTGTAGTCTTACAAAAAATATAAGAAGCGCGTTTACAAAAAAGATAAATGCTGAATCTATCGGAAAAACTGTTACAGATTTTTGGTCACATAACCTAAATAAAGGTCTGGATGATAGATCTTTAGTAGACTCAAATAATATTGTAGATGTTAGGTATGGTGACTTTGTTGAAAGTCCTCTCCTAGAAATAAAAAAAGTATATGCGAACCTTCAAATGGATATGACAATTGAAACCGAAAATAATATTCAGCAGTTTTTAATTAATGGAAAAAGTAAATCTAAACGCAAACATAATTATTCTTTGACTGAGTTTGGTTTAAATGAAAAGAATATTAAAGATCAATTTAGTGACTATATGCTCAAATATGACTTTTAATGATAAAATCATATTTTTTAAAATTAGGCTAAATCTGTGAAAAATAACAACATATTAAAATTAACATTAAGCTCTTTTGCTTTGGCATTTATTCTTAATTCTTGTTCAAAAAAAAGCGATGAAGTCGAAGTGCCAATAATTAAGGAGATAAGCATGACACAAGTAACAATCAAAACATCTGCCGGAGATATTCAATTAGAACTAAATGGAGAAAAAGCTCCAATCACTGTTAAGAACTTTGTAGATATAGCAAATTCTGGATATTTTGAAGGAACTATATTTCATAGGGTGATCAATGGTTTTATGGTCCAAGGTGGTGGTTTAAATGCTGATATGAGCGATAAGTCTAGTGGAACTGCGCCAATTCAGAACGAGGCTAACAATGGCTTAACTAATGATCGTGGCACAATTGCAATGGCAAGAACTGGGGATCCTCATTCAGCTACAAGTCAGTTCTTTATAAACCATAAAGATAATGGATTCTTAAATCATACAGCTGAAAACTCTCAGGGTTGGGGTTATGCTGTTTTTGGTAAAGTTACTGAAGGGCTAGATGTTGTTGATCAAATTGCTGATGTTGCAACAGGATCATCAGGTGGACATCAGGACGTTCCTTTAGAAGTAATTACAATTGAATCAGTAACTGTCTCTGAATGAAGCACTGCTTTATTTCAGATTTACATTTAAGCGAAAAAACCCCTGAACTTACTCAAGCCTTTTTAAGATTTTTAGATGAATCTAAAGAGGCTTGTACTCATTTTTATATTCTAGGTGATCTGTTTGAAACCTGGATAGGTGATGATGACAACTCTCCCTTCAATACTCAGATTAAAGAAGCTCTATCTGAATTTACCTCAAATGGACCAGAAACCTTTTTTATTCATGGAAATAGAGATTTTCTTATTGGAGAATCATTTTCTAAAGACACGGGCATAACGATTCTTCCTGACCCCTTCTCTTTCATGATTGATGAGCAGAAGATAGTACTAAGCCATGGAGACTTTTTATGCACCGATGATATCGACTACATTGCATTTAGAAATGAGGTTCGTAGTAAAGATTGGCAAACCTCTTTTCTCAGTAAAAGTTTAGATGAACGTCTGCAAATTGCAGCTTCTTTAAGGGACGATAGTAAAGCGGCAACAGCAGAAAAATCTAATGAGATTACCGATGTAAACAATGAGGAGGTAATAGATTTTATTAGAAAACATAAGCCCAATTTATTTATACATGGTCACACTCATAGGCCCAATATTCATGAAATTTCTTCTTCTAAAAGAATTGTTCTTGGAGATTGGGGTGACTTCGGCTGGTCGCTAACTTTGACTAGTGATGGTCATAACCTAGAGAAATTCCCTATTTCCTAGCTATTGGTCTGACCAATAAACCAATAATTAAGAAAATCAGGCCAAGTAATAGTCTTGGATCTCCTAAGTAGAGCTGAGTCTCTACTGGAAAAGCTATCGTTTTTTCCAATGCAGCAATCTTATATTTATGTTTACTATTCATATGTGGATGAGTGACTATTTCTAAAAAAGCTCGCCTGCTTTTATATCTGAATAATGCGGCCGTCTCCCAAACTTCTGCATTTTCTATGCCCACTAAATCCATAGAATCATTCACGACATTACCTATAAAGGCTGGATGTGATGCTCTTTTAAAAAGTTCTCCATACATGTGCTCTATATACTCATTCATAAGCATGTCTGATGATTCCTCTGACACGGTACCATCTGGAAACGTTGGATTTTCAGACATATCAATCACATTGACCATCATAAATTGCTTGCCTGAATCTTCTCGCATAAACTCTTGCAGCAATTTCATTATTCGAGGCTCTAAAACACGGCCGTCCTTTAAAGCGTTGCTTTCAAATTTACTATAATAAGATTTGATTTCATCGTTACTTAACTTACCGCCAAAATCTGTATACCAAGTAAAAAATAAACCGTAAACAATAAATAGAGAAGTCCAAATTCTCATAATTATCTTTCTTTCTTATTAGCTATTGAGATTAAAAATACGGCTACCGCTATCACAAATGGAAGCGGAGCTAGATCGTATCCTGGAGTAATATTTGTTGTGTATTCACCAATAGAAGTTATATCTTCTCTAATCAATGGATATAGAAACAATCTTTGCCCCCACTCTAAAATCCAAAATGCGCTCATAAGAGGTATCAAAGATTTATATTTAAGAATTACTACCCAGCAAACAAGACAGAATATCAGTTGAACACTGCCCCATAATGAAAAGAACCTGTAGATAATTGGCATAGGGTCTGGCTCACCGGTTAAAACAACAAAGTTTGCAATACCATGAAAACCATAGGATTCAAAAAACATATGTATTATTGAGCGCCAGGTCATTAGTGCAGTAAATAAAATAAACCCCCATACGGCAATCTTTGGGCTATCGAGCTCATTGTTGGCTACCTTGGGTAACACTTTGGAAAAGTTAAACATATACCTATCTTACCTAAAATTATTACAATAGAGATGCAGTAATTTTGCACACCCTCTGATAAATAAAAAATATATTGTCGTAGTTTAATTTATACTGTATATTTATACAGTATTATAAAAATCCTTATGAAAGTTAACTATATCGGAAAAATTTCTGAAGAAAATCTGCCGGCAATATTTGTCCCTTATTTTCTTGAGTCTGTGCATGCAGGGTTCCCCAGCCCTGCAAGCGACTATATTGAAAGCCCAATAGACTTAAACAAACATCTTATAAAAAATGGTGCTGCAACTTTTTTAGTAAGAGCTCAAGGACAATCTATGCTTGGCTCTGGAATAACTGATCAAGCGGTTTTGGTTGTTGATAGAAGTATTAAGCCAACTCATAACAGCATTGTTGTTGCCTCTATAGACGGTGAGTTTGTATGTAAAAGACTGAAGTTGAAACCGAAGATGTGCCTAATGCCAGATAACCCAGATTATCCTCCCATCTTTATAAACCATGGCCAAGAACTAGAAATAGTAGGCACTGTTACAGCAGCGATTAATAAGTTTTAATGGCGTTAGCTTTGGTAGATTGCGATAGCTTCTATGCTTCGTGTGAAAGAATTTTTCGACCTGATTTAAAAAATGTTCCTATAGTTGTTCTGTCCAATAATGATGGTTGCGTTATTGCTAGAAGTGCAGAAGCAAAAAAAATGGGAATTGGTATGGGCGTACCTTGGTTTAAAGTGAAAGATTCATTTCTATCTCATGGTGGCAAAGTATTCTCGTCCAACTTCACTTTTTATGGGGACATGTCAGCTCGGGTCATGAACATACTGGAAGGCTTTGTTCCAGAGATTGAGGTCTATAGTATTGATGAGGCCTTTTTGGGACTAGACTCACTAGATAAAAACTATAATTTATATGATTTTAGTTGCCATATGAGAGCTCTGATTAAGCAATGGACTGGGGTGCCAGTAAGAATAGGAATAGCGCCAACAAAAACACTAACCAAGATAGCTTTAAATGAAGTGAAAAGATTAAAAATACCAACGAAAGTTCATAGAATATCTACAACAAGAGAGATAAAAGAAGCTTTGCGCAATACTCCAGTGAATGAAGTATGGGGTGTTGGAAGAAGACTTACAGAGCATTTGAATAGAGCAAAGATAACCAATGCTCTTCAACTGGCGAGCATCGATCCGCAACATGTTAAGCGTAAATTTAGCGTGGTACTAGAGAGAACCGTTAGGGAGCTTAGAGGGCAAAAATGTTTGAATATAGAAGATAGCATATCAGCAAAAAAACAAATTGTTGTTAGTAGAAGTTTTGGTGCTAGAGTGACTGATTTAAAAACTCTTAGGCCTATAGTTAGCAACTTCGCTGTTAGGGCTGCCGAAAAATTAAGGGATGAAAAGCAAAAATGCTCTCAAGTTTCAGTCTTCGTAAGAACAAGCCCTTTTAGTGATCACAAACCTCAACATAGAGGCTATAAAGTAATTGAACTTACAACTCCAACAAATGACACAAGAGATATTTTGGTGGCTGCAAAAAAAGCATTGTTACCTATCTATAGATCTGGTTATGACTATGCAAAAGCGGGGATATTACTAAGTAGATTTTCTAATGAATCGACAAAACAGTATTCACTGTTTAAAGACTCAAATGAACCAAAAGAAGATTCAAGATTTATGAAATATATTGATAAATTGAATGCTTATGAAACACAGATTTATTACGCATCACAGAACACAAGCCAATGGTCGCCTATGAAACAAAATATGACTTCACCTAAATACACAACCAACTGGTATGAGTTACCAATTGCAAGGTAGCAAAGGTCTAATTAATATCTACTGCAAATCGTTTTAATATCTCAATATCTATAACGGTAAGAGCTTTTTTATTTGTCTTTTTTAAATACACCTTTGGCGCAAACCCATGCTCATAGGCCTCTTTCCACCTTTCGGCACAGACACACCATGAATCACCCTCTTTTAAACCTGGAAAATTAAATTCAGGCCTAGGTGTAGACAAATCATTGCCTCGTACCTTTGAAAAGCCAAGAAAGTCTTCAGTCATTAATGAACATACGATATGAAGCCCCCTGTCATGCTTGTCTGTATGACAAAAGCCATCCCTAAAGTAACCTGTAATGGGATTAGAGCAGCACTCCTCTATCGGTTCGTTAAAAATATTAGTTTGATTCATTTTTGTCTATTTCCTTTTTGTATTTCTCATAATCTTCCCAGTCATGAGGGGTGCCTACATTTTGAATTCCATTAACAGCTCTAAATAAACTCTTAGATCTTAATTTGGTCCTGTCCTGTTTTTTACCAAGAATCTTATTCCAGCCTTCTTTGAAATATTTGAAAAAATCTTTTTCTTTTGTCATGTATATTTATTTTGGCATAAGTTATTGGTATTAAAAAATATATTAAATGGATATTTGGTAAAATATTAAAATGAAGGAAGGAAAAGTTTTATTCAATGAGCAGTGCTCCATATGTAATTATGAAATAAAGCACTACAAAAAAAGATCAGAATTATCTTTTGATGACTGCAGCCAAATGGATGATAAATATTTAAAAAAACTGCATGTAGTTTTTGAGGATGGACAAGAGTTAACGGGTGTAGATGCTTTTATTTATGTTTGGAAAAGGACAGATGGTTACATGTGGCTGGCTAAATTTACCAGTTTGCCAGTAGTGTATCACTGCGCAAAAATTGCTTATGCACTTATAGCCTTTCTATTATTTTGGCGTTTTAAGCTAGCTCTAGCTATCAGTGGGAATAAAGGTAAATGAGAATAGTTATCTAAACGATTACCATTAAAAAAATACCTAATATCAGTGCTTTACATATTATACTAAATCTATTATATTAGCTTTTTATTCACTATTTAAAGGGAGTTTTTCATGGAAATGAAAGAAATAAATTCAGAATTAGTATGTAATATCTTAAATGAAATTATGGAATATGAGCTGGCTGGTGTTGTGAGGTATACCCATTCAGCAATGATGGTAAGTGGCCCATATAGACTGCCTATAGTTACGTTTTTAAAAGAGCAGGCAGCTGAATCATTGTTGCATGCTCAACAAGCTGGTGAATTAATTGTTGGTTTAGATGGTCACCCAAGCCAAAAAATAGCAAAGATAAAAGAAACACACAGACACTCAATTGAAGATATTTTAGGTGAGAGTTTAGACCACGAAATACATGCACTAAATCTTTATAAAAAGCTTTTAGAACATGTTGCTGACAGATCTATCTATCTTGAAGAATATGCAAGAGGATTGATTGGTGAGGAGGAGCAACACTCTTTAGAACTCAAAGCTATGTTAAAGGACTTTGGTTAAAACCAGTTATAGTTTTTTAAAATATCTCTGATGATGGGCTTCTGAAAGATTTAGAAGCTCATCATTAATTTCATCTTTGATCTTTCCCGGGTCATATTCAGCTAGAACTTTTATACCAAACTGACTTAGATCTAGATGTTGAGAGCCTGCTGCTCTTAATAAATCAAAAACCCATGTTAATGGATCTAAGGCATTATTAAAATTTATAGCGTTTTCATTTAACTTGAGCTTAAACGCATCAGGATCCTCAATTAAAAACCTTTCTTTTAAAATGAGAACTTTGAACTCTTCTAGACGAGAATTAACTACCTCTTTTTCAGATGAGGAGTATTTATTCCAGTTTATTACTTCATGCACAAACCTTTTGCATCCCTTACAAACATCATCACCATATGTTGTTGAACATATTCCGAGGCATGGTGTTGTTGATCTTGTTTTAAACATTATATGTAAAAGATTTTAACCTATTTTTTAGAAAATTTATTTTAGATATTTTGTAGATAGCAACTACATAGAAGAGTAAAATAGCAGCCGGAGACAATCTTATGCTAAACGAATACAAAAAACACGAACAAGAAAGAGCCGAACAGAATATCCCTCCTCTTCCACTTGACCCAGATCAAACATCTCAACTTGTTGATTTGCTTAAATCTAGCCATGATGAATCAGAGTTACTACTCCATCTTTTAAAAGAAAGAGTACCTGCTGGAGTTGATCAATCAGCTTATGTCAAAGCAGCATTCTTAGCAGATATTACAACCGGAGAGTCTTCAAGCCCGCATTTAACAAAACTTGAGGCAGTAAATATTCTAGGAACAATGCTAGGTGGTTATAACATCCAGCCGCTTATTGAGTGTCTAAAAATAGATGAGCTAGGTGATGCAGCAGCAGATGCTTTGAGTAAAACTCTTTTAATATTTGATGCCTTTAATGAAATCTTTGAATTATCGCAAACTAACCAGCATGCCAAAAAAGTAATTAATGCATGGGCGGAAGGAAAATGGTTTACAAGTAAACAGGATATTCCAGAGCAAGTTAAGCTTACTGTATACAAGGTGCCTGGTGAGATAAATACAGATGACTTATCACCTGCAACAGATGCATGGTCAAGGCCTGATATACCATTGCATGCTCTAGCGATGTTTAAAATGCCAAGAGAAGGTTTAGATAAGCCATTGGAAACCATTGAAGAGTTAAAGAAAAAGGGAAATCCCTTGGTGTTTGTTGGTGATGTTGTTGGAACTGGTTCATCAAGGAAATCTGCTACCAATTCAGTCTTATGGCATATGGGTGATGAAATTCCATGCATTCCAAACAAGAAAGAAGGTGGTTTTTGCTTTGGAAGTAAAATTGCTCCAATCTTCTTTAATACTCTAGAGGACTCAGGAGCATTTCCTATCGAATTAGATGTTTCAAATATGGAAATGGGCCAAGAAATTATCTTAGAGCCTCATAATGGTAAGGTTTTAGATGCCAATACAAATGAAGTTGTTTCAACCTTCGAATTAAAAACTGAAGTTCTACTTGATGAGGTAAGAGCCAATGGAAGGATTCCTTTAATTATTGGAAGACAGTTAACTGATAAAACTAGAGAAGCCTTAGACTTAGAACCTACTACTATTTTTAGAAGGCCTGATAGCCAAGATGAATCTGATAAAGGATATACATTAGCTCAAAAAATGGTTGGTAAAGCTTGTGGTGTTTCTGGTATTAGACCTGGTACATATTGTGAGCCTAGAATGAGTACCGTTGGGTCTCAAGACACTACCGGTCCAATGACAAGGGATGAGCTAAAAGAATTAGCATGTCTTGGGTTCTCTGCAGATTTAGTTATGCAATCATTTTGTCATACAGCCGCTTACCCTAAGCCAGTTGATATAGAGACACAGCATAATCTTCCTGACTTTATTATGAATCGTGGTGGAGTCTCGTTAAGACCAGGTGATGGAATTATCCACTCATGGCTAAATAGAATGCTTTTACCTGATGGTGTTGGTACAGGTGGAGATAGTCACACAAGATTCCCTATTGGCATTAGCTTTCCTGCAGGTTCTGGACTAGTCGCTTTTGCTGCAACGTTAGGCGTTATGCCACTTGATATGCCTGAATCTGTATTAGTTAGATTTAAAGGGGAGATGCAACCAGGCATTACTCTTCGAGATCTTGTTAATGCAATACCATACGCAGCTATACAAAAAGGATTACTTACAGTCGCCAAAGAAGGTAAAAAGAATATCTTCTCTGGAAGATGTCTTGAAATCGAAGGGTTACCCGATATGAAGATTGAGCAAGCCTTTGAATTATCAGATGCTTCAGCAGAAAGATCAGCCTCAGGTTGTACGGTAAGACTTAATAAAGAGCCTATTATTGAGTACCTTAAATCAAATATTGTCATGCTCAGATGGATGATTGCCAGCGGATATGGTGATGCAAAAACATTAGAAAGAAGAGCACAGGCTATGGAAGAATGGATAGAAAATCCAGAGCTCCTAGAACCAGATGAAAATGCAGAATATGCTGAGATTATAGAAATAGATTTAAATGAAATCACTGAACCTCTTCTTGCCTGCCCTAACGACCCTGATGATATTAAACCGTTATCAGAAGTTGCTAATACGGATATTCAAGAAGTGTTTATTGGCTCATGCATGACTAATATAGGTCACTTTAGAGCTGCTGGAACCTTGCTTAATAAATACAATGAAACTAAAGCAAGATTGTGGGTTGTGCCTCCAACAAAAATGGATGAGAAGCAACTCATGGAAGAAGGAATTTATAACGTCTTTGGAACATCAGGGGCAAGAACCGAACTTCCTGGCTGCTCACTATGTATGGGTAACCAAGCAAGGGTGCTTGCAAACTCTACAGTTGTTTCGACTTCTACAAGGAACTTCCCAAATAGACTTGGTGACGGTGCAAATGTTTTCTTAGCTTCAGCAGAGCTTGCTGCAATATCTTCAATTATTGGAAGACTTCCAACACCTGATGAGTATCAAAAGTATATGGAAGACATAAATCCTTTATCTGATGATATATACAAATATCTTAATTTTAATGAGATAGAGACTTATGTGGAAAGTGCTAATTCAGCTGAGATTCCTGCAGTAAATATAGTAAACCCTAGTTAACTATATTAACCTCTCGACCTTGCTTGGCTTGATCTTGCCTTGAGCTTTCAAGGTCGGATAAGTAGGTTTCACCTAACGGTGTAATGTAGTGACCTGTAAATATTGAAGTTTCAAATTCTTCAATGCCTGGATTGCCCTCTTTAACTGATTCAATTAAATCATCAAGTGACTGATATATTAGCCAGTCTGCTCCAATAGCATTTGCTATTTCATCATGTGATTTATTTGCAGCAACAAGCTCTTTTGTTGCTGGCATATCTATGCCATATAAATTTTGATACTTAATCTGTGGAGCTGCTGAAGCAAAATATACATTTTTAGCACCCGCGTCTTTAGCCATTTCAATAATCTTAGAACTTGTAGTCCCTCTTACTATTGAGTCATCCACTAAGAGTACATTTTTACCCTTAAATTCTAGCTCAAGTATATTAAGCTTTCTCCTAACAGATTTTTTTCTTTCTTCTTGATAGGGCATTATAAATGTCCTTCCAATATATCTATTTTTTACAAAACCTTCTTTATATTGAACCTTAAGGTCTGCGGCAAGTTGAAGCGCTGCAGTTGTGGAGCTGTCAGGTATTGGTATTACTACATCAATATCATGATCGGGTCTTTGGTTAAGAATATTTGCTGCGAGCTTTGAACCCATTCGCATTCTAGATTTATGAACTGATATTTGATCAATCTTAGAGTCAGGTCTTGCAAAATAAACCTGTTCAAATATGCACGGTCTTAGCTGAGGGTCATCAGCACATTGTTGAGAGCTCAAGACTCCATTTTTATCAATAAAAACTGCCTCTCCTGGATCTATATCTCTTAATTTACTGAAGCCTTGAGAGCTAAATAAGGCATCTTCTGAAGCAACTATATATTCATCTCTACTTTTACCTTTTCTGATACCAAGAGATAGAGGTCTAATGCCGTTATTATCTCTAAATGCTAAAACTCCATGGCCAGTAATGACAGCGATTACTGCATAGGCACCATCACATCTCCTATGAGTTTTTGTAACAGCTTTAAACATATGTTCTGGCTTTGGGTAAATTTGTCTTTGCTTGCCTAGCTCATGAGCAAATATATTTAATAGAACCTCAGAATCAGAGTCTGTATTTAAATGCCTCATTTCTGCATGAAAAAGTTGTATAGCTAATTCCTTTGAATTTGTTAGATTTCCATTGTGAGCAAGGCTAATTCCATAGGGTGAATTGACATACATAGGCTGAGCAAACTCTTTCCCAGCACCGCCTGCAGTTGGATATCTAACATGCCCTATTCCATAATTACCATGGAGTTTTTCCATGTGGTTTTGCCTAAAGACATCTCTCACATACCCCATTGATTTTCTGCTATTCAAATTATCATTGCTGTCACAAACAACCATGCCTGCAGCATCTTGACCTCTGTGCTGGAGCATAAGCAAGGAATCATAAATTTCGCTAGCAACATTGTTTTCAGCAACTATGCCAACTATACCGCACATTATGTATTGCCTTCTTCCAATTCTGGAGAGTTATTCTGAACTTCTTCGATGATTGGTTCAATTATATTTGTAGCTTCCTCAACCAAATCTTTATTAGCTAAAAGATCTCTAAAATAGGTCTCAACTCGGGGAGCATATTCTTCAATTAATGGAGAAATTTTTGAATTAACAAATAAATCACTTTGCTTTACGCTGCTTGGAAGCAAAAGAAATACAATAAAGACAAGTATCAAACCTCTTGTAAAACCAAATAGAACTCCCAAAAATCTGTCAAAACCTGAAGCTCCAGACCATTTAACAAGGCTGCTAATAAATTTAATGAAAAAGCCTCCAGCTATGAGGCAGACTATAAAAATTAGTATGTAGGAAATAATTTTAGAAATCTCTTCGTTTCCAATTACTGCTGAAACTTGCGGCGTTGCAAGATGCTCAAGTGATAGAGCAGCTATAAAAGAAAAAACCCAAAGAAAGAGTGATAAAAACTCGCGAGTAAAACCTCTAGCTAAGGACATTAAGCCTGATGCTACAAGAACAACAAGTATTGCCCAGTCAGTAATGTTTAAACCTAGAGCTTCCATCTTGTAACCTCTCCCTGGCTGCTTTGAGAAACTTCTTCAATCTTTTCTATATTACTACTAATTTCACTTTCAGATAAGAAAGGTCCTATATATATTGCATATAAATTTTTATTAATCCCAAACGGTTCTACAAATGATGGAAAGCCGCCCTGTTTTATTTTATTTGATAGCTTTTTTGCATTTTCTTCTGATGAAAGAACATGAGCTCTATAAACAAATAAATCAAAATCTGACTTTTCAAAAAATATATTCTCAGGCTCGTTGCTTATGGGATTGATAATATTTAGGTCTGGAGTCTCTTCTATTTTAATCTCTTGTGTCTTATCCTGATTGACGTCTTCAAAACTCATAGATGTCTCTTGAGGTAATGAAATTTGTATATTGTTTTTATATTGACTTTGAGGTTCTGAAAAAATACCTATTAAAAAAATTATGCTAACTAAAAAAATAAATCCTATAGATCTTTCTAGGTTCATTTTTGCTTATATAGCTTAGATAAGAGGGCATGCACTTTTGATCTTAAATTTTTTCGATGAACGATCATATCAACAGCACCCTTTTCAAGGAGAAATTCTGATTTTTGAAAGTCATCAGGAAGATCAACGCGAACTGTTTGTTCTATAACTCTTCTTCCAGCAAAGCCAACCAAAGCATCTGGTTCTGCGATGTTGATATCACCAAGCATAGCTAAACTTGCAGATACGCCGCCATAGATAGGATCAATCATAACTGAGATATATGGAAGATTTTGTGCCTTTAGCTTCTGAAGTGCTGCAGAAGTTTTAGCCATCTGCATCAATGAAATCATAGACTCTTGCATTCTAGCGCCACCGGATGTTGCAAAGCATACAAATGGCCTTTTTGTTTTTATTGCTTCCTCTACACCCATTACAAACTTTTCTCCAACAACCCCTCCCATTGAGCCACCCATAAACCTAAATTCAAATGCAGCAACTATTACAGGTAAAGATTCCAGCTTACCTGAAGCAATTACAATTGCCTCATTTTCACCACTTGCTGCAATTGCATCTTTCACTCTATTGGTATAATTTTTTGTATCTTTAAATTTTAAAGGATCTTTGGTAATTAAATCTGCAGCTATTTCTTTATAGGCCCCTCCATCCAAGAACATCTCTAGCCTTTTTCTAGCACCAATTCTTAAATGATGATCACATTTTGGACAAACAAATAATGATTTTTCTAATTCTGGAGCATACAGAACAGATTCACATGCAGGGCAAGAACTCCATAAGCCATCAGGAACTGTGCTCTTAGATTTAGAAGTGCCAATGGTAGGTATTAGTCTTGTTAACCAATTCATGATATTGCGGTTTTAAGCTCCCTTAAATACTTTCCTATTATATCAAAATCTTTTGAGTCTGATTGCTTATCAATCATATCAACAATACTTGATCCTACAATAATACCATCAGAATATTCTGAAAGAAGTTTTGCATCCTCGTTTGATTTAATGCCAAAGCCTGCAAGTGTAGGTATATCTGAGTAAGATCTTATTTTTTGAATGTTTGTATTTATTTCTTTTACATCCAAATTAGAAGACCCTGTTACTCCTCTTAGAGTGACATAGTAAATAAACCCAGAGCCATTTTTAGCAATTTTTTCAATCCTTTCTTCTGAAGTTGTGGGAGAGATTAATGAAATTGAATCTATATTTGGATTTGATATTCCATAACTAGCAATGCTTAATTCTCCAGGGATATCAACAACTAATACTGCATCAACGCCATGCTGGTCCGAATTATCAATTAAGTTTTTGTAGTAACTAAACGTATTGAGATACCCCATCAAAATAATAGGCGTTGAATTATCATTTTTTCTAAAGTCTTCTACTAACTTGATAATCTTTGGAAGAGAAATATTGTTTTTTAAAGCCCTGTCGTGTGCTTTTTGAATGACTGGCCCCTCTGCAATAGGATCTGTAAAAGGAACACCAACCTCTATAATATCTACACCTGATTCTACAAATAAATGCATTAAATCAAGAGTGGAATCAAGATCAGGGTCACCTGCTACAAGATAGGCAACTAATGCTTTTTCTTTGATTGATAGAAGATGATCTAATTTTTTTCTTAATCTATTCAAAATTTTATTCCATCAATTTCTGCAACCGTATTTATGTCCTTGTCGCCTCTTCCGGAGACATTAACGATAATGTTTGTTGATTCGTCTAGTTCTTTTGAAAGTTGATCTAGATATGCAAATGCATGAGCCGTTTCGAGAGCAGGCATTATTCCTTCAAGTTTTGTAACAACATGAAACGCATCAAGAGCCTCTTGATCATTAATAGCTACATATTCAGCCCTTCCAATATCTTTTAACCATGAATGTTCAGGCCCCACTCCCGGGTAGTCCAATCCAGCAGACACGGATTTCGTATCTTTTACTTGCCCAACCTCATCTTGCATTAAGTAACTTCGAGCTCCATGAAGTACTCCAGGACTTCCATCATTTAAAGGTGCCGCATGCTCTCCAGTACTTACTCCATTCCCACCAGCTTCTACACCAATAAGCCTTGTTTCTTTCTTATCTATAAATGGATAAAAAGCTCCCATTGCATTTGAGCCGCCGCCTACACAGGCAACTATTGCATCTGGCATTTTTCCAAACATAGCCTTCGATTGGTCTATAAGCTCAAAACCAACTACAGAGTTAAAATCTCTTACTATCATAGGGTATGGATGAGGCCCTGTAACACTTCCAATAATGTAATAAGTATCATCAACATTAGTAACCCAGTCTCTTAAGGCCTCATTGAGCGCATCTTTTAAAGTTGCTGTGCCTGAATCGACAGCATGAACTTGAGCCCCAAGTAACTTTATTCTGTAAACATTAAGAGATTGGCGTTTTACATCTTCAGCACCCATGTATATATGGCATTCCAAGCCAAGTCGCGCTGCTACTGTTGCTGTCGCAACTCCATGCTGTCCAGCTCCTGTTTCGGCTATAATTCTTTTTTTACCCATATATTTAGCCAAGAGTATTTGTCCGACAGTATTATTTATTTTATGGGCTCCGGTATGGTTTAGGTCTTCTCTTTTTAACCAAATTTTTCCTGATTTATAATGTTTGGTTAGCCTATCTGCATAATATAAAGGTGATGGTCTTCCAACAAAATTTGATAAATCGGCATAGAATTCTTTTTTAAAATCCTCGCTATCTTTTAACTTAGAATAAGTATCTTCGAGCTCTTCAAGGGCATACATTAAAGTTTCTGGAACAAATTTTCCCCCATATTCACCAAAAAAGCCGTCAATGTCTGGAAAGTTTTGTTTAATAGTCATTTTTTATATTATTTAAAATATTAGTTATCAATTTTATATCTTTTTTGCCCTCAGACGACTCAACACCTGAATTTAAATCAATACACCATGGTAGTGTATCTTTAGCATTATCGACATTTTCTATATTAATTCCACCAGAGAGTATGATTTTTTTATTTTGATGATCATGACCCTTTATTAATGACCAATCAAAAGCTTCGCCTGTACCACCATAGAGCCCATCTTTATGGTTCTCTAAGAGAATAGCTTTAGCTGATTGATAGGAAAGAATTTCTGCAAACGAACTTGAGTTTTTTACTCTTATTGCTTTCCAATATTCTAAATTAAATGAATTACAGAAACTTTCAGGCTCTTCACCATGAAATTGAAGAATTGGATTATCAAAATATGAAGATGTTTCTAAAACATAATCTTTCGTAGGGTTTACATAAACACAAACAGGTCTTGTATTACTAAAATCAATATTCAAAAGATTTTTAGCTATTTGATTTGAGACATATCTAGGACTTTTTTTATAGAAAATAAAGCCTATAAAGTCTAGTTCTAACTTTACTAACTGCTTAACCATTTCAGGATTCGATATACCACAAACCTTAACTTTTACATTGCTCATATCTGAAACTTATCCATAACACTATTTAAAGGTTTAGTTATTTTATAAAGATCATCATATTTAGGGCCAAGAAAAAAAAGACCTTTGGCTGAAAGTGTTCTACCTGCAAAGTTTCTATTTTTAGCATCAATAATATCTTTAATAGTCATCTTGTTTTCATTTTTAGAAATATCCACCAAAGTTCCCATGATAATTCTAACCATGTTATGGAGGAAGGCATTTGCTGTAATATGCAAAACAATAAAATTGTTCAATTTCTCTGCTTTAAAACTCGTTATATCTTTTATGGGATTTCTTGCTGAGCAGCTTGAGGACCTAAACGAGGAGAAATCATGAGTTCCAAGAAGCTTTTTTCCTTCATTCTTAAGGATTTCAAAGTCCAAAGGAGCTTTCTCCCAATGAACATAATTATTAAAAAATAAAGGCTTTGATCTAGAATTATAAATTACATATCCATAAGTTCTATTTTTTGCTAAAAACCGTGAATGAAATTCTTCAGGCACATTAATTACATCTTTTACTTGAATAGATTTTGGTAAATTTGAGTTAATACCATTTACCCAATCACTCTCACTTCTATTAATCTCAGTGCTAAAATCAAAAACCTGAGAAAGCGCATGAACCCCCGCGTCAGTTCTTCCAGCATAATTAATGGAGACTTTTTGTTTGGTTATTACCTCAATAGCATCTTCAATTTTTTCTTGAATAGTAATCGCATTGATTTGGCGCTGAAAACCTGAGAAATCTCCACCATCGTACTCAACGGTAAATGCTAATTTCACTTTAATTGAATTAGAGAGATCAGCTCACTTGCTTTTTCTTTAGCTGCCTTATTTTCAGATTTTTTTACTATATTTCGGAGTATTATATGCGCCTGCTCAAGCTCTCCCATTTCAATATATGTTGAGGCAAGATCTAGCTCCTGCTCATCTTTATTGTTTTTAATACTTAGTCCTGATGGCAATGCTTGCGTTTCTGGGCCGGATGAAGGAGCTTCCTCAAAATCATATACTACTGTTTTTCTTCTATTCTTGTTTAATTGGATGAAAATTAGAGATAGCAATACGCCACAAAGAACTGATATGCCTGCAACAAAGAGAAGGTCTATAAAATTAAACTCTGTGCTCTTTTCCTCTTCTTCGGCGACAGAAATTTCAACCAAGTCGTCAATAGTTTGGTTGTTGGTTTTAATGACTAAAGTTGAGGTGTTTTGTGAAATAATATCTTTAGGTGAATTTGAGAGTGGCTCTATTGATACTAAATCAACTTTTCCATCTTCATTATCTTTTACTAAATCTAGTTCATTTTTTTTAATAACTTTTGGTGCAGTCAAAGTTAATAATGACTTTGCTGGGGTTTTGAAGTCTAGGTTGAATGACTTATTCATCCTTAAAATAGCTGCTTTTGAATCAGATAAAGAATTTCTAGACATCACTTCATAGCTAGGAACAATAATATCTATATCGTCTCTTACTAAATTTATGTTTTCGTTAATGAATGCTGATGGGTTCCCTAAATATATTGACCACATTATTTGATAAATAGATAAATCATCTGAGGATTTAGCAATATCCGTTGCAAGACTCCACATGGTTTTAATATCACCAGCAGGTATAGTTTTTCCAGAAAAAGAAGGGTCTTCTATTGGTTTTTGTATTTTAGGTTTAATACCTACCGTTGGCCTAACCTCATCATCATCAAGTACTTTTGACAAAGGATTGATAGAAGTAACTGTTGTACTCTTTTTTCTATCATCAAATGAACTTCTATTTATAGATGGAAGAAAAATAAAAATATCTTTTGAGAAATCATCTTTGATTTTAATTTTAAAGTTAAAGTAATCAGAGCTATAGCTGCCAGATAAAGCAATTAGAAACTCATAATACGTATCGTTATCTTTAAGAATAGTGTATTCAATTTTTTCGGCATCGATACCCTCTTCAGACCTATACTCTAGTAGCTTTATATCTTTATCATTTAAGTTATTGTCTTTAATCTTTAACTCAATTACCCTCAGCCCTGTTTCGTTTGTGGTTATTTTAGGAGAAGAAATTAGACTATCTGCACTAATTGTTGAAATAACAAAAAATAAAGATGCTAATAGGTATTTCATTTAATTTTATTTCTCCTTAGTAAATTTTCTGCAATTTGGACAGCATTTAGAGCGGCACCCTTCCCATAAACATTATCTGCAACAATCCATAATGATACCCAAGTCTCTCCTTGGATAGCCTGGCTTCTAATTCTACCAACATAAACATCTTCAGAATCATTTGCCTGCTCAAGAGGTGTTGGGTAAATAAGATTGCTAGGATCATCCATTACACAAACACCGCTGATTCCAGTAAGTGAATTTATAATATCTTCTCTAGACGCATCATGCTCTAATTTAAGAAATACTGCCTCAGAATGCCCATTTAGAACAGGGACACGAACACAAGTAGCCTGAACATCAATTTTTTCATCTAGTATTTTTTTGGTTTCCCAAACTAACTTCATCTCTTCTTTGGTGAAATTGTTATCTAGAAATACATCGCATTGAGGTAAAGCATTAAAACCTATTTTTTTTGGATAAACTTTTGCTTCAGAATTTGGATTAGCTATTTGCTCTTTTAATTCCTCTACAGCTTCTTTTCCGGTTCCAGAGACTGCCTGGTATGTGGCTATATTTAAGAAATGAATATTAAACTTATCATGGATGGGCTTTAAAGCCATTAGTAGTTGAGATGTTGAGCAATTGGGGTTAGCTATTAAGGTTGGCTCCTTAAGACTTTCTAATATGCTTCCATTAATTTCAGGTATAACAAGCGGAATATCATCATGATATCTAAACTCTGATGATAGATCTATTACATAACAACCCTTTTCTACATAGGACTCAGCATGTCTTTTTGCTACAGAGGATCCAGCTGCAAAAATAGTTAGATTTGCATTTGATACATCAAAAGAATCGACATCGCCAATCACATAATCATTACCCAAAAGACTCACACTCTCACCGACTGAGGATTTACCCAATGGATAAAAATTATTTACAAGAAAATTCTTTCTTTCAAGAAGCTGAATGATTTTTTGACCGACTACGCCTGATGCTCCAACTAAAGCAAGATTTAATACTTTATCCATTTTTCATTATCTCTATTAATTTTGATGAAACATCTGATGTATTAATAAATTCATTAGATGTGCTTATATCTTTAGTTCTATTTCCATTTTCGACAAATACTTTTATGGCGTTTTCTATTTTATCAGCCAAATCTGGCTGACTAAGAGAATACCTCAATGCCATAGCTAAAGAAGCAATCATGGCGATAGGGTTTGCAATATTCTGGCCAGCTATATCAGGGGCGCTGCCATGACAAGGCTCATACATCCCTTGGGATGAGCTGTTTAAAGAAGCTGAAGGAAGCATTCCAATAGATCCTGATAAAGTTGCAGCAATATCTGAAAGAATATCTCCAAAAAGATTGCTTGATACGATGACATCATATTGATTTGGATTAAGTACTAGCTGCATGGCAGTATTGTCAGCTAGCTGATGAGATAACTCCACATCAGGGTAATCTTTTGACATATCTGTAACTATTTCTCTCCAAAATTTTGAGACCTCTAAAACATTAGCCTTTTCAACCGAGCAGAGCTTGCCTTTTCTCTTTCTTGCAGACTCAAAACCAATTTTTGCAATACGCCTGATCTCATTCTCATTATAAATCATGGTATTAAATGCATAATTTGGGATTTCATCCTTAACTATTGCCCTCGGCTCACCGAAATAAACTCCACCGGTTAGTTCTCTTACTATAAGTATGTCTAGACCCTCAATAATATTATTTTTAATAGGAGATGCTGAAGCTAGTTCATTAAACAAAAAAGCTGGTCTTAGGTTTGCGAAAAGTTCAAGCTCTTTTCTAAGAGTAAGCAATGCTTGCTCTGGTCTATCATCCCAACTAAGATTTTCCCACTTTGGCCCTCCCACGGCACCAAATAAAATAGCATCTGAGTCTTTAGCACAACTTAAAACATCAGCAGGTATCGGTGATCCATGAAGATCATAAGCAGTGCCACCAACGTCCATTGCCTTAATTTCAAAATCTAGAGAATATTCTGCAATAAGATAATCTAAAATTTCATTTGAAGATTTAGTTACCTCTTGCCCAATTCCGTCTCCCGGAAGAATAAGTATTTTTTTAGTCATTTTTATATATCCAAGGTTTTTCTATCATTCGCTTTTCTTCATAAACAGATATAGCCTCTTTATTCCTAAGTGTTATATCGACATCATCTAGGCCAAAAATAATTCTTTCAAGAAGATTATTATCTACTTCAAAATTTATTTCTCTATCATTGGATTTTATAAGTTTTTTTTCTAAAAAAATTTCAATATCTAATGGTGAGCCCTTAAACTCTTGGAACAAATTTTCCACATCGACTTTTGATAAAATTATTGGTAAAACTCCATTCTTGAAACAGTTATTATAAAAAATATCCCCAAACGACGATGCTATGACTGCTCTTATTCCAAAGTCCCTTAGAGCCCATACTGCATGCTCCCTGGATGAACCACAGCCAAAGTTATCTCTCGTTAGGAGGACAGATGCATTGTCGTATGGTGAGTTATTAAGAATAAATTTTTTATTTTTTTCTCTTTCCTTTGAAGAAATACCAAGCTTACCTTTATCTAAATACCTCCACCCATCAAAAAGATAATCTTCATAACCAAATTTTTTAATAGATTTAAGATATTCTGTAGGAATTATTTGATCAGTATCTATGTTATCTCTATCAATGGTCGCAACCACTCCATGAATTAATTTTGGATTGATTTGTTTCATGAAAAATCACCCACTTTTCCATTGATAGCAATGTGAGCTGCCATAGCTGGGCTCATTAAGTGTGTTCGTCCCAAATTACCTTGCCTGCCTTCAAAATTTCTATTAGACGTAGATGCACATCTTTCGTATGGTTTTAGCTGATCTGGATTCATGCCAAGACACATCGAGCATCCAGGATCTCTCCATACAAAACCAGCTTCAATAAAAATTTTATCTAAGCCCTCAGATTCAGCCTCAGACTTGACCGTACCAGAGCCAGGCACAACAATAGCTTCAATAATATCGTTGCTCACCTTTTTTCCTTCTATAACATTTGCTGCTTCTCTTAAATCCTCAATCCTTGAATTAGTACATGAACCAATAAAAACCTTGTCAAACTTAAGATCAGAAAGCTTTTGGTTATCCTCAACACCCATATATTCTTTAGCAAGCTCAATATTCTTACTATTTTCTGATAATTTCTTTGCTGAAGGTATTGTTTCATCAAAATCTATAACCATTTCAGGAGATGTTCCCCAGGTTATTTGTGGCTTGATATCTGAAACATCGATCCTTATTTGTTTGCTATAAACTGCATCTTTGTCTGATTTGAGTGTTTTCCAATAATGGATAGCTTCAACCAGCATATCTTTATCTAAAAAAGAATGTTCCTTAACATAGCTAAAGGTAGTTTCATCAGGAGCAACTAATCCAACCTTTGCTCCAGCTTCAATAGCCATATTACAAATAGTCATTCTTGCTTCCATAGAAATTGAATCAATGTATGAGCCAGAGAATTCTATTGCATGACCATTACCACCAGCGGTTCCAATTTTTTTAATCATAAATAAGACTACATCTTTAGAGGAAACACCAGGCTTCGGCTCTCCATCAAATATGACCTGCATATTATTTAATTTTGATATTTTTAATGTTTGAGTAGCCAGAACATGCTCAACTTCTGAGGTCCCAATACCCATTGCAAGACAACCAAAAGCACCATGTGTTGACGTATGAGAGTCTCCGCATACAATCGTCATTCCTGGGATTGTATAGCCTAGTTCTGGACCAATTACATGAACAATGCCTTGATTTGAAGATCTTATGTCAAACTGCTTGATTCCAAATTTATTACAATTCTTGTCTAACTCTACAACTTGTATTTTTGATATTTCATCAAGAATACTATCTGTATTAAAAGAATTGCCTCTTGTAGTAGGAACATTATGATCTGGTGTTGCAATATTTGCACCCAGTCTCCATGGCACTAAGTTTTTTTGCTCCAAACCCTCAAAAGCTTGAGGTGATGTGACTTCATGAAGAAAATGCCTATCTATATATATGAGAGATTCACCTGAATCTAATCTGCAAATGTGATGCTCTTCCCAAAGTTTGTCATATAAGGTCTTTGACATATCATTCAACAAAAGGGAGATCTTGGGTAATTTCGCCGCATTGTGCTCTATTCCTAAGCAGATGATCAATAAGCACCAAGTTCACCATAGCCTCAGCAATTGGTACAGCTCTAATTCCTACACAAGGATCATGTCTTCCAGTTACATTGATATCAACTTCATTGCCTTTTGCATCTAGCGTCTTTCCCGAGGCTTTGATACTTGAAGTTGGCTTTATAAGAAAGTCTAGATTAATCTCATCTCCATTTGATATGCCGCCAAGAATACCACCAGCATTATTTGAAGAGAAACCTGTTTTTCGAATCTCATCTCTAATTTCAGAACCCTTAAGGGCTAAGATATCTTCTGCGTTTCCAATAGAAACAGATTTTACAGCATTGATGCTCATGATAGCCTTGGCCAAATCTGCATCAAGCTTGTCAAATACAGGCTCACCTAATCCTATTGGGCAATTTTTAACACTAACTCCAAGTTTAGCTCCAACAGAATTGCCTTCAGAGATTAATTCTGAAAACATTTTATTTAAATCATCTAACTTGGTTTCGTCTGCAAAAAAATACTTATTTGTTTTTGGGGAATTTAGGTTGATCTGACCAGCTTTGATATTACCTATTTGACTTACGTAACCCCTAGTAGCTACGCCAATACTTTCTAAGTATTTTTTAGCAACAGCTCCAGCAGCAACTCGCATTGCAGTTTCTCGAGCACTTGACCTTCCTCCGCCTCGATAATCTCTATGCCCATATTTTGCATGATATGTAATATCAGCATGATTGGGTCTAAAAGTATCCTTTATATTTGAGTAGTCCTGAGATCTTTGATCATTATTGTAAATAATAAGCCCTATAGGTGTGCCGAGGGTCTTACCCTCAAATACACCTGAAAGTATTTGCACGGTATCATCTTCTTTTCTTTGTGTTGTGACGTCTGATTGACCGGGCTTTCTTCTATTAAGCTCTTCTTGAATATCTGCTTCGTTAAGCTCTATTTGAGGCGGACAACCGTCAATAATACAGCCAAGCGCAGTACCATGACTTTCTCCAAAGGTCGTAACTTTAAAAATTTTTCCGAAAGAATTCCCTGACATGACAAAATTATAGTCTAAAAATGCGATTCCTATATATTGTAAGGGGTTTTAAGATTTATTAGAACTAATTTTAAGATAATGAAAGCATTTGTTGGAAGTCTATAACGCTCATATTTTCTAATTCGTTTTGATTGATACATATATTAAAAATATCATCAGCTTTTTCTTTCTTATAAGTTAACTCAAGGTTTTTTCTAAATTTCTTTTCAAGAACAGGGATGCCCTCCTCTCTTCTTCTTTTATGGCCAATTGGATACTCTACTTCGATTGCTTCCGTTGCGGAGCCGTCAGTAAAATGAATTTGTATTTTATTAGCAATCGATCTTTTGTCTGCTTCATGGTATTCAGCTGAATATCTCTTGTCTTCGCTAATAACCATTTTTGATCTTAGCTTATCTATTCTTGGATCCGCTGCAACATCATCCTCATAATCTTCTGCAACTAAATCGCCTTTGAGGAGACCAATAGCTACCATATATTGTAGACAATGATCTCTATCAGCGGGATTATTAAGGTCGCCAACTTTTGAAATAATTCTAATTGCTGATTCATGCGTTGTGATATTTACAGTTTCTATTTCCTCAAGCCTGTCTATTATTTCAGGATGAAGTTTTACTGCGGCTTCTACAGCAGTTTGTGCATGAAATTCTGCTGGAAAGCTTATTTTAAAAAGAACATTCTCCATAACATAGCTATCTAACTTTTGATGTAATGTGAGTTGTTTTTTATTAAAAGATATATCTTCAAAACCCCAAGTTGGAGCAGATAGTACGCCTGGATAACCCATCTCTCCTTGCATTACTATCATTGCTAACCTAACAGCTCTGCTAGTTGCATCTCCTGCAGCCCAGCTCTTTCTAGAACCTGCATTTGGAGCATGTCTATATGTTCTCAAGCTCTGGCCATCAACCCAAGCATGAGAGATAGCATCTTTTATTTGGTTTAAATCACCTCCTAATAGCTTTGTAGCTATAGCTGTTGAAGCTACTTTTACTAAGACAACGTGATCAAGACCTACTCTATTAAAACTGTTTTTAAGTGCAAGGATTCCTTGAATTTCATGAGCAATTATCATGCAATGCAAGACATCCCTTACAAGAAGAGGCTCGCCACCTTCTTCAACTCTTTTTTGCGAGACATAGTCAGATACAGATAAAATAGCACCTAAATTATCAGAGGGATGACCCCATTCTGCAGCTAACCAAGTATCGTTAAAATCTAACCACCTTATAGTACAACCTATATCAAAGGCACCTTTTATAGGATCAAGTTTATAGTTTGTGCCAGGAACTCTTACTCCAAAAGGAACAGAGGTGCCCTCTACGACAGGGCCTAACATTTTTGTGCAGGCTGGAAATTGAAGAGCGAGAAGCCCGCAACCAACAGTATCAATAAGGCAATTTTTTGCAGTTTCTAAGGCTAACTTGGATTCAACCTTATAAGAGTAAACGTACTCAGCTATATCTGAAATTAATTTGTCATAATCAGGTCTGACATTAAGGTCTACATTTAATGACATAATTTTATGATCTATCTTTTATATCAATCCATTCAGAATGCTCAACACCAATGTAATCTGCGCTTGGTCTAATGATTCTATTATTTGCTCTTTGCTCCATGCAATGAGCAGTCCATCCTGAAACTCGAGACATTACAAATATTGGGGTAAATAGCTTGGTTGGTATGCCCATATAAAAATATGCTGGTGCGTGGAAAAAATCAGCATTAGCAAACATTTTTTTCTCATCAGCCATTACTTTTTCAACTTCTTCTGCGACTTGATATAAAGAGTCATTAGGAGCTAACTTGGATAGTTCCTTAGCAAACTCTTTAATTACAGCATTTCTTGGATCTCTAATTGAGTAAACTGCATGACCAAAGCCCATTATTTTTTCTTTTCTTTCAAGCATGGATAGAATGTTTTCTTTTGCCTCTTCTCTTGATGTCCAATTTTCAATTAATTCCATAGCTTTTTCGTTAGCACCCCCATGAAGAGGCCCTCTTAATGAACCAATTGCAGCAACTACACACGAGTGAATATCTGACATTGTTGATGCGCAGACTCTAGATGTAAAAGTAGATGCATTGAACTCGTGCTCTGCATACAAGACTAATGAAACATCCATAACTCTTCTATGTAAATCAGATGGTGTTTTACCATGAAGGATATGAAGAAAGTGACCGGCCATACTATCTTCATTATTAACTAAATTTATATCTAAACCCTCATGAGAAAATTTATACCAGTAAGTAACAATCGAGGGCATGGTTGCAATCATTCTGTTAATTGAATTAAGCTGATTTGAGAAATCGCCCTCAGGCTCTAAATTTCCCAACATTGATGTTCCAGTTCTCATCACATCCATTGGATGAGCGTCTGCTGGAATCTTTTTCAATACATCTTTTAAATCTTGAGGAAGGTCTCTTAGACCTTTTAGCAATGTCTTGTATGTATCAAGTTCGTCTTGATTAGGTAATTTGTTATAAAGAAGAAGGTATGCAACCTCTTCAAATGTTGCCTTTTCAGCTAGCGTTTCAATTTTATGGCCTCTATATGCAAGCCCTTCAATCTGCCCAACTGTGGATAATGATGTTTCTCCAGCAACCTGACCTCTTAGACCAGCTCCTTCAAGTTTTTTTACCATTTCTTTCGTCCTCTAGTTATTTTTGTTGAAAAAAAGCTCATCCAGCTTATTTTCGTATTCATGATAATTAAGCCTTTCGTATAGCTCATTACGGGTCTGCATTATATCTAACAGAGGCTCTTGTGTCCCGTCTTTGGATAGTGAAATGTAAACTTTTTCCGCAATTTGGCTCATTGCCCTAAAAGCAGATAAGGGGAAAAGCACCATATCAACTCCCACAGAACTTAACTCCTCAGCAGTAAATAAGGGAGTTTTACCAAACTCTGTAATATTAGCTAAAACTGGTGCTGAGATAGACTCTTTAAGTATTTTATAGTCATCGAGATTTGAGACTGCTTCAAGAAAGATGCCATCTGCACCCTGCTCAATATAACTTTCTGCCCTTTCTATCGCACCACTCATACCCTCACTAGCAAATGAATCAGTTCTTGCCATTATAAAAAACGACTCATCTGTTCGCCCATCAACAGCTGCTTTTATTCTATCTTCCATTTCAGCTGATGATACAAGTGATTTATTTGGCCTATGTCCGCATCTTTTCTGCGAGATTTGATCTTCTATATGCACTGCTGCTACGCCAGCTTGGATCATCTCTTTGATTGTTCTTGATATATTAAATGCCCCACCCCAACCCGTATCAATATCTACTAGCAATGGTAGAGAAGAAGCATTTGTAATTCTCCTTGCATCAATAAGAACATCCTCCAGCGAAGTAATGCCTAAATCTGGCAAACCATAAGATGCTGCTGCCACTCCACCGCCTGATAGATATAGTGCTTGGTGCCCTGATTTTTCAGCCAAAATAGCTGAGTATGCATTTATAGCTCCTGGAATTATAAGGGGGCTATTCTCTTTAAGAGCATTTCTAAATTTTGCGCCTGATGACATGGTCAAAAATTATAAAGCACAAACATGCTAATTCCCAAATGGTAATTTAAGAGTAAAATTTGATACCTCTAATAATCCTGTCTCTATTATTCTCTTTTCGCCATTTATTAGTATCTCGAAGACTATAAACACAACCACAATATTCTTGTTGGTAAAATTCTTCTTTTTTTGATATTTCAATCATTCTAGATGAGCCACCTTTTTTTCTCCAGTTAAAATCCCAATACATAACATCTTCATATCTTTCAGCAGATCTATGGCCAGAATCATTAATTTGATCCATATTTTTCCACCGCGATATACCAAGAGTAGTAGCATAAACTTTATAATCATTTTCTTGAGCATATAGCGCAGATCTTTCAAATCGCATGTCAAAACATTCAGTGCATCTTTTACCTCTTTCTGGCTCGTCCTCAAGACCCTTAACCCTTTCAAACCAATTATCTTTGTCATAATCAGCATCAATGAAACCAAAACCAAGCTTGTCACAAAATCTTTTATTTTCATCCTTTCTTATTTCATACTCTTCCTTCGGATGAATATTTGGATTATAAAAATAAACAGTGGTGTCAATTTTTGAAGCAGCAACTGCTTCCATAATCTCACCAGCACAAGGGGCGCAACAACTATGAAGCAATAATTTTGAATCTTTAATTGGAAGCTCTAACTCTGGTCTTTCGTAGTTATTATGTTTTAAATGTTCGCTCATTTTACAAAAATTGAGTTTTCTATAAATGCATTTTCTAAATCATTATAGTTATCAAATGCTTCTATATGAGGTTGAGAAGATGAAATTTTTTCTGGTGAGTTTATAAAAAACCCTTTTTCTGCAACATCAAACATTTGAATATCATTATAAGAATCTCCGGCAGCAAAACATCTATATCCCATAGACTGAAAGCCCAAGATAGCTTGTTTTTTTGCTGTTTCATGTCTCAAATTATATGCAGATATGCTTCCATCATTTTGAACCTCTAAGTTATGACAAAGCAATAATGGAAAGCCTAGTTTCTTCATTAGTGGCTGAGCAATTTCATGAAAAGTATCTGACAGAATAACAACTTGAAAGTTAGACCTTACTTTTTCTATAAATTCTTCAGCTCCTGGGAGAAGATCTAGCTGATTCGCAGCACTTTGAATATCAGATAGTTTTACTCCATGTTTTTTCATAACATTTAGTCGAAAATCCATAAGCCCCGCATAACTTGGAATATCACGAGTTGTCTTATTAAAATCTTCAATGCCAGTATTTAAAGCAACCTGCTCCCAAATTTCAGGGGTTAAAGTTCCCTCCATATCAAAACAAACTATTTCCATTTACTATCCCTTATTTTTAATACCGTATGGTACATGTCCAGATGTTAATTCTCTAGAGGCCTCTATAATATTGTTCTTTTGGTCGTCAAAAAATATATCTGCATCAAAAGATTTTAAAAAATCACTTTTAGGCATGCCTCCTAAGAATAAAGATTCGTCTATTCTTACACCCCATTCTCTCAATGTCTTGATAACCCTCTTGTCTGACGGTGCAGATCTAGCTGTAACAAGAGCTGTGCGTATAGGACAATTGTCTTGATCAAAATCATTTTGGATCTTGTTGAGCTCTAAAAGAAAGTTCTTAAAAGGGCCAGCTTTTAAAGGACTTTTAGCATTTTTTTCATTATCTATAAAAGCATCTAAACCTTTTTCATGATAGATTCTTTCTGATTCATCTGAAAAGATAACAGCATCTCCGTCAAATGCTATTCGCAATTGTTCTTTAGTTGAATCACTATTTCTAGATTTAGAATCAGAAGAGATGATTGTTGCAGCGGCAACCTCTGAATCTATAGCTAATTTCACATCTTCAATACTGCTAGATAGGAATAAATGAACTCCAAAGTCCTTTACATACCTATGAGGACTTTCACCTCCGCAAAATGCGGCTCTGCTAATATCTAAATTATGCTCTTCAATCGAATTCCTTATTCTTAAACCTGTATCAGAAGAATTTCTAGACAAAAGTATTACTTCAATTCTTTTTTCACCATCATAGAATTTATTTAAATTTAATATTTTTTTTACTAGAGGAAAGGCCTCTCCGGGCTCAAGAATATTTTCTTCATTTTCTATTTGGTATTGTTTATACGATTCAACACCGCTTTTTTTATAGATATCATGACTAGCATCTAAATTAAATAAGGCTCTTGAAGAAATTCCAATAATTAGTTTAGATTTGCTTTTGTTCATATTTCTTGAAAAATAGTCCTATTTATTATACTGTATATATATTCAGTATAATAAAATGAATTATGAAAGATATTACACCTCAACAAAATAAAGTACTTAATTGTATAAAAGTTTACATTAAAGAAACAGGCTTTCCTCCAACTAGATCAGATATATGCAAAGAGATGGGGTTTAAGTCCCCTAACTCTGCTGAAACTCACTTAAGAGCTCTTGAAAAGAAAGGTTTTATATCAATTGCAAGTGGTGCATCAAGAGGAATTCTAGTAATAGGTGAAGAAAAAGAATTGCATGAAGAAACTATAAAGGCGGATAACTACCCCATAATTGGTCTCGTTGCGGCAGGCTCGCCAACGCTTGCATCCGAGAATATTGAAAAACAAGTGCCATGCCCATCTAATTTCTTTGGATCTTCATTTGATTATTTTTTAAGGGTGAAAGGTCTAAGTATGAAAGACGCTGGCATTATGGAGGATGATCTTATAGCTGTTCAGAAAACACATGATGTAAAAAATGGAGACATAGTGGTTGCTAGAATTGATGACGAAGTCACCGTAAAGTATTTTACAAAACCTTCCAACGATAAAATAGTTTTAGAGCCTGCAAATGATGATTTTAGTGATATTGAAGTTGATCTGAGATCTGAAGAGTTTTTTCTTGAAGGGAAGTATATAGGCCTAATAAGAGAGAATTAGACACTTTAATGAAGGATAGCGGGCTTCTTCTGCTTTGTATCTTTCACATTTTCTAAGAAGTCATCAAAGTCGCCAACATTCATACTCACCGACTCAATTCCAGCCTTGATCATCTCTTTAGCAACAGATAATTCCTGACCTTGCAAAAAATCTTTTGATTCACCAGAAAATTCAATTTTCACAATAGGATTAGAAGGATCATCAGATCGTCTAAGTACAATTGTTCCATCTGGTAGTTGTGCAAGTTCAAGATAGTTTGACATATTTTCTCCGAGTTAAATTAGCTTAACACTCATGATGAATTTTTCTAAAAGAAGATATCCATTCACTATACTTATTTAGTAATAAATTAAATTTTTTCAAGGTGTTATTGTTAGAAGAAATAATTAAATCTGCATTTGGTGGGTCAATTTCTTTTTCGAATATATCTTTGAATTCCTCAATAAGACCATCTGATTTTAGCTCTTTGGATATTAGCGCAATGTTATTTTGGTGATTAGAGATATTTTTTAGCTTAATGTAAGTATTCATACCCATAAAACTATTTATATTAATATTTTGCTGAGCACAAATTTCGTTTGCGAAAGCGTCTAAGCTTTTTTCTAATGCCATACAAAAGAATAGCCTTAGATTATTATCATCTGGTGAATTATCAAATTTAATCTTATGTAATGTTTCTTTAGATAGGTCAAGATATTGATTAACTGATTCTGTATAGTCCACTAATCTTTAAGTCTTTGCTTCCAGCCGTCGTCTGAATAAACTGCGGTCCACTTAGTTTTCTTTCCATTTTTTTCAGATGCAAGATAATGAATGTCTTCAGCTTTGTTGTACCTGACCACATATGGATTCCCTTTCTTGTCATGGGTTGGCGCTGAGGCTAGGTAAGCATGTTTTTCTTTATCTTCTAAAAACCTACATGCCTCATTTAACTCATTCAATAAGGTATTGATTTCACCTACCTTAGGTGCCCTTGTTTCTCTATTTTTAGGAAATTTACTTGCAGCTAAAAATAATCCTTTCATGCTGTCGCGCAATAAATAATGATCTTCGCACTTAAGACATTTTAAATCTGGCAGAGGAATTGGCTCCATCATTAATGGTTTTGGCTCCCCATTTCTTTGAAGCTGTCTAGTAGTTCCACAGTTGTCATTAAGGCATCCAAAATACTTACCAAATCGACCTGTCTTTAATTGCATTTCTGAACCACACTTATGACACTCTATAACTGGGCCATCATAACCTTTAATCTTGAATTGACCTTCTTCAATCTCATAACCATTACAATCTGGATTTTTACCACATATATGGAGTTTTCTATCTTCATCAATAAGAAAGTTATCCATACTTGTTGAGCATATAGAGCATCTTCTTTTAATCATTAAATTAGAGGCTTCCTCAGCATCATCCACACTTACAGCCTCATCTCCAGAAATTAAATTAAGTGTTGATTTGCATTTATCATCGCCTTCATTGTTATAACCAGAGCAACCTAAAAATACTCCGTTACTTGAGTTTCTAATAACCATAGTGCTTGAAGAACAATCTGGGCAGGTAATATCTGTTTCTACTGGGAGATTGGATTTCATACCTCCGTCATCTGACGAGGCAAGAACAAGATCATTTTGAAAAGCACTATAAAAATTGTTTAAAACACTTTTCCATTCAAGATCACCATCTGCAACTTTATCTAATGAATTTTCAAGGTTAGCAGTAAAATCATAATCCATAATGTCTGTAAAACTATCTAGTAGTCTTTCAGCAACAATGTGACCAATTTTTTTTACAAAAAATCTTCTATTTTCAATTTCAACATACCCTCTATCTTGAATAGTAGATATTATTGATGCGTATGTTGAAGGTCTTCCAATACCTTTTTTTTCAAGCTCTTTTACCAAAGCTGCTTCTGAAAATCTTGCTGGTGGTTTGGTAAATTTTTGATCAAGATTAACTTTATCAAGACCTAGAATGTCTCCCTCTTCTAAAGCTGGAAGAATATCATCTTCTGAATCCTTGCTTGCAGTATTTGAAACTTTTGTATGCCCATCAAAAACAACCTCTCTGCCTTTCGCAGTAAAAGTATAATTTTCTAAATCAATTTTTGCAGAAGTTGATAAGTACTGTGCATCTGGCAACTGAGATGCGATATATTGCTGCCATATAAGGCTGTAAAGCCTCTTCTCTTCCTCAGAAACATTAATCAATTGACTTGATTCCATAAAAGCATTTGTTGGTCTTATGGCTTCATGCGCCTCTTGGGCATTTTCAGTGCTTGAATATATTCTTGGTGCGTTAGTTAAGTATTTTTCACCAAGATTTTCACTGACATAGTTTCTGGCGTCTTGAATAGATTCTTTGCTTAAACTTGGGGCATCAGTTCTCATGTAAGTGATATGCCCAGCTTCATATAGCTTTTGTGCAACTCGCATTGTTCTCTTAACATTAAAGCTTAATTTTGTGCTTGCTGCCTGTTGAAGTGTTGATGTTATAAATGGTGGCTTCGGCTTTACTGATACAGGTTTTTTTACAACACTAGATATTTTAAGTGGTGAATTATTAATAAGATCAACAATTTCTTTTGCTTCATTTTCAGGAAGCAATGGATCAGATTTTTTTCTAAGCAATGCGAAGTTAATATTATTATTTATTTTATCAATAGCATTTAGTGATATTTCCCAAAACTCTTCTGGGACAAACTTCTGAATAAGCCTTTCTCTTTCAACGAGAACCCTCAATGCTACAGATTGCACTCTTCCTGCAGATAAGCCTCTAGCAATTTTTTTCCACAATAATGGAGATAGTTCAAAGCCGACAACCCTATCAAGAAATCTTCTAGCCTGTTGTGCTTTAACCAAATCTAAATCGATGTCTTTAGGATCAGAAAAGGAGTCAATAATTGCATCTTTTGTTATTTGGTTAAACCTAACTCTGGAGAATTCATATTTATTTGGCCCTAGAGCTTCTTTAAGATGCCATGCAATAGCCTCACCCTCTCTATCTAAGTCTGTTGCAAGATAGATATGGTCGACGCCCTTGGCAGCTTTTCTTAAATCTTTTATAACCTTTTCTTTATCTGGGATAATTTGATAGTCCGCTTTCCACCCATTGTCTGGGTCAACACCCATTCTTCGCACAAGCCTTGCTCTATCGTTTTTAGCTTTTAGTTTTATCTTCTGTGCTGGAGATATATCTTTTGGTAACGTTAACCTTTTTGCAGGTGATTTGGATTTACCCTTAGGCAAGTCTCTGATATGCCCTACGCTAGATTTGACTACATAATCTTTTCCCAGATATTTGGAAATTGTTTTTGCCTTTGCTGGCGACTCAACTATTACTAACGAACTAGGCATATTATAAAAACTTATTTAAAAAATTTAATTCAACACTCTAATTTTTCAATGACATTAGGAACTTCATCTAATACTTCCATTCCACCTTTTTCATTCCACAAAAATAAAACATGTGTAGAAGAGAAAATGATTTCAGACACCTCGTTTGGAAGTTTAGATAACACTTTTCTAATACCATCGTAGTCATCAGAATACTTTAACTTGAGTGGAGAATACAAAATTAATTCGTCTTTGTCTCTAATAAAATGTGCTTCTTTTAGATTTACTGTATTTCTTAACTGGTAAACCATTAGTGAAAAATCTTTAGATTTGAAGTTAAAATTAGAGATTTTTAGTGCAGTTATCTTAAAGCCTTTTTTCATTGCATCTAATCTTAGTTTAGAGATAATCCTAGTGTTCTTTGACGGCATTGCCATGCTTATCGAACCAAAAAGGAAAAGAATTACTAGGATAATTACTAAAACTTGCATTTATAACTAGTCAAGTAACTCATTAATAATTGAAGGTCCTTTTAAAATAAATCCAGTATAAACTTGGATTAAATTAGCTCCAGAATTTAATTTATCATCAAAGTCATCTTTGGTCATAACTCCACCAACCCCAATTAGCGGTACTTTTTCATCAATAGATCTAATGCATTTAATGGTCTCATTAGACTTTGCTAATAATGGAGCGCCTGAGAGACCGCCTTTATAGCTGTGATAATGAGAGTTCTTGAGAAGCTTCTTATCAATAGTTGTATTTGTTGCAATTAATCCGGAAAAGTTAAATTCCTTAATCTCTCCGACTATTCTTTCAATAGTTTCATTGGTTTCATCTGGAGATACTTTTAAAAAAATAGGCTTGGTGTTACCCAGGTCTGAAGAAAGGGAGGCAATCTGCCTAAGTAGGTCTGATAAATTATCTTCATCATGCAGCTCTCTTAAACTGTGAGTGTTTGGAGATGAAATGTTAATTACTATATAGTCTGCAAGATTAAAAACTTTCTTAAAACAGAAAAGATAATCATCTATTCTTTTTTGGCCTTTAGAATTTTTATTAGCACCAATATTTACACCAACGACACCATCATAATTAATACTGTTTAGGTTTTTGACAAGGTGGTCTACTCCTTTATTATTGAAACCCATTCTATTGATGATGGCCTTTTCATCGAAAAGCCTAAAAAGCCTAGGCCTGTCATTCCCAGGTTGAGGCAAGGGCGTGACTGTTCCGACCTCTAGAAATCCAAAACCAAGGGCTCCTAAGGAGTCTATATAGTCACCATTTTTATCAAGCCCAGCAGCTGTTCCTAGTTTATTTTTGAAATTCATACCTAATAAATGAAATTCATTATTTTTAGGTTTTTTTATAAATAAATTTAAGACTCTGAGCTTATAAAGAAATTTTAGCCCACTAAGCGCAAGAGAATGAGCGAGCTCTTCAGGTAGTTTTTTTAGTAATAATAATGCTAACTTCAAGGTTTGTCTGTGATAATTTTTTTGATCTTATCAGAAAAACCAGGCTCTTTCATTGCCACAGCAATTGTTGCTTCAAGATAGCCCTCTTTACTTCCACAATCATACTTATTACCTTCAAAAATCTTAGCCTGAACATTTTCTGTTTGAATCAAAAGCTTGATGGCATCAGTAATTTGAATTTCCCCTGAGCCATCTGCTTCTACTTTTTTAATGCAATCAAATATTGATGGATTAAAAATATACCTTCCTACGACTGCTATATCTGATGGAGCATCTTCGGCGTCAGGCTTTTCAACAATATCACTTACTATGACTGTATTATCTTCATCTAACTCATAATCTCCTGGATCGATAACCCCATACTTATGTATATTTTCTTTATCAATCTTATTCACTGCAATGACTGACTGAAAATTCTTTGAATAGGAATTAAGAATTTGTTGGAGACATGTTGGTGTTGATAGGAAGAGGTCATCAGGTAATAAGACAGAAAAAACATCATTACCTACTGCTTTTTCGGCAAGCAAGATAGCATGGCCAAGTCCTTTTTGCTCTGCCTGGTCGATGTAAGTAAATTTAATATTTGTAAATATTTCAGGTTTAATTTTTTTAAGTAAATCAATCTTTCCACTATCAATAAGTTTCTTCTCAAGCTCTGGGGCTTCTGAAAAATGTTTTTTAATTGCAGGTTTTGTATGGCTTGTAATAAAAATTATTTCCTCTGCGCCAGCTGAAATTGCTTCTTCTACAGCATACTCAATTAGGGGCTTATCTATAATTGCTAGCATCTCTTTGGGTATGGCTTTAGTTGCTGGAAGAAATCTTGTTCCAAATCCTGCAACTGGCAGGACAGCTTTTTTTATTTTTATCATCGTAATAGTGTGGTTTTTTTATACATAACTAATATCATAGCAAAGAATATACCAGAGGCTAATCCACCCAGATGGGCAAAATTTGCAATTTCACCAAAACCAAATAGCTTAAGAATTCCCATGAAACCCATCACAAGCCAAGCTAGCATGAATATATACATAGAGGGCGGCAGCCCATATCTAATTTTTTGTTCTTGAAATTCAACTACCATTGCATATCCAAATAATCCATACACACAGCCGGATAAACCTCCAAATAGATGAGCTCCTTGATCAAGATACTGAGAATAATTACCTACAGCAGCAGAAATTAGCATCAATAAAATAAAAACTAATTTTCCGTCTTTCAACTCAATCTGCTGGCCAAGCACAAAAACCCATAAGCAGTTGAATATTAGATGGGTAAGTGAAAAATGTATAAATATTGGCGTAATAAGTCGCCACCACTCATTGCCTTGAATATATGTATCGCTAAAAGAACCAAATACAAGATATTTCGAATAAGCGCCGGTTAATTCAGCTTTTAGAAATAATAGTGGTTCTATAAAAGTCATTATTGGAGTAATAAGATAAAGACAAGTAACAACTACTGCTAAAAATATAAAACCTAAATGTATTTTAATATTTTTCAATTATTATCTAGGATTAGAAATATCTAAACTCCACCCAAGCTTCTCTCTGCATGCTTCAAAAAAATCATTATTCTGTAAATGAATCAATTTGAGTGGTTTATGTATCTTAGAAATTTTTATGTCGCTCATATACGAAACATCAATATCTTCTTGGCCATCTGCGCATATTTTACCTTGTTTTGAAGATCCTTCTAAAATATTTACACTTAATAATTCGTCTGATGAGATTACAAATGGCCTTGAAGAAAGACTTTGTGACAGCATCGGAAGAACTGTCCAAACATCTAAATTTGGATGAATGATAGGGCCTCCAGCTGACAAAG
>CAZFYG010000009.1:51452-54653 GCA_964523375.1 uncultured Gammaproteobacteria bacterium | reverse complement strand
ATTACTGTGAATGTTACAGATGTTGATGAAAATGTTGATACAGGGCCTGTATTTACATCAGATAGCACTTTTGAAGTTGCAGAAAATCAGTTAGTTATCGGAGAAGTGACAGCAACTGATCCAGATGGAGACTCTATTTCATTCTCAACAACAAGTACTGAAATTCTTATTGATTCATTAAATGGCAATATGGCATTTGTAAGCCCGCCAAACTTTGAAGCAAAATCTGTTTATACAGCCACTATTCTTGCAAGCGATGGTGTGAATGAATCAACTCAAGATATAACTATCAATATAACCAACGTAGTTGAGGCCCCTGAGGCTTTTGATAAAACGATTATATTTAGAGTCCTTCCTCAGATTCAAACAGAACAAAACATAACTCTACCTGCTGATGGGGATAATCTCACATATATTATTGTTAGCAATCCTTCTAAGGGAACTTTGACTTTAAATGGAAATATAGCTACTTATAAAGCTTTTTTAAATTACACAACATCTGACACTGACAGCTTTACCTTTAAAGTGAGCAATGGTTCAGAAGAGTCTTCAGTGGCAACTCTATCAATAGATATCATGACTGATCCTCTTTATAAATATCAATGGCATCTAGAAAATACAGGCCAAACTACTTTTGCTACCAATCCCGGAATAGCCGATGAGGATCTTAATCTTAATACTGTTATATCAAGTGGGTACACTGGAGCAGGAGTTACTGTAGCTGTTATTGATTCAGGTTTGGAGATTGGTCATGAAGACCTTGCAGATAATATGGTTGCAGGTTCCTATGATTTTCTTGATTCTGACACTGATCCCACAAACACAATTGATGTATCAGGAGATCACGGTACATCTGTAGCAGGAATTATTGCAGCAAGAGGTTGGAATGGTTTAGGTGGAAGGGGTGTCGCCCCAGATGCATCTCTTATCGGATACAACCTTCTTCAAAATGGCTTTGGTTCCTACCAACTTCAATCATGGGGTATTAATCCTCCAGTAGAAGCTAATGTAGATATCTACAACATGAGTTACGGAAACTATTACCCTGGAATCAGCCAAACTTTTGCGCTACCTGATTTTTTAGATGCATATTATGAAGATGCGCTAGTAACTGCAACAACAGAATTGAGATCAGGGAAGGGTGCTCTTTATGTTCAGTCATCTGGAAACGAGTATTCAGACTATGCAACTGCGGACTGTGGTGAAAATGAGTTTACGTGTGTTGAAGTGATTTGGGATAATTGGTCAACAGTTCCTTACATTCTTCAAGTGGGAGCCCTCAATGCAAACGGACAAAAATCAAGCTATACAACAACTGGTGCAGCGCTTTGGGTATCAGGTTTTGGAGGCGAGACCGGAGCAAATGAATCAATTCTCAGCAACCAAAACCTTCAACTACCTTCAGGAATTTATGAGCCGGCTATTCTTACCACAGATCAAAGTAGTTGTTCCAAGGGATATGTGAGTACCAATGTCTCAACTAGATATAATGAATTTGAAAATTCGACAGGAAACAAGGCAATTAATTCTGAATGTAATTACACAAGTACATTTGGAGGAACTTCCTCTGCAGCCCCAACTGTAGCTGGTGTTATGGCATTAATAATCAGTGCAAATCCTGAATTAACATGGAGAGATGTGAAACACATAATAGCTTCAACCTCAGACCAGGTTGGAACAGATTCAGACTATACTTATGATTTTCAAGGAATCAATCAATATGAGTGGGAAACAAATAGTGCTGGATATAAATTCCATAACTGGTTTGGCTTTGGAAAGATAAATGCAGCTGATGCAGTTGATATGGCTTTGTCCATGCAGGGCAATAATTTAGGTACATTTCAGACAACTGGTTTTCAACAAGAGGTTCAAGATGAGCTTGTAATATCAGACACTGAAACAACTTCAGCAACCATTGAAATAACAAAACCAGAAAATTCTAATAACTCTATTGAATTTGTAAGAGTCTCTATTCAGTTCAATCACCTGGTCCCAAAATCAATTGGATTAAGGTTAGTCTCACCAGATGGAACCGAAGTTAATATAATGCAGCCAATGACAAACCTAGGAACTAACCCGGCCAACACTCTGTTTGATATAGGTGTAAGCGGCCTTTATGGTGAAAGCATAGAGGGAACATGGACATTGTATGCTGATGACTATATTGAAGATGCAATTGAAGGAAGCCTAATACAATGGGGGATTGAAATTTATGGAAATTAATTTTAAAGAACTGACGTCAAGATTATTCATATCATTATTCTTAATATTTTTGACTTTGAGCATATCTGTTCAAGCAAATATTAAACAAGCCGTTATAAAGGATGGAAGTAAAATAACATTTTTATACTCAACGGTTTATTTATATAAAGATAATCTTTTAACTGAGATTGATATTTCACAGAACATTGATCTTTCAGGAAGTGATAGCAATGCAAGTACTTTGAGACTAGAACCAGGTCAATACATAAAAGTTAAAGGGCTTGATGGAAGAGAGAAATTATTCAATGGCTCGATTATAGTTAAGTTCAAGAGCTCAGAAGATCTTGAGGCCTTTTCTTTAAGAAATGAGGTGATGCTTCTTAATAATTTGCCAGATATTGGACGTGGCGTATTTAAAATAGATGATATTTATAACTTTAACGAAAAACTAGATCAATTAAAAAGTAATAACCCTAATATTGAGCGTGTAGAACTTAATACAATTGATATATCTATTAGACCTAAATAATAAAGCAGGCTTGCGCCTGCTTTATTGACCTTGGGGATTAGAATTTAGAGGATATTCAAAGGTCTCATATTAATAGACCATGTAACTTTGTAAAAGTTCAAAATAATTCATAAAACAATACAATAAGAAGCCCAAAATAAAACCAGATCCTAGTGGTATCTCTTTACTTGAATTTTTTTCTTTTAATAAATAAATTAAAAGAGCAGATAATGAACCCAAAAGAACAACAAAGGGTAGGGCAAAGATACCGACCATAGAACCTATTGAGGATAGAAGAATAAAATCACCTCCACCGATCCCATCAACCCCCTTTATTAATCTATAAGACGTATTAATAATCCATAAGATACCGAAGCCAGTAAGCAAGCCCACTAAAGATATGTAAAATTGATTAAAGCCAAGGGTAGATATTGTAAATACTTCATATACTCCAATTGCAACAAAGCCTATCAAAACGATCCCGAGGTTTA
>CAZFYG010000009.1:0-51352 GCA_964523375.1 uncultured Gammaproteobacteria bacterium | reverse complement strand
AATGGAAGTCTGTATATCATCATAGATGAGAGGCTCCCAAAGCATAAGAAAATTAGCGATAAAAAAATTAATATCACTTACGTTTTGCTAACCAAAAACAAAAAAATAATAAACTTAATGCAAAGAATGCATATATACCAATTATCATTAATTTATCAATCATTTGTTACTCCCAAGGCGAATGAATCAGGTCTTCTGAAGTCCCCGTAGCCTGAATATGTGCCATTTTTTTTCATTATTAATTGTAAGTTTGTAGCAGGCTCAATGATCTTTAAAGTATACCCTGCCTCCTTTAGCCATTTGCTGGAATCAACATCAACACCAAACTCAATTTCAAGTCTATCAGGTTGCCATTGGTGGTGGATTCTACTAGCCTTATTTGCTTCATCAACATCCATATTAAAATCAACCATATTCAATATGGACTGGAGAACTGCAGATATTATCCTTGCACCTCCAGGCGATCCTGTTGTAAAAAAGAACTCATTATTTTTAAATGCAATCGTTGGAGTCATAGAGCTTAGTGGTCTTTTTCCTGGAATAATCTCATTGGCTTTCGCACCAAGAAGACCAAATTGATTGGGCACCCCTGGTGACACAGAGAAGTCATCCATCTCATTATTCATCAAAATACCAGTGCCTTTAATAACGACCCCAGACCCAAAGCTAGAATTTAATGTATAGGTTGAAGAAACGACATTACCCTCATTATCTACAACAGAAAAGTGAGTTGTTTCAAAGCTTTCTTTATCAATATACATCCCAGGATTGATTTCACTAGATGGTGTTGCCTTTCCAATTTCTATTTTTGAAAAGATATTATTTGCATATCCTTTATTAGTGAGCATTCCAATCGGCACATCAAAGTAGTCTGGGTCGCCAAGGTATTTAGATCTGTCAGAGTAGGCATATTTCATGACCTCACCTAAAATATTTATATATTCTTTAGAGTTATGTTTCATATTAGAAAGCTCATAATTCTCAAGAATGTTTAACATTTGAATTATATGCACTCCACCAGAGGAGGGCGGAGGCATCGTAATTATTTCAGAGCCCCTATAGTTTGCAACTAGCGGCTCCCTCCAAACAGGCTCATAATTTCTAAGATCTTTTTTTGAAATAATTCCGCCATTAGACTTCATGTCATTTACTATTTTTGAGGCAACTTCCCCTTTATAAAAACCATCCCTTCCTTTTTTAGAAATTATTTCTAAAGTTTCTGAAAGGTCTTTTTGTATAAATAATGTTTTATTAAAAACGGGATAATTAGATTGGAATATTTTTTTGGTCTCCGGGAATGTAGAGAGCTTTTTATGATACTTCACTAGCATATCTTGCATATATGGTGTTACCTCAAAACCTTCTTTAGCTAGCTTTATAGCTGGAGCTATTAGCTCCTCCCAATCCATTGAACCAAATTTCTGATGAACGGACCAGAGACCTGCCACAGTGCCAGGAACACCACTTGAAAGATATCCGAGGGTTGATTTATTGGGGATCACAAATCCATTGGCATCAAGATACATGTCTTTCGATGATTGCTTTGGAGCTCTTTCTCGATAGTCTATTGCAAAGTTAGCATTCAAATCAGCATCATGCATAACCATAAATCCACCACCGCCAATATTACCAGCTCTAGGAAGCACTACTGCTAAAGCAAATCCAATAGCAACAGAGGCATCGTATGCGTTTCCACCAGATTTAATAACATCCTCACCTATCTCTGTAGCCAGAAAATGCTGAGTTGTCACCATACCAATGTCGCTAAAAGCTATTTCTTTTTGACGAGGCACATACTTACTTGGGTCTACTGTGCCTATCGGCGTGAATGATTGAGCTGTTAAATCAATACAATAAATAGATACAAGTAAAACTTGAAGTATATTTTTATACATTAATAAATTCCTTGGCTAATTCTGCTGCCCATTTATAATCAGCTTTCCCATTTGGGGCTCTGTGAACCTTATCAACAAATTTAATATTTTTTGGTACTTTGTAGCTTGAGAGATGTTTTTTTGTTTCCTCTCTTAGATCATTTTCTGCAATACTCATCCCGTCGTTAAATGATGCAACCGCAACTACTTTTTGACCAAACTTATCATCATCAACCCCAACCACAAGGACATCATCAATATTTATATTTAACTTAAGGGCTTCTTCAACCTCTTCTGGATATATCTTTTCACCTGCAGAATTTATACAGTTACTACCTCTTCCAAGCAAGGTAATGCTTCCATCTTCTTCTACAAGAGCATAATCACCAGGAAAACTGTATCTTTTTCCACTTACCTCTTTAAATGTTTGTGCTGATTTTTTAGGGTCTTTATAATAACCTTGAGGAACCATGCCGCTTGTTCCAACAAGACCTCGTACACCTGAACCCGGTTTTACTAAAGCCCCATCATCACCCAAGACTATTACATCTGGGTTTATTTTAAATTTAGCAGTCTTTACAGATTTCTTCCTAGAGCTTACTGATGAAGCCATACCCCCTTCGCTCGAACCCATTGAATCAAAAAGCTTAACGTCGTGATGGGCAAGAATTCCTTGTTTTACTTCTGCACTCCAAATTACTCCGCTAGAAATAATAATATTTAGTGATGAAATGTCATAAGGTTGTGCTTTTTCTCTTCCTGCATCTAATTCCCTTAAGAGCGGTTTAGCAAATGCATCACCTACAATAACCAAGTTATTTGCTTTAGTTGATGAAATTTCCGTAAGTATTTTCTCTGGATTAAGCCCAATCTCAGGAATGGTAACTATTGACCCGCCGAGGCAATGTGTCATAAATCCTCCAAGAAACATTCCCGTTCCATGCATCAAAGGGCAAGCTATCAAACATCTAGTTAAATTATTTGATTTAGATTTATTTATAATAATTTTTTTTAAATCTTTAATATTCTCTATAAACCTCATGTCTGGAACTTCATAGCCTTGTGATTTTAAGCCTCCATACATTGCAACCGAAAACTCGCCATGGTTATACATTACACCCTTAGGCATTCCCGTTGTTCCACCCGTATAAATCATATAAATATTATCTTCATCTCTAACTATCCGCTTCATTGGATCATTGGATGAGATAATTTCCTCATAAGAAAAACAACCATCAATCTCTGGATCTTTAACTCCACCAATCTGTATCCATGTTTTGACATTTGGTAGTTTTTTATAAACTTGTTTTACTTGGTCTAAATAAGATTCATGAAAAAATACTACTTCTGAATCAGAGTTATCAAATAAGTAGACCAGTTCATCAGATTGGTATCTGTAATTTACATTAATTGGAACACCCATTACCTTCATGGTTGCAAACTGTGAGGTTAGGTATTCATTACAGTTAAATAAATACAAACCAACCTTCGTATCTTTCGTAACACCTCTTTCATTAAGAAAGTTTGCAATTCTTGCAGATATTTTTTCATATTCTGCCCATGTTTTTTTATCATCACCTGAAATGCAAGCTAGCTCATTTGGAATTAAGTCAGAAATATTTTCCCAGATTGTTGCAAGATGAAGTTCAAAATTATCGTCGTTTTTCATATTTAAAATTTTATCTTAATTGACTGGTTATGATAACTCTTATAATAGTAGAATAATGTAAATAAATTTCATGACAAATTATGACCGATATATACAAAAACATACTAGATAAAATAACAGCCAAAGGCCAAACATTTGAAACCAAACAAGTGCTTAACGAAAATGGCGTGACCTATACTGAATATGCAAATTTTGCAGAAAACTTAAAGCAGTTTTTTGATATCGGGTTGATGCATAAAGAAAAAGATTGGCTGGTATATGAAGATGAAAGATATACATATAAAGAGGTATATGATCGAGCGGCTCAGGTAGGTAATGCTTTAATTGCATCTGGGATTAAGAAGGGCGACAGAGTAGCCATATGTATGCAAAATAACCCTGAATATTTGTACACATTCATGGGAATAGTTGGAATTGGTGCAGTTTGTGTTCCCCTAAATTCATGGTGGGTTCCCTCTGAAGTGATTTATGGGTTAGAGCATTCTGATGCAAAATTACTCTTTGCTGATCAGAAAAGATTGCAAGGTCTAGAATCGATGCCAAACGTTGTAAAGATTGTTACCTCATACACCCCTGATAGCAATTTTAAATCTATTAATGAATTTCTTGATGGTCATTCAGAGAGCTGGCCTGATGTGGATATTGATAGAAATGATAATGCCACTATTTACTATACCTCTGGATCAACAGGTAAGCCAAAGGGTGTTCTCTCATCGCAAAAGGGAATCCTTTCTACGATGTTTAGTTGGGCATGTTACTCAACTGTATTTTCAGAAATTCTGGCTAAAATGGATCCAAGCGCAGACCCATTACTCAGCCCAGACTTAGCAATGCTTCATTGTGTGCCTTTATTTCATGTAACGGGAAGCCATGCTGGTTTTTTAATGTCTGTCCTAGTTGGTAGAAAAATCGTAATGATGAAAAAATGGGATGCAGGGGAAGCACTAAGAATTATTGAAGAAGAGAAAATATCAGATATTACAGGTGTACCAACGCAAACATGGGAGTTGCTTAACCATCCAGATAGAAAAAACCATGATATGTCGTCATTGAAAACCTTAGGTGGCGGTGGAGGGCCAAGACCAGCGGAACATGTCAAGCAAATCGATGAACAGTTTGAAGGGAGGCCTGGTATTGGATATGGCTTGTCTGAAACAAATGCTCTTGGAACTCTGGGTAATGGAGACGAATATGTAAACAATCCTTCCACAGCAGGAAGAGTTGTTCCACCATTAACAGAAATAAAAATATTAGATGATAACTGGGATGAGCTCAACGAAGGAGAGCTTGGTGAAATTGCGATTAAGACTCCAGCATCAATGGTTAGTTATTGGAAAAATAGCGAAGCCACTTCTGAATGTATGAATGACAGTGGTTGGTTTAGAACTGGTGATTTGGGAAAATTCGAAGGCCCTTTCTTATATATTGTAGACAGGGTTAAAGATATGGTTATCCGCGGTGGTGAAAATATTGCATGTCCTGAAGTTGAATCCGCAATATATGAACACGAGAATGTTTTAGAGGCTTGTGTTTTTGGAATCCCTGATACAAGACTTGGTGAGATAGTATCATGCTGTATCTATTTAAAGCCTGGATCAGAGCTCAAAGAAGAAGAGCTTAGAGATTTCCTTTCTGACAAACTTGCCCCATTTAAAATTCCTGCAGTTTATAACTTTTCTGATAATAAGATACCAAGACTTGCATCTGAAAAATTTGATAAACCTGCGCTTCGAAAAATATATGACAAACAATAATTAAATATTTTTTAGTGATATTTCGATCTAAAAATAGTATAAATAGCTTTATGAATTTTTATCATTGCATATGACAGAAAGAATATTGATCGTTGAAGACGAGCCTGATATAAGAGCAACCCTCGAATATAACCTTCATCGTGAAAATTATTCAACTGAATCAGTAGGTACTATCTTAGAGGCCGAAAAGATTCTAAAAGAGACTCAAATATCAATCATCCTTCTTGATCTAATGCTTCCTGATGGTTCTGGTTTAGATCTTTGTAGAAAATTAAAATCTGAAAAAGAATCGAGCTCCATCCCAATTATTATTCTAACTGCCAAAGATGATGAGGTGGATAAAGTTGTTGGATTTGAGCTTGGCGCAGATGATTATGTTACCAAACCCTTTAGCGTGCGAGAGCTAATACTTAGAATAAAAGCTATTTTAAAAAGAGGAAGTAAAAAACCTGAAATCTTAGAAGTAGAAAGAGAATTTGGTGATCTTAAGATTGACACAGAGTCTCATGAAGTTTTTGTTAACGATAAAGAGGTTGTTCTAACTGCCCTCGAATTTAGACTTTTAAAACAACTGGTTGATAGAAGGGGAAGAGTTCAAACTAGGGAACAGCTGCTATCAGATGTTTGGGGATACAGTGCCGACATCACAACTCGAACAGTAGACACGCATATTAAACGTCTAAGAGAAAAACTTGGGGTTATCGGTAAATATGTGCAAACAATAAGAGGCGTGGGATATAAATTTACCAGAACACCTGATTAATTAAATAATGGGTATAAGAGCTCGAGTCTTTTTATTAGTATTTCTTTCTTTAGCGGTAAGCATACGAATCGCTTATGTCATTGCCGAAAGAGACATTACATCTACCTTTGAAGAACAAACGATTTTTCAACTTGAAAAGCAAGCATACCTCCTTCTTGAAAGTGTTAACGATATAAGCAAACTTGATAGCTTTGAGGCAAGTGCTATAGCAAATAGACTTGGCGAGGCCTCAGATTCAAGAGTCACACTTATTTTAAATAACGGAACTGTTGTGGGCGACTCAAATCTTTCTCAACAAGAAATCAACCTTCTTGATAATCATATTGATCGAAATGAGGTGCAAGAAGCGCTAACAAATAAAAAAGGTTGGTCTTCACGATTCAGCTCAACGTTAAACCAGCAGCTTTTATATTTTGCCGTTACTGATCAAAATGAAGAAAGTCCAAACATAATAAGAATTGCTGTTCCTTACACTTATCTAGATAGGGTGATAGCAAGTTTAAATATATCGATTTTTTTAATTGGTGCTGTTGCCTTTGTTGTGTCTTTCATTGCAAGTGCTCTAATTTTTAATTATACCTATAGAAGTCTATCTGAACTGGAAGATGCAATATCAACCTTAACAATCAACCCATTAAAAAATAATGAAATTGAGCCAGTACAAATCAAAAAAAATGGTGAGTTTGATAATGTTGCAAGAAGCATCTCTCAAATATCTGAAGTTCTAAAGTCCCAAGTAAGATTAATTGCTAGACAGCGAAATCAATTTGGATCAGTTCTGGATGATCTGGGTGAGGGCGTTATAGTTTTTAATCATTTATCAAATATTACCTACAACAATGATAAAGCACTTAAGATTTTAAATCTTAAGATTGATATTGATAATTTAAAAATTGAAAATCTTGAAATTAAAGCTATTACTAATTTATATGAAATTGCTAGCAAGAAAAAGAAAGCAAATAAAGAATTCGAAATAGATATGGGCAATGGTTCAACAAGATGGGTATTGGGTTCCATGAACCAATCAAACTCTGCAAATCAGTTCATACTGGTTGTGCATGATATTACTCAATTAAGAAAATTAGATTCAATGCGAAGAGACTTCGTATCTAATGTTTCTCACGAATTAAGAACTCCAGTAAGTGTCATAAGGGCAAATTCTGAAACATTATTAAGTGGAGCCCTTGACAATAAAAAGGATGCTGAAGTTTTTTCAAAAGCTATTTTGCATAATGCTGAGAGGCTTTCTGAGATGGTCTCAGATTTAATTGACTTATCAAGAATTGAATATGGTGAAGTTAAGCTTAATTTTGAACCAGTAAACATTAATAGGTCGATCTTAGGTGCGCTTGATTCAATTAAGGGTTTGGCTGCTAAAAAAGAAATATCACTTTTCTTTGACGAATATGATGATACTTATGTATGGGTAGACACCAATGCCATTGAACGTATTTTAATAAATCTCTTGGATAATGCCATAAAGTACAGCCCCCAGAAATCGAGTGTAACGGTAAAGGTGCTGAATGATGTTAAGCATCTTGAGATTAATGTTATAGATAGCGGAAAGGGTATTGATGATGCGGATAAGAAAAGAATTTTTGGTAGGTTTTATAGAACAGCTAAAGCTAGAGCATCTGATAAAACCGGTAGTGGTCTAGGACTTGCTATAGTAAAAAATCTTGCGCACAGCCTAAATGGAGATGTTGGTGTAAAAAACTCTGATTCAGGCGGATGCAATTTTTGGTTTACAGTACCAAAAGCAAAATAGCCAAAAGTTTTATAAACGATCTCCCAATTAGATTTTAAGTTTTTATTAGAAATAAGCTACACTAGTGTTTCTTTTTTATGATAAATATAAACAAAATAAAGATTACATTACTTAGCACGCTAACCGCCGCTTCAATAGCTGCTATGGCTGTTCTATTTAATAGTTTTTTCTCTAAACCAGACTTATATACTATGGGTGCAATTGAAGTGCCTAAGTTAAATATTAACTTAACCAATGATTCAAAGCTCAAAAGTGTTCCAGAAATTGAGAAAGTTGAAACAACTTTTGAATATAAAGTTATAGGGTTTATAGCAGGAGAGAATGAATCCTCTGTCATCGTAAAAAAAGGCAATAAGGAGCAAGTAGTGGTTCTTGGCTCTGTGCTTGATAAAAAATATACATTAATTAGTGTTACTAGAGATGAAATTGTCTTTCAGGCAAACAATAATTTGTATAAAATTAAAAATCTTGTTGGTAAATAAATATGAAGTTTTTCCTTAATAGTCTGTTCACCTTAATCTTTTTACTTGGATCTCAGCATGCGCTTTCTGAAGATACTTTTATTCTTAACTACGAAGAGGTGGATATTAAAAAAGTAACTCAGGATATCGCTCAGTTTTCGAAAAAAACAGTTATTTTAGATCCAAGAGTGAAAGGAAAGATAACCATTTATTCCAATGCAGAACTTAATAGGGATCAGGTATGGAATGTTTACCTAAGAACTATGCAGGTTAATGGCTTTAGTGCCATCTCTGATGATGGTTTTGTAAGGGTTGTTCCAGAAAATGAGGCAACCAGAGATATAAATATTGATAGTGAAAATCGTGCTAACTTTTCAACCGAAATTATACCTCTTGCAAATAGATCTTCTGCTGAAGTCCTTCCTATGATAAAGCCAATTACTGGAAGACAATCACATTTGTCCAGCATTGCATCTATAAATTCAATACTAATTGTTGATAGAGCAAGCAATATTAAAAGAATTAAAAATTTGCTTAATGATTTAGATGTTAATAACTCTGCAAAAATATCAATTGTAAAATTAAAAAACCTGCCTTCAATCGAGGCTGTAAGAATTCTAGAAAAACTTAAATCTCAAAATAATCCAACTATAAATAAGTTTATCGCAGTCCCCTTTGCTCCCTCTAACTCAATCATTATTTCAGCAAACGATTTTGTTACTGACAATATCAAAAGAACATTAGCCTCTCTTGATGAAGATATTATAAATAGTGACGAAACCATCGATGTTATTTATTTAAAATATGCTAAATCAAGTGAAGTGGCCTCTATTCTTAATTCAGTTTCAAGTAGGTTCATGTCGAATTCTGATGGTAAATCAACAGTTATAACAAATCATGAAAAAACCAATTCAATAATTATCTCGTCAGATGAATCAAATATCACAACATTAAAAAACCTTATATCTAAACTTGATATAAGAAGAGCTCAAGTTCTTGTGGAGGCTATTGTTGTTGAACTTTCTGAAAATGCTGCCAATGACTTAGGTGTTGAGACTGTTTTTTCAGGAGGATCTGATAATGGTGAAATTCCCATTGGTATAACAAGATTTAATGATTCTGGCCCTGATCTTCTTTCTATTGTCGGTTCAGCTACAGATAGTACTGATACAACTTTAGCTGCTAGCTCTTTAACATCATTACTAAACACACAAGGCATTGTTGCAGGTTTTGGAGATTTAACACCAGGAGGGAATAGTTTTGCAGCAATAATAAATGCAATTGCACGTGATACAAATTCTAATATTCTTTCAACGCCATCCATACTAGCAATGGATAACGAAACTGCAAGCTCAATAATAGGACAGGAGATACCTATCACAACTGGAGAAAGTCTTGGATCAAATAACGCAAATCCATTTAGAACCACATCTAGACAAGAGGTGGGCATAAAGCTTGACGTAACACCTCAAATTAATGAAGGCAGCTCAGTCTTGCTAGAAATTAAAATAGAGGTTTCTGGCGTCGCTGGTGTTGTTTCAAGTGGTGTGGATTTGATTACCAACAAGCGAGCTATTGAGACAACAGCACTTGTCGATGATGGTCAAATTATTGTTTTAGGAGGCCTTATTGATGACGATACCCAAGAGACAATTTCAAAAGTTCCTCTTCTAGGATCAATACCTATTTTTGGAAAGCTATTTCAATCAAAATCAAAAAATACTGTTAAGAAAAATTTAATGATTTTTATCAAGCCTCAAATTATGACTGATTCAAATTCTGCATATGATATTTCCAGTGAAAAATATAATTATATAAAAGCGCAACAAATACTCTCTAAAGAGCAAAAGATACTAGAAGAATTAGCAAAACCAAATAATTAGAAATGATTGATTCTCTTAAAGACTTAGACAACCTTTCATTTGTTTTGCCCTATGATTATATAAAAGACAACCAATTAATTGTTACTAACAATGATCCTGTAGAGGTAATGACGCCTAATAGCATTTCTAGAGATATGTATCATGAATTGCAAAGGTTTCTAGGAACATCTTTTTCTATAAAGAAGTGCTCCTCAACTGAATTTAATGAGTACATTACAAATATATTTTCATCTGATAATGTCCAAAGTGATATCTCTGAGGAGTTATCCGACTCATTTGATCTTGAATCTTTTGCTGGAAGTATATCTGCTACCGAGGATCTCTTAAGTGGAAATAATGATGCTCCTATTATTAAGTTAATAAATGGAATTATAAGCAAAGCGATTAAGCTTAGAGCTTCAGATATTCATTTTGAGCCATACGAGGATCAGATTGTTGTTAGGTATAGAGTTGATGGAATACTTAAAGAAGTTCTTACCCAAGACAGCAAAATATCCTCAGTTTTAATTTCTAGACTAAAAATAATGTCAGGTCTAGACATTTCAGAAAGAAGACTCCCACAAGACGGAAGGGTGTCTCTTTCTCTTGGGGATAAAAGCGTTGATGTTAGAGTATCCTCATTACCATCTTCTCATGGTGAAAGAATGGTTCTTAGAATTCTTGATAAGCAATCAGCTCAGATAAATATTGACGATCTAGGGTTGCCTAATACTATTCTTAGTGACTACAAAAAGTCACTTAAAAACCCTGAAGGAATAATACTTTTTACTGGACCAACTGGTTCTGGTAAAACTACAACATTATATGCAGGGCTTCGTTATTTAAGCGATTCTTCACAAAATATATTAACCGTAGAAGATCCTATTGAATATACTCTAAAGGGTATAGGTCAAACACAAGTTAATACGAAAACAGGTTATACATTTGCAAAAGGCTTAAGGGCAATATTAAGGCAAGATCCTGATGTTGTAATGGTTGGGGAGATGAGGGATGTTGAAACTGCGCAAATCGGAATTCAATCAAGTCTTACAGGGCATTTAGTTTTATCTACCGTTCATACAAATAGTGCAGTTGCAGCTATAGCTAGGCTTAGAGATATGGGCATAGAATCATATTTACTTGCCTCAAGCCTTAAGACAATTATTGCTCAAAGGCTTGTTAGAAGGTTGTGTGAAAACTGTAAAGTGCCTGATAATCCTGATACAGAAACTCTGGCAAAACTTGGTTTGAATAGCTCTTCTAAATCTTTTAAAGCATCAGGTTGTGATGATTGTCTTGATTCTGGTTACAAAGGAAGAATTGCAATAGCTGAATGTCTAACCGTAGACAAAACAATTAGAGAAATGATACATAATAATTCTTCTGAAGCCGATATAGCTGATTATGCATTTAAAGATAATGAATCTATAGACCAAGCATCTAAAAATTTAATTACTGTTGGCATTACTTCTTGCGATGAAATTCTAAGGGTTAACAATATGAAAGAAGATGGCAGCATATAGTTATACAGCTTTTGATAACAAGGGTTTAAAAAAGAAAGGTTATATAAGCGCAAACTCTGAAAGAGAGGCAAGAAAGCTAATCAAAGATCTAAACCTCACCCCTTTAGAGGTTTTACATTCAAATGCAAAACTAAATAATAAAGTAAGGGTTAAGAATAAAGATATAGTTATTATGACAAGACAGCTTTCTACTCTGTTAGATGCTAGCACCTCTATTGATGATTCATTAAAAATTACCGCAGATCAAGTTAATAATAAAAATCTATCTAATGTTTTATATAATATTAGAGAAGATATAATACAAGGTAAGAGATTAGGAAATTCCATGAAATCCTATCCAACCATCTTCAATAAAACGTATACCTCTTTGGTCTCTGCTGGAGATTCTTCTGGCAATCTTGATAATATTTTTGATAATTTGGCTGATTATTTAGAGCAGTCTGAAGAAATTAAGCAAAAGGTATTTTCTGCTTTAACTTACCCAGTAATTCTTGTTAGTTTTTCTATACTGGTTATAGTTGCATTACTTGCATTTGTCTTGCCTCAAGTCGTAGGTCAATTTACAAAATCTGGAACAGAACTTCCAGTTCTAACGCAAATACTTTTGTTTTTATCTAATAACATTTTATTAATATTGGTCTCTGCAACTTTTATTTCTGTCGCAGTCTATTTTTTATACAAAAGATATACATCTTCAAAGAAGAATCTTCTTGTTGCTCATCAGAAAATTCTTGGCATTCCTCTAGTTGGAAATTTTTTACTACTAACAGAGACTGAACGTTTTGCTAGCACCATGACCCTTTTATTAGAATCAGGAATGAATCTAGATGTAGCTTTAGAAGAGTCCTCTGAGGTTTTTACCAATGCCTATCTTAAAGAGCAAATAAAAACAGCTCGTGAAGAAGTAATTGAGGGAAAGGATTTCGTCAGCACACTCATGAAAAGCAAAATATTTCCTGATATATTTATACAGCTTATTGCAAGTGGTTATAAATCTGGAAAACTTCCTAAAATGTTTAAAAAGGTTTCTGCTTTTCTAAAAAATGAAATTGATTCAAAAAGATCTATCTTCCTCTCGCTTTTAGAACCAATAGTAATTATTTTTATGGGTGGTTTTATAATGTTAATAGTCTTGGCTATACTGTTACCAATAATGCAAATGAATACATTATCTCTAGGGTAAATATGAATAAATATAATAAAGGTTTCACATTGATAGAATTAATGGCTGTACTAGTAATTCTTGGTATTCTTGCAACTATAGTTGTTGTAAATGTATCTCCTGTATTCCAAAGAGCTAACCTTGAAAAAGTAAGAGCAGATATGGCGCAAACCACAAAAGCTCTTGAGTTGTATAAGTTTAATGAGTTAACTTACCCAAACACCTCTCAAGGACTAGATGCTTTAATATCCCCACATTCAGAGCTAAAAAACCCTTTTCTATTTCCAGATGGTGGTTATATATCTTCAATTCCCCTTGACCCATGGGGTAGAGAGTATCTGTATATTTACCCACCTCAAAAATCAAGAAATTTTGACTTATTTACTCTTGGCGCAGATGGGTTAGAGGGTGGAACTGGAGAAAACACAGACTTTGGAAACTGGATTCAATAATAAAAAGGGCTTTACTTTAATCGAGCTTCTTATAACGCTAGTAATTATTGGCATAATGTCGTCGATGGTTTTTATTAACTTCTCAACTTTAAATTCAGTTGAAGCTCGTGGAAAATCATTTCAAAGAACATTTGATTACCTTGCAGAAGAAAGCATTACTACTGGAAATATTATTGGCTGGTATGCTAATAACGAATCTGAGTCAGCATACTTCATCTCCATTGATGGTTTAAAAATGATGGATTCTTTAATAGAAATGCCTCCGTCTGGTTTTCAGGATTTATTGAACTATGAAAAAATATTTAAATCTTTTGATGGGAATGTTTATGAAATAGACGATAAGTCTAATAAAAAATCTCCTCTTATTGTTTTTTATCCATCTGGTGAAAATTCTGGCGGCTTATTAAAAATAAAAAGACAGGACTTTATTCAAATTATTCATATAGGCAAAAATGGTGTTATTGAGATTGAAAAAGCAGATTACTAAAGGGTTTAGCTTAATCGAGGTAGTAGTATCCTTGGTTGTGCTTAGCGTGTCCATCCTTTCTATCTACCAGGTTATTGTCTCTAATACAGCCTCTACCATGTATGTTGAAGATAGATATTTAGCAAAAGAGGTATCTAATAACAGAGTAGCTATGATAAATACTCTGCAGAAACCAAGAAATGCTGTTAGAAGAAATGGAATTATGAAAATGGGAAATAAAGTTTGGCAATGGGAGGAGGTGATAGAAAAAAACTCTTCCAATGAGTTTCTTGAGTATGAAATAATTGTAAAAAGAGAGGGTGCTAAGAAGGCTATTTATTCAACCAAAGGGTATTTAATTAATGAATAAGGGTTTTACGCTGGTTGAGATTTTAGTTTCTTTGGTTATTTTAAGCTTGATCGGTGTTATATGCTCACAAATACTAACCTCTGCAATAGAGGCGGAGGAATCTTCTTCAAAAAAACTTAATGCTGTTAAGGAGCTAAGCCTTTCCTCAAGCCTTGTTAGGAGAGATCTAAGGCAAATCATCAATGTGCCCTCTAGAAATTTTTATGGCGACACCATGCCAGGAACATTTTTTTATGACCAAACATCAAATACTATAATCTTCAATACAGCTATTAAAAATCTATCCTTAACAACATCCAATATTAATAGAGTTGAGTACACAGCCGAAGAAAATGCACTAATAAGAAAGCAATACTTTTCATCAAGCCCTTACAATCAAGATGATTACACCTCATCAAAGCTAATAGAAAATATTGAAAATCTATCATTTAGCTTTATGCATGAAAAAAACTGGCACCAGAGGTGGCCCTTAGATAAAGCTACTTCAAAGAAAATTCCTACATTAATAAGAATTGATTTTTCTACAGAGAGTGGAGATTATTTTTGGTTAATTGATCCAAATATAGATTATGAATACCAAGGATAAAGGGGTTGTCTTAATGTCAGTGTTGCTGATAGTTCTCTTACTATCATCTATTGCTGTAATGATTGGTAACAACTACTTCATATCACTAAAGAGAGCATCTTATCTAGAGTTCCAATCTAACTCTATTAACCTTTTTAGAGGAATGGAATTTCTTGGTAAGAAAAAAATTATGCAGGAGATAAGATTTTCTCAAGTTATTTCAAGTAATAACTCTATGTTTGTAAACAACATATTCCTGGAGGATGAGAGTGGATATATATTTTCAGAAATATTTGACGCCTCTACCTGCTTTAATATCAATTCACTAGTAACTAAAAATGATGGCATCTTTACTCCAAACTTAAATCAAATCAAAGCATTTAAAAAGATTATGTATTTGAAAGATGTAAGTGAGGTTGATACCAATCAAATGATAGACCAGATCATAGACTGGATTGATGCTGATAGGAGACCAAGAAATTTTGGGTTAGAGGATTATTTTTATACAGGCCCATCCAATCCAAACCAGCAATATGCAGATAACAGAATGTTTTACTCATTAAATGAGTTAAAAAATATTCCTTCTTTTCGCGGTGAAAGTTGGGCCCATTTATCAAAATACCTATGTGCTTTTCCTATAAATAATTTTGCAATAAACATAAACACTCTTACCAAAACAGATGGTTTATTGTTCAGCAGCTTGTTTTCAGAGCTTTCGTTAGATGATGCAGATTATATTCTTTCTAACTACCCTGAGTCTGGCTTCAAAGATCTAAATGAGCTATACCTTAACTTTCAAGATATTACTTTTGGTGAGCTCAGTGGAAACATTGCTTTTACATCAAATATATTTCATTTAAAAACAAGGTCAAAGGTAGAGGATTTTGAAGCTAGCTCTTCTAGCTTAATTTATTTTAAAAATAATAATAATGGCTATATTTTATCAAGAAACTATAATGGTGTTTAATGATTACTTATCTAGCACATTCACCAATAACATCTATAGAGCATGTAGTCCTTTATAAGTATGAAAATGATGTATTAATCCTATCAGAAACTGTTAAGTTTGAAGATCTGGCAACACACATAACTGGTCAGTCTCAGTTACTATTCTTTCTTCCATCGTCAAATGTTTCCTCTTACTCATTTGATGGTGAAAATGGCAATAACCCTGAAGCAGTTTTTATATCAGGCATTGAGGATAGTATCGTTGAGGATGTTTCAAATATTTCTGTAAAAACATCAGCAACAAATGGCTTGGTAATTAATAAATCTCTCATAGACACGCTTAATAAAGAACTAAGCCATATTAGAGCTGACGTTTACATGTACCCTGAGCATTTGCTTTTTAAAGGCAGCAAAGACACTATAGTTGTAAATGACAGTCATGTTATATTTTCACATTTAGATGGAACTGGAACTTCTATTGATAAAGAATATGCTAACGACTACTTATCAATATTAAACGAAAGTTATTCTAATTATTCTCCAGATATTTATTCACTAAATTCAACTACTGATAGCCTTTTTAAAGATATCGAACTTAAAGATATATCAATATTCCATAGAGATTTTATAAACAATCATGACAACAATTTAAATTTGTTTAAATTTAAATATTCTTTCACTAGTATTTTATCTAAATCAAGCTTTACTAAATTTCAGCTTGGCTTGCTTGCAGCTTGCTTGTTAATATTATTCATCTCTCCGTCAATTATAATTAGCAACACCAAATCAAATATACTCCTATATAAAGATGCCACATCAGATATATTTAAGTCTTTATCTACAAAAATCACAAGAGTGGTGGAGCCTCGCTCACAAATAGATGCTTTGCTTGGAAAAGGTATTGAGGGTGGAAATGAAATTAAAATTCCAAATATAGATTTTATTTATAGACTCGGTGGTAAATTTGTTTCGAATATACAAATTAATTTTGTAACTTCTACAGCTAAAATATCTATCGATTCTATGCCTTCAATGCAAATGTCTTTGATCTCGAATATGGGTGAAAGTTTTGGAATAGAGATACTAGAGCAGGATACCTCAGATTTGAATGGTTTGGTTTCTGGTGTCATTACAATAAAATTTAGCAATGCGTAACATGATTAATAATCTTAATAAAAGAGAAAAATATCTAATATTTTCAGCTTTATTGTTAGTTGTTTTATGCATTTTTTTTATTTCAATAAAATCTTTTCTGAGTTCATATAATCAAGCAACATTTAATTTGAATAAAGCAAAATCAGATTATAATTATGTTAAAGATAGGGTGGGGTTAGCTGTAAAAAAGAAGAATGCAAAGCTAGATGATCCAGATCAAATTAAAAAATATCTTATTTCAAATATCACAACTTCTGGTATTACTCTTGATGTAACTCAGAGTGGTGAAGTTATAGTAATTTCGTTCTACTCACCTGATACTAAAACGGGGGTAGAGGTGATATCAAAAATTTCACAACTTCTTGAAAGACAAATTTTGGATTTATCTATTAGTCAAAGCAGTGAATCTATTTATTTCAAGGCTTCCTTATAGCTTTAAAGGCGTATTTCGTTACATACATTTCACTTAAAAGTATGTGTATCTTCACATAAATGTAACAACTTAAAGTTTAAATACATCCATAATTTAAATTACTTGTATTAATATTATGGAAAATATGTTTTTAGATCCGACTTTGATTTTGCTCATAGCAGCCTTTGCTGGCTTCTTTATGGCTTTTGGAATTGGTGCTAATGATGTTGCTAATGCAATGGGCACATCGGTTGGCAGTAAGGCAATAACATTTAAACAGGCTATATTTATTGCTGCCATATTCGAATTTATGGGCGCATATCTTGCTGGAGGTGAAGTTACCTCAACGATACGTAAAGGGATTGTTGATCCAGACCTGTACGTAGGAAAAGAGAATATATTTGTCATTGGTATGCTGTCAGCATTAATGGCTGCAGGCACATGGCTTTTAATTGCAAGCTCAAAAGGATGGCCTGTTTCTACTACTCATTCGATAGTTGGATCTATAGTAGGTTTTGTAATCATATCTATGGGTTTTGAAGCAGTTTCATGGGGGAAAGTTGGAACTATTGCTGCAAGTTGGGTCGTATCTCCTGCAGTATCAGGAACCATGGCTTTCTTCTTATTTTTAAGTGCTAAGAAATTTATATTAGATAGAAGAGATCCATCACAAGCCGCAGTATCTTTAATCCCTATATATAGCTTCTTTGTTGCCGTTATTATTGGATTGGTTACAGCGAGAAAGGGCTTAAAACATGTTGGACTTCCATTAACAGACAATGAAGTGGTTATGGTTACTTTAGGGCTTGGTGTTTTTGTGGCTATAGTAACTTCAATCTTATTAAATATTAACAAAGAAAAAATAAGAGAGTATGGGGTTGAATCTGCATTTGCTATTTTAATGATTGTTACTGCATCTGCAATGGCTTTTGCACATGGATCTAATGATGTTGCCAATGCTATTGGCCCAATGTCAGCAATTATAAGTGTTACTACAGAGGGCGCTATTGGAGCCAAATCTGCTGTTAATCCATGGGTGCTGATGATTGGTGGAGTTGGTATTGTATTTGGCTTGGCAATGCTTGGCGGTAGAGTTATTAAAACTGTTGGAAGTAAAATAACCACTTTAACACCTAGTTTGGGTTTTTCAGCTGAGATGGCAGCTGCGACAACAGTCGTGGCGGCAACTTATTTAGGATTTCCCATCTCAACAACGCATACACTTGTAGGTGCGGTCATTGGTGTCGGTCTTGCAAAAGGCATATCACACCTCGATCTAAGCTCTATTGGAAGAATTGTCTTATCTTGGGTGGTAACAATACCAGCTGGAGCTACAATAACCGTTCTTTTTTATGTGTTACTAAGGTTTTTAACAGGGGTCTAAAACACTTTCTTTGTTTTTAAAGCAAGGTTCATTTATGAGCTTTGCTTTACCCAGTTGAGCATATACGCATAACCTGCACGATGAGCTTCAATCTTCCCTGTTTCATTCAGCTCACCATCCTCCTTTGCGCTTAATGAGAAGATTGAGAGTATTATTTGAGTTAATACTCTATAGATACCATCCTTGTTGTACATTCCCGGCAGTTTAATATTTGATTCAATGAAAACTTGAACTTCGCTAGCCAATCCTGCCATTGCATCTGAATTAATGGGCGGGGTAACTGTATTGTTAAGAATTATTAATTCAGCACCCTTAAACTCTTTAAAGTATTCATATAAAATTTCTACACATTTTAAGATTACAATAGATAGCTGATCAGTTTTTATATCTTTTGATTTAGTTGAAAAAGAATTAGAACACCCGTTCATATATTTAGATATTAAAGCAACCTTTATATCATCTGGGTTAGGAAAGAACTTATACGTCGAAGTTCTTTTAAGTCCAGATAATTCAGAAATATTCGCAATAGTTATTTCTTCAATACCTTTATTTAATAATATATCTTCAGCAGTTGCGAGAATAGTTTCTATCCTTTTTCTGCTTCTATCTTGCTTAGCAATTGGTGACATTTATATATTTATAGACATATGTTTAATAACATCTAAATCTTACTTTATATTTATTGCCTTTAAAACTTCTTTAGCAGATATAAATTTAAAATTTTGTGTATTTTCAACTTGATAGCCTTCATTAAAACCATCCTGCACGACAACTATTCCTTTTGGAAAATTAGAATTAATTGATACCGTTGATATATCAATTCCATCTGTGTCTGTTACTGCGTCAATAGAATCATTACCGCTGACTGAAAAACTTGTTACATAACCATAGGGCGATTTTCTGTTATAAACATTAAACTTACTGTTACCTTGTGAGGATAAAATAATATAACCACCTTTATCAGAGGTCTTAAAAAGCGCAATACCCTCTGGATCTCCCACTATATTACCAAGTCTATTATCAATAATTATTGGATTTGAAAAGTCTAGATTCTTATTAAGTGAATATGCTCGCAAAATTCCTCGATCTTGCTCTTCTGATACAAATAAAGTTTGATTTTCATCATCATAAACACAACCTTCAGATTGCGTAGCATTGGCATTAGCGAATTCTTTCAACAAGACTAAACGCTCACCATCAAATGACCATAATTGAACTCTTGAACCTTTGTCCTCAGTTATAAAAGCAATATCTCCAAAGTCAGGGTGTTTGCCTGCACATACTCCATAGACAATCATATTTGCATTGACCTTTATAGAAGGTTTTTCTGAAAGCTTAAATAAACTTTTTTTAAGATCTGAATTAATTTTTGCATTATTCATGATCCATAGGCTCAAACTATTGTCTGATCTATTCGACCCAAACAATAGTGTAATTTCTTCTTCTGATTTGTTTTTAGTCTGTCTGATATCAATATTATTAACATTTCCAGATTTTGAAAAATGTATTACCTCACCTCTGAGGTTGTATGTATAAATACCATTATATTTATCAGTTCCAAAAACAAGAGAGTTTTCAAGGTTAGATTCATTAATCCATATAGCGGGGTCATCCGCATCTCCATTTGTGGGAACTTGAGGTGTTTCAGCAACTGCAAATACTGTTTGGGAATTTATATTGATTGAAAGAATACACAATGTTAAAAAAGTGTTTGCAAATAGAAAATTAGAGTTTCTAATAGAATTTATTTTAGGTATGTGCATAAACTATTCTCCTAATATGTTTGCAAAATTAACAATATCATTTGCAAGCTCTTTTGGTTTTTCCATTGCTGCAAAATGACCCCCATCATATTCATTCCACTGAACTAGGTTGTATATTTTTTCAGCCCATATCTTGGGAGGAATCATTATGTCATTTTTGAATATAGCTCCTGCAGTTGGTTGAGATACCTGGTTAAATGAAAATCCTAGGCCATTATTTTCTTTATACAGTCTTGCAGAGGAGGGTCCCGATTCTGTAAACCAATAAAGAGAAATGATAGATAAAAGTTCGTCATTGGTAATAACTATTTTATTTTCAGTTTCTTCAAACCATCCATAAAATTTTTCACTTATCCATGCAGCAAGACCAACAGGTGAGTCGTTTAAAAGGTAGCCTATTGTTTGAGGTTTTGTTCTTTGAATTTCGTAATAACCATAACCATTTGATTTATATTTCTCATAATTGTTAAGTAGCTTTTTTTCATGACTTGTAACTCCGTCCATTGTGTTTTTTTCTGGAGGGAAAGCTATTACAAGATTTAAATGTAAACCAATGCAGTTTTCTGGGAAAAGATCCGCCATCCACTTACTAACCGTAGCTCCCCAGTCACCACCCTGAGCAATATATTTTGTATAACCAAGCTCTAACATTAATTTATTTTGAATTCTTGCTATTGCTTCTGAATCTGTACCCCTTTTTTTTGGTTTGGATGAAAAACCAAATCCTGGTAAAGAGGGGCATACAATATTAAAATCTTGTTTTGTTTCTTTATTAAGACACTCAATTACTTTCACAAACTCATGAATGCTTCCTGGCCAGCCATGAGTAAAAATTATATTTTTTGCCTGAGGATTGCTAGATTTAGAATGCAGAAAGTGAATGCAATCATCTCCATAATAATATTTGTAACTTCCAATTTTATTTAAAACATCCTCTTGTTTTTTCCAATCAAAGCCATTGACCCAATACGCGCAAAGATTTTTTAAAAATTTCATATTAGTTCCATCAATCCAGTTTTCATTATCAAGCTCATCAGGCCATCTTGTTAATGATATTTTTTGTTTCAGAGCTTTGATTTCTTCTTCAGAGATATTGATGTTAAATTCTTTTATCATTGTTTTAAGATAATTTGCGCAAGTAAATAATAGTTTTAATTAGTTACTAAAACAACGTAAAATCATTAATTATGAATATAGAGAAGCTTGAATTATTTTTATCTGCAAATGTTGAGTATGCTTGGTTGATTGTTCTTTTCTTTGCTTTCCTTGAATCCTTCGTCATTTCTGGAGCGATTGTTTCAAGCGCAGTATTATTTTCTATATGTATATTTATATATAACGCCGATGCTCTGTCCTTATCAATTATGGTCCCGATGGCAATAATAGGTGCTCATCTAGGAGACATGTCAGGTTTCTTTTTTGGTAAAACTCTTGGTCCAAATTTAATTAACTCCAAGTTCTTTCAAAAAAGAAAAAAACTTATTTCTAAATCTCAAGCATTTCTTGATAGCAAGGGTCCTTACGCAGTTATAATTGGAAGGTTCGTTCCTGCAATAAGGCCTCTAGTTCCGTTTCTCCTTGGTGTTTCTGATCTTAAGACCTTAAAGTTTTATCTAGCTGATATCACAGCTTGTATTTTCTGGGGCTTAGCTCTTGGTGTTTTAGTAACGGGCGTTGGTTCAATCTTTAATTGAGGTATTTATGATCAGTTTATTTATTCTTTTAGTTAGTTCAATAGCAATAATTTTTTTATTATTAAGGTTAGTAAAAATGAAACAAGAAGGCAGATTGCTCCAGACGCTTAGAGATCTGTTGATAATACTACTAGCAATCATAATGACCGCAGTAATTTTTTATATTGGATTCAGAGCCTTAAGAGGGTTTATTTAAAAATATAAGATGGAATCTACACTTTTTGAGAAAATTATTAGCAGGGAGATTCCCGCTGATATTATCTACGAGGATGATAAATGCATTGTTATTAATGATATAGCTCCACAGGCACCCACGCACCTTCTCATAATACCAAAAAAAGTTATAACAATGATCTCGAAATCAGATGATGATGATGTTTTGGTACTTGGTCATCTTATGATAATTGCAAAGAAGATGGCATCGCGGATAGGTCTAGATGATACTTTTAGATTGGTTGTTAATAACGGAGCCAAAGCAGGGCAAAGTGTATTTCATCTTCATGTGCATCTGTTGTCTGGAAGGATATTTTCCTGGCCTCCAGGCTAGCTATAAAATATTGCAGCAGCCAAGCCCAATAAGAATATAGTAAAACCAATACCAAATATAAATATAGCACCTTGTTTAATTGTCTCGTTGTCTTGCATAATCTCTCCAAAAATATAGTTAATGAAATATATTAAATGTTTTAATTTTTTACAAGGTATTTTTTTCATATAGAATGAGTAAAAACTTCAACTAAATATATTGAAAACCAATTCTAAAAAAAGTTTCTCCAATCAAGTTAAATCATGGATTGCTTATGATGTTGGAAATTCTGCTTTTGTAACTACTGTTGTAGCTGCATTTTTTCCAATTTTTTACTTCGATTTTTGGGCTGTAAACATTGATAAAATTGAAGCAGCTTCTTATCAATCCTTTGCATTAGCAGTTTCAAATATAATTTTATTATTTACCGCGCCATTAATAGGCTCTTATTCTGATATTTCAAATAGTACAAAATCTCTTTTTAGAAGTTTTATATTACTTGGTGTTATATGTGTCACCATGCTATTTTTTATTAAATCAGGTTCATGGATGTATGCATTGGTATTTTATGCACTTGCCAACTATTTCTTTTCTGCATCATTGGTTCTTTATGACAAAATTCTCGTCTTGATAGCATCCCCTGATTTATTCTCAAAAATATCAGGATATGGTTATGCATGGGGTTACTTAGGTGGTGGCATTTTATTCTTAATCAATGCATTAATGACTCTTTATCCAGAATCCTTCGGTCTTGATTCTCAAGCAGACGCTATAAGATGGTCATTTTTAACAGTTTCTGTCTGGTGGCTCACTTTCTCTATACCTCTTTTGATTTCATACAAAGACAGTGATGTCGTTAAAGAAAAATTGGGTACCAATACATTTTTTAACTCTATTAAAAACGTATTGAGTACTCTTAAAGAAATTTCAAAACACAAAAAAGCATTCATTTTTTTAGTAGCATTTTTTTTATATATTGATGGTGTGCATACAGTCGTATATTTAGCATCTACATTTGCTAAGAACCTTGGTCTTGATAATAGTGCAATCATTATTGGCTTAATTATTGTTCAGTTTGTTGCCTTTCCCGCAACAATTATGTGGTCGCATATTGGAGAGAGAAGTGGTGATATATTTGTCATATCTTTCTCAATTATTTTATATATCTTTATTATTTTATTCACAACACAGCTCTCAACAGCCATTGAGTTCTATTTAATGGCAGCTCTGGTGGGTTCCGTTCAGGGCGGCATCCAAGGAAGCTCAAGAGGTTACTTCGCAAAAATTATCCCACCTGAAAAATCAGGAGAGTTTTTCGGGCTTTTTAATACATTTGGAAAAGCCGGCGCTTTCATGGGTCCATTACTCGTAGGATTTTTCTTAATATATTTTGAAGATACAACAATGGCTCTTCTACCTATAGTAATGCTATTTATATGTGGCGGGCTTTTACTAATGAAGGCAAGGTAATGAAGCTTTTAAGCAAAGAATCAATAATTTTTTACAGTATTCTAGGAGCATTTACTGCATTTTTTATTGCACCATTTATAAGAAGCCTCATCGACTTTGATTGGAGAATTGAAATATTAATTACTACATCAATAATAATTCCAATATATATTTTGGCTAAAAGGTATTTATTGAGTATTTTTATTAAAAAAGATTAAGAGATAAGTTTAAATAATTTTTTAGGCTCATCTGTGATGACGCCATCAACCCCCATTTCAAAAAGCTTCTTCATGGTTTCTTCATCGTTAATTGTCCAAACCACTATTTTCAAACCCTTTGAGTGAATAAAATTTATAAACCTCTTAGTGACAATCTTTAGACCACGATGATATATGGGTACTTGCAAGCAATCTCCATGAACCTTCTTTCTATATAGACCATAACTTGAGAGAATCAACCTTAGAATTTCTTTTGGCCCCATTGAGAGGCATATATCTGGATATTCCTTTCGGACTCTTGCAAGTCTATGGCTGCTAAAACTGGCAATACAGACCCTTTCTTCTGAATGTGTTTGATGAATAACCTCAAGAGCTGGCATAGCAACCTCATCAGTTTTCACATCAATTTGAAAATAAGTATCGGGAAACTTTAAAAGAACATCTTCCAAAAGAGGTATTTTAAAGTTATCAAAAATTCGTATTTTATCTATCTCATTGCTATGCAAATTATTAAAAATAAGGTCTTTGCCCGTTAATCGAATTATCGAGTCATCATGAAAAATATAAGGCTTTCCATCTGAGGATAACTGCACATCAGTTTCAATATACTTGCAGCCTAGCTTAATTGCATACTCAAATGATTCAATTGTATTTTCGTATGACTCCAACGAACCACCTCTGTGTGCTAGAACCTCAAAACCTTTGTAGTTAAGATATGTTTTCATAAGGAAATATTGTATAGATATTTAATGTAAAATACATTTTTACAATTTTGATATAAATTAATGAGTAAATTTGATTCAATAAGGCCTTATGATGATTCAGAGGTATCATTTATCCTTAATAGGTTAGTTAAAAATAAGGATTTACAAAATCTTTTTATATCTTCATCACCAATTTTATCCAAGCTATCAAATCTTCCGTTAATAAACTTTATTGCTGGCCAGCTTTTAAAAAACAAGGCTAAAAATATTAGAACTATTTCAGATTATCAGGATGTATTTAAAAATATTGTTGATGAGGTAATATCTAACACAATCAAAAATTTTACTGTCGAGGGTTTAGATTTTATTAATGTAAATAAATCATATCTTTTTATCTCAAACCATAGGGACATAACACTTGACTCCGCATTGCTTAATTACACTTTGCATAAAAATAATTTAAAAACTACAAATAACGCTGTTGGTAATAATCTTTTGGAGGAAAGCTGGGCCTCTGACTTAATGCGACTAAATAAAAGTTTTATTATAGATAGGAGTGGTAAATCAAAAAGAGCAATTTACGATAGTTTGAATACTGCATCTGCATTTATTCAAGATAGAATTTTAAATAAAAATGAATCAATTTGGATAGCTCAAAAACAGGGACGATCAAAAGATGGGCTTGATGAAACCGATCCATCAGTTTTAAAGATGATTCATTTACAATCAAGAAAATCTAACACCATAGCTGAAGCCTTGAATACCTTGTCTGTAATTCCAGTCGCAATTTCATATGAGTACGATCCCAATGATATCTTGAAAGCAAAAGAAGTGTTTGCAATAAATAATGGTATGCAGTATTCAAAAGTAAAGGGTGAGGATCTTAGAAGCATCTCAGATGGCATTACACAAGAAAAGGGTGATGTATTCCTGTCTATCGGTCAGCAAATTAAATTCGAGGGGGAGAGCTATTCAGATTGTGCAGAAAAAATATCAGAAAGTATCAATTTGTTATACAAGAATCACTCAACAAATTATGTTGCAGATATTTTATTAAAAAATAAAAAGATAGACGCTAAAGATATTGATAAACATTATTTAAATGCTTATTTATATTTACAAAAAAGGATGTCAAACATTCCTGTTGAAATGCATGACACCTTTTTAAAACAATATAGTAACTCTTTATAAATTGTAGCCTTGCTCATTATGAAGGCTAATATCCAGACCTTCCTCTTCTTCTTCCCTAGACACTCTTAAATCAACAAAAATATTTAATGTTTTTAAAATAATATATGTAGTTATTGCAGTCCATATGCAAATGATAATTATGCCCTCTGCTTGAATAAGAAGCTGACTAAGGGCGGTATTATCAAACCCAGAAGAACCAGAGCCAGCAAATCCCTCCGGTTTGCCAACTAAACTAAGCATTAGAATACCCAAAATACCGCCAATACCATGAACAGGAAAAACATCTAATGAGTCATCAATTTTTAAAGTAGATTTAATTATTTGTGTTGCATAAAAGCATACAGAGCCTGCTAACAAACCAATCAACATAGCTCCAGCCGGGCCTACTGTCCCAGATGCTGGGGTTATAGTTGCAAGCCCAGCAACCATTCCTGTTGCAACACCAATCATGGTTGCTTTTCCTGATTTCACCCACTCTATAGCCATCCATGTTAATGCTCCAATTGCTGCACTTATATGCGTTACCAACATAGCCATTCCAGCATTGCTATCAGCTGCCACAGCACTACCAGCATTAAACCCAAACCATCCAACCCATAACATAGATGCTCCAATCATCACCATTGTTCTGTTATGTGGAGGCATTGGTTTAGTAAGGAAGCCCTCTCTCTTACCTAAATACATGGCAATAACAAGCGCACCAATTCCACATGTAGCATGCACAACTAAACCACCTGCAAAATCAATTACACCTTTATTGGCAAGATAGCCTCCACCCCAAACCATATGACATGCTGGAAGGTAAACTAAAGTGAACCATAAGACTGAGAAAAGACACATTGCTCCAAATCGCATTCTTTCAGCAAATGCACCCACAACTAAAGCAGGTGTAATAATTGCAAATGTCATTTGAAAGGTAATAAAAACTGACTCAGGAAGAGTTCCGGACAAAGAGTCTCTTTCAACACCATTGAGGAATAGAGCGCTGAGATCACCAATAAAAGCTCCATCGCCTTTAAAAGCAAGACTATAACCATAAATAACCCAACATACTGATATAAGGCATGCAATTGTAAAGCACTGCATCAAAACAGAAAGAACATTTTTAGTTCTTACCAAGCCACCATAAAATAAAGCAAGCCCTGGTAGGGTCATAAATAAAACTAGTGCAGTTGATGTAAGTATCCATGCCGTATCACCCGAATCAACACCAGCAGAGACATTAGGTACAAAAAAAATTGAAAGTAGAAAAGCTATATTTCGATTAGTCATTATTACTCCTATATGTAATACATAATTACATGCAATTTACATGCCGAAGAAAATAAAGAAATATGATTAATTTAAGTGCAAGAGATGAGAAGAGCTATCAGGGAGATAGCTCTTCTCTGAGGAAAGGCTTAGTTATTTATAGGGGGAAAACGTAAGCCTTAAAAAATTATTTAAATTCTGGATAAGCTTCCACACCTATCTCAGAAACATCCAACCCAACATACTGCTCTTCATCACTAGCTCTAATTGGTAATACAGAATTAATAACTGATATAGCTATGTAACTAGTAATAAAAGTAAATCCTGCAATTGATACCACACCGACTATTTGAGGTAAAAGACTGACTTCTGAGTTTGTTACTGGAACAACCAATACACCAAGAATACCAACAATACCGTGAGCAGATATAGCTCCAACTGGGTCATCTAGCTTTAGTGTTCTATCAAAAAACAAGATAGAGAAATAAACTAAAGATCCACCTAATGCACCAATAAGAACCGCTGCTCCGGCAGAAGGGACGCTTGGCCCCGCTGTGATAGCAACTAACCCTGCTATAGCTCCATTCATAGCCATAGTCACATCCATTTTACCTGTCTTAAAAAGACTGATCAAAATAGCAGCAACAACACCACCTGATGCAGCCATGTTTGTATTTAAGAAAACTTGGCTTACCGCAATGGCTGATGCTTCAGTGCTAATAATAAGCTCTGATCCGCCATTAAATCCAAACCAACCTAACCATAAAATCCAAACACCAAGAGCGGCCATAGGGATATTTGAACCAGGCATTGGTAAAGTTGTTCCATCGGCAGCATATTTACCTTTTCTAGGTCCTAAAACTAAAACTACAGCTAAAGCAGCAGCAGCACCACATAGGTGAACTGTTCCTGACCCAGCATAGTCTGAATAACCCATTTCGCTTAAGAAGCCCCCACCCCAGTTCCAGTATCCTTGAATTGGGTATATGAACCCAGTTAATACTATTGCAAACAAGAAGAAAGGAACTAGTTTCATTCTTCCAGCAACAGCACCTGAAACAATCGACATAGCCGTTGCAACAAATACAACTTGGAAAAAGAAGTCAGCTTGTTGTGAATAGTCCATTCCATAGGGCATACCAATCTCTTCATTTGGCAATGAAGTTGATAGACCTACAGAAGTAGCTATTGAGGGTATGATGCCTTCTAAAATGGATCCCGCAGGATACATTAAGGCAAATCCACATACTAAGTACATTATACAAGCTATTGAATATAGGCCTATATTTTTCGTTACGATTTCAGATACATCTTTCTTTTGAACAAGTCCTGCTTCTAGCATGGTAAAACCAGCTGCCATAAACATAACCAATGCTCCTGCCATTACGGCATAAAACGTATCTAATGCAAATGCAATTTCCATAATTTACTCCTTATATTGCTTCTGAACCGGTCTCACCAGTTCTGATTCTGATAACTTCATCCAAAGATGAAACAAATATTTTTCCATCACCAATTTTTCCAGTTTGAGCGGAGGATGAAATTGTTTCAGTTATTAAACTTACTTCATCATCTTTAGCTAAAACCTCTAATTTTATTTTTGGTAATGTGTCTACTGCATACTCAGCACCTCTATACATTTCTGTATGGCCTTTCTGCCTTCCGTAACCCTTCACCTCAGTGATCGTAAGACCTTGAATACCTGCATTAACAAGTGCTTCTCTTACTTCCTGAAGTTTGAAGGGTTTAATTATCGCTGTTACTAATTTCATAATAGGGGGGTATGAATATTAGAGACTTGCTGATACTGAGAATACTAAAGCATCTTCATCTGCTCCATATCCATCATCAGAAAAATCTGTGTAAGCAACTGCACAATCATATGAACCACATGCAAAACCTTTTGAAATAATGAAATTATTTCCATAACTATCATATTCGCCATAAGCAAAATCAATTCCATTAAATGAATATGAGATCTCTGTGTAATCAGGAGCTCCATCTTGACCAAATGCAAAACTTAGCCCTAAATCACCCTTACTGAATCCAAGATAGATTTCTTCAAATGTTGCATCTGGATCTGAGTCTATATACTCATATGATATATAACCAACATCAACACCAATTCCAGCAACCTCTGTTCCATATCCAAAATATAAATCCAACTCACTACCTGCTCCATTGTTAAAATTAACATTAGAACCCCAGATCCCAGCATAAAAACCACTCTCAGCTGAGTAATCAAAACCACCTTGAATTGCAGGGGCGTCTGATTGAGTCATGCCTCTCCATATGTAATCAGATGCAAAACTTACGTTCGCACTGACACTAGCAAATGTAGGTAAGGTTATTAAACCTACTAGTAATAATAATTTTTTCATTTTTTTACTCCTTTGTTATGAAAATAATTAATGTTCACTAATACCTAATGCAATTACCATGCCAAAATATAAGCATTCCATACTTTATTAATTTATATATAATGATTTATCAATTTAAAGGGTTTAAATATGGATATTAAAAATAATATAGCAGCAGTAACAGGTGGTGCTTCTGGTCTTGGGCGAGCTGCAGTCGAGCACTTTGTAGCAAATGGAGCAAAGGTAGCTATTCTTGATATTAACGATGATAAAGCAGCCGAAGTTATCGATCTTCTTGGTGAAGAAAATGTTTCATATTTTAATACTAATGTTATGGAAGAGCAGTCTGTGCAAGATGCCGTTAATGCCATAGATAAAAAATATGGAAAGCTTAATTTTGTTGTTAATTGCGCAGGTACAGGTTTTGGAGGAAGAATACTCGGTAAGAAGGGCCCACACCCATTAGATATTTTTAAATTTATAATTGATCTAAATCTAGTTGGTACATTTAATGTTATGAGACTTTGCGCTGAACTTATAGATAAGAATACTGCAGATGCTGAGGGTGAAAAGGGTGTAATTATAAATACAGCATCAATAGCAGGGTATGAAGGTCAAATAGGTCAGAGCGCTTATAGCGCTTCTAAGGCTGGAGTCATTGGAATGACATTAACTGCTGCAAGAGATCTTGCTAGGCACGGCATTAGAGTATGTACAATAGCACCAGGAATTTTTGACACCCCATTAATGAGCTTGGCTAAAGAAGAAAATAAACAATCCTTGTTAGAAGCAACACAATTTCCACACAGGTTTGGTAATACTAAAGAATTTGCTGATCTAGCAGGCCATATAGTGCAGAATAGTTACTTAAATGGTGAAACAATTAGGCTAGACTCTGCAATGAGAATGGGAGCAAAGTAGTTTACTGATTAGCTACCCAGAAAGTCGCTGCTACGACCAAGACAGTTATTAATATTGTTATTACTCTTGCATCTGATTTGCTATCATCGTTTGCTTCTTTGTTTTCATAATATTTCTCAAAATCATCGTTCATTTTTTATTCTCCGTGTTTAATAACAATTCTACCTATTTGATTGCCGTCTAAAATTTTTATAATCTCAGGGCCAACATTATTTAAGCTAACTATTTTTGTTTGGCTTTCTAGTGAAACAAGCCACTCATTAGCAAGCTTATTCCATAAAGTTTTTTTGAGCTCTATGGATGACTCGGCCGAATCAATTCCGTGGAGTGATATGCCTCTAAGTATGAATGGAAATACTGAGGAGGTAAATTTAGCTCCTGCGACATTACCACAACTTGTGACAACTCCATTATTATTCACCATTGAAAGCATTTTAGATAAAATATCACCTCCAACTGTATCAATAGCTGCACTATATATAGCTTTATCTAATGGCTTTATTCCGTCTTCAAGAAACTTATCTCTATTGATTAATTCTATAGCTCCCATAGATTTAATCATATCCTCCTCGTAGGTTTTTCCGGTAAGCGCATGGACGGTATAACCTAATTTATTGAGTATATTGATAGCTAAAGATCCAACTCCTCCCGTAGCACCAGAAACTAGCACCGGAAGCTCTTTAGAAATTTTAGCATCCTCTAATTTCTTTACTGATGCTGCTGCTGTTAAACCAGCTGTTCCTATTTCCATGGAATGAAGTAACGTTAAGTTAGCTGGAAGCTTTACAGCCCATTTAGCAGGTGCATGAACAATTTCTCCGAAACCCCCATTGACTGACATACCCATTTTATATCCAGTTAAAACAACTTTATCACCAACTGAAAAATCATCAGAGGATGTTTTGATAACTGTTCCAGCAGAATCAATCCCAGGAGTGAAGGGGTATTGCTTAACAACTCCTTTAACGCCAGTTGCTGCTAGAGCATCTTTGTAATTAAGAGATGAATACTCGACTTTAATAAGGATATGATCCTCTTGGAGAGCTGGAGTTTCTAGGGTTTTAACATCACCAATAAAAGTCCCATCTAACTCTTGTACTTGGTAAGCTAAATAAGTCATATTATTCTGATAAAAATTTCTCAGCATCAAGAGCTGCCATACAACCTGAGCCCGCAGAAGTGACTGCTTGTCTATAGATCTGATCAGATACGTCGCCTGCAGCAAAGACTCCTTTTATAGATGTTTCAGTTGCATTACCAAGTGTCCCGGAATTGATTTTTAAGTAGCCATTATCCATATCTAGCTGGCCTTTAAATATATCTGTATTGGGTTTATGTCCTATAGCTATAAATACACCATGTGTATTTAGATTAACATCGCCTTCATTTGTTTTTAGTAAAACCCCATTCACACCCATATCATCACCAAGAACTTCTTTTAGCTCTGTATTCCAAAGAATATCAACCTTGCCGGACTCTTCTTCTTTAAAAAGTCTATCTTGTAATATTTTTTCTGCTCTTAATTCATCTCTTCTATGCACTAAAGTAACTTTTGAGCAAATATTTGCTAGGTATAATGCTTCTTCAACAGCTGTATTTCCACCACCAATAACAACAACTTCTTGATCCCTGTAAAAGAACCCATCACAAGTTGCGCATGCAGATACACCCTTACCCAAAAACTCTTCTTCACTTGGGATTCCAAGATACATAGCACTTGCTCCAGTTGAGATAATTAATGAGTCGCATGTGTATTCATCTGAACCATAGAGCTTAAAAGGCTTTGCGCTCAAGTCAACAGAATTTATATGATCACTTATCATTTTTACATCAAATTTAAGAGCATGCTCTTTCATTCTTATCATTAAATCTGGACCCTGAAGATCATTGCTATCACCAGGCCAATTTTCTACATCAGTAGTGGTTGTGAGCTGACCACCTTCCTGGGCTCCGCTTATAAGAACTGGTTCCAATCCTGCTCTAGCAGCATAAATACCAGCAGAATATCCTGCTGGACCTGAACCTAATATGATTAATTTGTTATGATTTGTTGACATGATTGAATTATAGTTGATTATTAATTAAATGTTATTCATAAATAGTTATAATTTATAAAAAATCAAGACTATAAACTAAAATATGCTTTCTCCATATATAAAAAAAACAGCAATTAACTTTTTCAGTTATTTCCTCATTGGCTTATCAGTATATATTTTAGTTGCATTGCTTTCGTACAACACAGCAGATTCAGGTTTTTTTAATAAAAATTCTTCTGCTTTAATCACAAATCTTGGTGGGCCACTTGGGGCAAATATTTCGGATTTTCTTTTTACACTAATTGGATATTCTTCATATTTGCTTTTACTAATTGGTTGCGTATGGTCCGCTCAAATAATTTTTGATAAAGATAAGTACAATTCAACTTCTAAAGTTATTGTAAGAATTGCAAGCTCCTTGATACTATTGATAAGTTGTTCATCAATTCTAGAATATTACTTTACAGGAGTTTCTGGAGGAGCAACTGGTAAGTTGTTATTTGGTAGTCTATCTTTAAATATTGGAACTGTGGGCGGATTGATATTTTTCACACTCTTTTTAGTTCCCGCATCTTCTAATGCCTTTAACTTTTCATGGTTAAATATTCTTCAGCTTATTGGCAAGTATTTGCTATTAGCTTATTCCTCTTTGCTTACACTTTTAAAATATTTATTAGAAAGTTTTATAAAAATATTTCATACAATAAAATCTTTTCTTTCTCAAAGAGTGGCTGAATTTAAAGAAAATAGAGAGACTAAAAAAGTTGAGGCTTTAAAAGTCCCCAAGCCTAAAAAAATTCTTATAGATAACAAGCAAAAAACTGAAATACCTACCAAACAAAAAGAAATAGAAGCAGAAACTAAACTTAAGGAAGTTAAAACTAACATTGAAAAAATAGAGGTTGATCCCAAGAAAACCAAAATGCCAAGCACTCAGCTTCTGGATAGGGCTCTTGATGACGGATCGTCTTTGTCAAAAGATGAATTAAATGAGCTTGCTCTTCTTCTGGAAACCAAGCTAAATGAATTTGGTATCGAAGCTATTGTTGAAACGGTTTTACCTGGGCCGGTTGTAACAAGATTTGAGATTCAGCCAGCGCCCGGAACTAAAGCAAGTAAAATCACAGGTATAGCACAAGACATTGCAAGATCACTATCAGTTAGCTCAGTTAGGGTTGTTGAAGTTATTGAAGGTAAATCTGTTGTTGGTATTGAAATACCAAATACGAATAGAAAAATGGTTAGGCTCACAGAAATTCTTTCTTCAAATGCATTTAAATCATCCTCATCCAATTTAACATTAGCTCTTGGTCATGACATTGCTGGTAAGTCTGTTGTTGTTGATTTGGCAAAAATGCCACACTTGCTTGTAGCGGGTACGACAGGTTCAGGTAAATCTGTTGGTGTAAACGCAATGCTTCTGAGTCTATTGTTCAAATCAGACCCTAAAGATGTTCGATTAATACTTATTGATCCAAAAATGCTTGAGCTATCTGTTTACGATGGAATACCTCACTTATTAACTCCTGTGATAACAGATATGACAGATGCATCTAATGGTCTTAGGTGGTGTGTTGTTGAGATGGATAGAAGATATAAATTAATGTCTATGATGGGTGTTAGGAATTTAGCAGGCTTTAATAAGAAAATTGAAGAAGCTGCTGAAAATGGAAAACAAATACTAAACCCACTTAATGAAAATGAAGAAGAGTACCTTGAAACATTACCTTCAATTGTAGTGGTTGTTGATGAATTTGCCGATATGATGATGTTGGTAGGTAAAAAGGTTGAACATTTAATCGCTAGAATTGCTCAAAAGGCTAGAGCTGCAGGAATTCATTTAATCCTTGCCACACAAAGGCCCTCGGTTGATGTAATAACTGGTTTAATTAAAGCAAACATCCCCACCAGGATTGGTTTTCAAGTTTCATCAAAAATAGATTCCAGAACTATTCTTGATCAAGGTGGCGCAGAGCAATTACTAGGCTATGGCGACATGCTGTACTTACCACCAGGTGTAGGGGTGCCTATTAGGGTTCATGGGGCTTTTGTTGGTGATGATGAAGTACATAGGGTGGTTAATGATTGGAAGTCTAGAGCTGAACCAGATTATATTGAAAGCATTGTTAATGAGGCTCAAGAAACAGGACCAATTCCTGGCTGGAGTGGCTCTGAGTCGGCTGGTAGTAATTCAGCTGAGGATTCTGATGAACTCTATGACGAAGCAGTAAATTTTGTTATTGAATCTAGGCGAGCATCTATTTCTGCAGTTCAGCGTAAATTTAGGATTGGCTACAATAGAGCTGCAAGACTTATTGAGGCAATGGAAGAGGCTGGTCTGGTTTCCGAAATGAGCTCAAACGGCTCTAGAGAAGTTCTTGTACCAAAACGATAATGAAATTTTTTAATTATCTTTTTTTTGTATTTTTTGCATGTAATTGTTATTCAAATAACATTGATTTAATAAACAACCTCTTACTATCAAACAAGACTACTTTTAAACAAACTTCTGTAAATGAGATGTCAAATATGACTCAAATCTCTGAAGGGGAGATATTTCGTAAAAATGATGTAATAAGCATAAATATTAATACTCCCTTTAAAGAACAGTATTCTATCAGCAAGTCCCATATTGAAATTAATGACCTTGAGTTCAATCAAACCAAACTTATTGAAATAGAGTCGCTTCAAAATCAAGCCTTAATATCTTTATTGAAAGTTGGCTTCAAAACTGAGGATATAAGAAATCAGAGTTCTAATTCATTTTCTTTAGTTATAGACGGGCAAGTCGTTATTGTTAAATATATTTCTAGCACATCCTTCTCAGTTGATTATTTTGACAATTTAAATATATTAAATACTATTATTTTCAGGGAAGCCTAACAAATGAACCTACTATTCATTGGGATTGGAGGGGGTTTAGGCGCTATATCAAGGTATGGGCTAACAAGTTTTATAGATAAAATATCGCCCACCTCATTCCCCCTAGCTACTTTATTAGTAAATGTAATAGGGTGCTTATTAGTTGGTTTTGTCCTTGGTTCAAGCATTCAATCTAAAGATTCTACTTATTATTTTTTTGTTATTGGATTTTTAGGTTCCTTTACAACTATGTCAGCTTTCTCTAGTCAGAGTATCGATTTATTTTCATCAAATACTCCAATTATTGGTTCTTTATATATAATGCTCACAATGTCGATGACTATATTGGCAACGTTTATTGGATTAACACTTGGTAAGTAAATGATAGATATAAAAAAGCTTAGGGATGATGCTAAAAATACACAAAACTCACTCTTAAAAAGAGGCTATAAATTAAATATTGAAGAGTTCATTTCCCTTGATAGCGCGAGAAAAGATCTTCAGATTTCTGTTGAGGACTTACAGTCTCAAAGAAAAGAACTTTCTGCTGAGTTTGGCAAATTAAAATCTTCAGGCGGTCACACTGGTGATTTGAAAGAGGAAATTGATGCTATTAATGCTAATCTCAAATCAAAAGATGATCTTTTGCAAGACCTGCTTGGTTCTATAAATAATTTTATGCTAGATATACCAAATATTCCGAGAGAAGATGTTCCTGTTGGCTCGTCTGAAATCGATAATATCGTTGTTTCTAAGTATGGTGAGATAAAAACAAAAACATCTCCAGATCACCTTTCAATAACCTCAGACATTGATACAGATTCAGCCGCAAATATAGCGGGCTCAAGATTTTCTGTTTTAAAGGGTGATCTTTCTAAGCTTCAGAGATCGCTAATACATTTTATGTTAGAAGTTGCGACAAAAAATGGCTATGAGGAATACTACGTTCCTTTTATGGCTAACAAAGAATCTTTGAAGGGAACTGGGCAGCTTCCAAAATTTGAAGAAGATTTATTTAAGGCCTCTGACAACCTTTATTTGATACCAACAGCAGAAGTCCCTCTTACTAATTTATTCAGAAATGCGCTAATTCTAGAAGATGATTTGCCTAAAAAAGTTACTTCTCACACTCCATGTTTTAGATCTGAGGCTGGAAGCTATGGTAGGGATACCAAGGGTTTAATAAGACAACATCAATTTGAAAAAATTGAGTTAGTTCAAATAACCAATCCCGAGACGTCATTAGACGATTTAAATAGCCTCCTTGGTAATGCAGAAGAAATTCTTCAATTGTTAGATTTGCCATATCAAGTTATAGAGCTCTGCACCGGTGATCTAGGCTTTAGTTCCTCTAAAACATTTGATATAGAGGTGTGGATGCCAAGTCAGGGTAAGTTTAGAGAAATCTCATCATGTTCTAATTTTAGTGATTTCCAAGCAAGACGTTCAAATATTAAAATTAAGACTGATACAGGTAAATTGTTAGCTCATACAATCAATGGCTCTGCTCTTGCTGTTGGAAGAACACTGGTTGCAATTGTCGAAAATAATTTCAATAAAGAAGAGAATTGCATTGAAATCCCAGATGTTCTAAGAGCTTTTATGGGTAAAGATAAAATTTCTTTATAAATCTTTGCTAATTGTCACAAGTTCTTCATTTTTTTCTGTTATTATTTGCATAGCAAAATTTTACTAATATTTTTAGAGGATATTATCATTATGAATAAGACGTTTAGAATCTTTCTTTTCTCACTTTTCATTTCCCCGCTTGCTTTTACCCAAGAATTAACTTCAGATATTTCTGGTGTTGTTTCTAATGGTGGTGACGCGGTAGGTGGTGCAACAGTTGAGATTACTTATGTACCAACTAATACTAAAGTTACTAAAGTAACTGCCGATAATGGTAGGTATAGAGCTGCTGGTTTAAGACCTGGTGGACCATACAAAATAAAAGTTTCAGCTAATGGCTTGCTTCCTGATTCTGTAGAAACTTACCTTCAAGTTGGTGAAACTGGAAGAGTATCTTTTTCACTTGTTTCAGTAGGTGATGTGGATGATGTTGTTGTTGTAGGTCAAAAAATTGAGCAAATGACAGCCCAAGGTTACACAACTACTATTGATGCAGAAACTATTCAAAACACACCCTCAATTACTCGAGATATTAAAGACCTTATGAGGTTAAACCCTCTAGTTTCTTTGGACGATGCTGAGGATGGGGATGAGGCAATAAGTATTGGTGGAGCTCACCCTAGATCTAATGATATTAAAGTAGATGGTGTTTCATTCAATGATGATTTCGGTCTCAATGGAAATGGTTACCCATCACAAAGAAGCCCTTTAAACTTAGATGCTATTGAGCAAATGAGCATTAAAGTTGCTCCTGCATCTGTTGAATACTCAAACTTCAGAGGTGGAGTTATAGAGTTCATAACAAAAGGTGGTACTAACGAGTTTACTGGTAGTGTTGCTTATTACGATAGAGGGGATCAATTTTACGGTGATAAAATTGATGGAAGAGACTATTCATTTGACAAAGAAGATACTGCTACTAGTTTCACATTTGGTGGGCCAATAATCCAAGACAAAGCGTTCTTCTTTACTTCATATGAAGAAAGTGTGCTTACAAACCCTGTCCTTTTTGGACCTGCTGGTTCAAATGCGCAGATTGAGCAATCAATTACAACTGCTCAAGTTGCAGAAATAAGACAAACAACTATTGATTTATACGGTTTTGATCCACTTTCATATGCGGATACAACTGAATCAACTCAAGAAAATGTAACTTTAAGACTTGACTATATTCTTGATGAAAATCACAGATTGCAATACGACTATAAATTGGCTGAAGGCGATGCACTTAGAGCTGATAGTGGCTTTGATTCATTCTACTTTACTTCTGCTTCGTATTTAAAGACAGAAAAAACAGAAACTAATAGCGTTCTATTAATTTCAAACTGGTCTGATAATTTATCTACAGAGGTTAATTATTCAAGCAAGGAAACAACAACTGGTCAAAACTCACCAGCAGGTCAAAACGTTCCTAATCTATACATTGATAATGCATATGGTAATGAGGTTTATATTGGAGCTGATATTTATAGATCAGCGAATGAGCTTGCAACTACAACTGATTTCTTAAAGTTAAAAGCAATCTATTATGCAGATAATCATAAAATTACAGCTGGTTATGAAAATACTAGTTGGGACATTTATAACTTGTTTATTGTTGCTCAAGATGGTCAGTGGGAATTTGATTCTCTAGATGACTTCAATAACGGTAACGCTAGCTCTTTCTTTGCAAACAACGCTAAAACAGGTAACCCTGCTGATGCTGCTGCTAACTTTGAGTATAGCCTTTCATCAATGTATCTTCAGGATGAAATAACTGTTTCTGACAGGTTAACTATAACTGCAGGTCTTAGGTATGACGAATACTCTTCAGATGATGCCCCAGCTGCTAACCCGGATTTTGAAGCTGAGTATGGTTTTGCTAATGCTGGTATTGATGGAACAAGTCTTCTTAATTACAGATTTGGCGCTGATTTACTTATTGACGATGTAAGCTCATTAAATATTACTTATGGAACTTATTCTGCTAAATTACCTGCAGTATGGATTTCAAATGCATATACAAATGATGGTGTAAGAGTCTCAGCATATGATTCTGATTATGCCGCTGCTGGTTGTAACCCACTTGCTGCTGCAGGTGTTGGTCTTCCAGGTTGTGTTCAACAAGCTATAGCCAATGCTCCTTTGACAAGTGCTAAGATTGACTTCATCTCACCTAATTTTGAGTGGCCTGAATCTAAAATCTTAAACGTTACTTACGAAAGACAGTTATCAGAAAATTGGGATATGACTTTAACTTACTTAAATTCTAATCAAGAGGAAGCTTTGTATAAAGTAATTGATACTGGTTACCCATTGGATGGGTTTGATCCAACTGTTCCTACTGTAACAGCTCCTGATGGACGTCCTATTTATAACATGACAGGTAGAAGAACTTATAAAGCTGGTCTTTATAATGATTGTTGTGGTGAGAGAGAGGTTATGTCTGCAACATTTGCAAGAAGCTTCAACGATGGTGATGGTAGACTTGTAATGAGTTATACAGCTCAAAATATTGATGAGCTAAGTGGTATGACTTCTTCAACATCAAACTCTAACTACGGAAAAGTTGGTGCTATCGACTACAATAATAGAAAGCCAATGAGATCAATCTATGAGACTGAACATAGATTCCTAGCTACTGTTACTTCTAAGCACTATTTCTTCGGTGAAGATAAGCCAACGACATTCTCAATGATCTTTGAAAGAAAATCTGGCTTACCTGGATACTTATCATTTGATACATTTACAGGTTCTACAGGAGACTATGGTTCAAAAGCTTTTGGCTATGACTATAACTTAAATGATGATAGTTCAGCACTTCTTTATATACCGACAGGTACAAATGACCCATTAATCTGTTGGTCTTATAAGTGCCAAGATGAAGGTTCATTTGAGGCATCAGCAAGAGCTGCTGAAGTTATCAATCTTCTTCACAATACATATGGTCTAGAAAGATATGCTGGTTCTATTCAGCCAAGAGGGTCTTTCAATTACCCATGGCAATCATCACTTGACGTAAAAGTTACTCAGATTCTTCCTGGATTTAGAGCGGATGATGAAGTTGTAATTAGCTTAGGTATAGAAAACCTTCTAAACCTAATTGATGACAAAAAAGGTGTTGTTAAGTTTGGTTACTACTCAGGTAGACTCGATGTTATGGATCTAAGAATTGTTGATAATAAGTATGACTATAGTGGTTATGCTTTTAGATATGATATTGATAATCCTTTTGAAGACAGAATATCTGCTACTCAGAGTATCTGGAGAGCTCAGTTAGGAATTAAATATAAATTCTAATAATTGATATATAATTTAAAGGCGGTTTAATACCGCCTTTTTTATTGCTTATGAAAACTAAAAACAACATACCAGAACTTTCTTTTATTGATATTGAGAATGGTGATGCATTAGCAACCTCTTTACTATCCGAAGCGCTTAATAGTCATGGCTTTTTTTCAATTACTAATCATGGATTGTCTCAAGAGGTTCTTAACTCATGTTACCAATCATCAAGAGATTTCTTTAATCTCCCTGATTCTATTAAGGGTAGGTATCATGACCCAAATCTAAAAGGGGCAAGAGGCTACACGCCTTTTGGAATAGAAACTGCTGTCGGTGAAAGTGTTGCAGATTTAAAAGAGTTTTGGCACCACGGCCCAATTACAGACAACTCATATTCTTCCAAAATACCTAATAATATAGATATCAAAGAATTGACTGACTTTAATAAAAATTTTGACATGTTGTTTGATGAGCTTCAGGCTATGGGGACTAGGGTTCTTAGAGTTATTGCCCAATCTATTGGAGTTGATAAAAACTTTTTTGATTCGTGGACCGCCAAAGGAAACTCACTCTTGAGGCCTATTCATTATCCACCCGTAGAAAATACAGTAAACATATTCAGAGCAAGGGCTCATGAAGATATCAATTTAATTACTTTGCTTGTTGGTGCGGAAGAGGGCGGCTTGGAAGTTTTAAATAAAAATGATGAATGGATTAAGGTTCAGCCTAGTTCTAATTCTATAGTTTGTAATATAGGTGACATGATGCAGTTAGTTACAGATAATAGACTAAAAAGCACAACGCATAGAGTTGTTCAATATGTAGAAAATGACCCAACTTCTCGATATAGCATTCCATTTTTCATGCACCCATCACCAGAAACATATCTAAGAAATATTTTCATAGAAGAATCAAAAGGACCCTTGGCTCATGATTTTTTAAATGAAAGATTGAAGGCAATTAAGTTATACTAATACCATGCAATATATACAAATTCTAATCGGCTTCATAGGCTTAATAGCCTTAGCTATTCCTTTTTCAAATAATTTAAAATTAATTAATTATAAACACGTTGCAGGTGGGATTTTATTTCAAGTTGTGCTCGCAGCATTGCTTTTGAAGGCTCCTCTTATTACTTCATTTTTTGAGTATCTTTCAAATGGTGTTGAGGTGTTAAAGGTTGCCACTGCTGAAGGCACAAGTTTTATTTTTGGATATTTGGGTGGTGGTGAGCCACCATACGTAGAATCACAAAAAGGATCAGCTATTATTTTTGCTTTTAATATACTTCCATTTATTATTGTAATGTCATGCTTTACAGCTGTTTTATGGTACTGGAGAGTCCTTCCTACTCTAGTGAAAGGTTTCTCTGCTGTGTGCCAAAAGCTATTCAATATTGGTGGGCCTATTGGCTTGGGTTCAGCTGCAAACGTATTTGTGGGACAGGTTGAAGCACCCTTGCTAATAAGACCTTATCTGAAAGACTTATCAAAAAAAGAATTACTTATATTAATGACAACTGGTATGGCAACGGTTGCAGGGTCTGTCATGATTGCTCTTGTAAGCATGCTTGATATGAAATTTGATGATATTAATTTAATACAACATTTTTTAATTGCCTCTATACTTTCTGTGCCTGCTGCCATTGTTTATGCAAATATAATGATTCCATCTAACCATGTAACAGATTTTGAATCTTCAAATACCCCAAGAGTGTATGAAAGTACAATGGACGCCATTACAAGGGGAACAAGTGATGGGTTAAATATTGCTTTAGGGGTTGGCTCTATTGTATTAGCTTTCATTGCCTTGGTTTATGTTGCTGATTCTATTATTGGGTTGATACCGTTAACTCTAGGCGGAGAGTCGCTGTCAATTCAGTTAATACTTGGTTATATGTTTGCCCCAATAGCTTGGCTGATGGGCGTTCCATGGGATGAGGCATTGGTGTCTGGTAAATTACTAGGAATTAAAACAGCCTTAAATGAGTTTGTTGCTTATGGTGAGCTTGCTTCTTTATCAGAAGGTGCGCTTTCAGACAGGTCAAGACTAATAACACTTTACGGTCTATGTGGTTTTGCAAACTTCTCTTCAATTGGAATTTTAGTTTCAGGTATTAGCGCTATGGCTCCTGAGAAGAAACCTGAGCTAATCGAGGTGTCTTTTAAAGCATTGATTGGAGCAACATTAGCCTCTTGCATGACAGGCTTAGTACTTTCTCTTTACATCTAATTAAATAGAACGATAACTAAATTTAGATGAGAGGCAAATATAAGCCAAGCAATGTAAGGCAAAAATAAATAAGCTGCTAGTTTGTTGATTTTCCACATTACATTTACTAAATAAATATTTAGCCCAATTAACAAATATATATCTATTAGGGCTATCACTGGTAGATGGAATGCGAAAAATAACCAAGACCACATCGTGTTAAATATCAACTGTATTATAAATAGCTTATAAACTTTTAAGTAGGTAAGAAAGGCGGATATACCCATAAGAATATATAAAATAGGCCATACTATTCCAAAGACATATCCAGGTGGGTTTAGGCTTGATTTTATAAGATCTTGATACCAGAGATCTGATGCAGTATTAGATGAGGAAAGTCCACCGAGAATAAGTGCAATTAATACGTATAGAAAAACTAGATATTTATTTCTAAGCAAGCTACTTAATTCTTAAAAACCTAAGAAATGTTTTTTTAATATCAGCTATCAAGGACGAGCCATGAGGTCTTGCTTCTAAATATAAATAAACAGATATAAAAACTGTTGCTAATATAAAAACTATAACTGAATCGTATTGTGCCATTTGGGTATTATAAATATATTTTATCTAAATGTTAGTGGATTTTAGTTTTTTTCAACTATAAGTGAGCCAATAGAATAACCCGCACCAAATGAGCAGATAATACCTTTCTCACCTTTCTTTAGATCGTTATATAAATTGAATGCAAACATAGATCCTGCAGATGCAAGGTTTCCAAAATCTTTCATCGGAAGAGGGGCAAGATCCTCATCAAAACTATCAGTTCCTAGTACTTTTGAAACTATCAACCTAATCATCTTTCCATTTGCCTGATGTAACCAAAATTTAGATATCTCATTTGGTGAAATATTATTGTTAGATAATTGTTCAAGAATAGTTTTAGCAACAAGGGGGCATACTTCTTTAAAAACACTTCTACCATTTTGATAAAACAATAACTCGTCTTCAGTTTTTTGATCTGAAGCTGTTCTGTTTAGGTAGCTTAAATCACTTCTGATATTATTTGAAAATTTAGTAACAAGCTTTCTATCAATTATCTTAAAGCCTGAGTTATTTGTTCGCTGAAGAATGCTTGCTACACAACCATCACCAAAAATAAAATGTACATCTCTATTTGTAAAATTAAAACCAGGGCTAGTTATTTCGGGGTTGATAACTAAAATTGTATTTGCCATCCCTGACGCAATATCTGTATATGCGTTACTTAAAGCAAAAGTTGTTGACGAACATCCAACCAACATGTCGTAGGCATAACCATTAATACCAAGCTCTTCTTGAATTTCAATTGCTACAGCGGGATAATTTCTTCCAGAATGAGAAGTACCAAGTATTACCCCATCAATTTGATCAGCAGAGATATTTGCTTCTGACATTGCTTTTTTTGCAGCCTCAATACCAACTTTGGCTAAAAATGATAATTCTGACTCATCCTCATTCTTTGTGATAGGCATCATTATATTTGGGTCTAGTGAGTTCTTTTTATCTATAATTCTTCTAGTTTTTATACCAGACGCTTTAAGGATGAACTCCTCAGACGAGTGTGATTTTGCCTTAATTGCTCCACTTTCAATCAAAGATGCATTTTCGATATTAAAGTTATCAACGTAAGTATTAAAAGAATCAACAATCTCTTTATTTGTAGTCAATTCTTCAGGATACCAAAGGCCAGTTCCAATAATGCTTATATCACTCATAATATTTATAATGTTTAAAGTTGAGTTATTATAAATTATGTTTAATCATTTAACTATTGATAAAAAGATCATCCACGAATCTCTTTCCACCCAACCTACAATTAAAGGAGTAGTGACTATTAGCCATGGAATGGCTGAGCACATGCAAAGATATGATTGGCTGATAAAACGCTTCAATGCATCTGGTTATCATGTTATTTCTTCAGACCATATAGGTCATGGGTCCTTTATAGACAAAGGTGGTTTGCCAGGCTATTTTGGTGAAGGGGAGGATCTTGTTAATGTTGAGAGTAACTTAATAGAAGTTCTTGAGTATGCAGATGCTAAATTTCCAGATTTAAAAAAAGTTTTATTTAGTCATAGCATGGGCTCTTGGATTGCTATGGGAGCTATTCAGAGGTATAAAAATATAGATTTATTAATTTTATCAGGATCTTCATTAATACCCAATAAAGTCATTCTTTCTCAAAGAAGACTTGTTTCAATTTTAATAGCTATATTTGGAGGGAAGGCATATAGCAAGTTATTAGATAGGATAACAATTAGAAAGAATAACTCTCTATTTAGACCCAATAGAACTCCCAATGATTGGCTTTCAAGGGATAATATAAGTGTTGATGAATACACAGCCGATGATAAATGCGGATTTTTAGTTACAAACTCTTTATGGCTTCAACTATCAAACCAGTTTTTAAAAGTTTTCAAAAGATCAAATTATTCAGCCTCCAATTATAGTCTGCCAATATATATAATCTCCGGGGCTGAAGATCCTGTTGGTAATAGAGGTAAGGGAGTGGAAGATCTTTATAATTTTTTATCCTCTATCTTCAAAAATATATCATTCAAACTTGTTCAAGGTGCAAGGCATGAAGTATTCAATGAGACAAATAAAGATGAATCGTATTTAAATATGCTTAGTTTTATTGAATCTCATATAAAATAAGATAAATGCTTAAAAATATATATAAATATCCTGAATTGGAGAGAGTGGATTTAGATTCCGGTAGGCATTACTTAGATTCGACTGGAACTCCTGTCCCGAGCGTCACAACAATTCTTAGCAATACCTCTACAAAATCAGATGGTATTGAAAAATGGAGACAAAGAGTTGGTGATATCGAAGCAGATAGAGTCATAAAACAAAGTACCGATATTGGAACGGCTGTTCATGAGGCTCTGGAGGCATATCTCAAAAAAGAAGAATGGGATATCTTCGATATCTCTATATCTGATCAAAATATTTCAAAGAAAATTTCACAAAAATTTATAGCAGATGGTTTAAAGGCTATTGATGAAATATGGGGCTTGGAAGTGGGACTCATTCTAGATGGTTTATATGCTGGTACAGCTGACTGTATTGGTTTAGTAAATGGCATACCATCAATAATAGATTTTAAAACTGCTAAGAAAATAAAGAGAAGGGAGTGGATTGAGGATTACTTTCTTCAAGGCTGCGCCTATGCCAATGCACATAATGTAATGTTTGGAACAAATATTAGCCAAATTGTAATTCTCATGGTTGATAGAGATTTAGTTTTTCAAGCATTTACTGTAAAGACAGCTGAATTTAATGTTCTCACTCGCAAATGGAAAAATAAATTAATTCAATTTGATGCTCAAAAAATTAAGGAAAAATCATGAAACAAATAATATCTATAGGTGGCGGAGGCTTTGGGAGATCTCTTGGTGAGCTAAGAATTGAGAAGTACATCGTTAATCAATCTAAATCAAAAAATCCGAAGATTTGTTTCATACCCACAGCAACAGGTGATGATAATGGGTACATAAATAATTTTTATCGTGCATTTAATTCGTTAGCTTGTATTCCTTCGGATATTTCTTTCTTCAAAAGAACCATTGATTTAAGAAAGCATATTCTTGACCAAGATATAATTTTTGTTGGGGGTGGAAATACAAAAAGTATGCTTGCCGTTTGGAGAGAATGGGGGTTAGATGTCATTCTAAAAGAAGCATATGATAAAGGGGTTATTATGTCTGGTGTCAGTGCTGGAGCAATTTGTTGGTTTGAGCAAGGTATAACTGACTCTTGGAGCCATGACCTAGCTATAATGGATTGCCTTGGTTTTGTGAATGGTACATGCTGCCCTCATTATGACGAAGAGCCTAACAGACGGCCATTTGTCAGTCACGCGCTTAAAAATAAAAGCATTGATTCGTGTATTTCTATTGAGGGTTTCAATGCACTCCATCTTGTTGACGACAGTCCTAGATACTCTGTTGCCTTTAAGGATAACAATGATTCATATAATGTTGTATTAAAGAATGGAGAAGTTTCTGAAGATCAGATAGATGGACTTGAGAAGATAAAAATTTAATCCCAGACTGTTAGATGATCATCAATAGGTCTATCTGGAAGTCTTTTTTCTTTTCCTGATTTTGTCCCAACGTATAAGAATCCTATTATCTCACTATCGCCATCGAGACCCATCATTTCTGCTAACTCCTTATTAAAAGCTAGCTTTCCTGTCCTCCAAATACCAGAATATCCTAGACACTCTATGGCATTTAGAATATTTTGCCCTGCAGCAGCTGTTGATAATTTTTGTTCTATATAGGGCACTTTTGGATGATCTGTAAGTTTGGTAACCAGGGTAATAATCATTGGCGCTCTATAAGGAGCATTTTTATATTTATCTAAAATATTTTCATCAGTTATACCAAGATTCTTAACAGCAAACTCAGTAAAAATATTCGATAGTCGTGTCAACCCATTGCCTTTAATTTCAATAAATCTAGATGGTTTAAGCCATGCATGATCTGGCGCTCTTAGGGCGGCCTTATATATATCTTGCATCTCAGTTTTAGACGGATGTGGCTCAGTTAAGACTCTATGAGAATTTCGATTTTGTATTATGGACAGTAATTTATTCATTTTTGTCTGATATAGTTAATAACATTATAAAACATAACTTAAAGGTGGCCATATGTTAATTCAAGTAACCGGTATTTTAATTACCATACTTGTTGTTTATCTCATTTCAACAAGATTAATCTCAAAAAATAACAAAGATATTGTTTATGAAGACGAAATGGATGAAATAGAGCTTAAATCTATTGATGACGAATTAGACAGCCAATAATTTGATTCTTTTCATAAATTCATTAATATCATAATAAATAAATAACTTTTTTATTATGGTAGATATTCTAATTATTGCAGTCCTATTTTCTTTAGCTCACCTTTTTATGCCTATGATATTTTCATTGCACAAAATTCCCTTTGTTGAATTTACTTATATTGGAGGAGACGTATCTAAAAAAACTGAACTATCTGAAAGGTTATCAACATCAGCAGACAACTTAAGACAAAGCCTCCCTCTTTTTTTAGCACTTTCTATTTTATCAATTCAACTGGGTGTTGATAACTTGTTACCAATGTATATTTGGTTATTTTCTAGGGTAGCTTATCTTATTGGTTCGGCATTTAACTTATACTCTATACCTCTTATCAGACCATTAATCTGGCTGCCATCAGTTATTTCAATTGCTTGGATGGCTTGTAACTTACTTTAATTGGTTCTTAAGGTCTTGTTCCCGATGGGCCAGGTTCCTTGAGTGGGGTAGGGTTGCTATACCAATTTTGGCTATCTCTATAAGGCCTTTTGTTGATATCATATTTTGGTTGTAGGCTTGCTGATTTCTTAAAATCTCTTCTTATTCTTTCTTTTCCAACATGAACACAGCTTAAGCTAGATGAGTCCTTGTTAACATCTGCAATGATTTGTTTGTCAAAATCGCAGAAGCCGCGCATCAGGTCATTGAAATAAACTTTAGTTGTAAGTGTGTCTAAAAAACTAGATACAGAAAGAATATCATTTTTTTTACACATTCTAATTCTATCAAGAGCATATTGGTAAGGGTCTTGATTATCATTAATCCTGGATGTAATCACAACTGCACATTTTGATCCTATCTGATCTTCAGATTCTGCATATAAATTGCTAGGTATGATAGCTAAAGATATTCCTATAACTGCAAAAATTATCTTTTTAAACATTATCGTTTGTGTCCTCACAGTAATTATTAAATTTAAGTTTGTATTTTTTAAAATCATCTATATTTTTATTATTAACAACATAACTTCTATCCATTAGATCAAGTATTTTATAGATATATTCCATATTGTTGATTCTATCCCATTCAAATAAGCCATCCAAATCCTTTAATGTTGGCACGCCTTTTATGTTGAGTTTATTTTTAATGAGATTTTTTAATTCAAGATCTGCCTCTGTATCTAGAAATGAGACTTCTCTATTTTTGTAATATGTTGAATTAAAGAAAGAAGTATCAACTTCGCTGGTGCAATCTATTTGTTCAGATGAAGATGCGACAAGTTGAAAGCTAATGCTCACCATTAGTGTTAAATACAATAGTTTCATCTAGTAACCATTGCTTACTATGGCAATAACAACGATGGATGTTATGGTAATTAAAAGCAATCTTTGCCACTTATCAAGATCTTCAGATGCAATCCAAACCCCTGCAAGAAAGGTTAAGAACATAATTATTAAGATAATATCCATATATATTATGATAACTTAATATTTTAAGTGTTAAAAATAAAATACTATGATTACATTTGAGCTCATTAATTACTTCTTGGGGCTATTGCTTATAAGCACTATATTGATTGTTATATTAAAGTTAAAAGTTAGTTTTAATTTTAAAACAGTATTGATACTGTTAATTACCTTGGCTGTTTATTTCTTATTTGAAACACCAGATTCGTTAATATTAATTGGATAAATTATGAATTTTTTTTACTACTTCCTGACATTTATTTTTTCTTTAAATCTTCTTTCTTTTGATAGAGTTACTGGGGAAGAATTTACAAGTAGATCAGAGGTTATTGCTAAAAATGGAATGGTTGCAACAAGCCACCCATTGGCCTCGCAAATAGGACTTCAGATATTAAAAGATGGGGGTAATGCTATAGATGCTGCAATTGCTGCAAATGTGGCACTGGGTTTAATGGAGCCAACAGGAAATGGTATAGGCGGTGACTTATTTGTAATTCTCTGGGATGCAAAAACAAAAAAACTTTATGGATTAAATGCTAGCGGCCCATCTCCTCAGAGTATATCTATTGAATACTTTACTGCCAAGAAGCTTGAGAAGATTCCATCATATGGCCCTTTACCAGTATCCGTTCCTGGAGCTGTAGATGGCTGGATAAAGCTTCATGAGAGATTTGGTAAGCTGCCATTTGAAGAATTATTTAAACCAACAATTGATTATGCAAACAATGGTTTTCCACTCACTGAAACCATCGCTTATTATCTTGAATTGTCATCTCAAAGATTTAAAACATATCCAAATTTTAAAAATATATGGATGCCTGATGGAATATATTTAAAAAAAGGAGATGTATTTAAAAATCCTAAACTGGCAAGTACATTAGGGGACATAGCAACATCAAAGCGATCAAGTTTTTATGAAGGCGATATGGCTAAAATAATGAGTGATTTTGTTATATCTCAGGGCGGATTCCTTTCCACAAATGACCTCGCTCAATATCACGCAGAATGGGTTGAGCCAGTTTCTACAAATTATAGGGGCTATGATGTTTGGGAGTTACCCCCAAATGGACAGGGTATTGCAGCTCTTCAGATTTTAAATTTACTTGAAAGATATAATATAAATAAGATGGGTTTATTTAGCAGTGAGTACATCCATCATTTTGTTGAAGCAAAGAAACTGGCTTTTGCAGACAGGGCTAAGTACTACGCTGACCCAGATTTTAATGACATTGACATTCATTATTTAATCTCAAAAGAATACGCAGATTTAAGAGCAAAGCATATTAATCCTCTCAAATCCTCCATTAGCGACAATGCAGGCTCATTGAAAGATGGCGACACGATTTATCTCACAACCGCTGATAAGGAAGGAAACATGGTTTCATTAATCCAAAGTAACTATAGGGGTATGGGCTCAGGAATGGTTCCTCCAGGTCTAGGTTTTATGATCCAGAACAGAGGTGAGCTATTCAGTCTGGATAAAGACCATGCAAATTCATTGGTTGGTGGAAAGAGACCTTTTCACACAATTATTCCAGCCTTTATAACCAAGGATAATAAACCTTTCATAAGTTTTGGTGTAATGGGTGGGGCAACACAACCACAGGCGCACGCTCAAATCGCCATTAATATTATTGACTTCAATCTTAACCTGCAAGAGGCCGGTGATGCTCCAAGAATAGTTCATACTGGTTCATCCCAGCCAACAGGTGAGGTTATGGTAAATGGCGGATCTCTAAGTTTAGAAAAAGCCTTCACTGAGACTATAATTGAAGAACTTAAGATCAAAGGCCATATTATTGATTACCAACCAGGTATTTTTGGTGGCTACCAGGCAATAATGCTTAAAGATGGTGTTTTTTACGGTGCATCTGAATCTAGAAAAGATGGTCACGCTGTTGGCTACTGAGTGTATAAATCTATAGTTTTTTATATTAATAAAATGTAACTTATTTACATTTTTGTAAGTCAGTATTTTAACTGTATAATCAAAAAAAAATAACCAGCCATCCATACAACTATGAATTATAAATCCTCTCTATTTTTAGTTTTAACTTTTATCATTACATCATGTGGCGGCGGAGGCGGAGGCGGCGGAAGCTCTACTCCAACACCACCAACTCCACCTGCAAATAATGCACCAACATTTGCTAATGTAGGGACAATTGCAGTTGCAGAAAATGTAACAGCTATTGGAACAGTTACTGCAACAGACGCTGACGGAGATACTCTTACATACTCTTTGACCGGGGATGATGCTTCACTTATCTCTATTAGCTCAAGCACAGGCGAACTAACTTTTAATACCGCTCCTGACTTTGAGAATCCTGGAAGTGCAAGTGGTGATAATAATTACTCTATTACCGTTGTAGCATCAGATGGTTCAGCTA
>CAZFYG010000008.1:3284-54682 GCA_964523375.1 uncultured Gammaproteobacteria bacterium | reverse complement strand
AAGTATCATGGCTAAAGGTCTAGACAAGCAAAAGAACGAAAAGAAAAAAGGGAAGACTCTTAAAGAGAAAAGAGCTGCTAAAAAAGAAAAAAAGAAATAGTTTCTTTTTCTTAAAATGAGCTATTTGGTGCAACTATTTAACTATTAAGTTGGCTTTATTATTTTCTCCAGGCACCTTTTTTTAAGGCAACAACCATTAGAACCCCAAACAAGATCATTGCACCTGCAGATGAATAGAATATTCCAGCTATGCCAGTCGATAACCAATACACTGAGACTAGAGCTGCAACTGTGAATACAACAAATCGTAATGCCGTGATAACGATAGGCCACTTCATAGCATTTGCCCCTTGGGATGCAAAGTAAAGAGACAATCCAAATCCTTGGAATAAGTAACAGACTCCCAGTATTTGAATATATTGCTTGGTTACCATTAGCGTTTCTTGATCTGCAGTAAAAACTCTAATCCATATGTCAGGAGTCAAGGCTAATATTAGACCTATAACTCCGGAAAGTAAGCCTGCTGATGTGGCGCCAATCATCCCAATTCTTTCAGCTCGATCTATATTATTAGCACCAATATTAGTTCCAACCATAGTCGTCATTGCAGTTCCAATACTAAAAACAATAGGTATAAGTAAAAATTCTACCCTTGAACCAATTCCGTATCCTGCAATTGCAGATGTACCAAATTGACCAATTAGACCTGTAAGAACAAGCACTGTTCCGACTGTAAAGATTGGCGAAAGGGAGGCTGGCAGTGCAACAGAAAAGATATCTTCAAAGAGATTCTTTTCAAAAGTAATTTTTTGAATTTTTAGTTTTATAGGACTCTTTGCACTTAAAAGTTTTATAACACAAGCTACAGCCATAAACGAAGAGGTTATGATCATAGACCATGCCGAGCCCACCAAGCCAAGTTTAGGAAACCCAAACCAACCAAGAATAAAGCCAGATGATAGAAATACCTGAATTCCTGCACAAACTACAGTTAGTTTTGCAGGAAATTGCATATCCCCCATGCCTCGCAAGGCTGCTGTTAGACTCCCCGAGAGCCATACAACCAAGCCGCCTGATAGATACACTAAACAATATGCTAAAGACTCTTGTAGCAAGTCACTAGAGCCACCTAAGGTAATAAGAAGCCACTCACCAAAAAAAAGAAAAACTAAGAAGAATACTAATGCCCCTAGAAATGAAATATATAAAGAATGCCATAATAGTTTTTCAGCTTTATCTATATTATTTGCTCCCAAGCTTCTTGATATAGAGGAAGATACTGCTCCACCAAGAGCACCAAAAGCCATTTGCTGTGTCAGCATGATTGCTGGAAAGGCTAATGTTATTGCTGCTAATGGGATCAATCCAAGTTGACCAATAAACCAGAATTCAACCAATACCACAAATGCATTTATTAAAAAGGCCACTGTATTAGGAGCAGACATTTTTATCAACAGAGGAAAAACCGGATCTCTCAGAAGTTGCTCTGTTCTTTTATCCATAAATATATGTTTATTGTTTAGTGGTTGCTTATTGTACTTACTTAAAATCTAATTTAAAAAATAAAATTAGCCCTGTTACAGAACTAACCAAAGCAAGAATTGAAAATATCTTTAGAAGAAGATTATTAATATTGTCTCTTTCGTTCCAATCCATAATATGAAATCCCCACATTAAATCCCATATTCTCCATTGTGGTGATCTTATGGCCATAATTTCACCTGAATAAATATTTACATAAACATTAATGTCATCATTTTCAATATTTCTACTTTCTACTTTATAGATGGGCAGAGACCTTCCCCTAAACTCAGATCCGCTTTTATTATCTGTAATTTCAATTGCCTGGAATGGCAAAAGAGTTGTTTGAGACTTAACTGACTCTACAGCCTCTAATGATGAAAGTTTATCTAATGGATTTCCATTTTTATCTAGATATTTTTTTGACCCTCTCGAACTCACAATAACAATTTCCTTACCCAGTCTATTTATAATAGAGACTTTTTCAGAGTAAGGCGTATTAAAATTTAAAACACCCAAATTGATCGGTTTTTCGACTATTTTTAGGTATTGCTCGCCCCTCACTAACTCAATTTTGTTAAAAGAAAAATAAATTCCAGATATTGTCCATAGCAGCAACTGAATGGAGATAAAAAAACTTAAATATTTATGGGTTTTACGAATTAAGAGTTTCATCTCTTCATGGTTTTCATAATCTCATCAATTTTTAGATCAAAATCATTACTTCCATTTAGAGAGTCCTTTATGCACTCCCTTAAGTGAGTTTTAAGTATTTTACCTTCTACGGTTATAAGTGAATTCTTTAGAGCTTTTATTTGATTCAAAATATCTACACAGTATTTACCCTCTTCTATCATATTTTGAACTCCTCTAACCTGACCTTCAATCCTTCGAAGGCTAGTTAATTTATCTTTATGGCATGGATTTTTCATAATTTATAGAAACCTAGGAATAAAGTAAGTAAAAATTGTAGCAAATAAAAAAATAAAAACAGAGACATAATAAATATATCTAGACCTCTCTCGATTTCGCTTACAAACCCTTCCAAGCTCGGGATCTGCAGGGCAGGGCATATAGTACGTTCGGTAATTTACAAGCCCAGCTACGATTATCCAAAAAAGAGCAAATAATGTTATCTGACCTTTGAAATTTGAAAGAGTAATTAAAAAAGGAAACACCGAAAGAAGGCTTGCAAAACTTGCTCCAGCACCCAAAGCAACAAATATTGCCGGCAGGGCACAACATATTAAGGTTGAGGATGATGCAAATAATGATAAAAAATTTGGATACTTATCATTCATAGTCGCTATATTTTTATTATTTGTAGATTAGTCATATTTTGACCATTCATGAGTATCATTTTCTTTATTGCATCTGGATCTATTTCTTTTGATTTCACATAAGCAATTATTACTTTGCCACTATCAAGATCAACATCAATTTTATTAACATTTGAATCCTTTAGAAACGCTTTTTCAATTCCTCTGGCGCAGAAGTCACAAACCATTCCTTGAACACTAACTATAGCTATATTCATATCAACTATACCTTCCATGAATTTATCAAATCTTTCAGCATTAACTTCAAGATTTTTTCCATCCACCATTTTGTCGTGAAGATGGCCTTCATGAGAATGATGATGCATATTCATGCTCCCTTCCTCAGCCCAAACTAACGGGCTTGTTATAAACAAAGCTAGTAATATTTTTTTCATTTTTTTTCTCCTTTTTTAGAATCTGTACATTAAATGCAGATCCCAATTTGTTTGATCGTCATATCCAACTTCCACTAGAGCGTCTCCACTAAAAAATTTAAGAACAGGGAAGGTTGATATATTTTTTGTAAGTGAACTCTTTTTTGTTTTAACCATAAGCCATGTATGAAAATCTCCATAGTCTCCAATATATGGAGCAACTCCGAACTGAAGATATTTATTTTCATAGCCATTGTTAGTTTCTCCTTCAACTTTTTTATAGCCGAAACCAGCAAACCATCTTCTCGTTTCCCAGTCCCCGTGAGCCCCATAGAAATTATTATTTTTATTAGATATATCTATCCCTGATTGAAAATAAAGGTTTCTTTGTGAATTAAGAGTATTCTTTCTATTCAAAAGATAGGTAAAACGAAAGTAATTTATATCATCTTGATACAGCTTGTTATCAAAATCCTCAAGGCCAATAGAATATTTAAAAGAAGGAGAGTAGTGAAAGTAAGTAGAATTTGATAGGTTGTCTGATTTAACCATTAATGTTGACCCTCCAGAATAAGAAATCGGCCTAGCTTCGATATTCATAGCTAAAACCAATATAAAAGCTAACATTCTTATTATACCCATGGGGGGTATAATATAGCCCCCCTTGATTTTTATCAAATATATTCTTAAGATAAAACTACTGTAAAGGGGTGGTCGAAAGACCTGAGATCATTTGAAACCCTTTGAACCTGATCCATACAATAATGGCGGAGGAATTACATGGAACACTTACATTTTAAAAGATCTTTTTTTTACTCATTCATATTTTTATTTTTCTTTAACTCTTCTCTTGCAGAAGAGATAGATGAAATCGTTGTAGAGGCAAACTGGCGAGAGGCAAAAGTTGTTGAAGAAGATTCGAGTGTAATTATATTAAACAAAGAGCTTTTAAAAAATGAACCAATTAAGAATTTTGAGAGCCTTTCTTACTTAATACCGAATCTAAACTTTTCAGCAAGTGATTCTAGGGCAAGATATTTTCAAATTAGAGGTATTGGTGAAAGATCTGGATATCAAGGAACTCCCAACACATCTGTAGGATTCTTGATTGATGACATAGACTATTCTGGTCAGGGAGGTATTGCTACAACCTTTGATGTAGATCAAATAGAGGTTTACAGGGGGCCACAGGGCTCAAGAATAGGAGCAAATGCATTAGCTGGACTTATATACATAAAAACTAAAGACCCTACTGAGGAATTTGAGGGCACATCTGAAATCATGATAGGCACTTATGGGACTAGAAGTTCTGGAGTTGCATTTGGAGGACCGCTATCAGATAACAAAGATATCAAATATAGATTAGCTATAAGAAAAGACTACTCAGATGGGTTTAGAAAAAATATTTTTCTCAATAAATCTGATACATCTAAAAAAGATGAAACCTCGCTAAGACTTAAGGTTGATTGGGATTTAGCTAAAAATTCGAAACTAAAATTCCTTATATCAGATATCGATTTAGATGACCCAGCAGATATCTGGACTATAGATGGGAGCTTAAACACTCTTTCTGATAGACCTGGAATGGACTCGCAAAGAACAAAGACCTTCGGAGTTAAATATTATTTAGAATTTAAAACTTTTGAACTTCAAAGTTTTTCTAGCTATACAGATACTTATGTTGTCTTTAGCTATGATGCTGATTGGGGAAATGAGCAATCCCATGCGCCATATACTTATGATTATTTTTCTGAAACTTTTAGAGAAAGACGATCCTATGGACAGGAAATTAGACTGGTATCTAATGAGTTAAATTACTTTTTAAGCACGCCAATTGAATGGGTTCTGGGTGTTAATGCTTTAAAACTAAAAGAAGGAAATGACAGATATGATGATGGTGCCTACGGCGATCCATCTGATCCATTTGGCCCATATTTAAGCAATGACTTCTTTTCCAGCGAGTATTCTTCAAAAAATTTAGCTTTATATGGCAGCATCGATTTTTTATTAACTGATTCTTTAAAACTTTCAATTGGCTTAAGAGATGAAAATTGGAAATCTAAATACAATGATAATAATGATGAATCATTTAACCCGTCTAACTCTATGTCGGGAGGCAAAATTTCCATTTCAAAGTCTCTTAATGAAGAAACAGTAATTTTTGGAAGCCTCTCTAAGGGTTATAAGCAAGGTGGATTCAATATTGGCTTAGGATTGGAAGGTGATAGCCTACAAGATGACCTGATTTATGATCCGGAGTTTTTAATCAATTATGATATAGGGGTAAATTTTTCTAGCATCGCCTCGGATCTCAACTTTTCAATTGTTGCTTTTTATTCTGCTCGAGAAGACCAGCAGGTACTAATATCGCAACAAGTTGATCCTTCAGATCCAAACACCTTCTCATACCTCACCAAAAATGCTGCTGAAGGAAGAAACTTTGGTATTGAGTCTTCAATAGACATAGGTATAACGGAATCATTAAGCGCATTTGCAAATATAGGTTTATTGAAGACAGAAATTACCAATTGGAAATCACGCCCAGATCTTGAGGGTAGGTCTCAAGCGCATGCGCCTAAAACAAGCATAAGCCTTGGAATTAACTATGATTTATCATCAAATTCATATCTATCCCTAGGACTTGTTGGTAAAGATGAATTCTATTATTCCGACTCTCATGACAACAAATCAAAATCATATTATTTATTTAATGGCAGCTATGGCTATACATATAAAAAATGGACCATTGATCTATGGGCAAAAAATATTTTTAATAAGTATTATTCTGTAAGAGGATTTTACTTTGGCAATGAGGCTCCTAATTTTGAAGATACTCTTTACAGAAGGCATGGAGACCCAAGACATTTTGGAGCCTCTATTAAGTTTGATTTTTAACTAGTATGGCTTTATTGATAGAAGGCACAGGTGCTGCTCTTGCAATTGTATATTTACTTCTAGCTTTAAAGCAAAATATTTACTGCTGGTTTGCTTGGATATTAAGCTCACTTTTATATTTATTTGTAATGTATCAAGCAGGCTTGTATATGGAGTCTCTTCTCCAAATCTTCTATCTATCAATGGGATTTTATGGTTTGAGTCAGTGGCGCAATTCAGGAATAAAATCAGAAAACTTGTATGTTAGAACCTGGGTTTTGCAAAAGCATATTTTTGCAATAAGCCTAGTATTGATTTTATCCCTGAGCTCAGGGTATTTTCTCAACCGCTTTACCAATGCAGTATTTCCATTTATTGATGCATTTACATCTTGGGGGGCTGTGATAGCAACTTACATGGTGGCAAAAAAAGTACTAGAAAATTGGGTTTACTGGTTCGTAATTGATTTCATTTCAGTCTTTTTATTTGCCTCCAGAGATCTCTATTTCACATCATTCCTTTTCGCTATTTATTTGATAATTATCTTTTTTGGTTATCGTTCTTGGGTGGCTATAAAAGAACAACAAGATGGATAAAGAATTTATTGATTTAAGAAAGTTAGGAAATAGAATTTCTATTACAGAGCTAATAAAGTTTGATGAAATCTCTAAAATTTATTTGTGTAAATTTGATGGCATTAAATCAATTTTAAGAAAAGATATGCCATTATCCAAAGGCCTTAATCTAAATAGAGAGAGGGAGGTCAGCATTTTAGACAGAATAAAAGACCTAAGCTTATCTCCACAAATTCTATATTCAGACCATAAAAATGGAATCATGATCTGGCGTTACATGGATGGAGTAGAAATAGATATTATTTCTGATAAACATGAAGGGATATTAGCTGCACTTGGTAGTCAAGTAAGAAAAGTGCATAGTTTCTCGACGGAGAGTATAGAAAAATTTAACTTCCTTCATTCAATTGAAACATATAAAAATATTATCTCGGAGAGCTCAAATTCAAGCCTTTTGGATGAAATGAATGTATTAATAAATACTTTATATAATAAAAATACACAATTTAAGCTTTGCCACAATGACCTAACAAAACCCAACATCTTAATGAACGGTTCAATAGTATTATTGGACTGGGAGTATGCATGCCTCAATGATCCATATTTTGACTTAGCAACAATATTTTCTACTTTTCAATTAGATGAAATTAGTACAAAGTCATTTTTGAAAGGGTATGGCGATGACTTTAATCTTGATTTAAACAGGCTTGATCAGTTTATTAGGCTTGTTAAGCTAACTGAGAAAGCCTGGGAAGAATCAATAAAAATCTTGGTCTAAAATTTACTTAATCTTGATTGAATAATATCTTCAGCGTCTTTCATGATTTTGGAAATCAGCCCATCAACAGTTGGTATGTCATTAACAAGACCTGCAACCATTCCGCATGACCAAGCCCCGGCCTCCATTGTGCCTTCATGCATAATTTTTGGATAAACTCCAGCGACTTCATCAACGATATCTTCAAACCTTAATTTATCGCCCAAGGCCTTTTCTTTTTCCATGAGTCTTTCTACCGCACCATTGTTGAGGACTCTTTCTGTATTTGTAAGTGATCTCATAATGAGCCTGGTATCTAATTCAGTTGCGTTAACAATAGCTTCTTTAACATTCTGATGAACAGGAGCGTCCTGTGTGGCAATAAACCTTGTTCCCATATTCATACCTTCTGCACCTAAAGCCATAGCAGCTACAAGACTTCTTGCATCAGCCATGCCTCCTGAGGCAACGAATGGTATTTCTAGCTCATCAGCAGCTCTTGGCAGCAATATGAAGTTAGGAATGTCATCTTCTCCCGGATGACCTCCGCACTCAAAACCATCAACAGATACAGCATCGCATCCAATAGACTGAGCTTTAAGTGAATGTCTTACAGAGGTGCATTTGTGAATAACTTTAATCCCAGCATCTTTAAGAGTTGGGAGATATGCAGCAGGGTTTCTACCGGCAGTTTCAACAACTGGGACCCCTGCATCTATAATTACCTTTACTAAGCCTGGGTAATCTGGCGGTGTAAGAGAAGGAAGAAAGGTTAAATTAACAGCAAATGGCTTATCAGTCATATTCTGACATCTTGCAATCTCGTTTGCTAGTTTCTCAGGTGTGCCTTGGGTAAGCCCTGTTATTGTTCCAAGACCTCCGGCATTTGATACCGCAGCGGCCAATTCTGCAAATCCAACGTGATGCATGCCTCCTTGAATAATAGGATGCTCAATTCCAAATAGTTCTGTTATTTTAGTTTTCATAATATTTAATCCTCCTCCATGGGTGTTAAAAAATCTTCATATTGTTTTTGTAGCCTTTGCATTCCAGTTATCCACCTATCTCTGTCATTACCTTTTCTCTTAACATACTCAAGAACCTCATCATGAGGTGTTACAAGAAATCTTTCTTCTTCAATTGCATTGAGGACATCTTTAGCGACAACATCAGCCTCCATCATTCCATCAACCCCAGCAACCCCTGGACCATTAGCAGTCATTGCAGTTCTCACAGCCTGAGGGCACAAGCAAGACACACCTATACCTTTATCACCATATGTAATTTTTATCCATTCAGCGAAGCTTACTGCTGCTGCTTTTGTTACTGCATATCCAGCTGCTCCAAGTTGTGTTAATAGACCGGCCGCAGAGGATGTGTTCATTAAATATCCTTCCCCGCGTTCAATCATTTGTGGTAAAACATGTTTTGCAGCATGAATATGAGACTGAACATTCACACCCCAAATCATTTCCCAATCAGATGGGGCTGCTTCAAAAAAACCAGGCTTGCCTCCAATCCCAGCATTTGAACAAAAAATATCAATACCACCTGAATAATCATTTGCTTTTTCAATAACATTAATAATATCTTTCTCATTTGAAACATCAGCGCTTACTGCTAGCCCATTAACACTATCAGCAGTCTCTTTAGCACCTTCAATATTCATATCAACACAAACAATTGATTTAGCTCCTGAAGCATAAAACTCTTCGCATAAAGCTTTTCCGATTCCACTTGCAGCGCCAGTAACAACAACTCTTTTGTTTTCAATTTTCATATTATTCTCCTAATAATATTTCGCATCCTGTTCCTTGAAGGTACTCTTTTACTCTTAACTTATCATCTTTATTTAGAGCATCAAACTCTTCTTTTATCCAGGCTAGACATTTGCCTTGATAGTTAAAAGTTTTTTGTTTCCACATAGCACCATCAATTTCAGCTTCCCAAATTTCTGCTCCTTTAATTAATGCATCAGCATTAGCTAATAATGCAGGTACATACATTTTTCCAACTTCTTTTAGAATGTTCTTTAATGTATCTGGACTCTCTTCCAAAGAAGTCCATGAGGTATTTTCTACATCATGTCCAGACAGGTCTTCTAAAATATCAACCCAGGCAACAGTTCTAGATGAGTACTCATAGGCTAGTTTTCTTGGGGTTGGATCAAATCTTACCAGCTGTGTTAGTTGGCCATAAAAAGAAAAATCTGAAGAAGAAGGCTTATTTCCCAACAGGAAAGGACTTACTAATAAATGCTCTTCCATTAATTTTAAAAATCTCTTATAACTTAAATCAATAAGCTCGGCAGTTTCATCATTTGATCCTACAACCCATAACCTGTCTATCTGCCTTTTAGCGATAAATTCTTTGTATTGAGAATGTAATTCATTGGGAGTATTTATTGCTAAGTCCACTAAAGGAAGAATTGTCCCAGCAATATCAGCATCCTCTTCGAAATACCACCTATAGTGAAACATATATTTTGTTACCCATTCATCACCAAAATCTTCAAGTAAATAATTTATAAAAGCGAGCGCAGGGTCATCTGGGATTATCCCTCTTTCTTTAAATTCATTTTCTAATCTTTTAATTATTGGAGTTGAATCAGTTGTTGCAACAAGCTCACCAGCAGCATCTTTTAGCAAGAGTGTTGGAAGCAAGACAGGCTTTGGGACTTCTACTCCAAGTTTAGCAATCTTATTAGCAATATCTCCATTATGAACTGTATATGGAATATGTCTGTATCTGAATACAGAGAGCATTTTTTGAGTATAAGGAGAAGGCGTTGCTCCAAAAATTTTAATTCTTTCAGTCATATCTATGCCCTAAATTTTTATAATTATCCCTTCATTAGGATTTATATCTCCATCAACAAACCGCTCATATGTAGAGATAAAATCATCCATCCCATTAATTTCTTTAATATTCATCCAGTCGAGGCTTTGATCAGATCTTGCTTTCATAAATTCATTAGTTTTTTGGGTATAGCCTTCATAACCCCAGTCTTTAAATCTTTTTTGAATATGAGCAGGGGCAAAGAAAAATTCTGTTCTTTCTCTTAACATTGCCTGACCTAAGGCATCTTCTGCAGTAACCTCATTATCCCAATGGGTCATTCCAACCGTAAGGCATTTAAGCATGTTATCTCCAAGCGAGCCATGAAGAGTTCCAAGAATCTCGCGACTGCCGGCCATATCAACCATAACAGTCTTAAGCTCTTCTTTAACAGAAGATAGATCGTCATATGTAATTACTTCATCATAACAATCTAGACTTTTTACAAAATCTAAATTTTTATTTGAAGTGATGCCTACAACATTAGGAGTATCAGAGTTTTCTTTTAGTCCTTGAGCAACACCAATTGCAGTTTTGCTTGAAGCGCTAACAATAAGAACTTGATCAGCTCCATAATAAGACATATCTTCTATTGCATCACATATACAAAAAGAAGTTATATGCAGTGGAAATAATAGAGATCTGATATTGTCAGAAGTTTCATCGTAATCAGGATCGCCTGAAAGTCTTACATAATTGTTATATACCGCAGGCAATTCCTTGCGGTGATCTTTGCCATCAGCAAACCCTTGATCAGTTATTTTTATTGGATTTAAATGTAAGAGATCTGCTGGAGGGAAGTAACCGAATAATTTCTCCCCAATATCTATCTCTTCTATGTTTGATTTTATAACTTTTGCAAAACCCCAAACTGGTATGCAGCCCCATTCATTTTTTTCATCATTTAAAGTTTTAAAGAATTGCCAGTAACCAATGGTATCTCCAGCAACGGCATAGGTTACGTTATTGGTTGTGAATGCAAAATTTTCTATTGAGACAATGATCTCATTATCGTTAATTTCAGATTCTGATGACTCAATAATTCTAGTTTTAGTTAAATCACTTTTTAAGGTTTGAAGTTGTCTCAATGTTATTTAGTCTCCACTGTTTCAATATTAAGTTGACCTGCAAGTCCAGCAACTCTATGTTTATGACTTTCCATGTATTCGGGCTTTGTTATCATTTCAAGCATAGCTTTTTTGCTTGGATATGTAGCTATAGCTACTGAGTCCCATAACTCTTCAATATCACCAAGCATTAAACGGGTAACATCTGCACTAAAAACCCACTTAGCCCCAACACTCTCTAAGTGACCTATAACCTCTTTGCCATATATTGCATATGCTTCTTCGCCTGTTAGGTCGGTTTCTCTTCCATCTTCATATTCTGCTTTCTCTTTGTATTTCAAAAGATTAATCATTGATATTGGTTTGTCATCTTTTCCTTCAAGGAACCCACTCATCTGATCTTTTGTAGGATGCACGCTATTTTTAAATTTCTTATAGTTCATAATTATTCCCCTAGAGTAATTGCTTTTTGAAATGCTGGCCTTGCCTCAATATTTCTTACATATTTCTTAATATTTTCCATCTCATCTGGAACACAGCCAAGTCTATTTGCCATAAAGCATGAATGCCCAAGCATAAGATCTGCTGCTGAAAAATTGCCTATCAAATATTCTTTATTTGCAAGATTCTCATTAACTGGAGCCAATGACTTTGTTAATAAATTTTGCGCTTGTCTTAAAACATTTTCATCTTTTCTATCCGCAGGCAACAAAATTGTCTGAACAACTATTTGATTCATTGGGGGCATTACCATACCTTCGCAATAATGAAACCACTGCAGATAATAAGGAAAGTTATTTGAACTAGACTCAGGCTTTAAACCGCCATTTTTATGACGCTCGAGCACATATTGAATAATAGCTCCAGATTCAAATATTGAAATATCGCCATCTTCTAAAACAGGTACTCGTCCCAATGAGTGTCTTGCCCTATGCTCTGGGGATTTAAGACCCTCTTTTGTGAAGGGCATAATATTCACTTCATACTCTAACTCCAATTCTTCCAATAACCATATGACTCTCCCAGCTCTGGTGCCAGGGGTAAAATGAACTTTAAGCATAAATTCCTCCCTTTATTTTTTTACCATTTTTTGTGCATTTTTTATAAATTCTTCTTTATCTTTATCATTTTTTAAAATGTTTTCTCTATCAACTGGTACCTTGATTCCTTTGAGCATTCCTGGCTGTTCGTACATTTTATTTTTCCAGTTATCCAGATGTTCCAATCCTTCTATGGATACCCCTGACCAGTTATGCGTTCTTACCCAGCACCAATTAGCAATATCTGCAATTGAGTATTCTCCTGCAACCCATTCATTTTTTGAAAGCTGCTTGTCTAATACCTCAAAAAGCCTTCTTGATTCATTTTGATATCTATCAATAACAGGCTGAAATTTTTCAGGGAAGTACCTAAAGAAAACATTTGCTTGTCCCATCATGGGGCCGATCCCACCCATCTGAAACATCAGCCATTCTGTAACCTTGGCCCTACCAATCACATCATTGGGAATAAGTTCACCGGCCTTATCAGCTAAATAAAGCATGATTGCGCCTGATTCAAAAATTGATAGATCATTATCTGTATCAACAATAGCTGGGATTCTTCCATTTGGGCTTATTTTTACAAAATCTGGCTTGTGCTGATCGCCTTCACCAAGATTAACTGAATGAACCTCATACGGCATTTTAAGCGCTTCTAACAGACAAGAAACTTTGTGTCCATTTGGTGTAGATGCAGTGTATAGATGAATCATAAAAATTAGCCCTTTATAAAATCTACTAACACCTTAGATAGTTGTTTTGGCCTTGTCCACTGAAAAAAATGCCCACCACCTATTTGTGGAGCACTGATTGCATTTGGAGCCATCTTAAGAACATCCTTTTCAATTCCATTTGTTACAGGATCATCGCCTGCAAAAACAGAAAGAAAGGGTTTATCACTTGTCTTAAAGAACTCCCTTGCCTCCCTTTGCGCATCTAATGATTGATCAGGAATTGTTGGGACTTGGCTTGGCATAGCCCTTGGCCCCATTTTGTATGATGCATTAGGGAATGGCGCTTCATATGCTTTCATTAAATCAGTATAAAAGGGCGATATTTTTTCTAAACCCAGTCTTTGTAAAAGATAGTGAATGAAAGCTGCAAGTTTTGATTTAAAAGCCTTCTCCATCATCGTTGAGTTAAGCATGCCAACTGGAAGGTTTTTAGTATCCCATGTAAATTTCTGCCAGTACATAAATTTTGTAGCCATATGATTTTTTCCCTTCTTCTCACCGCTAAGGCTATTTTCATCCATTTTGTTAACGACTTTCATCATTGAAAAGAGAGTAATTTTTTTATTAGATACCCTGAATGCTTTCACCTCATCTATGACCTCCTGTGGAGTATTTGGATTATAAGGAAGCCCCGTATTGCCTATAGCAACCCTAATAAATCTATCAGGGTCAGCAGCAATCATTCTCAAACCTATTAAACCGCCCCAGTCCTGGCCGAAGAAAGTTAAATTTTGAAAATTATTTTTTTTCAACCAAGCTCCCATCCAGTCAACTTGATTTTGGTATGAGTAATCCTCTCTAGCTGCAGGCTTATCTGATTTACCATAGCCTATCAAATCAGGAGCAATAACTCTTATGCCTGCATCAGTTAGAATGGGGATCATTTTAGAGTACAAATAACTCCATACAGGCTGTCCATGCATAGCTAAAAGAATGGGGCCATCTTTAGGGCCCTCATCTATATGGTGCACCCTTAATTCAGTTCCATCTTTAGCTATTATATTTGTATAGACAGGCTCATAAGGGTAACCGCTTAAATTTACAAACTGTGAGTCTGGGGTTCTTAGTACTTTCATTTATATATCTCCATTTAGCTTCATACGATTAAGTAGATCATCAAATTTGTCTTGTCCAAAAAAGTACTCATCTTTATATACAGAAAGAGGAACGCCATGATGCCCAGCCTCTAATTGCTCAACTTGATTTTGCTTAATTTGGTCAATCAATCTGCTTTTATTCTTTTTTACAGCTTCTCTAATTTCAGACAGGTCTATGTTAAATTCAGATAAGATTTCAATTAGGTGCTCGTCCATATTCCAGTTTTTAACTGACCAAATTTTGGTTGAAAGTTTATGTGCGAATTCTAATCCAAAGCCTCTATTAGTCATTTCTTGACCCATATGGCATATGTCAAAGATATAAGGTTGGTCTTTTGCAATCTTTGCTGTAAAAATGTTTTGTTTAATAGGGTCAGGTTTAACTGGAAGATTTAAAGGCATACCTAATTGCTTAGCTTTTTTCTTAAAATCTGACAAAGTTGATAAAAAGAAAAACATATTTTTCTTTTCAAACCATTCAGGCATTCTGATTGCGATTGGGTAAACAAGTTTAAAATTAATATTAATATTCGATTCATTTTTAAGTTTAAGCATTCTTGGAAGAATTAGGTATGAGTACGGGCTTCTGTAAGAAAAATATAGGTCAATCATTTATTAAATCCTTTTAACATTAATTCGGCCAGTAAATTAATTCATCGCCTTCTTTATATTCAGTTTGCGGCTTATCTATAACAACAGGCATGAATACTGACTGAGGCCAGCTTGGCTCTGGCATTGATTCAATGTGTGTATTCAGTTTCTCATGCAATAAAATTTTTATCTCAGGCTCTAACAAGGCAAGATTATTTTGTTCATAAGGGTCTTTCTCAAGGTTATATAAGTATTCTTTCTCCTTTGGGTATTTTGACCTCATTAGCTTCCAATTATCATGAATAATTGCTTGATAGGTAACATTTTTCCAATAGAGAGCTTCATGCGGCTCACCTCTTTTTTCATTAGTCAGAAAAGGAATAAGGTTTACACCGTCTATTGTAATTTCTTTTGGGGGCTCAATATTTGCTGCACCCAAAATAGTACTAAAAATATCAGTATGATGGATCCTTTTATTATATTTCATATCCTTTTTAATTTTTGCAGGCCACTTTGCAAAAAAAGGTATATGCATTCCACCTTCAAAATGCGTAAGTTTCCAGCCACGGTAAGGTTTATTAATATCATCCAATCCAATGTATCCAGCACCGCCATTATCTGAGGCAAAAATTATCAAAGTATTTTCTGTTAATCCATTTTTTTCTAGAGCAGACAAAATTTTGCCAATCGACCTATCAAGAGCTTCAATCATTCCGGCATACACCTGAAGAGTGTGATTTTCCATATGACTATGTTTTTCATAATCTTTCCTTAAAGACTGAAGAGGGTTGTGAGGAGCAAAATGGCCTAAGTACAAAAAGAATGGTCTATCTTTATTATTATCAATAACTTTTACAGCCTCGTCAGTGTAATAATCAGTGATATAGCCTCCAGGCTCAAATGGTTCGCTTCCATTAAAACTTGCAGCATATTGAGATGATGCCCAAACCATATCCTCTACAGCAGAATCAATTTTTGCATTAACAATATCAGGATGATTCTTCGGAAAATAGAGACTACTATTAAGCATGAGGCTGTCATCAAAGCCTTGATCATTGGGCCTCATTCCATCATTAAACCCTCCTAAATGCCACTTACCTATATGCGCAGTATAGTAACCATTATCTTGAAGCATCTCTGCAATAGTTATTTCCTCATTTGGCAGACCGCCAACAGTCAAGCCAACTTCATCCCATTGAACATCTTCTAGACCAATAGTAGCAAGCTCCCCATCTTTTCTTAACAAATTCATAATTCTTGCAGCTTGAGCTGGATATGGAGTAAATTCAAATCCATATCTGCTTGAATATCTTCCTGTCATTATTGCAGCCCTAGAAGGAGAGCAAACAGGACTAGCAGCATACCCATTTAAAAATGCGACACCTTCTTCTGCCAAGCTATCAATATGAGGGGTTAATAAAGAGCCATCTGCTGCACCGCCGTTATAATAGGAGACATCATTAAAACCTAAGTCATCTGCTAGAATCAATATAATATTGGGTTTGTCTTCTTTCAAACCAGAGTCTGCAGTTGCCCATTCAATTTCTTGATTCTCAGAAACTGGATTATTTATATTTATAGCTATTGGCAGTAGAGTAAGAGCAACTTCTCTTTTAAAAATCCATAAAGAGAGAGTTAGAAAGAAAAGAGCTGTAAAAAGAAATTTTATTTTCATTTATCTATTAAACAGACAAGGATCTCATTGTTAATTTTGCAAGTTGAGACATGTGCACTTCATCTGGGCCATCTGCAATTCTGCAAAACCTACTTGTAGTGAAGATATGGGCGAGAGGAGTATCTTGGCATACACCCATACCTCCAAAAATTTGTATTGCCCTGCTGGAAACATCTTCACACATTTTAGGCGCTACGATTTTGAGCATAGAGATATAATCTCTAGCAGCATCAATTCCATATTTATCCATTTTTTCTGCTGAAGCTAATACCAAAAGTCGACATTGCTCGATATCACATCTGCTCCTAGCTATCTCATGCTGAACACTCGTTTTTTTACTAAGAGGTTCTCCAAATGCAACTCTATTTTGAGCTCTTTCGCACATTAGTTCCAAAGCCCTTTGCGCCATTCCAACAAACATCATTGCATATTGAAACCTTCCAGGGCCAAGCCTCCCTTGAGCAATCTCAAAGCCCTTTCCCTCTCCAAGAATTAAATTTGTAACAGGAACTCTTACGTTTTTAAAAACGACATCGCCCTCACCACCAGGAGAGTGATATTCTCCAAACGCTCTAAGGGCTCTTGTAATTTCAAAACCCTCGGCATCTGTTGGAACGATAATCGTTGAGTGTTGTTGATGTCTAGAATTTTCAGGATTAGATTTGCCCATAACAAGCATAAATTTACATTTAGGTGTTACAACATTTGTAGTCCACCATTTCTTTCCATTTAAAATATATTCGTCACCATCTCTAGTGATTTCTAGCTCCATGTTTGTGGCATCTGATGAAGCAACATCAGGCTCGGTCATAGCATATGCAGATCTTATTTCTCCAGCCAACAATGGCTTTAACCATTGCTCTTGTTGTTCTGGCGTTCCATATTTAGCCAGAACTTCCATGTTTCCTCTATCTGGAGCATTGCAATTAAAGATTTGTTGAGACCATGCTGCTTTAGACATGGTCTCAAATAGACCTGCTATTTCTAAATTATTTAAACCAGGACTCCAAGGAGCATATTCTTTTGGTAAGAAAAGATTCCATAATTCTTGTTCTTTTGCCTTGTCCTTTAGTCCCTCATACCAATCTGGATATTTCCAAAGATTATCTTGATTGCTGGTAAATTCATCATAATCTCTTTCTCTAGGATAAATGTGCTCATCCATAAAGAGCTCCAAACGATCATTAATCTCTTTGGCCCTTTTGCTTACTTCAAAACCCATAAAAAACTCCCCTCATATATTTAATAGCTCAACTTAAGTTTAACTATTAAATGATATTTTTAAAGACTCATTTGTGGACAGTAACTTTGCAAATTTGTCTGGCTAATTTAGTAAAAATATTAAATACATAGAATGTATAATCTTAATTATGAAAAATGTAGCAGTTATAGGTTCTTCTGGCGCAATTGGAGAAGCTTTTGTAAAGCAATATATTAAAGATAGTTCAATATCTAAAATTTATTCCATCTCAAGGTCACGTATTGAGATAACTGACGATAGGGTAAAGCATATTCAAATGGATATAGTTGATGAGATGAGCGTAGAAAATGCAGCAAAGACTATTCAAGAAAAACATTTAGATCACATTATCATTGCAACTGGCATACTCCATACGTCAACATTCGGACCAGAAAAAAGTATAAGAGACATAAGTGTGAATAAATTTGTTGAAGTTTTGACTGTCAACACTGTTGGGCCGGCACTAGTAGGTAAATTTTTCTTGCCATTACTTAATAACAAAAGTAAAAGTGTTATGGCTTTTCTGAGCGCTAGAGTTGGAAGTATCTCAGATAACAAGCTTGGTGGCTGGTATTCTTATAGAGCAAGCAAAAGCGCACTGAATCAAGTTATAAAGAATTTCAGTATTGAGATAAAAAGAACGAATTCGCATGCTGTGATAATGGGGCTTCAACCAGGTACCGTTAAAAGCAAACTCAGTGAACCATTCCAAAAAAATGTTAAAGAAGGCAACTTAATTTCAGCAGAGGAAAGCGTTACAAAGCTTATCAAGGTAATTGAGGAATGTTCTAGTGCTAAGAGTGGGAGTTTATTAGGCTGGGACGGCTCAATTATCAAACCATAATTGAGAGCAAAAAAAACCCAGCGCATGGCTGGGTTTTTAAATAATCTAAAAGATTATGTTCCTTGTGATTCAGTCACAGCTGCATGCCATATAATTAAACCAAATAGAATTTTGTTAACAAAGTCAGCAAAATTATAAATAATGTTTAATGAAGCAGGGTTAGTTTCACCTACTAAATGACCCATTACATATCCAAGCGGATATACAGCCCAACCAACGATGATAATCCACATCATTGTTTTATATGCAGACTGAACAGCAGGACTTGCTTGTTTAACAGCAACTCCACCTTCACCTGAATACAGAACCTGGATCATATAGATCCATGCTGCCATAGCAACAACAAATCCAACCATTGCACTAATGGTTCCTGACTCACCAAGGTAACCGAAGATAAGCATAACTAGCGAACCAACAAATAATTTAGTGAATAAAGAACTAGCTACGTTTGTTACAGCTTTAAGAATTAAATAAAACTCAACAATTAGCAATGGAACTGTTAGCAACCAATCAATATATCTGTATACAATCGGTGAAGTTTGAGTGTCAACCCAAACGCCTCTCATGTACATGTAATGCCAAAAAGCAATACCTGTAACAAGACCTGACACAGTTAAAGATGTCTTCCATTTAGAACTTACGTTATCTCTTTCAACAAAAAAGAATACTGTTGCAGCTAATAATGCAGCTGTAACTAGCCAGAAAGATACGCCAGTCATATCATTTGCTGCTAAATCCCCCGCAGCGAATGATGGCATAGCCATAAGTCCGGTTAACATTAATAAATATTTCATATATAACTCCTCATATATATATTAGCCAAAATTGGCTATTTATTTAAAATACGAAGCTTAATCATAGAAAACTAAATATAACTATGCAAGGTTAATGTCGAATTATATTTCATCTAAAAAATTGGCCAAACGCTTATTGTCTTGTATTATTTCAATATGAAAGTTGCAATATACCCAGGCTCATTTGACCCGATCACACTTGGTCATATGGATATTATAGATAGGGGCTGTGGCCTTTTTGACAAGGTGATCGTAGCGGTTGCCCAAAGTGAGTCAAAAAAACCTTTATTTTCTCTTGATGAGAGAGTGAGGTTAGTAAAACAAATCTATAAAGAAAATACTAATGTTGAGGTTATGGGTTTCCCTCGCCAACTTACTGTTGACCTTGCAAGAGAGCATGGTGCATGCGCAATTATTAGAGGGCTTCGTGCTGTGGCTGATTTTGAATATGAGTTTCAGCTTGCAACAATGAATAGAGCCCTTGCTCCAGATATAGAAAGTATTTTTTTAACGCCTAAAGAGAGCCTAATCTATGTCTCATCAAGTCTTATAAAAGAGATATGTGACCTCAAAGGCGATGTTGCTAATTTTGTTCACCCAATTGTCGAGCAAGCCCTTAAGGCGAAGTTAGACAGAACTTAAGTCTGGCAGCTATTACAATAATAAGTAGCTCTCTGATTTTGCACAATTTTTATAATCTTCTCATTACAGACTAAACAGTCCTCATTTTCTCGACCATATGCCTTTAACTTAAATTTGAAATAACCAGCACTTCCATCGGCAGAATAAAAATCTTTTAGAGTAGTCCCGCCAACCTTAATAGCATCTCTAAGAATTTTTTTTATACACTTTGCAAGACTTGCACACTCACCTTCATTCATAAGATTTGATTCCTTCGAAGGATCTATTTTTGCTTTAAAAAGACTCTCACAGGCATAAATGTTTCCAACTCCTACAACATTTTTTTGATTCATTATCAGGCTTTTTATAGGGGCTTTAGACTTACTGCAAACACTTAATAAGTAGGAGCCATTAAATTTTTTATCTAGTGGCTCCAAGCCAAGTTTATTGATTAGAAAATGAGACTCAACATCTTTCGTTAGATGAATTGATCCAAACCTTCTTGGATCATTATAAATAATTTTTTTATCTTCAAAAATAAACTCTACATGATCATGTTTTTTAAAATGATTAGATGCTCTATTTAATATTCTTAAGCTGCCTGACATACCTAGATGAAGAAGTATGGAGTAAGTGTCTGAGTTAAAAATAATGTACTTAGCTCTTCTAGAAATCTCTTTTATTTTAAAGTCATGAATAATATTTTCAAAATTTTTATCTACCTTCCATCTTAGATTAGGGTTATTAACTTTAGACGATTTTATAACCTTGCCTTCAAATTGAGATATTGCTCTTCGGGTCGTTTCAACCTCAGGCAACTCGGGCATGGCTTAATTTAAAAGGTTGTTGATATTAATAATATCTTTAGGAGCTATAGTTCCAGATGCTAAACCTAATCTTAAGTTTGCTAATATATAGTCGTATTTAGCATTAGCTAGATTTTTTTCTGCACTATAAAGATTTTTTTCTGCCTGCAACAAATCAACAACATTTCTGGTGCCTACTTTATAACCAACTTGAGTTGCCTCAAGCGCACTAGTTGCTGATATAACAGCTTGTTTTTGAGCTGTGACATTAGCAACAAGAGTAATAACATTCGAATATTGTGATCTTACTTCTTGAATTACAGATCTTTCTGTGAATAAAGTATTTTCAGTAGTTCTATCATATTGCGCATAGGCTTGTTTTCTTCTAGAGCTCACGGCACCACCTTGATATAAAGGCATGCTTAGTTGTATAGAGTAGTTTCTTCTTCCAGTAACAGACGGAACAGGTATTCCTTGGCCATTAATGCTAAAACCTTCATAGTTATATTGATTCGTCTCAGACTCGGACTCTGTCCCAACTATATTTATTTTTGGTAGATGATTGGAAGCTGCACTTCTTGCTCCACTTTTTGCAGCATCTTTCCTTAAATATGCAGACTGTAATCTATAATTTTTCTTTAATGCTAGCTCAACCCATCTTTCTTTTGATGTGGGGGTTGGAGCTACAATTTCTAGATTCTCACCGAGCTCATTAACGCTAAAGACTTCTCGGCCAATTAAAGCATTTAATGCCTCTCTTGCTGAAAATAAGTTACCTTCAGTGCTAATTCTTGCTGCTTTGCTTATATCGAATGCTAGCTGAGCTTCCTGAACACCTGTAATTGCAGAAAGACCAACTTCAAATCTTTGCTGAGCCTGATCAAGCTGCTGCTTAATTGCTTTTTCTTCTGAAATAGCAGCATTTAAATTATCAATTGCTCTTAAAACTCCAAAATAGAGCTCTGCTGTTCTTAGTAAAAGGTTCTGCTGTTCATAGGCAAAATCTGCCTCTGCTGCGTTAGTTAAGGCCTTTGATTGTTTATAAGAAAACCAGCTATCGAGCCTTAATAAAGGCTGACTAATAGTTGCAGATGAAGAAAAAGAATTATAGTTCTGAGTCAATTCTTTATTTTGATAATACTCATTCCAGTTAGTACTTCCGCTTATTGATACGCTTGGTAGTAACCCAGCCCTTCCTTGAACAACGATTTCTTTGTCAGCTAAGTATGAATACTCTGCCGCTCTATATGTTGGGTCATTTTCTAGAGCCTCATTATAAATATCCAAAATATTTTCTGATAATGCAACAGGTGAAAGTAGCATGCCAATGACAATCCAAAGGCATAATAAGTTGGAAGGTTTTTTCATAATCATTCTAATATATTAACTCAAATTTAATGTGTGCAGTGTAAACATTTTGATAAATTTTGCAATGCCACTGCTCCTGATAATAATATTAAAAATTTACTCACTTATAAATAATATTAGTAATTTCTTAGAGTAGAATATATGTAAATAGTTCAATATTAATATTAATAAGGTTTACTAAATTGTCTAACTCATACGACTCCAAAGCAATCGAAGTCCTCTCAGGTCTAGACCCTGTAAAAAAGAGACCTGGGATGTATACGGACACGAATAATCCAAACCACTTAATCCAAGAAGTTTTAGATAACTCTATTGATGAAGCGTTATCTGGACATTGCTCAGCAATTAAAATTAGCCTTTTTAAAGATGGTTTTATACAGATTGTGGATGATGGAAGAGGGATGCCAGTAGACATCCACCCTGAGCACAAGGTGTCTGGGGTAGAGTTAATAATGTGCAAGCTTCATGCTGGAGCTAAATTTTCTGGTGATGAATATAATTTTTCAGGAGGGCTCCATGGGGTAGGAGTCTCAGTTGTTAATGCCCTTTCAGACGAGTTAGAAGTAAAAGTAAGAAGAGATTCAAAAGAGTACAGCATCTCCTTTAATAATGGAGACAAGGCCAAAGAGTTGCACCAAGTGGGAGAGGTGGGATCAAGAAATACTGGAACGACAATAAAATTTAAACCAAATCCAAAATATTTCGAAACCATTGAAGTCCAGCTAAAACATTTAAAACACTTGCTAAAAGCAAAAGCTGTTTTGTGTCCGGGACTAACAATCGATTTCTTTTTTGAAAAAAAGTCTGAAAGAGAGAGATGGTTGTATGAGGATGGCCTGCAAGGCTATCTTCTAGAATCCTCTGAAGGCGCCGATCTTATTCTTAATGAGTCTATTCTTTGTTCTAAGCCAAGCAATATTCAAGAAGTAGAATTTGTGGTGAATTGGTCACCAAGAGTATTAAAAAATAGGCTTGATGAGACTTATGTAAATTTAATCCCTACCGCTCAGGGTGGATCACACTTAAATGGCTTTAAGTCTGGTCTTTTAGAGGCTGTCAAAGAGTTCTGTGATTATAGAAATCTTCTTCCCAAAGGCTTAAAAATTAATTCAGAAGATGTTATTTCAAATGCCTACTTTGTTGTCTCATCAAAATTACAAAATCCTCAATTCGCAGGACAAACTAAAGAAAGGCTTGATTCAAAGGACCATATGAGCTTTGTAGCAAGCACAACAAAAGATGCCTTGAGCATATGGTTTAACACTAATACCGAGGAAGGGGAAAAAATAGCTGATTTAGCAATCTCTTCAGCACAAGCTCGAGCCAAGGCTTCAAAAGTTGTAGAAAGAAAGAAGACTTTTAAAGGTCCAGCACTTCCTGGAAAACTTTCAGACTGTAATAGTGAAGACCTGAACGAAACGGAACTTTTTCTTGTTGAGGGTGACTCCGCTGGTGGTTCAGCAAAGCAAGCTAGAGAAAGGTCCTTTCAAGCCATAATGCCTTTAAGAGGAAAGATACTTAATACATGGGATCTTGAGAGTGTTGAAATTATAAAATCTCAAGAGATAAAAAACTTATCTACAGCCATAGGCGTTATGCCGGGAAATGATGATATCTCTGGTTTGAGATATGGAAAAATTTGTATTCTAGCCGATGCTGATTCAGATGGTTTGCATATTGCAACTTTACTATGCGCTTTATTCCTAAGGCATTATAAAACTCTTGTTCAGCAAGGCAGAATATATGTATCAATGCCTCCGTTATACAGAATAGACTGTGGCAAAGAGGTAGCATATGCGCTTGATGATATACAAAGAGAGGAGATAGTAACTTCTTTAAAACTAAAAAAAGGTAAACCAAAAATTAATATCCAAAGGTTTAAAGGTCTTGGAGAAATGAACCCATCTCAATTGAGAGAGACAGTAATGGATCCTCAATCCAGGCAGTTAGTAAACTTATCAATTAGTTCAAGCGATGATGCAAATTCTGTCATGGATTTATTGTTAAGTAAGAAAAGAGCTCCTGATAGAAAAGAATGGCTTGAGAAGAAAGGCTCTCTAGCGGAAGTAAAATAATATGAAAAAAATAGAATCTATTAGCTTAAAAAAATACGCAGAAGACTCTTATCTTAATTATGCTATGTATGTAATTCTCGATAGAGCTTTGCCGAATATAGGAGATGGTTTAAAGCCAGTCCAAAGAAGGATCTTATATGCCATGTCAGAACTTGGGCTTGATGCCGGATCCAAATATAAAAAATCTGCCAGAACCGTTGGAGATGTTATTGGTAAATTTCATCCTCATGGAGATGGTGCTGCATATGAAGCGATGGTGTTAATGGCACAAAACTTCTCATTTAAATACCCTTTTGTTGATGGCCAAGGAAACTGGGGCTCTCAAGATGATCCCAAGTCATTCGCAGCAATGCGATATACAGAATCTAAATTAACTAAGTTTGCTAATTTGTTAATAAAAGAACTTAAATCTGGAACTGTGGACTGGCAGCCAAACTTTGATGGCTCTCTTTTAGAGCCTGTAATTTTCCCATCAAAACTCCCATCTATATTGCTTAATGGCACTTCTGGCATAGCAGTGGGTATGGCGACGGACATTCCTTCTCACAATATAAATGAAGTTATAGATTCAACTATCTATTTATTAGAAAACCCCAAAGCTGAATTAAAGGATGTCTTGCAAATAGTAAAAGGCCCAGACTTTTCAAACAACTCCCCGCTAATAGCTAGCCAGGACGAGCTGAATGAAATTTATTCAACAGGGAGAGGAGGGTTTAAAATCCAAGCTCAATGGGCCCAGGAAAAAAATCAAATTATTATCAATGCACTTCCGTATCAAGCTTCCGGGTCAAAAATTCTTGAACAAATAGCCGATCAGATGCTTAAAAAGAAGATTCCTATGGTTGTAGATCTAACTGACGAAGGTGACCATGCGGAACCAATAAGGTTGGTAATAACTCTAAAATCTAATCGGGTTGTGGCTGAAGATGTTATGAATCACCTTTTTGCATCTACTGATCTTCAAAAAAACTACAGAGTTAATATGAATTTGATAGCCTTAAGCGGCGGGCCAAAAGTATTCTCTTTATTAGAACTGTTAAAGGAATGGATTACTTTTAGAAAAGAAACTGTTGTCAGGAGGCTTGAGCATAGACTGGATCAGGTAAATGATAGGCTGCATATCTTAGAAGGCTTGCTTGCTGTTTATTTAAATATTGATGAAGTTATTAAAATTATTAGAGAATCCGACAAACCTAAGCAAGAAATTATTTCAAAATTTAACCTTTCTGAAATTCAAGCAAATGCAATTCTTGATATAAAGCTTAGGCAACTTGCAAAACTTGAGCAGATTAAGCTTGAAGATGAGAGGGGGATCTTATCTAAAGAACAAGATGAAATTGAAACCGTTCTATTTTCAAAGGCAAGGCTGAAAACTTTAATTAAAAAAGAGCTAATTGAGATTAAGGATGAGTTTGGTGAGGAGAGAGTCTCTCCAATAAAAGAATCCTCAAATGCAAAAGTATTTTCTGAAGAAGAGACATTAATAACTGAATCAATAACGGTTGTGTTATCAAAGGCAGGATGGATTAGAAGCGCCAAAGGTCATGAAATTGATCCATCTTCTTTGGGTTATAGAGGAGAAGATAAACTTCAGGATTTTGCTAGAGGTAAAAGTAATCAGATTTCAGTATTTATGGATTCTAGCGGTAAAGTATTTTCATTACCAAGTCACTCATTGCCATCTGCAAGAGGTATGGGCGAGCCAATTTCAGGAAGAGTAACTGCAGAATCTGGTGTGAGCTTTATATCATCACTTGTTGGAGATCTCGAAGACAAATATATTTTTACAAATTCTGCTGGCTATGGATATATTTCAGAATTCAGCAATACAGTTTCTAATAAGAAAACTGGCAAGGCATTTATGAAGGTTCCGGACGGAGCAAGTCTTTTAAAAGCTCAAAAATTGAAATCTGAACATGAGTATATAGCAGCAGTATCAAATATTGGAAAGCTGCTTATTTTTAAAATTGATGAACTTCCCATTCTGCCAAAAGGGAAGGGTAACAAAATTATAAACATCCCAACTGCAAAATTTAAATCTAAAGATGAGTTCATGATTGATGTTCAACTTCTTGCAGGGGACAGTAATCTTGTTGTTCATTATGGAAGCAAATCTAGGTCACTACCATTTAAAGATTGGCAGCATTATATTTCCTCTAGAGCCAAAAGAGGCAATATATTGGCAGGACATCTTAAACGAGTAGAGGCTATTTCAGAAGAGCAAAAAATTAAAGATTCTGAATCTGAGTAAGGGTCTTTTCAAATATTTGCATAGACTCTTCTATAAGCATATCCTCAATTATAAGACTCGGTGAGAACCTAACAGTATCTATATTCGCCTTTAAAATCATGAGCCCATTTTGATGACATTTTGTAATAAGCTCATCAACCATTATGTTTGAATCCTCTAAAAAGGTAACACTTAACCAAAGCCCCTTAGATTTCACCTCACTAAATATGTTTAAGTTATTATTTATATCTTTTAGGAGGCCTAAGAACAATTTTTCTTTTTTCTTCACCCTGTTAAGAAAAGATTTTTTTGAAATAATATCTATAACTTTCTCACCAACAGCACAGGCAATAGGATTACCGCCAAAGGTGCTTCCGTGCAGTCCCGGGGTCATGAAAGATGATACTTCATCGGTGGTTATAATTCCGCCTAAAGGCAAGCCATTAGCAATTCCTTTGGCAAAACAAACTATATCTGGTTTTATTTTAAACTGCTCATAAGCAAACAAGCTTCCAGTTCTTCCTATACCTGATTGAACCTCATCAATAATTATTAATGCGTTATGTTTTTTTGCTAACTTCTTTAGCTCAGCAATAAATTTAATATTTGCAGATGTTATACCGGATTGCCACTGAACAACCTCAAGCAAAATTGCAGAAGTATTATCTGAAATAACTTTGTCTAAGCCCTGGGTTGAATTATATTTATGGCTTTTTATTCCTTTCGGCAAGGGTCCAAAGCCGTTATCAAGGGCCTTTGAATGAGCAAGCGTTATCCCCATTAAGGTTCTCCCATGAAATGAAGTTGTAAAAGACACAATCTCATTTTTCTTCGAATGAAATTTTTTTGTTGAGTATTTTCGAGCTGTCTTAACAGCAGCCTCAATAGCTTCTGCCCCAGAGTTAGAAAAAAATACTTTATCTCCAAAAGTATTTTTACATAGTTTGCTTGCCAACCTTACCGATGGCTCGTTTATGTAAAGGTTTGATAAATGCCAAAGACTCTTTGTCTGTTTGGAAACAATATTATTTAATTCTGAATTGCTATGACCAAGGCTTGTAACTGCAATACCTGCAGTAAGATCAATAAACTTTTTCCCATCTGTATCCCAGACATGCGAACCTTTTGCCTTTTTTACAATAAATTCTGCAGGCATATAAAATGGCATTATATAATGACCATACTTATTAATTATTTTCATATATTTATTGTAACGTGGTTATTGTTAAAACAATTAGTGAAGACAGCTATTTAATAGATGTTAGCCCAAACTCATCCTTAAATGGAATTGCGAGAATCATATTTTTGTTAAGCATTTCTATAGTTTGCATTGGAATCGCGACAGTATTTTTTTTGGTGGGAGCAGTCTTAATACTTCCATTTGCTGGCCTTGAAATAGCAATTTTATTAACAGCATTTTATCTAAACTTTAATTGGAGTCGCCAGAAGCAAAAAATTTTTATATCTCAAGATTTAGTTTTAATTCAAAAGGGTAGAAAAAAAATAGAATATAGCTGGCAAGAATTTAGAACATTTACTTCCTTTCGAGTAGATAAAAAATCTGACGAAATTACAAAGCTATGTTTTAGATCAAAAGGCAAAGATGTAGAGGTGGCTGAGTTTTTAAATCAAGATGATAAAAAAGTCTTACAAGATGAAGTGAGCAATATCATCAATAAGCTCAATGACTAAATATCCCAAGCCCCTAGTTTCTTTTTTACAAGCTCAAGCTTCAATTTTTTTATCTCAGGTAGACCATTCTTAAAAACGGTCTTAGCCTCGCCCTTGATAAGAGGCTGAAGATACTCAACACCTTTTTTAGTAACACCAAAACCATTCTTTGTTATAAAACTTTTCGGCAATTTTTTTTCAAGATTTGCTATTTTTGATAAAGGTGCAGGCTCAATTGACCAACTATAAGATTTCGTTGGCAACCTCTTAATTACAGGCATTGTCCCATTCATTCCCTCAACTGCATATTTTACAGCATACCTCCCAACAGCCTGTGCATGTTCTAAGTCAGTTTGTGACGCTATATGTCTTGCGCTCCTTTGTAAGTAATCAGCTACAGCCCAATGATTTTTCATTTTAAGGTTCTTAGACACCAGGCTAGATATAAATGGAGCTACTCCTCCAAGCTGAGCATGCCCAAATGCATCCTTTGTATCTGACTCAGCAAGGAAGTTACCCCTATAATTTTTAACACCCTCAGATACAACTACAACACAATAACCTTCATTTTTAACACAACCTCTAACCTCATCCAAAAACCTTTTTTGATTAAAAGTTATTTCAGGAAGAAGGATAATATGTGGAGCACTTTGATGCTCACTTCTTGCCAAAACACTTGATGCTGCCATCCATCCTGCATGCCTTCCCATTACCTCAAGAATAAAAACTTTTGTAGATGATTCAGACATTGACTGAACATCTAAGGATCCTTCCAAGGTTGAGGTAGCAATATATTTTGCAGCGGAACCAAACCCCGGGCATGAATCTGTTATTACCAAGTCGTTATCAACAGTTTTGGGAATAGCTATGCAAGTAAGCTCATACCCCATCTCTTTACTTATTTTTGAAACCTTTAAAGCAGTATCTGCTGAGTCATTGCCGCCATTATAGAAAAAATAGCCAATATTATGAGCTTTAAAAACTTCTATTAGCCTTTTGTACTGATTAATATCTGTTTTAATATCCTTTAATTTATATCTACAAGACCCAAAAACACCTCCAGGTCTATAACTAAGTGATTCAATTCCAGCAGAAGTTTCCTTAGATGTATCTATAAGATCTTCACGCAAAGCCCCCAAGATCCCGTTTTTACCTGCAAAAACTTTACCAATTTTATTTTTATGATTTTTAGCTTCAAGAAGAAGGGCACCAGCCGTTGCATTTATAACTGCTGTAACACCACCAGATTGAGCATAAAAAGCATTTTTTTTCATAAAATAGACCTTTGCATTTAAAATTTAAAACATCCAAAGTATTATAACCATTATGAGAATACATATTCTAGGCATATGCGGAACCTTTATGGGAGGTATCGCGCATATCTTAAAAAACTCTGGTCATCATATCTCAGGCTCTGATATGCAGTTCTATCCACCTATGTCAGATCAGCTTAAGGATTCTGGTATTGAGCTCATATCTGGATATAAGACATCATCATTGCCAGATGCAGATCTTTATATAATTGGAAATGCGCTTTCCCGAGGAAATGAGTCCGTTGAATATATTCTTGAAAATAAACTTCCCTTTAAATCTGGCCCTGAAATTCTTGGGGAAATGCTGGCTAAAAAAATTGTCATTGCAGTTTCTGGAACTCATGGCAAGACAACAACTTCATACATGCTGTGTCATATTTTTTTATCTCAAGGAAGAGATATAGGGTATCTTGTTGGGGGCATTTCTAGTTCAACTGATAAATCTGCATATCTTGGAAGTGATCCTATTTTTGTTGTTGAGGCGGATGAGTATGATTCAGCCTTTTTTGACAAGAGATCTAAATTCATCCATTACAAGCCATCTACTTTAATTATCAATAATATTGAGTTTGATCATGCAGATATCTTTAGAGACCTTGAGGATATTAAAAAGCAATTTCATCATTTAATTAAGACCATCCCAAGTTCAGGTAATATAATTTTTTATAATGACAATAAAAATACTACTGACGTCATAGGCCGAGGAATATGGTCAAATAAGGTGCCTATAAATAACGGCAATATAAATTTAGATATAAAAAATAAATACCTAAAAATCTTAGATCAAGAATTTTACCTTGGCGATCTTCCTTTAATTGGCGATCACAATCTTCAAAATTACTCATCAGCAATACTTGGAGCATATAAAAATGGTATCTCAGTTGAAGCATCCATAGCTAGTCTTATGAATTTTAAAGGTGTTAAAAGAAGGCTTGAATTCAAAGGTGAGTATAATAATATTAAGATATTTGACGACTTTGCTCATCATCCAACTGCTATTAAGTTAACTGCAGACGCACTCAGTAAGAATTTCAATAACAAAAGAATTTTTGCTATTGTTGAGCTTGGCTCGAACACAATGTCTGGAGGTTTCCACGGTGATGATATTTTTGAGGCCTCAAATGCTTTGGCAAAAACTATTTGGGTAGATCATAAGCATAATGTGATAAATGAAAGCTATAAAAATGAAATATTTGATACGCTTGATGGAGCAATAAAGTTCACAAAGAGTTGTATTGAACAATATGATATTATTTTAATAATGACAAATAAAGATAGCTCTAAAATCTATAACCCACTAATTGCACATCTTGAAAAAAACTAACGTACCAGTATTCCCTTTAAAGTCTGTTGCTCTTCCGGGTAGCATCCAATCACTCCAAATTTTTGAACCAAGATATATCAATATGATAAAAGAGTCCTTGAAGTTAAATAGAGGCTTCGTTATTGCTTTTTTTGATGAAGGAAATGTAAAAAATAATATCTTAATCTCCAAAAAGGGATCCTATGTGAAAATAATCGACTTCAATAATCTACCAAATGGGTTGTTGGGGATAACAGTTAAGTCAGAGCATAAAGTTTCAATCAATAATATATGCCAGCTTGAGGATGGTTTAAATATTGCAGATGTTGAAGCTATGGTTGACCCTGAGGTTGATGATCAAGCTATTCTTGCTGAATATCCAGAATTTATAAATATCCTTACTCAAATAATGAAACACCCAAAGGTTCTTGAGATGCCTATTGAGGTCGACTTTGATTCGGCAGATTCAATTGCATATCACTTAGGAGGTTTAATACCTTTAACCTCAGAAGAAAAGCAAAGCTTGCTAGAGGCATTTGACGCATCGCAACGTTTTGCTATTTTGTCAAAATGTATTGAAAGAATGAACGACCAATAATTTTTTAATCAAGTTTTATTTTATCAACATTGGATTTAATTCTTATCCAATTAATGCCTTTTCTTACAGTCTTAATTGTTATTATTTTTTTCTCTAAATCAAATTTCTTTGGATAATCACTCATCATCAAACCAATAAGTATCATTAAAATGCCTTGGCCGGGCAAAACTAAAGCAACTAATCCCATAATAATAAAAACGTAACCAATAATATTTTTAAAGACTATATAAATTATCCACAATAATATAGAGCGATTTTTTAGCGCAGAAACCCTTTTTTTATTAATAAAATAATCTGATGGAATGGCTATGATGAATAGCCTTAAACCAACTATGCTGAATACAAAAATAAGAATGGAAAGAATGCCAAGGTAGAAAAAAATATAACTATTATTCTCTAGCCATGCATACAAAAAATTTAAACCATAAATTTCCAAATTTACTTATCTTTTTAATTGAATTTAATTTAGTATATCTTAAGATTACATAAATTATATATAACCAGCTTTGTCAAAAAATAAAATCATAAACGTTTGCTTGGAATCCTTAGAGAATAGTAAGGCTCTTGATATATTGTCGCTTGATATCGAGGGAATATCATCGTTTGCAGATAAAATTATAATAGCTACAGCTAACTCAAATAGGCATGCAAAATCTATTTCTAATAAGCTTATTGAAGAGGTTAAGGATAATAATTTTGAGATAATTGGAAGCGAGGGGACTGCTGACTCTGGCTGGATACTTGTTGACTGTGGGTCAGTAGTAATTAATCTTATGCGATCTGAAACCAGGGAGTTTTATGATTTAGAGGGGCTATGGGGAGAGAATACCTTGCTCTCAACTAACTCCTGAATGGTTTTTAATATAATTAGCGTATCTAATAAATTATCTAAATGGGAATCAGAGGGCATAGACTCTTATAAGAAACAGCTCCCAAATAATCTTTCCTTAAGATTTGAAATGATTAAGGGGCAACAACACCCCAAAAGATCTATTTCTGAGGTTAAATCTCTTGAATCAAAATTAATTTCTACAAAAATAAAACAGGACTCATTTACTATAGCTTTTGATTTAAATGGCAAGGAGCTTGATAGTATTGAATTTAGCAAGTTAATCAAAGAATGCTCCGAAAAAAACAAAATAACAAATTTTCTTATTGGAGGATCGTTTGGTTTATCGCAAAAAGTAATTAACTCATCGGATACCTCAATTTCAATTTCAAAGATGACCTTTCCGCACCGACTCTTTAAAATATTATTAGTTGAGCAAATTTATAGATCTTTTTCAATTCTAAATAATTCTCCTTATCATAAATGATTGGTATTGAAGATAGGTTTATTGAGAAAAGAATTTTTAAAAGTAGATTAATTCTTATCTATATTTTTTTTGGCATTTTATTCTCAGCTTTTATATATCGCACCTATAATCTCCAAGTTTATAGTTATTCAAGTTACGAGCTTGCATCAATAAAAAACAAAACAAGATCTCTTTTAGTTCAGCCTAAAAGAGGCATTATTTACGATAGAAATGGAAATATTTTAATCAATAATGTTCCCAGTTATGACTTAATAATTCAACCGGCACAAATAGAAAATATTAGTAATTATTTAGATAGATTGAATGAAGTTATTTTAATTGATGATGGGGAGCGGGAGTATGTTTTAGAAAGGTTTGAGAATAGATCAATTTACAATAGAGAGCTTGCTGTTAAGAGGTCTTTATCAAATGAAGAGATAGCAAGATTTGAGGTAAGAGGCTATCTTTTTCCTGAGGCTATAATTGATAAAAGGTATAGGAGAGAAAGCGAGTACCCTCATCTATTTTCACATGTTCTTGGCTTCGTTGGCGGTGCAGATAATGAAAACATGTCTGATATTCTCAATACTCAAGGCAAGGCGTTGGGAGAAACGCTATTTACATATGCAAATGGATACTTGATTGGAAAAACTGGAATTGAGAATACATATGATGACTCTTTAAGGGGTTTTTTTGGTGAGAGAATTTTTGAAGTAGATGCAAAAGGAAAGCTTCTAAAGGAAATAGATTTTATTGAACCCAAAGATGGCTTTGACACATTTACATCACTCGATTTAGAAGCTCAAAAGGTTGCTTTTGAAGCCATGGCAGGAAGGAAGGGTGCAGTTGTAGTTGTTGAAATCGAAACAGGTGCAATCATTACCTATCTAAGCTCACCAACATTTTCAATTAATCAGATATCAAATGGCATATCTTCAGCAAATTTTGAAAAGCTTATAAGTGATAAGGATAAACCATTTTTTGATAGAGTTTCTCAGGGTCGTTACTCACCAGCATCTGCAATCAAACCTGCAATTGGGCTCTATGGTCTGGAGAATAAAATTATAAATTGGGATTACACAATTGACGACCCTGGCTTTTTTGTATTACCTGAGGATCAAAGAATATACCGAGGTTGGAAAAAAGGCGGCCATGGGACAATTAATCTTGAGAGCGCACTAATAGAAAGCTCAAATACCTTCTTTTTTTCACTAGCATATCAATCAGAAATAAATGATCTTATCGATCATTTATCAAACTTTGGTTTTGGAAAAAATATTTGTGCAGACTGCTTCAATCCTGGGAAAGGTTTATTACCAAGCCCACAATGGAAAATGAATAACTTAAATTTTGGTTGGTTTAAAGGTGACTCAGTGAACTTGGGTGTTGGCCAAGGGTATTTGAGTGCAACCCCAGCACAATTAGCTTTTTACAGCGCGTTTATTGGCAATAAAGGCTCGTTAGAAAAATTATCTTTAATTAATAATAGTATAGATAAGGATATATTAGTCCTCCAAGCATCTAATATCACCAATGAAGATTGGGATAGAATTCATAAGAGCATGATTGGAGTGATTGAAAATCCAAAAGGTACTGCAAAAAGATTAAAAAATTTAAAGTCTTATAATATTGCCGCTAAATCTGGAACTGTTGAATTAGTCAGCCTTGATAGTAAGGAAGATTATGAAATTGTAAGAGAAGATATTTTAAAAAGAGACCACGGTATTATGATTGCATTTGCACCAATGCCTAATCCAAAATATGCAATTAGTGTTGTTATAGAAAATGCCGAAAGTGGCGGTTCTGTTGCTGGCCCAGTTGCCGTTAAAGTTCTCAACTCACTTATCAAAGAATGAAGCAAGCATCGTTTAAAAGATTTACTATTTTTTTTGATCAATACCTATTTATCTCCATCACTTTATTATCCGTTATGGGACTATTCTTCTTATATAGCGCATCACAGGGCAATATCAACATAGTCATGAAACAGGCAATATTTGTAGGATTCGGTATATTTTTGATGTTCATATTGAGCCAACCAGATCCAGATATATATAAGATATTATCTTTAATCTTTTTAGTAACCTCTTTGCTATTAGTTTTAATAACAATTCTTTTTGCAAAAGAAATTAACGGAGCGAAGCGATGGCTGGATTTAGGAGTTTTTACCCTTCAGCCTTCTGAATTGGTTAAGATAGCTCTGCCTATATATCTTGCATCATATTTATTTGAAAAACCTATTCCTATAGATATACGGAATACTTTTAAAAGCCTTTTAATTATTGGCATTTGTTTTTTTCTTATTGCTCGCCAACCAGATTTAGGTACAAGCTTGGTTGTTTCAATGGCAGGTATTTATATTTTATTTTTTGCAGGCCTTAGTTGGAAATTTATAGGGTCGTCTGTTTTAGTCTTTCTTATATCACTTCCATTTCTATGGAATAATTTTCTTCAGCCTTTCCAACAGCAAAGGATATTGACATCGCTTGATCCAAGCGCTGACCCTTTTGGAAGTGGGTGGAATATTACCCAGTCTAAAATTGCCATAGGCTCAGGAGGAATTTCTGGAAAGGGTTTTGAAGCAGGTTCACAGTCTCACCTAGACTTTTTACCTGAGACAGAAACAGACTTTATTTTTGCAGTTATAGCAGAAGAGTTTGGCTTTATTGGAGTATGCATACTTTTATCTGTGTACATGTTCATACTATTAAGGTGTATGTATTTAGCTTTTAATGCTCGAGATAGGTTTTGTAGGTTGACAATTGGGGGTCTTAGCTTGGTATTTGCTTCCACCTTATTCATAAATTTGGCAATGGTTACGGGTTTGATCCCAGTAGTCGGGATGCCGCTACCATTTATAAGCAAAGGCGGGTCATCTTTGTTATCATTTTATATAGCTTTTGGGATTATAATCTCTATGGCTTCTCACAAAAAACTAATGCAACGATGAATAAATTTTTTACAATAATAATCCTTTTCTTTTCAGCCAATAGCACTGCAAATTATTTAAACCACCCAGATTCAAATGATCTCGTAGAGGAGCTTGTAAATATCCATAATTTTGAAAAAAGCTATGTCGAAGAGATAGTTTTTAATGCCAAGAAAAAACAAAAAATATTAGATGATATGTCTAGTCCAGCTGAGTTTACTCTTACCTGGGATAGGTATAAGGCAATTTTTATTGAAAACAAGAGAATACAAAATGGTAAAATTTTTATAGAAAAAAATCTTGCAACCCTAAAAAGAGCAGAGGATGATTTTGGTGTACCTAAAGAAATAATTGCAGCAATTATTGGTGTTGAAACCAGATATGGAAAAATTCAAGGAAATCATAGAGTAATAGACAGTCTTTTCACCTTAGGTCTAGATTATCCAAGGCGCTCAAAATTTTTTAGAAGTGAGTTGATTAATTTTTTTCTTTTAACAAGAGAAAACAATCTAGATATTTTAAAAATTAAAGGGTCATATGCTGGCGCCATGGGCTATGGCCAGTTTATTTCATCAAGCTATAGATCGTATGCGATTGATTACGATGATGATGGTGTTGCTGACCTATTTGGCTCGGTTGATGACGCGATTGGAAGCGTAGCAAATTATCTTGTTAAGAGGGGTGGTTGGAAAAGGGACGGCCAGATAATTCAGGAAGTAAAGCTAAATACGCCAAGGCTTACATACACTCCAAACCCTGCCTCAAATAAATTTATTCCTCTATTATTTTCTGAGGGAGAAGATATATATTATATTGTTAAAAGCGGAGATACTTTATCCGATATAGCCTTGCAAAATGATTTATCAACCAAAAGCTTGGCTAAGTTAAATAATATCAAAAATGAAAATAAATTATTTGCAGGCCAAAAAATCTTAGTAAGAAAGAAAAAAGATTTATATTTCATCGGAGATGATAATTTTATTGCAATTACTAAATATAATATTAGCCACTTTTACGCAATGGCAGTATATTACTTATCAGAAGAGCTAAAAAAATGAAAAAACTACTTTTAACATCAATAATACTATTTTCCTCAATTGCAGAGTCACAGAGCTTTGTTCCAGACTCCCCACCTCTTAACGTAAAAAGCTATATATTGCTTGAACCAAATACTGGGACTGTAATTGCTGAATTTAATTCTGAAAATCCAATTGAACCAGCAAGCATGACAAAAATCATGACTAGCTACGTTGTTGCTGATCAAATATCTAATGGCTTAATATCATTAGAGGACGATGTTTTGATTAGCGAAAAGGCTTGGAAGATGCAAGGCTCTAAAACTTTCATAGAGGCTGGCAAAAGAGTTAAAGTATCAGACTTGCTCAAAGGAATAATGATCCAATCTGGAAATGACGCTTCTGTAGCAATAGCTGAATATGCAGGAGGCACTGAAGAGGGCTTTGTAGACTTAATGAATGCTTATGCAGCATCGCTTGGAATGAATAATACACTCTTCCAAAATGCAACTGGGCTGCCAAGCGAAAATCACTTTTCATCAGCAAAAGATTTGGCAAATTTGACATCAAACTACATAAATAAATTTCCAGAAGAATATTCTTTGTATAAGCAAAAACAATTTACTTTTAATAATATAAAACAGCTGAATAGAAATAAATTATTATGGCGTGATGAGTCAGCTGATGGTGTTAAAACAGGTCACACTGATGCGGCCGGTTATTGTTTAGTAGGGTCTGCAAAAAGAGGCGGGATGCGACTTATAACAGTTGTTGCTGGTAGCAACTCTGATAAGGATAGATTTTCTGATACCCAAAGACTATTAGAGTATGGCTTCAGGTTTTTTGCGACACAAAAAGTAATTTCTGCTGATCAGCAACTTAAAGAAATTACAGTCTGGGGTGGTTTAGCTGATTCATTAAAAATAGGAGTCATAAAAGATGTCTCCTTAACATTGCCAAGAACTTCTTTTAAAGATCTTAAAATAAACTATAAGCATAAAAATAATATACAGGCACCTATAAAAAAAGGAGAGCTGATTGGCTCGCTGGAAATAGTAAGTGGTGATGAAGTGGTCTACTCAGAGGATCTGGTCGCGTTGGAAAATATCGATTCTAAAGGTTTTTTTGGAAGAGTATGGTCTAAGTTTATTCTATGGGTAATGAGCTTATTCGGATTAAATGATAATGGATCAAATTAACGCAGTCTATCAAGGTAATTTTGACTCTTTAGATAATATTCAAGTTTCTCCGCTTAGCAGAGCATATACTTTCTCAGATAGCGTATATGAAGTTGTACCTTTTTTTGAAGGTACTGCTATTGGTTTTGGTGAGCATCTTGCCAGGCTTCAAAGAAGTGCAAATGCCATAGATATTGATATAGATCAGTCTCTAGCTTCGAGGGAAATATCACAACTCATTGAATCTTGTAAATTTAAAAATGGATATGTTTACTATCAAGTATCTCGAGGAGTAGATCAGATAAGAAATCATATTTATCACAACAATATTGAAATTGAATATTTTGGATACGTAAAAAATCATGCTTTTGATGATCAAAAATTTAAAGTTTTAGTTTGCGACGATATTAGATGGGGAAGGTGTGATATTAAATCAACCTCACTTCTTCCAAATACCTTGATGATGAATCAAGCACATCGCAAAGGCTGTAATGAAATTATTATGCATAAATTTGGAAATATTACTGAGGCAGGAGCCTCAAATATTTTCTTTATTAATAATGATAAAGTTTGCACTCCAAAGTTAAATAACAACATCCTTCCGGGCATCACAAGAAGTATGTCAATTGATATTTTTAAAAAAAATGGCATCGATGTTATTGAGGATGACTTTAGTATTGATACTCTTTCTCAAGCTACTAAAATTTGGTTAACTAGCTCAACCAAAGGGATGGCTGAGATCTATGATATTGATAACCTTGAGCATAGTATTAGCGATGAAAATGCTCTTTTTAAAAAATGCAAATTAGCATTTAATAAAAATTTCTTCAATCTCTAGTCAGCTCCATAATTAAATCAGTTAATCTTTCCCAAAAATTTGCTTTATTGATGCCCTTGTTTGAAAGATCTAATTGAAATACTTTTTTTTGAAAATTAATCATATCCTTGAGTTCAAATTTAGACATTAGAGCTTTGTAATCACCAACTTTATTATTCCAAACGCCTAGTTTAATTAGAGCAGCATCAGGTCTTGATGACTGCATTGCAGATGCTGCGTTGTTGATAATTTTACCCACTACCCATACCAATAGAGCTGCATAATGACTTTCAAGCTCTTTAATTGAGCTCACTATTCTAATCGCGCCTTTTACATCCCCCTTTATAATTCTATCCTCTAATTCAAATGGCATAAACTCAGCCTGATCCTTCATAGGTTCATTGTTATAGATATTTTCAGGTGAGCTCATTAATTTAAGGAGTTTTATTTCATTTTGCTGAGCAACAAGATTGCTAGAGCTTAATGCAGAAATTTTATTTACAAGATCTGATCTTTTTGAGCTATCTATGAAACTAAGTTGTTGTTTTAACCAAATTTTTTCTTCAAAGGATTTAAGTTTTTTAGATTCAATAATAAGAGCAATCTCTTCCATTTTCTTAAACCATTTTAAAGAACTGCCCACCTTATCAACATGAGAATCAATAATGATAGCTATATCATCTCTTGATCTAACATAGTCCATATCTGCTATGGACTGAATTGACTCCGGTATTTTTCCTTTAGTATGTGATATTTCTATTATTATCTTAGATGCAAAAAGAGATCCTCCTATGCTTTCAGTAATAACTTTATCTAAGCGATCAATTTCTTTATCTTTTACAATTTTTTTTTCAACAAACCCTTGAGCAGCAAGATGTACCCTTATATCGTCCTTAGCATTATTTTTTAGGACTACTTCAGGACCAAAGAGAAAGAATATATTAAGGCCTTTGTTAATATATTTTTGATATGAAAGGCCGTCACATTTCAATTAAATTTACCTCAAGCATTATTTGCTCAATTAAGCTATCTTCCATTTGATCTCTTAGTAGCTTTACAGCTTCGTTTTGTGAAAAAGGATTTAACTCATTTGTCTTATATCTTTTCATTACTACAAAATTTTTAGTTTTAATAATGCCGTTTTTTGAACTTATTGAAATACTTAAACTAAGTTTTAACTCGCCCTCAAGAGATCTAATTGAAACCCCTCCAAATACTTCATATTTTTTAAAATCATAGCTATTAACAGCTACTTCCAATTTGCTAGACTCCTCATGATTCGGTATAGCAAGTATTTTTGCCTTAAAGCTCTTTGGTAAGTCTTTTGCAATGGTGAAATTTATTTTTGTATTTGTATTTTGAAGCGGCATGAAGCCACAGCCATAGCTCATCATTAATACTAGTGAAAAAATGAATATATATTTTTGTCTTGAAAACATCATTAGATATTTTATATCACAAAATTAATAATTTTCTCTTTGATATAAATAACTTTTCTTATAGTTTGATTTTCTAAATTGGCTTTAATATTTTCGACTTCTTTAGCAACACTTTCCACTTCATCTTGTGGCAAATTTTTATCAATTTCAATCTTGCCCCTAACTTTTCCGTTTACTTGAATTACAAGTTGAAAGCTTTCTGCTTCCATAAGGGCCTTATCTGTAGATGGCCAAGAAGTATCAATATTTCCAAGCATGCCAGCTGTAAAATTATTCCACAAATACTCAGAAAGATGCGGTGCTATTGGATGAATTGCTGTAAGGATAAATATTATTGCCTCATTTAAGCAAAATATTTCAGTCTCACTTGCATCATCTTCTTTAAATGATTCAGGTATTGAATTAAAAAGCTCCATAATTGCTGCAATTGCAGTATTGAATGAATGCCTATTTTCATAGTCATTCATGATTTTATTTAAAGAAATATGAGCCTTTCTTCTTAATTTTTTTTCATCTTTATTTAAAGACTGAGGCTCATTAATTAATGTATATTTTCGACCATCAATTAAGTACCATAATTTTTTTAGAAATCTTGAGGAGCCTTCAACGGAGGCTTCAGACCATTCAAGGCTTTGTTCTGGTGGAGAGGTGAACATCATATACAGCCTCACAGTATCTGCTCCATACTTATCAATGTATGCTTGAGGATCAACTGTATTTCCTTTAGATTTTGACATCTTAGCACCATCTTTCAAAACCATACCTTGAGTTAGTAGCTTCTTAAATGGCTCATCGCCATTAACAAGACCAAGGTCTCTTAGGGCCTTGTGAAAAAATCTTGAGTAAAGCAGATGAAGAATTGCATGCTCAATACCTCCAATATATAAATCTACAGGTAGCCAGTAATTTGAGTTTTTGTCGAATACCCGATCATCATTGTCAGCAGATGGAAACCTTGCATAATACCAAGAGGAATCCATAAATGTATCAAAAGTATCCGTCTCTCTTTTATATCCTATTTTGGAGTTAATAAAGTCATCATTTTGACTGAGTGGAATTGGCCCTGATCCTTCGGGAAGTTTTGGAAGCTCAACAGGCAGCTCACTTTCATCGACAAGCGATGGAACACCATCTTTATATAAAACAGGTATAGGACATCCCCAGTACCTTTGCCTACTTACGCCCCAATCTCTTAATCTAAATTGAACTAAACCTTCCCCAAGATCACTGCTTTTAAGCTCTTCAATAATCTTTGAAATAGCCTCTTCTGATTCAAGACCATCATAATTTCCTGAGTTTAGAAGTTTTCCTTTCTCAAGTAAGGGCAATTCATCAGGCTTACCACTGATAACTTGCTTGATGTCCAAATCATATTTGGAAGCAAATTCAAAGTCTCTTTGATCATGACCAGGAACACCCATCACAACCCCAGTACCATAATCAAGTAGAACAAAATTACCTATCCATAGCGGTATTTTATTTCCTGTTAATGGGTGAATTACATTTAAGCCTGTTTTAATTCCAAGCTTTTCTGCCTTTGCCATATCAGCTTCCGCTGCCTTAACTTCCTTGCATTTATTTAAGAAGCTTTTTACATCTGAATTTTTTTTACCTAGATTAATAGCAATTTCATGCTGAGGTGATATAGCCAAGAAACTCGCTCCAAATATAGTATCGGGTCTTGTAGAAAATATAGTTAGATACTCATCAGAGTTTTCAATCTTAAACTTGATATGTGCACCATTAGATTTGCCAATCCAATTCCTTTGCATAGTTTTTACATTTTCTGGCCAATCAAGTCCATCTAAAGAGTCTAATAATTCATCTGCATAGTCTGTTATTTTGATAAACCATTGATCAATTTCTTTAATCTCGACTTGAGCACCTGACCTCCAACCTTTGCCATCTATAACCTGCTCATTTGCAAGAACTGTTTCATCTACTGGATCCCAGTTTACAAAAGATTTCTTTTTATAAACGAGCCCTTTTTCGTGGAATTTTTTAAAAAGAAGTTGTTCCCATTTATAGTAAGTAGGTTCGCAAGTTCTTAATTCTTTAGACCAATCATATCCAAGACCAAGAGAATTTAATTGACCTTTCATATATTCAATATTCTGTTTAGTCCATTCAGAAGGACTTACTTTATTTGCTATTGCAGCATTTTCAGCCGGCAGCCCAAAAGCATCCCACCCCATTGGTTGAAATACATTAAACCCCTGCATTTTTTTATACCTAGAGATAACATCGCCAATTGTATAGTTCCTAACATGACCCATATGCAACTTGCCAGAAGGGTAGGGAAACATTGATAAGCAATAAAATTTCTCCCTATCATCCGGTACTGATTTAAAGCGCTCTTCGTCTTTCCATATTTTTTGGATAGATTCTTCAATTTTAGATGGGCTATATTCACTCATAGTTATTGGGCAAAAATTCTCTTTCAAGATAATTAATGGTGTGTTTATTTTCCTTAAAAGTTTTGTCATTTAGCACATCTTGGTGAAGAGAGTGATTTGTTTTTATTCCTTGAACAAAAAATTCATCAAGAGCGCTCAGCATTCTTTTTATTGCAGACTCTCTTGTATTCGCAAGCGTTATTATTTTTGACAATAGTGAGTCATAGTATGGAGGTACTTTGTATCCTCCATAAATATGAGAATCATATCTAATGCCAAATCCACCAGGTGTATGCATTTTAGTAATCAACCCTGGAGATGGTTGAAAAGTTCTTGGATCTTCAGCATTTATTCTGCACTCAATAGCATGCCCTTTAAAATTTATCTCACTTTGATCTAGCTTAATCTCCATTCCCAAAGCTATTCTTAATTGGGCTTTTACAAGGTCATAACCTGTTATCATCTCCGTAACTGGATGCTCTACTTGAATACGAGTATTCATTTCAATAAAGTAAAATTCCTCATTTTCATAAAGAAACTCTATAGTCCCCACTCCTTCATATTTAATTTCCCTACATAGCTCTACACAAGCATTAAGTGTTTTTTGAAGGGATTTTTCATTCACATCAAGCGCCGGTGCTTCTTCTATAATTTTTTGATGTTTTCTTTGCATACTGCAATCCCTAGTGCCTAGATGTATTGCTCCACCTTTTCCATCGCCAACAATTTGAACTTCAACATGTCTTGGATTCTCAATAAATTTCTCTAGGTAAACAGTTCCATTACCAAATGCATTAAGAGCCTCTTGAACGGTAACCTCTAGAGAATTAAATAATTCAGACTCATCTCTTACCATCCTCATCCCTCTTCCGCCACCGCCTGCTGTGGCTTTGATCATGATTGGATATCCTATTTGATCGACAATTTTTGATAGTTCTGATTTATCTTTAGGCAAATCGCCTTTGTACCCAGGAACAATTTGAATCCCTGATTTTTCAGCCAGTGTCTTAGCGGTAATCTTATCTCCCATTCTTCTAATAATGTCTGAACTTGGGCCAATAAACTTAAAGCCGCTCTTTTCACACATTTCTGCAAAATTAGGATCTTCTGCAAGAAACCCATATCCTGGATAAATAGCATTTGCCTCAGTTAATTCAGCCGCAGATAAAATAGATGCAACATTTAAATAACTTAATTTTGGGGAAGCTGGGCCGATGCAGACAGTTTCATCTGCAAACTTTAAATGTTTAAGATCCTTATCAGCATTTGAGTAAACTGCAACGGTTTGCAAGCCTAATTCTTTGCATGCTCTCATGGCACGCAGGGCTATCTCTCCTCTATTAGCAATGAGAACTTTATAAGACATTTTATTCTATTGTTATTATGTGTTGATCAAACTCAATTGGATCGCCATCTTCAGCATTTATAGCAGTTATTTTTCCACTATATTCAGATTTAATTTCGTTCATCATTTTCATGGCTTCAATAATGCACAAAACATCACCAACTTCTACCGCATCACCAACTTTTATGAATGGGTTCTTGTCTGGCCCGGGCCTCCTATAAAAAGTACCAACTATAGGCGACTTCACTGTGTGGCCAGATACTGTTTCTACCTGAGGTGTCAGTTGTTGAGGTGCAACTTGAACATCTGCAGTATATTGGTTACTTGATGGAGTGGTGGTTAAAATTTGAGAGGCTCCACCTCTTTTAATCCTAACTGATTCATCCCCCTGACCAACTTCTATTTCAGTGAGATCTGATTCTTGCAGCATCTCTATTAGTTTTTTTATTTTTCTTATATCCATAATTATTATTTAAATTTTAAAATTGCATCAAGGAGCGCATATTCATACCCTGCAGCTCCAAGCCCACATATTACACCAGTTGCTTTGTCCGAGAAATATGAATGATGTCTAAATTCTTCTCTTGAAAATATATTTGAAATATGTACTTCATAAAAAGGAATATCTACAGCAAGCAGAGCATCTCTTATTGCAATACTTGTATGCGTAAAGGCTCCTGGGTTTATAATAATTGAATCAATACTTCCATCAATATATTTTTGTATTTCATCAACTATTTCATGCTCAGCATTGCTTTGAAAAAAACTAATTTCACTTTTATGCATTTGAGCTAAGTCACTAAGGTTACTTTCAATTTTTTTAAGATCAATATCGCCATAGTGACTATTTTCTCTTTTTCCGAGAAGATTCAAATTTGGTCCATTGACAAGTAAAATTTTCATATTACAGATTTTAACAGATTTTAAAATAATTTTTCAAGAACTTAAAAGATTATATCGGACAGATTTAATTTTTGTAATGGGTAGCAAAACCCTGATTCTGAACATCCCTGAAAGTATACCAACATACTATCCATATTGAAGTCTTTCTCTAATTCAAAGCGAAGGGAAAGCTGCCCCTTAAATATTTGAGCTTCTCCAAAATATTCATCATTAAAAGTTGATTCATTTGAGCTTAAAATTTGAAAGCTATATTCGTTATTTGGATTACTGAGCTTAAATGATTTTTTATACATATAGTAACCATTTTCGATAGTCCAACTAATATCTACAATATTATTTTTTTTAAAACCTGAGATAGCAAAAGCCTCAGATGCATTTAAAATAACTTCATTTTTATCAAGAAAGGCACTTGCATAACTTGTGTGAGTTATAAGGATAGCTGCCACCATAATCTTAAATGCTTTTAACATCTCAAAATAATAAACTTTGTATCAATCAAAAGGAAGAAAATTTGCGATTAAAAGTTTAAAGTAGTAACTATGTTTAAAAAAATAATTTTAAATTTTTTCTTTTTTTTACCAGCATGGTTTTTTGAGTTTATTGGAATTTTTAACAAGACCGTCTCACGCGGGCATGTATTAGATTCTCAAACTAAAATTTTTATTAATTTCATACCAACAAAAGATCTAGATGAAATAGTAAATATTGATATCCCAAGAATCAGATCATCTTATGAGTCAAGAGCTAGTTTTATATCTACTGTGGCAAGGCCAATCCAAAGTATTTTATTTGAGGACATTCAAATAGGCCAATCTAAGTTAAGAGTAAGGAAATACTTACCATCTAAATCGCGCACCAATAAATCAATTCTATATTTTCATGGAGGAGGGTACGCGTTTGGTAGTATCGAAACACATCATGAGCTATTAATGTATTATTCTGCTTATTTGGGGGCAGAAATCTATTCGCTAGACTATTCATTATCGCCAGAAAATAAATTTCCTATTGCATTAGATGATGCCATGACATCATATGAGTGGCTATTGAATTCAGGGATTTTGCCAAAAAATATAAGCCTATGTGGAGATAGCGCAGGCGGACACCTTGCTGCATCTTTGTCATACAAGTTAAGTCAAGATAATTTACCACTTCCAGATAGCCAGTTGCTTATCTATCCAATGATTAGTCCGGGTTGTGAAACAGAATCATTTAAGCTCTTTGAATCCAATTATTTTTTGACTGCCTCAAATATGCGATGGATATGGAAAAAATTGTCTGACAATAATGTCAACAATAACAACCCCTGCTTTGATCTTTTGACAGGAGTATTTCAAAAGGATAAATTTCCAAAATCTATTATTGTCACTGCTGGATTCGATCCTTTGTGTGATGAGGCGGAGAAATATGCCTACCTATTACATCAAAAACATATTAATATTCACCAACTGCATTATCCATCATTAATTCATGGCTTTGCTTCTATGAGTAAACTAAAGAAAGCAAAATTAGCAGTAGATAATTTTTTAGATGAATATAAGAAAATATTATGAGTAAAATTTTAAAGGTTAAAGACCTTAGTATTAGTTTTGAGGTAAGAGATAAAAGTTTCCTAGCAGTTGATGGAATTAGCTTTGATATTGAAAGAAATCAAACCCTAGCTCTTGTGGGTGAATCAGGCTCAGGAAAGTCTGTAACGGCAATGTCAATTCTTCAATTGCTTCCAAGACCACAGGCTTCTTACTCAAAGGCTTCCTCAATTCTTTTTAATGATAAGGAGGTTATAGATGCACCAAATAGTGAACTTATTAAAATACGTGGCAATATTATTTCTATGGTCTTCCAAGAGCCAATGACATCTCTAAACCCTTACCATAGAGTAGGTAATCAAATTACAGAATCAATTCTTCTTCATTCAAAAAAATCTAAAATTGAGGCTGATGATGAAGCTAAAAATTTAATGAGATTAGTTGAAATTGATGATGTTGATAGAAGGTTTACAGCATATCCACATGAGCTATCTGGAGGTCAAAGGCAGAGAATAATGATTGCAATGGCCCTTGTTAATAAGCCCGATCTTTTGATTGCAGACGAGCCAACTACTGCTCTTGATGTAACAATACAAGCCCAGATATTAGACTTGATGACTAAGCTTCAAAAAGAGCTTGGAATGTCAATTCTTTTCATTACACATGACCTTGGATTAGTGGAAAAGTTCTCTGATGAAGTTTGTGTTATGAAAGATGGTAAGATTGTTGAAAAGGGAAATACAAAAACTGTATTTGAAAATCCTCAGCATGAATATACTCAAAAATTGTTAGATGCAGAGCCTCAGCCCAAAGAAAATTTCTCAACAAATGATTTAACTTTGCTAGAAATACAAAACTTAAATGTTTTTTATAATATACCTTCGTCAAATCCTTTTAAAAAGGAATCTTTTCATGCTGTAAAAGATATATCTTTTTTGATTAAAGAAAATTCAACCATTGGCCTTGTGGGCGAATCAGGGTCTGGAAAATCAACCCTTGGAAGAGCTATTGCAAACTTAATACCCTATGAAGGCAATATTATTTACGATGGTAAGGATATTGGTAAAAACACATCACAACAAACAAAAAAATTAAAAAAAGATATTCAAATTATCTTCCAAGATCCTTATGGTTCACTTTCTCCAAGGATGACAATTGGAGAGATAGTTGGCGAAGGTTTGGGAGTCCACTTTGCTTTCTCTAAAGAAGAGAAGAATAAAAAAATTGATAAGGTATTAAATGACGTGGGTATAAACCCATCTGATAAGTCTAAGTATCCTCATGAGTTTTCAGGAGGTCAAAGGCAAAGAATTGCTATAGCGCGATCACTTATTATGAGTCCAGCATTTATGATCTTAGATGAACCTACATCGGCATTAGACCGTTCCATTCAAATACAGGTCATAAAACTTCTTAAAGACTTGCAAAATGAGTACTCTCTAACGTATCTATTTATAAGCCATGACTTGAAAGTTATTAGATCAATGTCAGACACTATTTTTGTAATGAAGCAAGGAAGAATTATTGAAGCTGGGCCATCTAAAGATGTTTTTGATTCTCCAAAAGAAGATTATACAAAAAGGCTACTGAATGCTGCCTTAAGTTATGCATCAGGCTAGGTATTATGAATAGAAAGTACTCAAAAGATTTAGTTGATGGACCAAATCAATCTGCTTCAAGATCAATGCTCAGAGGAGTGGGCTTCACTTCGGAAGATTTTAAAAAACCTCTTGTTGGAATTGCATCAACAGGTGCGAAAGTAACACCATGTAATATGCATATAAATGAATTGGCAGAGGTCGTAGAGACTGCTGTAAATAGTGCAAGCGGAAAAGGAGTTTTATTCAATACCATAACAGTATCAGATGGTATTTCCATGGGAACTCAAGGAATGAAGTATTCATTAGTCTCAAGAGAGGTCATTGCAGACTCAATCGAAACAGTAGTTGGCTGCCTTGGTTACGATGGCGTTATATCTATTGGGGGCTGTGATAAAAATATGCCTGGCTGCATTATTGGTATGGCAAGGCTAAATCGCCCGTCTATTTTTGTATATGGAGGTTCTATTAAACCAAGTAGTGAGAATACTGACTACGTTACAGTATGTGAGAAAACAGGTGAATTTTCAAAGGGTGATCTTCCTGAGCATGAGCTGATTCATGTAGAAAAAATCTCTGTTAAAGGCCCGGGTTCATGCGGTGGGATGTATACCGCTAATACAATGGCATCTGCAGTAGAGGCTTTGGGAATGAGTTTGCCTGGAAGCAGTAGCCAAGATGCTGTATCGAGTGATAAAAAATCTGATTGCAGAGACGCAGGCAAAGCAATTCTAAATTTACTAAACCATGATATTAAGCCTTCAGATATCATGACAAAAGAAGCTTTTGAAAATGCTATTGCTGTTGTCATAGCTCTTGGTGGCTCAACAAACGCAGTCCTACATATAATAGCTATGGCTGATGCTATTGGGGTTAAAATCTGCCTTGACGACTTCACAAGGATAGGTAAAAAAACACCTGTACTGGCTGATTTAAAACCTTTTGGAAAGCACTTCATGTCCGAGCTTAATGCTACAGGCGGCATTCAGCCTTTAATGAAAATGATGCTTGAAAAAGGTATCTTAAATGGAGATTGCATTACAGTAACTGGCAAAACTCTTGGAGAGAATCTTGAAAATGTTAAGCCATATAAAAATAACGATATTATTAGAGCTTTTGGCAATCCAATAAAAGAAAATAGTCATCTAAGAATACTTTATGGCAATCTTGCCAAGGACGGAGCTGTTGCAAAAATAACTGGCAAAGAAGGCACATCATTTACTGGATCCGCAAGAGTGTTTAATTCAGAAGAAGAAGGGGTTGAGGCAATCCTTTCAAAAGATATAAAGGCTGGTGACGTAGTAGTTATTCGGTATGAGGGTCCTAAGGGCGGACCTGGTATGAGAGAAATGCTTAAACCTACTTCTGCAATAATGGGCCAAGGCCTAGGCAATGAAGTTGCTTTTATTACCGACGGAAGATTTTCTGGTGGAACTCATGGTTTTGTTGTTGGGCATATAACTCCTGAAGCTGCTGATGGCGGGGTTATCGCTATCATTGAAGATGGTGATGGAATTACAATTGACGCTGACAATGACCAACTGACATTAAATATTAATGATGATGAAATTAACTCAAGACTTGCCTTATGGAAGAATCCAAAAACACCTCCATCAAAAGGAGTTTTGTCAAAATATGCAAAAAGTGTAAAATCTGCAAGCCTTGGCGCTGTTACTGATTAAATATGTTAAATAGAAAATTTCCACTCACAAGATTAAGAAGGCTTAGATCAAACTCTTTTATAAGAGATATTGTTGATGAAAATAAAATCACAACAGATGATCTGATACAGCCTATTTTTGTAAAAGACTCTGATGGAATTGAAGAGATTGACAAGATGCCAAATGTCTTTAGATATGGGCTAGATGTTTTAATAAAAGAAGTTCGCGAGATATGCGAACTGGGCATAAAATCCATAGCAATCTTTCCTGTAATTGATTCATTAAAGCGTGATGAAGCAGGCTCAGAGGCTTTCAATGAAAATAACTTAGCATGCTCTGCTATAAAACTTATCAAAGAACATTATCCAGATTTAATTATTATCTCTGATGTCGCTTTAGATCCTTATACAAATCATGGCCATGACGGAGTTCTTATTGATGGCTATGTAGATAATGATTCAACGGTAAGCGCTCTTGTAAAACAGGCGTTATGTCTAGCAAATGCTGGAGCAGACATTATTGCTCCGTCTGACATGATGGATGGAAGAGTAAAATTTATAAGAGAGGCATTAGAGGAAAGCAACTTTAAAAATACTATTATTTTGTCTTACGCAGCTAAATATAGTTCTAGCTTTTACGGTCCTTTTAGAGAAGCAGTGAAATCATCTTCTAAACTTGGCAATAGTTCTAAATCTTCCTATCAAATGTCATCAGCAAACTCTGATGAGGCTATCCATGAGGTTGCAATGGACATTAATGAAGGTGCAGACATGGTAATGGTAAAACCAGGTATGCCCTACTTAGACATAATATCTAAGGTTAAGGAAGTATTTCAAATTCCAACATTCGCATATCAAGTTAGCGGAGAATACAGCATGTTGAAGCATGCTATTGAGAATGGCTTGTTAGATAAGAAAGTTATGCTAGAATCAATTTTATGCTTTAAAAGAGCAGGTGCAGATGCAATTCTTACATATGCAGCAAAAGAAATTTCCAAGGAGTTAAACAAATAATGAGTAATGTAAATATAGTAAACCAAGATAACTTTGATACTGATGTATTAAATTCCGATAAACCTGTATTGGTTGATTTTTGGGCAGAATGGTGCGGGCCTTGCAAACAACTAGCTCCTACAGTTCAAGAGATAGCTAACGAAAATACAGATATTATGGTTTGTAAAATGGACGTTGACTCTAACAGAGATACGGCAGTGAAATATGGTATTAGGTCGATACCAACACTAATGCTTTTTAAAAATGGTGAGGCTATTGGCACAGAAGTCGGAGCCTTGACTAAGCAGCAACTTGAAGAATTTATTACAAAAGCTAAATAAGAAGTCATTTGTTTTGCATCTTTGCTCAAAAAGATTTATGATTTTTTAAAGATCTGATTTATATATTTCCAATAATTCTCAAAAATCCAAATATAACTAATACATAGGGAAACCAAATGAACCTAACCGAAATTAAAGTTAAACCAATCAGCGAGCTCGTTGATATTGCAAAAGACCTTGGATTAGAAGATGTGGGCAGGCTTAAAAAACAAGAAATAATATTCAAGATTTTTAAATTCAAAGCTTCTGAAGGTGTTGATATATATGGTGGCGGTGTTTTAGAAATATTAAATGATGGTTTTGGTTTTTTAAGATCTCCTGAGGGCTCATATTGCGCAGGTGAAGATGATATATATGTTTCGCCTAGCCAAATAAGAAAATTTAATCTAAGAAAGGGAGATTCTGTTGCTGGGAAAATTAGAACCCCTAAAGATAAGGAAAGATACTTTGCGTTAATTCAGGTTGATACTATTAATGGTGAAGACCCAAGAAAAACAAAAAACAAGATTTTATTTGAAAACCTAACTCCATTATTTCCAAATGAAAGACTTTCCCTTGAACAAGGTAGTGGCTCCAAAGAAGATCTTTCATCAAGAATTATTGATTTAATAGCACCTATAGGAAAGGGCCAAAGGGG
>CAZFYG010000008.1:0-3184 GCA_964523375.1 uncultured Gammaproteobacteria bacterium | reverse complement strand
AAAGCAAAAAGACTTGTTGAGCATAAGAAAGATGTTGTAATACTTTTAGACTCTATCACTCGTTTAGGAAGGGCTTATAACTCTGTTCAGCCCGCTTCAGGTAAAATTTTAAGTGGTGGTGTTGATTCAAATGCTCTTGAAAGACCAAAAAGATTTTTTGGTGCTGCAAGAAACTTAGAAGAGGGCGGAAGTCTAACCATTTTAGCTACTGCTCTGGTTGATACTGGCTCAAAAATGGATGAAGTTATTTATGAAGAATTTAAAGGTACGGGCAACATGGAGATACATTTAGAGAGGAAGATTGCTGAAAAAAGAATATACCCTGCCATCAACATTAGACGTTCTGGAACCAGAAGAGAGGACTTACTTACAGCTGATGATGAGCTTCAAAGAATGTGGGTTTTAAGAAAAATATTAGATGAGATGGAAGATACTCAAGGTATTCAATTCTTAATTGACAGACTCAAATCATTTAAAACAAACGATGAGTTCTTTACTTCTATGAAATCTGGTAATGGTAAAAAGACTAGATAAAGCTTGATGCTTTTTTAAGCATCTGAAGGTCACTTGGCTCGTCTGCAACGTATACCTTAAGACCCTCAATATTTTTTCTAGACTCTTTTAATTGCTCTAAAATTCTATTAGAAGCAACAATAAAAACTTTGGAATTTAAAATTTCTATATCTAGCGACGAAACAATGAAATCTAATGTTTTGAAATTATATACAAGAATAATTTCATCACTCTCATCCAGTTGGTTTAATTCACTTGCATTGAATACTAGGTCATAGCAATCGATTACATCTAAATTTGTTAAATTATCTTTTAAATAACCTCTAGAGTTTTTGCCACAAAACAATAAACTCCTGCCTACTTTATTTTTAATTGTCCCTAATAACCCCTCAGAATTATGGGACTGTGCAACTACTGGATTAATTCCTATTTTTTGAAGTTCTAGAGATGTGGCTGGACCAATTGAATAGACCTCACCATCAAATACTTTAGAAAGATCTCTCAAATTAAGAATTTTTGAACCAAATTTTACTGCAGACTGACTGGTAAAAATAATATTCTTGTAAGCTGAAATTTTGCCTACATACAAATCAAATCTCTGATTATCCAAAGAACTTTCATTTGGCTCTAGTATGGATAGATGGATATTTTTCATATCTAGCATTTGATCTCTTGCAAGAAGATTGATATTTTCAGATAAAGATGCGGGACGAGTATTTACAATCATAAAATAAGCGACTTCGCGCCCTTTCTTTCGAAGAGATCTATTAGTCTTTCCATCTCCTCATTTAGATTAGATAAATTTGTTTGTGTTTTATGCAAAATTTCTTTTTGGCCATCTACTGAAAGAACTTTTGCAATAATATTTACCTCATCGTTTTTATGCTCACACAGTATGCATATTGGAGATATACATGAACCATCTAAAGCCTCTACAAAACTCCGCTCTGCCTCAGCAAGCATCATATCAATTCCAGAATTAATAGAACTTATAGCCTTATTAACATCATGTTCTTTATTTAAACACTGAATACCAATATAGCCCTGTGAGGCCGCCGGGACCATGTCTTTTAAATTGAACTTTTCAGAGAATTCACATTTTATATTGAGTCTATTTAGGGCCGCACTAGCAACAACTATTGCATCAAAGCTTTCATTCTGGAGCTTGTCTAGTCTTGTTGCTATGTTCCCTCTTATAGGCTGTATATCTATATTTTTGTTTAAACTTAAAATTTGAGCTGCTCTTCTTGGGCTCGAAGTTCCAATAATGGAGCCTTTTGGCATTTCATTAAACAGAATATTATTCTTTTTTACCAATATGTCAGCATAGCTCTCTCTTTCAATTACAGCAGCCAAGGTAAACTCTTTATTCATTTTTGCTGGCATGTCCTTGAGGCTATGTACAGCGCAATCAATCTTATTTTTTAATAACGCATCTTCAAGAGTACTAACAAAAAGACCCTTCCCGCCAATTTCATGAAGGGGCCCATCTGTTACATCGCCCTCAGAAATAATAGGAATAATCTCTACCTCATGGCCAAGGCCAATAATTTTTTTCTTAACAAAGTTTGCTTGAAATAATGCCAATTCTGATTTTCTTGTCCCTATTCTTATTTTCATATTTCAATAAGCAAAGCTCTTACATCTCCAAGTTTTTTTTCCTTTATTACATTCACAGTATTTGGTAATTCTAAATCAACGAATTTGCTATATTCGATATATATTTTACAGGATTTCTTTAGCTCATTTTTTTTTAAAATTTGCTTTAAGATCTTTTCTTCGAACCCTTTTTCAAATGGAGGATCAATGATTATTAGATCAAATTTAGATAAATCATTTTTTTGGATCCAAGAGAAAGAGTCTCTAAAAACCAATTTTGCATTATCTTGAAGATCTAGTTTAGATATATTCTTCTTTATATTTTGGTAATGTTTCTTGTTTAACTCAATAAAAAATACCTTACTTGCACCCCTAGAAATTGCCTCTACACCCATAGAACCAGTTCCAGCAAAAAGATCCAAGCATATGTAGTTATCAGTTATATCAAATTGAATCCAGTTAAATAATATTTCTTTCAGCTTATTAGTTGTTGGCCTTAAATTATCTCTGTAGTCAAAATCAATTTTTTTACCTTTAAGCAAGCCTCCAGATATTCTTATGCTATTCATATCTTTTTGTATAATGTGTGTGCAAAATTAATCATAAATATAATCTTTATCCAAAGTATAATTCATCCATGAGCATTCAAGATAATTTTAGGTTAGCAATGAGGAGTTATATATACTCTGTAAGTGTTCTTTCCAATAAAACAGAAGATGGAAATTGTAATGCAATTACTGTTTCATCTGTAACATCTATATCTATGGATCCTCCAAGTCTGCTTGTGTGTATAAATAAGGACTCAAAAATACACTCTTCCCTTATAGAAGGAACAGATTTTTGTATTAACTTATTGAAAAAAGACCAACAAAACATATCAAATGTTTGTTCAAGCGAAGCTATGCATGACCAAAGATTCGATGATCCTAATTGGGATACCGAATTGGTTCCTTATCTTGCAAATGCACAGGCAAATATTTTTTGTAAGGTAGATAAACTAATTCCCTATCATACTCATACAATTGTTATAGCACATGTAACTAAATCCACTAGTAAAGATAATATAAATACG
>CAZFYG010000007.1:13434-65548 GCA_964523375.1 uncultured Gammaproteobacteria bacterium | reverse complement strand
TTCATATTCAAATATTTTTCCGGAACTTGAAATGGCCACTTTTTTTTCATTTTAAAAGTTTTTAAGACAACCTTTCTTTTTACCGCCATAACATTCCAATAAAGCCTTAAAAAACCTATTACACCAAGCTCTTTGAAAAGGTATTTTGTTAGTTCTTTTATTTGAGGAAGCCTGTTATAGCCAAGAAGATAGCTCCATTTAAACCTTGTTCCCCACACGACCCATGTATCCAAAATAGCCTCTTGATCTAGGCTGATATCTAGACCAAAAATAACATGAGTACAATCATGATCTCTAAGAAGTGTTCCAGAGCTTTCTGTATCAACAAAAGCTTCTTTGTTTTTAGGGAATGAATCATAGTAGCACTGAAGACCCTCGGCTAGAGTAAGATCGCAATCTTGTTCTTGATATGCAAGCATTAACAGAACTCAAGTATGGCTTTTGATAGCTTATCAAACCCAATATTATCTTTAGATGATACTGCTAAGGCCTCACAATCATGCATTTTTTTATTTACAGCAGAAATTGCTTTAAATTTTTGATTGTTTGAAAATTTATCACTTTTTGTTAAAACTGGGATGAATGCAACATCAGAAGCATTGCATAAATCAATCATATCTCTATCACTGTCCTTCAAAGGGTGCCTAATATCCATAAAAATAACTACAGCTTTTAAGGCATCTCTCTTTGCAAAATATTCTTCTAAAAGAGGAGCCCAGTCCTTTCTTTTATGAAAACTTGACTTAGCAAAACCATACCCAGGAAGGTCCACAAGCTTTAAAGAGTCATTAACTTTAAAGAAATTTATTTCAGTCGTTCTGCCTGGAGTTTTACTTATTCTTGCAAGTTTTGGATTTTCTGTAAGAGCATTTAATGCGCTAGACTTGCCTGCATTAGACCGACCGGCAAGCAATATTTCAGCACCATGATCCTCAGGAAGGCTTTTGAACTTGGTAACACCAAGCATAAAATCAGTATTTTTAAAAAGGTTTTTCATTTAAACGTTTATATCATATCAAGCATTGTTTATAATACACCCATACTCACCACAAGAATTACATAAGAAAAATGAAACTAATTTTAATGTTCTTAACTATCACCAGCTTCTCAATAGTTGCTGCTGAAAAAGAAATGCCAAACCTTGCCGAAAAAGGAAATGCAAATGCAGGAAGTAATTTAGTTGCGACATGTGCAGCCTGCCATGGCTCTGATGGTAATAGTGTAAATTCAGATTGGCCAAAGCTAGCTGGACAAAATCAAAAATATATTTACGATCAACTCAAGTTATTTCAAAGTGGTGACAGGCAAAATGCCTTAATGATGGCTGTCACTCCATATTTAAATACTCTAAAAGATGAGGATTTGCTTGATATTGCTGCTTTTTATGAATCAAATACAACTTCGGTTGGCCAGGCAAAAGATGATGAAGATCTATTAAAGCTTGGCATGAGTTTATATAGAGGTGGAAACCTTAAAAAAGGCATAGCTGCATGCACGGCATGTCATTCAGTATATGGTAATGGGAATAGCCTTGCAGGTTTTCCAGCAGTAGCAGGCCAACAGGTTGGTTATCTAACATCTACTTTAAAAGCATATAGGTCCGGCGAAAGAAATGCTGGTGATTATGCTTCTGTAATGCAAGCTATATCTCAAAATCTCTCTGATGAAGATATAGATGCACTGGCTAATTATATGCACGGACTTTACAAATGAAAAATTTAAAACTATTTAACTTAACTCTTTTAGCCATATCAATATTCAGCTTTTCTGGCGTGGCAAATGCAGAATATAAAATGGGAAAAGATTACACAAGAATAGACAACCCTCTGCCTGTAAAACAAGATGGTGTAGTTGAGGTAATGGAAGTATTTTGGTATGGCTGTGGTGCTTGCTACACTTTCGATGGTCCGGTTAATGGCTGGAAAAAAACACTTCCTAATGATGTTGATTTTTCAAAGCTACCTATAACATGGGCGGCAATACACCAAAGACATGCAGCGCTCTATTATACAATTGAAGCCCTAAACTTGTCTGAAAGCACTCACTCGGCAGTGTTTGTGGCAATACATAAGGAAAAGAACTTTTTAAACTCAGATAAATCAATTGTTAAGTTTTTAAAAGGTTTTGGTGTGGCTCCGGAGACCTCAGAAGCATATCTCAAATCATTTGCAGTTAAACAAAAAGTTAGCAGAGGTATTAAAATTGCAAAACAGCTGAAGTTAAGCTCAACTCCAATGCTAATTATTGATGGAACATATATTATTACTCAAAAAAGATCATTTGAAGAAATGTTTAAAGTTGCAGAATATGTTGTAGAAATGCAACGATCAAGATCGTAGAAAATTCCCAAAATATATATATAATGCAAACAAATTATGAAAAAAAATAAATATTATCTAGTCATTTTACCTCTTTGCGCACTCTTTCTTTTTAATGGAAAGAAGTATGACGAGTCGGTTATTGAAAGAATCCATCTTCAAGTAAATGTATGTCTAGAAGGTCAGCAGTGTGGAGAAGTGGCTCAATCTGTATCTTCAAAGTCTGCTAGGTCTGTCGATCAAATTTATACTTCTGGTTGTGCAGCATGTCATGATGCAGGTGTCGCCGGAGCACCAATAACAGGTAATGTAGGCCAATGGGCAAACAGAATGCCTAAAGGGATGGATATGCTTGTTAACAATGCATATAACGGATACAACGCCATGCCTGCTAAAGGATTATGTGCTGACTGCTCCAAAGACGAGATTGCTGCAGTTGTTAAGTATATGCTAGATAAATCAAGCTAAGATTTTTCTAGATTCTCTACTCTTCTTTCTAAATCGTTCGCAAGTTTCAACAAGGCATCATATTTTGTCTTTTTTATAAACCCATTGCTTTCAATTATTTCTTCTATCTTTGGAGACAAATTATTACTTAGATCTTGAGATAGATTGTTCGGAATTAAATCAACAAACCCTCCCAATTCCTTTTTCAAAATATTAATTATTGCTTTGGTTATGTCTTTATCACTCATAGTTATTTTTAATTAATTTAGTTATTTTGGTCCAGTCATTAAATTGCAATGGCTCTTTAATGTCTTTTTCCTCCCAGTTTTTATTTAAACCATTAAACCATATCGCATTAATTCCTAAATCAAGCGCTCCCTTTACGTCATTGATAGGGTGGTCACCAATATGAATGATTTCGTCATACTCGAGGTTGTTGTACTTTTTTTTTGCAGCTATAAAATGGTCCTTTTCAGGCTTATTAGACTTAACATCATATGAACTTATGGAAAAATCAAAATATTTACCAATACCAAAATGGTTTATATCAGCATTTCCATTTGTCAAAACCCCCAAAGAATAACTAGTTGAAAGCTCCTCAATAGCCTCAAAAACATTTTTATAAAAAGTGACTTCATGTCGTTTTTTAAGAAAAAATTTATAGCATTTATCTACAAGTTCTTCACTGTTCTCTTGAGAATAGCCTGCTTCGAGTATTTTTTTTTGATAGATGGCTCTTCTCAGCCCTTTGATGTTCCATTCAAATGATGAGTCTGTTTCAATTAATTTTTTCCTGAAAATTAAAAAATCAGACATTGAGCCCCATTCTTGCTTTCCAATATAGCCCTCAAGAAACTCTCTGGTTGATCGCTCAGCACTAATTATTACTGGATTTATATCCCAGAAAGTATCGTCAAGATCAAAAGTTATTAATTTAATTTTCTTCATTTTTTGCCCTTGGGTGAGATTTATCATAAACCTTTGCTAGGTGCTGATAATCTAATTTTGTATATATCTGTGTGGTTGACAATGAGCTGTGGCCTAGTAGCTCTTGAATCGTTCTAAGATCTCCGCTTGACTCAAGCATGTGAGTTGCAAAACTATGCCTAAGCATGTGTGGGTTTACTTTTGGTAAGCCTTGCTTTGTTGACATTCTTGCAAGCCTCATTTGAATGCTTCTAACCGAAAGTCTTCCCCCTTTTAAATTTATAAATAATGCTGGCATATTTGGGTTAGAAAAATTAATTCTTTCATCAATCCAATTTTTTATCGCTGCTATTGCATACCTGCCAACAGGCACAAGCCTAACTTTTGAACCCTTACCCAATATTCTTAAAAATGACATTTCTTCTTCAAAGTCGGATAAATTAATTCCAGCAACCTCAGAAACACGCAAGCCAGAAGAATACATTAACTCTATAAGTGCAAGGTCTCTTATTTCTAGAATATTCTCTGGCTTGAAGCTTAATAAGAGCTCTACATCCTCAGGAGACAGAACCTCAGGTAAATAGCTTGCAGTTTTTGGTGCTGTTACTAGCTCAAATGGCGATGAGGATACAAGACTATTTTTTTTCAAGAACTTAAAAAATCCCTTGGCCGCAGAAAGATGTCTATGAATTGAGCGAGGATTATTTTTAAGCTGGTATAGGTCTCCTATCCACCCAGAACATGTGTTTTCATCAATATTTTTATAAGACGAAACCCCAATATCTTTTAAATAAGCACTTAATTTGGAGAGATCACGAGAATAAGAGCTAACAGTATTTATTGAAAGATTTCTGACATCTCTTATATACTCCAAGTAAAACAAAATATCTTTTTCAACAAAATATTCTGATTTAGGCATCAGATACGATTGTCACCAGTCTTTTTTCAACGATATCTCTTATGTACTGAATAAACGTTGTATCTTCATCGCCAAGATATTTACTTCTATCAAAACTCCCAAGCGCAAGAATGCCTATTTTTTTACCAGAAATAAAAACTGAAAGAACCATTGATTGGACTTCTTGATTTTTAAATATTGTAGAAATCTTTTCTTTTGCATAAGGCCCGCAATGAATCGCACCTTTATGCAAGGAGAAGCCCGTTTTATTCTCTAGATCCTCAATCTGTTTATTTTCATAGAATGATAATTCACAAACATCAACATTAAATTTCTCTAAAAAAGTCTGCCTAACTATTTTAGTTATCCCTTCCTTAGACGTTGAGCCAAGTATGCTTAATGTAAGGTCTTTGGATTTGTTAAAAAGATCTTCATTTAATGATGCTGTTTTCATGAAGCTTGATAAAAGATCCATTAGCTCTTTTTGTTCATCTCTAAGCCTGTGTATTTGCCTTTCTAGCAAAGAAGATGCGCTGCCTGCTGAAGAGTGATTGAATTTTAGCTCACTTATTAAAGCCTCTCTGTCCTTAAAAAAATCTAAATTTTCAAGAAGAAAAATTTCTACATCTTTTGGGTCAAGTTTTTTATTCATTCCTCTATTACTCCTTTAAATACATTTTTAGCAGGACCAATCATTTTTAGTTTGTCTTTGTATTGTGAGAATTGCAACTTTCCACCTGCTGATAGTACTGTTGCTTTATTTTTTTTATAAAGCTCAATAAATGCAACAGAGGCAGATGCAGAGCCACAAGAAAGCGTTTCGCCAGCCCCATTTTCATAAGTTCTAATATGGATTTCCCTTTCAGCTTTTTTATAGATAGACAGGTTAATTTTTTTAGTTGTTATTTCTGGTTGTAATTTTTTATATAGCTCTTCAAGTTTATAAGTATCGATAGACCCCAGTTCTATGCATAAATGCTTATTTCCACAATCTACAAGAGAGTATGTGGCTGCATTCAGATGTTTATTTATATTTTTATAAAGGTCTTGATCTTCAATAAGACTTGGCATCTGAATAATAGCTTCTACTAGAGAGCCTTTTTGTGAACATGAAATAGTGCGAGTAGAAGTTTGAAGATGAATTGTTTTATGTGGGGAAAGTTTTTCTGACCATATTAAAGATGCAGCACACCTTATTCCATTGAGACACATTTTCGCTGTTGTTCCATCACTATTAAAAAATCTTATAAAAAAATCAGCTTCTTTATTGGTTGGGGCTTCAATTAATATAAGCTGATCAAATCCAATTCCTTTATTTCTATTAGCAAGATTAGATATTTTGCCTTTTGTAAGAACAAAGTCTTTAATTAATGAGTTGATAACTATAAAGTCATTTCCATTGCCGTGCATTTTATTGAACTTAATCATTTGGCACTTCTTCTAGGTTTAATAAGTCTGCATAACTCTCTCTTCTTTTCACAACCTCAAACTTAGACCCATCAACCAAAACTTCGGCACATCTTCGTCTTGAGTTGTAATTCGAGGACATTACAAAACCATAGGCACCTGCTGTTTTTATAGCCAAGACATCGCCTTCATCAGCTGAAAGAGCAATATTTTTTCTAATAAAGTCAGATGATTCACATATCGGACCAACAACACTCCAATTTTTTGCACTCGTATTTTGGTTGTTGTTAATATTCCATACATCATGTTCAGCCCCATACAGAGAAGGCCTCAAAAGGTCATTCATTGCTGAGTCTACAATCAAAAAATCATCTTTAATATATTCGACTGAGGTAAGCAATGTTCCAGCATTAGCAGAAATAGTTCTTCCTGGCTCCAATACAATATTTTCCCTTCTATTGCTCATGACACCCTCGATGGTTTTCACCAAATCAGCTGGATTCGGTGGCGTTTCGCCATTATATGGAACACCTAAACCCCCACCCATGTCTAAAAATTTAAGCTCAACACCAAGTGCATTAATTTTATCTGCAAGTTCAACTGTTTTTTCTGCTGCAGCCTTGTAACTTTCCAAGTTGAGTATTTGAGATCCTATATGACATGCCAGCCCTACTAAATTAATATTTTTTGATTTATTTGCATATTCAGCTATTTGCATAACCTCTTTAAGAGAGGAAATTCCAAACTTATCTCCCTTCCTTCCGGTTGTAATATAGTCATGTCCCCCAGAATCAACTTCTGGATTAAATCTAATAGAAATAGATGCATTAATATTTAGCTTACTAGCAACACTCTCAATTCTTTTAAGCTCAGACCCTGATTCAATATTAAATGAAAGAATTCTATTTCTAATTCCATATTCAATCTCTTCTTCTGATTTACCAACGCCAGAAAAAATTATTTTATTTGGGTCAGCCTTTATTGCTAAAACCCTATGAAGCTCTCCCCCAGAAACAATATCAAAGCCACAGCCAATCTTTTTAAGAACATTTAGAACCGAAAGATTGCTTAATGACTTAACAGAAAAACAAATTAAGTTATTGGTTGATGAAAATGATTTTAAGTATGCATTAGCATGACGTTCTAAAGTTTTTTTTGAATAAACATAAGCAGGCGTTCCTACTTTGTCACAAATACTTTTAAGATCAACTTCCTCACAAAAGAGCTTGTTATCTTTATATGCAAAGTAGTCCATTAGTCTGAGCTATCCTCTATTGGCATATTTTCAATCAATGGGCCCTTTACCCCACACCCAGAGATAATACACAAAGATAAAAAAATGAAAAAAGATCTAAATAGAAGCTTATTAATATTTGTATGTTTCATCTTTGAAAGGTCCTTCTTGCGGGACATTGATATATTCTGCCTGATCTTGGGTAAGCTCAGTCATAACACCCCCAAAACCTTTTACCATGAGCGATGCAACTTCCTCATCTAGTTTTTTAGGGAGCACTTCAACCTTTATCATAGAGGTCTTAACTTCATCATCGTTTATATTTGCAAATCCCTGTTCATATAGATAGATTTGAGCCAGAACCTGGTTTGCAAAAGATCCATCCATAATTCTACTTGGATGGCCCGTAGCGTTGCCGAGGTTAACAAGTCTCCCCTCAGAAAGAAGTATTAAAAAATTTCTGCTACTTAAATCAGGGGCGGCATCGGGTGCTGTATCCCTAAAAATTCTATGCACCTGTGGCTTTATTTCTTCCCAGTGCCACTGATCTCTCATATAAGCAGTATCAATTTCGTTATCAAAATGTCCTATATTACATACTACGGCAGTATTCTTAAGAGACGAAAGCATTGCTGAATCGCAAACATTTACATTGCCCGTTGTAGTGACAATGAGGTCAGTCTCTTTCATTAGATCAATATTTATATCTTCAATTTTTCTAGTTACCTTTCCATTTTTATAACACGAAACAACGCTATAGCCATCCATACAAGCTTGCATAGCACATATAGGGTCTGCCTCAACTACTCGCACTATCATGCCTTCTTGGGACAAGCTAGCAGCTGAGCCTTTACCAACATCTCCGTATCCAATAACAAGACCTTTCTTTCCAGAAAGCAACATATCCGTGCCCCTTTTAAGAGCATCATTTAAGCTATGCCTACATCCATACTTATTATCATTTTTAGCTTTAGTAACAGAATCATTAACATTAATTGCAGGAACCTTCAGGCTATTGCTCTCTAACATTTCCTTAAGCCTATGAACTCCTGTAGTTGTCTCCTCAGAGATTCCATGTATTCTTTCTAACATTTCAGGATATCTTTCATGAATCATTGTGGTTAAGTCGCCTCCATCGTCAAGGATCATATTTGCATCCCATGGAGCACCATCTTTTAGAATTGATTGCTCAATACACCAATCAAACTCTTCTTCCGTTTCACCTTTCCATGCAAAAACAGGAACTCCAGCAGCAGCCATTGCAGCAGCAGCATGGTCTTGTGTTGAAAATATATTGCATGACGACCATCTTATTTCGGCCCCAAGATCTATCAGAGTTTCCATAAGAACAGCTGTTTGAATGGTCATGTGAATACATCCAATTATTCTTGCGCCTTGAAGAGGCTGGTCGTTTCTATATTTATCTCTTAAGGCTATAAGAGCTGGCATTTCATTTTCAGCTAAAGATATCTCTCTTCTTCCAAAATCAGATAAGCTTATATCTGCTACTTTATAGTCATTAATCATTTTAATTTTCTCCATTGAATGCGTCTTTTCTTAGAGCATCTTTTTTATCTGTTTTTTCCCAACTAAAATCATTATCCAGTCTTCCGAAGTGTCCAAATGCAGCTGTTGGAAGGTAACTTATATTTTTTAGATTCAACATCTCAATAATACTTTTTGGCCTTAGATCAAAATGCTTATTAACCAATGCATAAAGTTTTTCTTTAGAGATTTTTTCTGAATCAAAGGTATTTATATTGATGGATGTTGGCTCAGCAACCCCAATAGCATAAGAAACCTGAATTTCACAATAATCTGCTAAACCAGCTGCAACAATATTTTTTGCTACGTAACGTGAGGCATATGCTGCAGATCTATCAACTTTAGAGGGATCTTTGCCGGAGAATGCTCCGCCACCATGTCTTGCCATTCCTCCATAAGTATCTACGATTATTTTTCTGCCAGTCAATCCACAGTCTCCTACTGGCCCCCCAATTACGAATTTTCCTGTTGGGTTGATAAAGATTTTAGTGGACTCAAGCATCCATTCCTTAGGAACAATTGGAGATATAATTTTTTCAATCACTAAATCTTTAATCTCTTGTTGAGAAATTGATTCAGAGTGTTGCGTTGATAAAACAATAGCAGAGAGACCTTTAATGCTTTTACCGTTATTCCCATAAACCACACTCACTTGGCTTTTAGCATCTGGTCTCAACCATGGCAGCTCGCCTGATCTCATTAATTCAGTTTGTTTTTTTACTAGTCTGTGGGCTAGATCTATTGGAAGTGGCATTAAGGATTCTGTTTCATTGCAAGCATAGCCAAACATAAGACCTTGATCTCCAGCGCCTTGCTCTTCATTTTCTCCTTCACCCTCATTTACACCCTGAGCAATATCTAGAGACTGTTGAGATAATAAGTTTTTAATTTCACAGGTATTTCCATTAAAGCCAAGGGCATCATCGTTATAACCTATCCCCAATATTGTTTTGCGAACAATTTCTTCTATATTCGGATTTGCAAGAGAGGTTATCTCGCCAGCAACAAACACAAGATTGTTTTTTATCATTGTTTCACAAGCAACTCTACTTTCAGGATCGGCAGAAAGATAAGCATCTAAAATAGCATCTGAGATTTGATCACAGACTTTATCTGGATGACCTGCTGAGACAGACTCTGATGTAAAAATATAGCTCATATTATTAATGTATTAAGTTGTGAATCAGATTGCTATTATTACAGTATTTGGCGAAGAAAAATAACAATAATTTTCGATATCTGAATTTTATAGAAATTTGATTTTTTTTTCTATCAATTTAGATTTTAAAATATTATGATTCTTTCTATTTAGGGGAAAAAATTGAATCCATCAGAATCAACAAACGCATTAAGATTTTTATCAATTGATGCTGTACAAAGAGCTAACTCGGGGCACCCAGGAATGCCAATGGGCATGGCAGAAATCGCAGTTGCTCTATGGAAAAACCTTAAACACAATCCATCTAATCCCAGGTGGTTCAATCGGGATAGGTTTGTGCTTTCGAATGGGCATGGCTCAATGCTACTTTACAGCCTCCTCCATTTAAGCGGCTATTCAATAAGCATTGAAGATTTAAAAGACTTTCGTAAATTGAAGTCAAAAACCCCAGGCCATCCAGAGTATGACATTGACAATGGAATTGAGACAACAACTGGGCCATTGGGTCAAGGGATTGCCAATGCAGTTGGAATGGCGATAGCTGAAAAATCTTTATCTGCCCAATTTAACACAAATGATATTTCTCCAATTGATCATTTTACTTATGCATTTGTGGGTGACGGGTGTCTTATGGAGGGAGTTTCTCACGAGGCATGCTCATTTGCTGGGACACATGAACTAGGCAAGCTTATATGTTTTTATGATCAAAATGGAATATCAATTGATGGTGAAATTGATAATTGGTTCACTGACAATACCGAAGAGCGCTTTAATAGTTATGGTTGGCAAACCATATCGGTAGATGGCCATAATATTGATGAAATAGACAGAGCCATAAGTTCAGCAAAATTGGAGGTTTCAAAACCCACAATGATCTTCTGCAGGACAACAATTGGCTTTGGGTCTCCTAACAAATCTGGAACTTCTGGCGTGCACGGTTCTCCACTTGGCGAAGATGAGATAAAGAAAACGAGAGAGGCTCTAGGTTGGGATCATGAGCCATTTAATATTCCTGGTCATGTATATGATTTTTGGGATGCAAGAATTGCCGGCGAAGAACATAACAGTAACTGGGATTCTGTTATGAGCTCATACGAAAACAAGCATCCAGAAAGATATGTTGAGCTTACAAGAAGAATTGATGGCAAGCTTCCAGCAAATTTTGATACAAAATATGAAAGTTTCTTGAATGAAGCAATGTCTAATGATACTCCAATGGCAACCAGAAAAGCATCTCAAGTATGTTTAGATTTCTTTGTTAAAGAACTTCCTGAACTAATTGGAGGCTCTGCAGATTTAACCCCATCAAACAATACTTTTTCTAAATCAAGCTCTGCTTTTTCCAATGAAAAGCCAGATGGAAATCATATTAATTATGGTGTTAGAGAGTTTGGAATGTCAGCCATAATGAATGGAATGGTTTTGCATGGCGGTATTAAGCCCTATGGAGCAACATTTTTAGTATTCACAGACTATGCAAGAAATGCCTTAAGGCTTTCAGCTCTAATGGGGCTACCGAATATTTTTGTTTATACTCACGATTCAATAGCTTTAGGTGAGGATGGGCCAACCCACCAACCAATCGAACACTTAGTAACATTAAGGGCAACTCCCAATCTTTATAACTGGAGGCCTGCAGACTTAGTTGAAACTGCCGTTGCATGGAAGCAAGCAGTATCATCCTTGACGTCACCCTCAGCGTTAATATTTAGCAGGCAAAATACCTCAGTATTAAATAGAGATAGCAATCAAGTGAACCTTATTCAAAAAGGAGGCTACCTATTGAAAGAACATGCTAGCCCTGATTTATGCATAATTGCTTCAGGCAGCGAAGTTCAACTTGCATTAGATGCTGCGTCAAACTTGAGTAAAGATGGGATAAATGCAAATATTATTTCAATGCCGTCACTAGATTTATTTTTAGAACAATCAGATGACTACAAGGCATCTGTTCTGGGTAAAAATCTACCAACGCTTGCTGTTGAAATGGCCCATCCAGATTCTTGGTATAAACTGTTAAATAAATCAGATAAGGTTTTAGGTATTGAGACATTTGGGGAGTCGGCTCCGGCATCAGATCTAATGCAGCATTTCGGCTTTACCATCACCAACGTTGTCTCAATGGCAAAATCTTTATTAGATGAAGAGTCTAGTTGAGCTAAATATTACTGGCAAAAATCTTGTTATTAGGGTGGATATGAATGTCCCTATAAAAAACGGAGTTATAAAGGACTTAACAAGAATCAAAGCTTGTCTACCTTCAATAGAATATGCTCTAGCTAATAACTGCAAGGTGCTTCTTGTGAGTCATTTAGGAAGGCCTATTGAAGGTAAAACTGACAAAGTATTTTCACTAAGCCCAGTTGCAGAAGCTCTATCCAGCATTCTTGATGAGCCGGTGCAATTAATTAACAGCCCTGACAGTGATGACATTTTTAACACAAAAAACAAAGTACAATTATTGGAAAATATAAGATTTTTTAGTGGTGAGATGTCTAACAATTCTTCTTTAGGAAAATTACTAGGGTGTATGGGGGATATATATGTTTTTGATGCTTTTGGTACTGCCCATAGAAAACAAGCCTCAACTCATGCTGCAATTCTTTCAAGCAAAGATTCATGTGGCGGGATCCTATTAAAGCAAGAAATAGAGTCTTTAAATAGGGCCATGTTAAATGCTCCATCACCATATCTAGCTATTATTGGTGGGGCTAAAGTGTCTTCAAAGCTGGGACTCATAAATACATTAAATAAGAAAGCTGATAGCATTATAGTTGGCGGAGGTATTGCAAATACTTTTTTGAAAGCATCAGGATATGAGGTTGGAACTTCGTTAGTTGAAGACTCTATGCTTGATATAGCCTCTAATATGCTTAAGGAGAATAAAATCCTACTACCATCTATGGTGGTCACATCAACCTCTTTTGAAGGCTCTGACGTAAAGCTTAAAAAAATAGATGATGTTACAAGCGATGAAATGATCCTTGACCAAATGCTAACTATAAAAATGCAAGACGTTATCAAAAGTTCAAAATTAATACTTTGGAATGGCCCACTTGGGGTATTTGAGAACCCCCTCTTTTCATTAGGAACAGAAAGTCTAGCTCAAAATATAAAATCCTCTAGCGGTTATTCTATTGCAGGCGGTGGAGAGACCTTAAGCGCTATCAATACATTCATAAACAAAGATGATGTATCATATTGTTCTACTGGTGGTGGCGCATTTTTAGAATATATGGAAGGCAAGAAACTTCCCTCTATTGAGGCTTTAAGCAGATAAAAAATTGGATAAGGAGAAAAAATGGCATTGAATAATATAGAAGAAATAGCTTCATATATAGTTTCTGATGGGAAAGGGATTCTGGCAGCAGACGAGAGTAATCCCACCTGTGGCAAGCGCTTTGATACTATCGGCGTTGAGAACATAGAGAGCAATAGAAGAGATTATAGAGAAATGTTATTTAGAGCGTCAGGCCTTAAACAAAATATCGGAGGAGTGATTCTTTTTGATGAAACGTTAAGACAAGATGCAAAAGATGGTACCCCGTTAATTGATATTATGAATGCAGCAGGAGCACTCCCAGGAATAAAGGTTGATAAAGGCCTAGTTCCAATTTCTGAGGGCTCAGATGAAGTTATTACACAAGGCTTAGACGGCTTAAATGATAGGCTTAAAGAGTATGCTGCTATTGGCGCCAAGTTTACAAAATGGAGAGCAGTAATAAAAATTGGAAATGATATGCCCACTGATCAATGCATAGACGGTAATGCGGATGCATTAGCTGAATATGCAAAGCTTGCACAGAATAATGGGCTAGTGCCTATTGTTGAACCAGAAATTTTGATGGATGGTGGCCACACCATAGAACAATCTTTTAACGCATCATCCAGAGCCCTAGCAAGCCTATTCAAATCTTTAAAAAGTAAAGGTGTGAATTTAAAAGGGGTATTGTTAAAACCAAGCATGGTAACACCAGGCTCTGAGGCAACGCTAAAAGCAAGTATCGAAGATGTTGCAAGTATGACCCTCAAATCTCTTAAAGAAAATGTCCCAGCAGAAGTTCCGGGAATAACTTTTCTATCAGGCGGCCAAACAGAAGTGGAAGCAACACAGCATCTCGATGCAATGAATAAGATGGGTGGCTTTAGTTGGAAGTTAAGCTTTTCATATGGAAGAGCTCTCCAAGCAGGAGCTCTTAAAGCTTGGTCAGGCGATGCTGGAAACATATTTATTGCACAAGACATTTTGTCTCACAGAGCAAAAATGAATAATTTGGCAGCTCAGGGTGAATGGAGCATAGATCAAGAAGAAGAATTTTAACGGATTTTAACTTAATTTTTGGAGAATTTAATGGAAATTAATCATATTTCAATTTTTTGTGGAGCGCATGAAGGAAATAATCCTTTATATGCAGATGAGGCTAAGTCCGTTACTGAGATGATAGCCAAAAAAGGAGTTAATGTCGTATTCGGAGGGGGAAATGTTGGCCTAATGAAAATTATCTCTGATACAGCCATAGATAATGGCGTAGAGGCCCTAGGCATTTCTCTCCGCTCATTATATGAACTAGAGCTTGTAAATCCAAGAATAGATGAAGTTGTTGTGGCCGAAACTCTTCTAGATAGAAAGGATGTTTTTATGGATAGATCTGATGCATTCATAGTTTTACCTGGCGGCGTTGGATCCATGGATGAACTATTTGAGGTGATGGCCAGCAATCAGTTAGGCATTATTAATAAACCTGTAGGAATACTAAATACAGCTGGATATTACGATCATTTAATAGCCTGGATGGTAAAAGCGGTTGATGAGGGTTTTATAACAAAAGCTAATTTTGATGATTTAATAATTGCTGATACCCCCAAGGAGCTAGTTGAAGCTATACTTTCTAACACAAGGCCTGCAGACACAGATTGGACGAATAGACTGGGGCTTTAGACTACTTTTCCTTGCTTACAAGCAATCCCACTTCAAACAATATCCACATTGGAATGGCCAGGAATAGCTGAGAAAATATATCTGGCGGGGTTAAAAGCATACCTATAACAAAGAATAATAAGATTAAGTAAGGTCTTGAGGCTGCCAAAGTAGACTTCTTAACAACACCTGATCTCACAATAAGAAATGTAGCTATTGGCATTTCAAAAGCAATACCAAAAGCAAATACAAGCTTCATTACAAAACCTATATATTGAGAAATATCTGTCATTATTAGAACTGAGCCTGGAGCAATTCCAACAAAAAATTTAAAAATTATTGGGCAAACAACAAAATATGCAAATGCCATCCCCGTACTAAATAAAACTACTGTAGACAGCATCAATGGCCCGATAAACAACCTCTCATTCTTAAACAAACCAGGCGCTATAAACGACCATAGCTCATAAAAAAAATAGGGCATAGAGACTAAAAATGCAGAAAAAATAAGCAGTTTGAAGGGCGCCATAAACGGGGAAGTGACTTGAGTAGCTATCATTGAGCTATTTTCAGGTAGGGATGCAATTAAAGGCGATGCAAAAAAATTAAATAGATCAGAGGCGAATGGAGCTCCAACTAAAACAGCAAAGCCAATCAAAACAACTACTCTTAAAAGTCTGGTTCGCAGCTCAAGAAGGTGAGATGTCAGCGTGTCTTTACTCATTTTTTTTAGAAGTTCCTGACAAATTCAGTTCTTCCATTCTCATTTCATTGAATACATCTTTTTTTATCTCATCAGTTCCGATTTCTGATTCAAGATCTGTTTTAAAATTAGCAATAGTAAGCTGAATTTTTTTGTAAACTTTAACAACGAACTTCACCACATCTGGAAGTCTCGTTGGGCCAACTATAAAAAGACCAACAACTAGTATTAGTAAGATTTCTAAAAAACCAACTTGAAACAATTTCTATTCTTCTTCTTTTTTAGAGTCTTCTTTAACACCATCTTTAAAGCCTTTAACAGCTCCACCAAGATCAGACCCAATATTTTTCAATTTTTTAGTACCAAAAATTAGACCAACTATGAGAAGAATAATTATTAGCTCTTGCCATCCGAATCCCATATATTTCTCCTAAATTATTTTGTGAGCATTGCTAAAGCAATGATAGCTATTATAACAACTACACTGGCTCTTATCATGAATTTTTCTTTTTGAAGCTGGAGCTCCATTTTTTTAATCCTAAGTTCATTGGATTTTTGGTTCTTTGCAAACCCTCTAAGATCATCAAGAGTCTCGTAAACAATGGAAGGAAGTTCTGATGCTTTGTGTAAGATATCCTCTTTATTGTCTAAAATAAAATCTTTTAATTTAAGCGGATTAAGTTGATTTTTAAGCCAATTATCTAAGTACGGCTCTGCAATGCCCCAAAAATCTAATTCAGGGTAAATTTGCCTTCCCATCCCCTCAATATGAATAAGTGTCTTTTGCAAGAGAACAAGTGATGGCTGAAGTGAGAGCCCAAATGGGCGAGTGCTCTGAAAGAGATATAATAGCAACTTTCCAAACTCAATCTCTGATAATGGCTTTTCAAAAATTGGTTCACAACATGCCCTAAGAGTATTTTCTAGATCTATTGGATTGGATGATATATCAACCCACCCAGACGAAATAAATAGTTGAGATAAAGACTTATAATTCTGCTTTAGAACAGCTTGCAGCATTCTAGCAAGAATATACCTTTCTTCATTAGAGAGAGACCCTGAAATAGCACAATCTATTGCTATATAGCCAGGATTTTCAGGATTATCTTTTGCCACAAAAATATTTCCAGGATGCATGTCTGCATGAAAAAAGTTATCTCTAAAAACTTGGTTTAAAAAAATCATCACACCATTCTCGGCAAGCAACTTTTTATCAATACCGTGATCTTCAATTTGTTTTATATCTGTGCAAGGAATCCCATCTATTTTTTCTACAACCATGACGTTGGATGTTGTTAATTCCCAGTATATTTCTGGAATATAGAGCTCATCTGAATCAAGGAAGTTTTTTCTTGTTCGACTGGTATTTGATGCCTCTAAACGAAGATCAAGCTCTCTTAGAATGGTTGATTCATAATTTTTAACAACCTCTAAAGGTTTAAGCCTATTGCTTTCTTTATATGTTGCATCAACAATTTTTGCTACAGCTCTGAGAACTCTCAAGTTTCGCTTAACATCTCTATGAATATTAGGCCTGAGGACTTTCACTACAACAGATTCTCCATTTCTAAGCGTTGCTTCATGGACTTGCGCCAAAGATGCCGCAGCTAGAGGCTCATCATTAAAGTGCTCAAAAATATTTTCTACTGAGTCACCCAACTCATTCTCAATAATTTTTTTAAGTTTTAAAGTATTAAAAGGCTTGCATTGATCAGTCAGCCTTTGAAGATCTTTTGCAGTCCCTTCATCAAGAATATCAGTTCGTGTTGATAGTAATTGCCCAAACTTTATAAATATTGGCCCAAGCGACTGTAAATAACTAACTGCCTTCTCTCCATTGGGCGAGAAGAAAATATTATTTTTTGCCCCTAAAATTCCTATTCTTGCGAGCTCGTACATAAGAATAAAAATATTGAACATTAGTTGACCCTTGCCTCCAACCTGTCAATTCTGATGTGTAGATCACGAAATTGTTTATGCAGTTTTCCAGCTTTTGATTTTATATTATCATCTCTAGACAATATTCCTTTGTGCAGCTGAGAGGAAATAAAGGCAGCATTATTTCCAAAATACTTATCAATTAAATAAATAATATCTACATTAGACTTTTGAATAAGATTAAAAAAAACCATTGCAAGCTCGACATCACCTAGAATAATTTGCTTGGTTATCTTTTTTTTAAAGATGATATCAATAAGATCATTAAGCTCTGGATTAATTTCAAAATCTAAATTCTTTCTTGATGAGAAGGCTATTTTTCTGACATCCTTGTTTAACTCAATATAAATAGGCAAATGATTTTTTACACTGACTTTAAAGCATAGCGGATATATCTCATAAAAGGACCGCCTTGTATTAGGTGAAGCCTCTTCCAGATCCTTTAAAAATTCTGAAATCATTTCTTTGATATTAATTTTTATTAGCGACATGAATTGCAACTATTCCATTGAATAGATTATAAAATTTACAGTTATTGAACCCTGATTCAAGAACCATATCTTTTAAAGATTCTTGATCTGGGTGCATTCTTATAGACTCAGCTAAATATTGGTAACTATCGCTGTCATTGGCCAAAATAGATCCTAGCTTTGGGAGAATATTGAATGAGTACCAGTCGTATATTTTAGAGAATGTTTTATTTTTTGGTTTTGAAAACTCTAAAATAAGAAGCCTACCATCATCTTTTAAACAGCGACTCATTTCGGCAATGCCTGCCTCTTTGTTAGTAAAATTTCGCAAACCAAACCCAATTGTAATAACATCAAATTGTTTATCAGCAAACGGCAAGATCTCACCATTTAATTGACAGAAATGACAATTCTTACCAAAGCTTTCATTGATTGATCTATCTCTTCCCTCTCCTAGCATCTCCATATTTATATCTGTCATGAAAACTTCTGTTTCTGGATATTCATTTAGGATTAGCTTAGCAATATCTCCAGTGCCACTCGCAATATCTAGAACTTTTTCTCTATTACTGATACCCGAAAGCTCAACAAGAATTTTTTTCCAGACTCTATGCATGCCCATAGACATTGCATCGTTCATCACATCATAATTTTCTGCCACAGATGAGAATACACCCTTAACGTGGCTTTGTTTCTCACTAGAATCAACTTCTTTAAAGCCAAAATGTGTTTTATCCTTCACCGAGTTCCTCATCTCTAAATTTAATAAAGTTATTGTATCGTGTTGTATTAATATTATGTATTTTAAGATTTTTAACTACAGCACAACCTTTATCCTTAAGATGCTTACAATTTCGAAACTTACAACCTTTAGACAATTCATAAATTTCAGAAAAGCCTTTAATAATATCTATTTTTTTCCAGCCACTTATTGGCAGGTCTCTCACCCCAGGTGAGTCTATAATATGCGTTACTTTATTTATTTCATACATAGTAGAAATTGATGTTGTATGAACTCCTTGGTTATTTGAAAGAGCCGATGTTTTAATATTTTTATTAGTTAGGGCTGAGGTCAGTGTTGATTTGCCTGCTCCAGAGTTACCAACCAAAATGATACTTTTATTATTCAGATAAGTTATTAATTTATTCAAGTTAAGCCTTTTCTTTGCCGAAATGCTTATAACCTCTATCCCTAAATCAGAATATAATTTAATTTTCTCCTTAAACTCATTAGAAGAATTTAAATCCATTTTATTTTCAATTATAAATGGAACGATTCCAGATAAATTTGATGAAAGTAACCATTTATCAATAAACTCATATGATGTTTTTGGTTCATTGGTTACCAAAATACCAATATGAGAAATATTGGCAGCAATAGCTTTATTTTTTTGCTTTGCATTTCTTGCCAATAAAGAGCTCCTTTTTTTTCGAGTAACAATCTTTGCTTTTTTCTCCTTACTATCAGATATTCTTTCAATCTCCACCACATCTCCCACCACAACATCTTTTATTGCAATGCAGGGTATCAACTCCTCTTCAACTTTCACCAAACAAGTGTTAGAGTAAAATTCGATTACAATTCCCGTTTGAACTTTTTCCATATAAAGCACAAAATACACCATAGGAGACAATTTAAAAAGGCATGAAAACATTACAATCAAGAGATAATTTAATTTGGATTGATCTGGAGATGACAGGACTTGATCCAAATAAGGAAAAAATTATTGAAATAGCAACTTTGGTTACAGATTCTCAGTTGAATATTATAGCTGAGGGGCCAAATTTAATAATCAATCAACCAGTCTCTTTGTTGGATGCCATGGATGATTGGAATCAAAATCAACATGGCTCGTCAGGCTTGATTGAAGAAGTAAAGAAAAGCAATATAACTATGCAAATGGCTGAAATTGAAACTTTAGAATTTATTTCTAAATATGTTGGGCATAAGCAATCCCCAATGTGTGGAAATACTGTTTCACATGATAGAAGGTTTCTCATTAAATACATGCCAAGGCTGGAAGAATATTTTAACTATAGGCACATAGATGTTTCTTCATTTAAAGAAGCGGCAGTAAGGTGGATGAACGGGGCTCAGGTCTATACAAAAAACGGGTCTCACAGGGCCATGGGAGATATTAAAGATTCTGTTGGAGAGCTTTTATTTTACAAAGACTTGTTTCTTCCCGATCAATAAATATTATTTATTAATAGGTTGAATATTTAATGGGAAAGGGCTCACCCTGTCTTTATTTTTTTTTATTTTTGCTTCGCCAGTTTCTCTAACTTCATCTATTCTAAGAATGGCATTAATGGGTATATAACTTCTCTCAACTTGAGCAAATTCTTTCTTTAGTTTCTCAGACGAAGGGTCAACTACTAGCTGTTTATCTTTATTAAATATATACTCCTCAACCTCGATAAAGCCGTACATATCACTTTGATAAATTTGTTTTGCAAAAACTTCGTAAATTTCACCAAGTTGAATAAAAATTATCTTGTAAACACTTTTCATATTCATAATACTTAATATATGGGAACAAAACTTTATATTAAAACCTTCGGATGTCAAATGAATGAATATGACTCTCAAAAGACAGTTGATATTTTAAAAGATAAAAAAAATGTTACGGTTACCGATAACCCAGAAGATGCGGATATTGTCCTACTCAATACATGTTCTATTAGGGAAAAGGCAGAGGCCAAAGTTTACTCAGATCTCGGAAGGCTTCGTAAGCTTAAAGAAAAAAACCCAAATCTAAAAATTGGCGTCGGGGGCTGTGTTGCTACTCAGGAAGGCAAAAATATAATGAAAAGGGCTCCTTATGTTGATTTAATATATGGCCCACAGACACTTCATAAAGTTCCAGAATTATTAGACATTAAAAAAGACAGCGGCATAAAAGCAATCGACATAACATTCCCAATTGAAGAAAAATTTGATTCTCTGCCCTCTCCTTCATCATCAGGCCCTTCAAGCTTTGTATCTATTATGGAGGGATGCTCAAAGTACTGCTCATTCTGTGTTGTCCCGTATACTAGAGGCGATGAAGTTAGTAGAAAACCAGAGCAAATTTTTGATGAGATTGCTAGGCTGGTTGAGCAAGGCGTTTCTGAGATAACGTTTATAGGGCAAAATGTTAACTCATATATGATGCCTTTGAATGGAAGAATGTTAAGGCTATCAGACCTCATCGAAATTTCGAGTCATATAGACGGCGTAAAAAGAATTCGATATACAACATCACACCCACTTGATATGACAGACGATTTGATTGATGTGTATAAGTCAGTTCCACAATTAGTTAGCCAACTTCATCTACCAGTCCAATCCGGATCTAATGCAATTCTTCAGAAAATGAAAAGGAACTATACAACTGAACACTTTATTGATGTTGTAACCAGGATTAAAAAAACAAGGCCTGATTTGCGAGTCTCTTCAGATTTTATCGTTGGCTTTCCAGGAGAAACAAAGAAAGATTTTGATCTTACAATGGAGCTGGTAAATCTAATAGAATTTGATTCATCTTTTAGTTTTGTATATTCACCAAGGCCTGGGACGCCCGCAACAAAACTTAATGATCCTGTTAGTTTAAATGAAAAAAAAGAAAGACTAAGTATCTTGCAAGCCACTTTGAATTCCTTTCATCATGAACATAGCATTCAAATGGAGGGAGGCATTGAAAGATGTCTTGTTACTGGAATTGCTAAAAAAAGTCCTGACCAACTTCAGGCCAGAACAGAGTGTAACAGAGTGGTTAATTTTGATTTCACCAATTCTGATCTTATAGGTAATCTCATAGACATAAAGATTGAAAAAGCACTTGCAAACTCTTTATTAGGTTCAATACATAAGAATTAAGTGTAAAATTAATAATTAATGCAAGAAAATCAAAACTCTTTAAAAAATATTTCCCTAGAGCCCTCCAGTGCCTCAAGAATAGCAGCATTTGTTGGAGAGCTTAATGGGAATCTCAAGCTTGTTGAAAAAACTTTTGAAGTTAAAATTTTTCATAAAGGCGACGAGCTAAAGATTCAAGGAAAAACAAAAAATGTTAAGCATGCATCAAATGCAGTTTTAGATTTATATAATCTAACTAATAAAAGCATTGAGCTCAGCAAAGAATCAGTTCATTTGTGTGTTCAGTCACATCTAAATTTGAGCATTGGCCAAGAAACATCATTTAACGCTTTTTCAAATATTGAAATTAGAACACCAAGAAAAACAATTAAGGCAAGAGGTAAGAATCAACAAGAGTATATAAAAAAAATCTATTCTAGAGAGCTTGTTTTTGGCATTGGACCGGCGGGAACTGGTAAGACTTTTTTAGCAGTAGCTTGCGCAGTAGATGCTCTATTAAACGAAAAAGTTAAAAGAATAGTTCTTATAAGGCCTGCGGTTGAGGCTGGCGAAAAACTGGGCTTTCTTCCTGGAGATCTTTCTCAAAAAGTAGACCCATATTTACGACCTCTTTACGACGCTCTTTATGAAATGCTTGGCATGGAAAGAGTTAGCAAACTAATTGAAAAAGAAATTATTGAAGTTGCCCCACTTGCTTATTTAAGAGGAAGAACTTTAAATAATAGTTTTATTATTATGGATGAAAGCCAGAACACTACACAAGACCAAATGAAGATGGTTCTCACAAGAATGGGATTTGGCTCAAAAGCAGTTATCAATGGTGATCTGACCCAGATCGACCTTCCTAAACACTCAATATCAGGCCTTCAACATGTTATGGGAGTAATGGACGGAGTGAAAGAGATAGGAGTCACTCAATTCCAATCAAATGATGTTGTAAGGCATCCTCTTGTAAGAAAAATAATAGATGCTTATGAGAAATTTGAGCAAAAAATTTCAAGTTGAACCAGCTTAATATAAACGATACTGAAGCCAGACTTTCTGCAAAGACAAAAGATATGCTATCTGATATGGCAAGCGCTATTTTGGTTAAAGAATGCATCAAACCATCATCAGTAAATTTAAAAATAGTAACAAACAACGAAATAGCAAAATTGAATAAAATTTTTCGAGGTAAAGATGCTCCTACCAACGTACTGTCTTTTACGAACAATGATGTATCAAAGCCTGTAACCAATAACCTTGGTGATATTGCAATAAGCTATGAATTCGTTAAAAAAGAAGCAGACGAGCTAGGGAAAAATAAACGTGATCATCTTATGCACATGCTTGCTCACGGTTTATATCATATAATAGGCTATGACCATGAAAATGAGGCTGATGCAGCCATCATGGAGGAGAAAGAAATTTTAATATTAAAAGAATATAAAATAGACAACCCATACTTATAATAACGAATGAATCAAAAACTAGAAAAAGAAGAACCTAAGCCTCCGTCGGGAATCATTGCCAGGCTAAAAAAATATTTTAGAAATCCATTTTTCATAAAAACGCAAACAGTAGCAGAGGTAGCTGACTTCTTGAAGGATGCTGTTGATCAAAATATTATTGATAAAGAGGCTGAATCGATTGCTAATAAGGCTATTAGGCTTGGATCAACAACAGTAAAAGAAATTATGGTGCCAAAGGTAGACATGGTTACTGTAACTATTAATGAAGAAACAAGTGTCATCATTGATAGAATAATTGATTCTGGTCACTCGAGATACCCTGTATTAGGGGCAGAAAGAGATGAAGTAAGCGGGATTCTGTTAGCTAAAGATATTTTGCCTAAAATAGTAAATGGAAATGATAGCTTTGAAATAAGTGAAATGCTTCGCGAGCCCAATATTGTCCCAGAAACAAAAAAAGCCGATGCTTTATTGGAAGAATTTAAAAAAGATAGATCCCATTTAGCAATTGTCATTGATGAGTATGGAACAATATCTGGCCTAGTAACAATCGAAGACATTCTTGAGGAATTGGTTGGTGAAATTGAAGATGAGCACGATATAGAAGAAGATGAAATTATTAAGTTATCAGAAGGTCGTTATACAGCAGACGCAAAAATAGAGTTAGAAGTGTTTATAGATTATTTTAAGATGAACATAGACCCAATGAGCATAGATGCTGAAACTTTAGGAGGGTTTATTATTTCATCTCTAGGCGTATTGCCTAAGATAGGCGATGAAATAAGTTTAGATAACATAACAATAATTGTATCTGATGCTGATGATAGAAAAATAAATAAGGTCTCAGTTAAAGTAGCCTAATGAATTTTAACAAAAGCCTAACGCCATTTATTTTCGGCATTATAGGAATTTTTTCATTTGCACCATTTTCAATAAAACCCCTAATTTTTTTTTCCTATGCTTACTTAATAAGAGAGCTAGTATATAAAAATAATAGCAGACTAAAAAAACTATTTTACTGGTCACTTGGGCATTGGGGGTTTGGAATGTCTTGGTTAATAGTAAGTGTTTACTATTATGGTGAGACTAGTATATACCTATCAATACTGATTTTTATATTATTAGTACTTCTGTTGTCATTGGCGTTCTCAGCCCCTTTGCTTTTCATATCTAAGCTGCTTATTAAAACATTTGAAAGAGGCGGCATTGTTAATCTTATATTAATATCTAGCGCCTTGATGCTTAGCGAAATAAGCATGAATTATCTTCTGTATGGGGTTCCTTGGCTTATTGCCGGAGCAACCTTGTTGGATACAATTTCACAGGGTTTTTATCCAATACTTGGAGCGCTTGGGGCATCATTTATAATTTATTTTTGCTCCTCATTAATTGCTTCAAGGTCAAACTCAAGAAGCTATACACTTTTAATATATTGCTTGTTGCCATTTATAATTTCTTTTCCAAAAGAATCATCTATTATTAATGAAAATAATAAAGATTTAACTTTCTCAATTATCCAACCATCAACTGATCCATTTCAGAAATACAACCAAGGTTATGCAGAAAAAATTGAGGATAATATAATTGAACTTGTTGAACAAAGCTCGAAAGCATCAAAGCTACTAGTTCTTCCAGAAGCAGAACTTCCATATGCATATGAAGATGAAAGATTTAAGAGGTTTCAGCAAAAGCTCCCTAAAAATACAATTATGGGTGCCTGGAGTTTTGCCGATGGTAATTTATATAACTCAATCATCAGTACTGAAGGGGGTCCTCAGTATAATAAGGTTCATTTAGTTCCTTTTGGCGAGTTTATTCCATTTGAAAAGTATTTAAGAGGATTAATATCATTTTTTGATATGCCTATGTCAAGTGTGCATGGTGGCTCTAAAGATCAAGACTTGATGTATTTAGATTTCATTAATAATATAAGCTACTCTGCATTAATATGTTTTGATATTGCATTTAGTGAATCTGTTAGAAAAAGCAACATAAGTTCTAAATTTATTATAAACGTATCAAATGATACATGGTTTGGGAATTCTATAGGCCCATATCAACACCTACATTTGGCACGAATTAGAGCTCACGAAAATAATAGATGGCTGATAAGAGCAGCAAATGATGGTTTCTCGGCTATCATAAATAATAAAGGAACAATTGTTCAATATATTGAGAAAGGAGAAAAAGGGGTATTGAATGGATCACTTCAATACATTGAAAATAGGTCTTTTTACTCTAAATATGGTTATTTATTTTCGTATATTTTAAGTATATCTGCTTTATTTTTTTCAATTATAATAAATTCATGGCAAAGATCAGATTACTAACTATTTTACTCATGCCCTTATTCGGTATTTGTAATGATATATCTATAGAAATTAGAATTGCAGAACAAAGATTATATGTTTTGCAGGGACCGCAAAAAATTTCTAGTTATGCTATTTCTTCATCATCATATGGTGAGGGTAGTGTTGCAAACTCATTTAAAACTCCTTTAGGGATGCACTCTATACAATCTATGATCGGAGATGGCGCTGAAACTTATAGTATTTTTAAGGCTAGAATTAATACTCAAAGACGTGCAAAAGTTATTCATGAACACATAGACACGGATAATGATTTTGTTACATCAAGAATATTATGGCTAACAGGTGAAGAGCCTGGTAAAAATAGTGGTACCGGAATAGATTCATACTCAAGATATATTTATATCCATGGAACGCAAGAAGAGGGACTAATAGGGTCTAAAGCATCACATGGTTGCATTAGAATGTTTAACGAAGATGTAATAAGACTATATGATATTGTTAAAAAAGGAACAAAAGTTAATATTTTAATCTAAAAGTTTTTGTTTCCAATGCTTGGACTATTGAATGCAAGCCTCTCCTCTCTTTCATTGGTCTCAGGAGCATTTTCAAGCTTTTTATCATCAGCAGCTAGATCTATGAGCATTTTTGATGGAGTAAAAGACTCATCTTTTGTTAATTCTTTATATTTATTAAGTCTTTCAACAACCTCTTTAATCCCTAATGTATTGGCATGGTGCATCGGACCACCCCTCCATATTGGGAACCCATAACCATTTATATATACTACATCCATATCAACCGCTCGCTGAGCCACACCTTCGGATAATATTTGCGCACCTTCATTCACTAGTGAAAGTATGCATCTGTCTACGATCTCCACATCAGAAATATCTCTTCTTTCAATACCATTATTAGAAGAAATCTTTCTATAAACCTCTTCATTTTCTGGAGCCGGATTAGGCGCTCTAGAGCCCTCGCTGTAATTGTAAAATCCTTTATTATTTTTTTGACCAAACCTGCCTTGTTCACATAGCTCGTCGTTAATCCTTGATGCTAGCGGAGCATCTTTCCCACTGAGCTTTCTTGCTCGCCATCCCAAATCAAGCCCAACTAGGTCTAACATCCTAAAGGGTCCCATACTCATTCCAAATGATTCAAGAGCTTGATCTACTTGATGGGGCAGGGCGCCTTCTAGTAAAAGCATATTTGCTTGAGTTGTGTATCCTGAAAGCATTCTATTTCCAATAAATCCTGGCGCATTTAGTGAAACTACCGAAGCCTTTTTGAGCTTTTTACCCAGCGACATTACAGTGGCAAGTGTTTCGTGGCTAGAAGCATCTCCCCTGACAACTTCTAAAAGCCTCATAATATTTGCAGGGCTAAAAAAGTGAGTACCTACTACCTTATCAGGCCTATTCGTTGCTTGTGCTATCGAATCTATATCAAGACCTGAGGTATTAGATGCAAGTATGGCATCGCTATTCACATGTTCGTCCAGACTCTTAAATATTGATGTTTTAAGTTCTAAATTTTCGTATACAGCCTCCACCACAATATCTACTTTTTTAATATCTTCATAGTTTAAGCTTGATGTTATCAGCCCAAAAACAGAGTTTTTTTGGTCTTCATTTATTCGTCCACGTTTTACCATATAGCTATAATTAGCCTCAATTACACCAATGCCTCTTTTTAAATTATCAGCATCTTGATCTATTATGTGAACAGGAATCCCAGCATTAGCAAAACACATTGCAATACCTCCACCCATCGTTCCCGAACCAATTACTGCTGCACTATTGATTTTTTTAAGTTGAGTCTCTTTAGGGACATCTACTATTTTTGATGCAGCTCTTTCTCCAAAAAAGATATGGATCATGGCCTCTCTTTGAGGATGAAGTAAACATTCTAGAAAGTATTCTCCTTCTTTTTTGAGTCCTTCGTCAAAGTCATCACAGTCAATCGCTGCTTCTATACATTTAATTATTTGGCCTGGAGCAAATTGACCTTTTCTTGTTTTAGCCGCAAGAGCCTTAGCTTCAATTAAAACATTATCTGAGTTCCTTGCTTCAATGACCTTTTCATTCAAATCTCTTACTTTTGGATGCTTGCTGGAAGATTGAGCCTTATCCAAAGCAAATTTAATAGAATCTTCTAGTATATTTTCAGAAATCAAGTCAACAACACCAAGCGAATATGCTTTTTGTGCAGATATATGAGCGCCCGATATTATCATTTTTAAAGCTTCTGAAGGGCCAATAAGCCTAGGAAGTCTTTGTGTTCCTCCTGCTCCAGGTAATAATCCTAAATTAACCTCAGGGAGGCCCACGAATGCTTCTTTGGAGGCTATTCTATAGTTACAACACAATGCAGTCTCTAGACCGCCACCAAGTGCTAGCCCATTAATTGCTGCTACTACCGGTTTTGATGAGAACTCTATTTTTCTGAATACTTCATTAAGGCTGTGACCCTCTCCAGATCCACCAAACTCTGATATATCAGCTCCAGCAATAAAAGCTCTGCCCTTTCCAGTTATTACAATAGCTTTCACGTCTGGATCCTCTTCAGCCCTTACCATTCCATCAAAAGCGCCTTGGCGAACTCCATCACTTAATGGGTTCACTGGGGGATTGTCTACTGTAAGCACAGCTACACCGTTAATCACTTCATATAAAACAGTACCTTTCATTTAACTACCTATAATAATTTGTAAATGCATTATACCTAAAAATCTTTAATTTTATTTATAAAAGGTATTGATAATTGATTATAAATAATTATAATAGTGGTCTCAGCAATTCTCTCCCCCCTAAAGTAGGTTGCTGAATCCTCTGAAATTATTGGAGGGCCTCTGCCCTCCATGATTTTTTTAACTTTTTAAGATAAGATATGAGAAACATTAAAGATACATTTGAGATAATTTTTTTAGCTACCCTTTTTGTTTCTTCAGTTATAGCAATTATCCCAACTGTTTAATTTTCTAATTAACTGGGCCCAAATGAACAAAATATATTTAATACTGCTTTTATCTATGCACTCATTTTCATGCTCAGACTTGCTTAATACAGATATCAGAAAGCTTGATTCAGCTGAAGTTGTAAACTTATGTGAATTTCAAGATGAGGTAATTCTAGTTGTTAATGTTGCCAGTAGATGTGGGTTCACATATCAGTATGAGGGATTGCAATCCTTATATAGCAATTACAAGGAACAAGGCTTTGTAGTTATAGGCATCCCATCACGTGATTTTTTATTTCAAGAATATAAAGAAGAAGGCGATGTTGCTGAATTTTGCTCAACAGAGTACGGAGTTGAATTCCCTATGTTTGCTACGGCCAAAGTAACGGGTAAAAAAGCGCATCCTTTCTATAAAAAATTAAAAGCTCAAAGTGGAGTTTCACCAACCTGGAATTTTAATAAGTTTCTAATATCTCGCGAAGGACAAGTAACTGATACATTTGATAAAAATGTTGAACCAAACTCCTTGGAATTATTGTCTAGAATAGAATCTCTTCTTTAATCTGATACCAAAACGGTTTTCGGCTTATTTATAGCAAATATTCCATTATCAACTACTCCCGCTATACCATTTATTTTGTATTCCATTTCTAGTGGATTTTGAAGATTTAGCCCGGTAACATCAATAACTTGATTGCCCTGATCAGTAACAAATCCTTGCCTATAAGTTGGAATTCCCCCTAAAGAGAGTATTTTTCTAGATACAAGACTTCTGCTTTCAGGTATTACCTCTATTGGAAGAGCAAATGCTCCCAAATTTTTAACAAGTTTTGATTTATCTACAATACATATAAAGTGATCAGATGCAGAAGCAACTATTTTTTCTCTTGTATGCGCACCACCACCACCTTTAATCAGCGAATAATCCTCTGATACCTCATCAGCTCCATCAATATAGAAAGCAATATTATTTACACCGTTTAACTCATAAACTTTTATCCCAGCGTCTTTTAAAATAGCAGATGAGCGATCTGAGCTTGACACAGCCCCATCAAACATATGTTTATACGCCTTAAGTTCTTCAATAAAAAAATTAACAGTAGTGCCAGTGCCAATGCCTATAATCATTTTTTCAGAAAGTTTATTTTCTAAAAAATTTATTGCTTGTTTAGCAACATTTATCTTTGAGCCGCTCATGCAGTTATAATACTAGAAATTTATATTTAAAGAAGAATAACGTTGCGCATAAAAATAAAAAAAACAGGATCTTTCAAGCATTCAGCTAAATATTTAAAGTTAATAGAGGATGCTAAGGTTTATGATGTAGCCTTAAAAACTCCAATTACTTTTGCTCCAAATATATCCCAAAAGGAAAAAAATAAAATTTATTTGAAAAGAGAAGATCTCCAGCCTGTTTTTTCATTTAAAAATAGAGGAGCATACAACAAGATTATAAACCTTAACGACAAACAGAAGAGGTCAGGTGTTATTGCAGCCTCAGCTGGCAATCACGCCCAAGGCGTTGCGGTTTCTTGCAAAGCATTAAAGATTGAATGTTTAATAGTTATGCCTGTTACCACTCCAGAAATAAAAGTTAAAGCTGTTAAAAGACATGGAGCTAAAATACTTCTTCATGGCGATAATTATGATGCTGCTGTAAAAGAGGCTAAGAAAATTAGTCAGAAAGAAGGTTATGCATTTGTTCATCCTTTTGATGATAAATATACAATAGCTGGGCAAGGGACAGTTGGCAAAGAAATCCTTGATTCTGAAGATAACTATGATGTCATTTTCGCTCCGGTCGGCGGTGGAGGTTTATTGGCTGGGATATCTGCATGGACTGCACAAAATAAAAGCAAAGTAAAAGTAATTGGTGTAGAAGTTGAAGATTCTGCATGTTTGTGTGAAGCCTTAAAAGCAAATAAGAGAGTTCGATTAAAAGAAGTTGGGCTTTTTGCAGATGGTGTTGCGGTTGAGCAGGTAGGTAAGAAAAATTTTGATATTATTAAGGAGTGTGTAGATGAGGTTATAACCGTCTCAGTAGATGAGGTTTGTGCTTCAGTAAAGGACATATTCGAAGACACAAGAATTTTATCTGAACCAGCAGGAGCACTGGCGCTAGCTGGGTTAAAAAAATACTCAAAAAAAGTTAATGGTAAAAAGCTGATCGCAATTAGCAGTGGAGCCAATGTAAACTTTCAAAGACTGAGCTTTATTGTTGAAAGATCGGAGCTTGGAGAAAATAAAGAAAAAATAATGAGCATCAAGGTTCCAGAGCAGCCTGGTAGCTTTTTAGGGCTTGCAAAAATGTTCGGAAGCTTTCAGATCTCGGAATTTAATTATAGAAAATCAAGCTCATCAGTAGCACATGTTTTGGTTGGGATAAGAACTAATTCAGAAGCTTCCTTTAAAAAACTTAAAGATAAGCTCAAAAGAAAAAAATATAAATTTGATGATTTAACCGCTAATGAAATATCAAATGATCATTTAAGGCATATGGTTGGTGGGAGAATAAATCACACACTATCTCAAAATGTAAATGAAAGGATATTTAGAGCTGAGTTTCCTGAAAGGCCTGGAGCCTTATTAAGTTTTCTAGAGAAATTTGGTAACGAATGGAATATCTCATTATTCCATTATAGGAATCTTGGATCAGCATTTGGAAAGATCTTAATTGGGATAGAAGACGGAGAGAAAGATTCTAATAAGTTAACAAGACAATTGATCAATACAGAAGTACTTTTTTCAGAAGAGACAAACAATAAAGCTTACAAGAGCTATTTAAAATAATAGTTAATATTTTAGTCTAATTTTAATAGAGACAATCTCATTCGAAGGGTTGCTCCAAGCATCCTGAAACAAGCCTGAGTAAGCTTCATCCTCATCTTCTAAATCAACATTACCCCCTCTAGAATATACAAGATAAATATTAGAGAGAGGAGCAAATTCATATTTATATCTTAATTGAAAAGCAGCTTGGCCAATATTAAACGGAAGAACATCCTCATTATTTTGAGCTAAATAGCCTTGTTGACTCAAAACAAGGCTCCTAGGAGACTGTGATTTTAGAGCAATAAATTGTGATTTGAGTCTTAGCTCATGCTTTAAACCCTTAAACCAATTAAGGTTAAACGATATCTCCCGCCTGCTTAAATTACTTGATGAAAATTTATTTTCTTGAAGCCACCTCAGCCATTCCTTTTCTTTCTTCGCAATAAAGTTAATGCTCATAGTTAAATTTTCATCTATTGAATATTTTGTCCCAAACTTAAAAAAACTTTTCTTATAGCCTTTTGAATCCCAAGTGTCATATCTTGGAGATCTATCAAAACTCACCCTCCAGTCATATTCTAAATCTCGAGATATTACCCCCTCGTAATCTGCAGTGATACTTTTAGAGGATTTAATTTTTGCGAAAGGGTAGAGTTCATTTTTTCTTGTAATAGTAGTATTTTTACCTGACGTCTTTAGGGTAATAAAAGCATTAAATTTTGATCCATCCTTATAGAAGTACTCAAATTGAGGGTTAATAAAGAAAGGGTTCGTATTGCCTCTTGTGTCTCCACTTAAAGACCACCACAATGAGAGCTCAGACATATTGATATTAGATTCATCTCCATAGCTTGTATTTTGCCTTGATGATCTTGAGCTTAATTGGAAATAATCTGCATCTTTAAGATAACCAAAATCATTTAGATCTAAATTCTTATCAAAGTATCTCAGTGTGGTATTGGTGTTGTTATTCCTATTAGGCCTATAGCGCATCGACGCTTTAAATCCATACCCGCTACTATTTTCAACTTTTGATGAAAGTATTGTTGAAGCTATTCTAATTTTATCTGAATAAATTTTATCAAAATCTATTGCATTTACGGTTGATGCTTCGCCAGTAAACTCATTTTTTACATTTGTAATCACGTGTCCAAAAGTTGCTTCTCCTACTTTTCCTCTAGACCGAAAGGCTGAGAATTTTTTCCCTTTAGAAAAGGGTTCATCTGACTCACTTGCTACAAAAAGACCTATATCAAAATTATCCTTTTTTTGAGTAAATCTAAATGCATAGTCTAAATCAGAGTAGGTTTTTTTTGATGCATTGCATGCTTCCTCATCAGCTGATTGCAAGCAATTATAATCTGGTACAGAACCTATCCTTCTCGTATTTATAACTGTAAACTTATCTCTATCTTTGATGGTGAATAGCGAATGGTTTTCAGTAAAGAAGGCCCTTTTCTCATTAAAGAAAGTCTCCTGTGCTGAAAAATTTACTACTAAATCATCGCTTTCTGCCTGACCAAAGTCTGGATTAAATGTTGCATTTATTTGCCTTCCATCACCAGTATTCCAAAAAATATCTGCTCCTACTTTTTCAAGCTTAGTTTCTAAAACAGAATCAGTTTGGCTTGAGATATATGGAAAAAAAGATAATTTAGAGGAAGTGTAATTTTTTATTTCAAGTGGAGTTAGCTTAGAAAGAAACTCTTTTCTGGAATAAGAGCTTTTTATGGTACTAACCCAGACATTGTCTTCATAAATATATCTGCCAAACATTAATCTTATTTGCCTATAGTCTGTTTTATTTGAGGGGAGAGTGGCCACCGTCCATGGAATAAATATCTCTGAACTCCAATAATCGTCTCCTTTGCTGACTGCGCCCTGCCAGTTACCGTCCCAATCTCGACTCAAATCATTGCCATTTGTAAAAGTGCCGTCAATGAATGTTCCCGAAGAATTAATAACAAACTCAAATGCTTCTATGCCATTATTAGCAAAATCTATTACTACAACATTTGCATCAGAATCATTCATAACATCTCTTGACGACTTTATGCTATTCATAAATTCTGAGGGTTGATAGTTCTTAAAGCCAATGAATATTCCTTCTTTATTAGAAAAAATATAAGCCTCTGTTTTTTTTGGAGCTTGTTTTAGAGAGAAGGGGTAAACGGTATTAAAGTTATCAAATTTTTGTGCATCATCCCATTCTGAATCTGAAATCATGCCATCTAGCTCAAATGAACTGACCTCAGATGATAATAAAATAATAAATATAAAAACTTTTTTAATCAACACGACCCCTTGGATGCCAAGTTATTTTAATTATGGGAGACTTTTATGTAAAGTATATTTTACATTAATTAGAAAAAACAAACCTGTTTTTCTGTAACTACAACATCATATTTTAAATCATGCTCTTCTTTAAAATTATAATTTGTTAATTGGTAATCAAAACCCAGCCCAGCTATCATGAGACTAGATTTTCCAGATAGAGAACCGAAAATCCGATCATAATACCCACCTCCATTACCAAGCCTGAAACCATCCCTATCGACACCAACAAAGGGTATTACTACTAATGATAAATCCATTGGATTTATAATCTCAGAGCCTATAGGCTCTTCAATCCCGTATCTATTTTTTTTAAACAAATTGCCTTCTAAATGCTTTTTAAAAAGCAGCCTATTTCTTTTAGCTACTACAGGAAAATAAATATCGATATTTAATTTACTTGCTTCCAGCATAATAAAGTTTGTAGGTATTTCATTTTTTATATTTCTGTAAAGAAGTATATTTTTAAATTTACGAAGATCGATAGTTTCGAGAAATTTTTTTTGAACTTTTAAATTTTCTATTTTTTTATAGTCAGGCGACAAAGCTGAGCCTGTTTTAAAAAGTTTATTTCTTATTTCGTCTTTGGGCATAAAACATTAAATTAAACAAACCAGATCACCGCCATGCACCATACCTGAACCGAAAGGTCAGGTGGTGAATATCTTTCTAAATCAGGCTTCCCTTATAGGTACTGCACAACAATAGAAGAGGAATATCACCTATTTACAAGTATCGGTTCAAATTTATTGACACATTAGCATGTGAACCAGAATGTACATTGATTATAAAATAGTTACTTGCGTAGTTGAAGAGAAAGTCTATAAAACAGAATTAATTTTTTCTATTAACTTAGAATGGTCATGATCATCTTCTTTTGAAGAGATTCCCGAAAGAGCTTTGTTAGCAAGACTCAACCCTGCAATAACAAGAGCGTTTTGTTTATCTTGAATATTATCCAGCTCATCATTTAATAGCTGTGCTGATTTAAGAAGCTGATCTTTCTCATCCGAAGGACAAGACAGAGTTAGATCTCTTCCAAATATTCTAAGTTGAATTGTTTCCATATTATTCATTAGCTTCCGCCTTTTGGATTCGGTCTTGTAACATTTTTATCTCTTTATTTTTTAAAAGTTTAGATTTCTTCCAATCTCTCTCTTTTTGCACATAAGAGTCAATAATCCCCTTTTGCTCCACAAATCTATTTATAAGATCATTTAGTTTTGTTTCTAACAAAGATAGTGAGTTGTTGTCCTTTTCCATAAATTAAGTTTAATTCTATTAGAATAAATAGGGAAGTTTGTTTTTTAAAAGAGTAAAATATTTATATGAATAAAGAAATATATAAACAACGTAGAGAAAACCTTTCAACAATCATACCTAATAATTCTGCAATAATTATTTCTGGTGCAGATAATTGCTATAGAAATGCAGACTCTGCATATGCATTTAGGCAGGAAAGCAGCTTTTATTATTTATCAGGTTTCTGTGAGGCATCTTCTGTAATGCTTCTTATCAACGAAAACAATAAAATAAAATCTATAATATTTGTTCCTCAAAAAGATAAGATCAAAGAAATATGGGATGGCTATAGAGCTGGACCAGATGGAGCAATAAATGATTATCTTTTTGATACAGCATTTAACAACTCAGAGTTAGATAAAGAAATACCAGGACTGATACAAGGTAAACAAAAATTATTTTATTCTTTTGGAAAAGATCAATCTTTTGATAAAAAAGTTATAGAGTGGACCAATACAGCTAACTCAATTGAGCGACATAGCAAATCTATAGATATGGTTGACTCAACTTCCTTGATTGGTAATTTAAGATTGATTAAAGATAGGCATGAGATTGAACTCCTAAAGAAGTCATGTGAAATTTCTGCTGATTCACATATTTCAATAATGAAGTCAATTGAGCCCGGCAACACAGAGCAAGAAATTGAAGCAAAATATTTATATGAATTTGCCAAGAGAGGCAGTAGATTTGCTGCTTACACCCCAATAGTTGCTGGTGGAGAAAATGCATGTATTTTACATTATGTAGAAAACAACCAACCCTTAAAAAATGGTGAGTTGATATTGGTTGATGCCGGTGGAGAATACGAAATGTATGCATCAGACATCACCAGAACCTTTCCGGTGAATGGGAAATTTACAAAAGAGCAGCTAGATATTTATAACGTTGTTTATGAAGCTAATCAAAAAGCTATAAGAGCTGTTGTTGAAGGAAATAATATTATGGAGCCGCAAAAAATATCCGAAAAAGTTATAGTGAGAGGTTTGGTAGATCTAGGCATTCTTAAAGGGGATCCTGATGACTTATATAATGCAGGGGCTCATAAGGAGTTTTATATGCATAAAGTAGGGCACTGGCTTGGCTTAGATGTTCATGACTCTGGGGATTATATGGAAAATGGAGACTTCATGTTTTTCAAGCCTGGCATGGTTACAACTGTTGAGCCTGGAATATATATTAGCAGCTCAGCTAAAGTTGAGGATAGATGGAAGGGGATAGGAATAAGAATTGAGGACGACATCCTGGTAACTGAGGGAGGCAATATAAACCTTACTGAAAAAGTGCCTTCTGATCCCAATGAAATTGAAGCTTTAATGGCATAGCCTATGAATATTCCCATAATCATATCCGGAGGAGGGTTGATAGGGAACTACATTTCTCTGAGGTTAAGAAGGTCAGGAATTCAGTCAAAAATTATTGAAAGAAATGATGAGCTATATAATTCTGATAGCGGAATAAGGACCATAACACTTAATCCAAAGTCAGTTGAGCTGCTGCAACGCGAGGGAATAAAAATTGCGTCTTCAAGTATAAAAAATATCTACGTATATGATGCAGATGGCACTGGAAAAATAAATTTTTCATCTGATGACATTGGCTCCAAAGATCTATCCGCAGTTGTTATGTTTAATGAATTAAATTCAGCACTGAAAGAGCAAAATATCCCTAATACTCTTTTTAAAACAAAGATCGAAACTATTAGTTACGAAGCACAAAGTGAGAAAACAGAAATCAATTTATCAGATTCTTCGATTCATAAAACCGATTTATTAATTGCTTGTGATGGAAAAGCATCAAATGTCGCAAAGATATATGGTTTTAAAAATACTACTCATTCCTATAACCAAACCGCAGCTACTTTTTTAGTGAAAGCTGATGCCAATGCAACTGATGCTCATCAAATCTTCTCTGAGAAAGGAATTTTTGCATTAATGCCGGCTCCTAAAGACGATAATATTTTCACAGTTGTTTGGTCTTTGGATAACAAGTTCCTTGATGCTGAAAGCTTAGATAATTTCATTCACTCTAACCTTGGGTATTTTGAAAAAAAGCTTGGATGCAGTATAAGTATCCAATCAGATATACTGAGCTTTGGGCTTTCTAGTCACTATATCGATAGTTATATAAAAGATTCTGTGGTTCTTCTAGCAGATTCAGCTCACTCAATTCATCCCCTGGCTGGTCAGGGTGTTAATCTTGGCTTTGCTGATGCAGATGTTTTTTGCAATCAGATAGAAGAAGCATTTCACAAGGGATTTAAAATAAATGAACGAACTTATTTAAAGAAGTATTCAATTGAAAGAGAGGCATTAAACTTAATAATGCTCAAGTCTATGGACTTATTTGTTAATATTTTTAAAAATGATAGCCCTTATTTTAGACTAGCAAGAAATCTGGGTTTGAATTATGTTAATAAATCTAAGTTGGCTAAAATTTTCTTTATTGGAAAAGCTTCAGGATCTTAGGCAAAGAGTTAAACTTTTTCGCCTCTAGCTCTTATTTCCTTTAAAACTTGGCTGATGCCTTTTTTATCAATGATTCTCATACCTTTTGCAGATACTTTTAGATTAACAAATCTATTTTCTGATTCTACCCAGAACTTGTGGGTGTGCAGATTGGGAAAAAACTTTCTCTTAGTCCTATTATTAGCATGAGAAACGTTATTCCCAGACTGAGGTATCTTTCCTGTTACTTGACATAATTTACTCATAGAAACGCGATTTTATAGATAAGTCGTGAACTTATCAATACTATATAGATATTAATTATGAAAGAGATCTATTTTTTAAGACACGCAACGGCTTCCTGGAACTCCCAAACAACATTTGATATTGATAAACCTATAAATAAACACGGAGTTCATGAGGCCAAGTTAATTGAAAGCTTTGCATCCAAAAATAATATTAGCATTGATAGAGTGCTGTGCAGCTCTGCAAGAAGGACCAAAGATACTTCTGATTTAATATTTCCAGGCTTTAAATATGATATTAATAGTGTTATTTATAAAGACTTTCTATATAACGGAAGCAGCGAAACTTTAATTAACTTCATAGAAATGCAGGATGACTTTATAAATTCACTTTTAATTATTGGGCATAATCCCATGTTGCCAAAAGCTATAAGTTTATTAACAAACACGCTAATCGATATCTATGAGCCTTGTACATTAACATTAATAAATTCAAAAGCATGGTCATCTATCCATGATTCTAAGTTAAAATTTAAATTCACACCTAATCAGGGCATGAAATGAAAGAAGTAGATATAAAAATTTTAAATCCATTAATGAATGAGAGTATATCTCTTCCTTCTTATGGTACCGATGGCTCTGGAGGCATGGATCTGAGAGCTTGCATTGATAGCCCAATTGAGATTTCTCCGTCTGAAACCATAATGATACCGATGGGGTTTGCAATGCACTTAGGAAATAAAGAATATGCTGCACTTGTTATACCTAGGTCTGGTCTTGGATCAAAACATGGCATAGTCTTAGGTAATTTAGTAGGCCTAATTGATTCAGACTACCAAGGCGAAATGATGGTTCCAGCATGGAATAGATCTAAGGAATTATTCACAATAAATCCTGGAGATAGGATCGCTCAGATGATAATAGTGCCTGTGGCGCAGGTAAAATTTAACATTGTTAAAGAGTTTGATAAATCTGAGAGAGGTGAAAAAGGTTTTGGTAGTTCAGGTATAAATTGATAATTTATTACTTTTTACCAAATCTTTCTTCAAATTTCTGCACTCTACCACCCGTATCAATAATCTTCTGCTTGCCAGTGTAAAAAGGATGAGATGCAGAAGAGATATCAAGAGTATAATATGGATATGTTTTTCCATCTTCCCACTCTTTTGTTTGAGTTGTCTCTAACGTTGAACGTATTAGAAAGAATTTATCAGCGCTCGGATCATGGAACAGAACTTCGCGGTATGTAGGATGTATATCTTTTTTCATAATAAAACCAAATTTTGGATGAGAATCATAACAAAAAACCTCTTCTTTACAATGGAAAAATGAATTTTTTTTATTTTCAAATAGCAGTACCAATACCTATCAGAGAGGTTTTTACATATAAAAGCAGCCAAATGCTTCCCAAAGGAGCGCGGGTTCAAATCTCTTTTGGCAGCAAAACTTTAATTGGTATTGTTATTGAGCAATTAAAATCTAAGCCAACATACGAAGTAAAAGAGGTTTCTAAAATATTTGAAAATAAACCTATATTTGAGAGTAATATTTTCAATTGCCTTATTTGGGCATCAAAATACTATCACCATCCTATAGGAGAAGTCTTTCAGACATTCACCCCTAACTTATTAAGAAATGATAAAAAATCTCTTCCAAATATCGAGGACTCTTCTATAAATGACTATAAAGTTAATGAAAGTGATATGCATCAAAGCCTTACAGCATCGCAAACCAAGGCTATTAAAAATATTAATACAGATAAAGAATTCAATATTAGCTTGCTACATGGTGTCACCGGGTCAGGAAAAACAGAGGTATACCTTAATTTAGTAAGCGACATTATCAATAAGAATCAAGCAGCCCTTATTCTTGTTCCAGAGATAAATTTAACACCCCAGCTTCATAAAGTTTTTTCAACCAGATTCAATGGCGAAATAGGCCTATATCATTCAAAACAAACCCCACTTCAAAGGTTCAAAGTTTGGAGTAAAGCCAGATCAGGAAATATTCGCATAGTAATAGGAACAAGATCGGCAATTATGAATCCTATTCTTAACCTTGGTTTAATAATTATAGATGAGGAGCATGATCAGTCCTTTAAGCAATCAGAGGGATTTAAATTTTCAGCCCGAGAGCTGGGCATCAAAAGAGCGCAAAAAGAGGATATACCTATCTTACTTGGCTCAGCCACCCCATCCCTTTCTGTTCTTAAGCTAGTTGAAGAGAATAAAGTTACTAAGATAAACATGCCCGAAAGAGTAGATGGAAGAAAGCCCCCTAGCCTTATTATTTTAGACATAAATAATAAAAAGTTAATTTCTGGTATTGCACAAGAATCTTTAGAAGCCATAGACACGACATTAAAAGAGAACAAACAGGTCTTAATATTCATCAATAGAAGAGGTTTTGCACCTATGCTTCAATGTAATACGTGTGGTTGGACCGCAGAGTGTGCAGCTTGCGAATCAAATCTTGTTTTCCATAAGGAAAGGAACAGATTGATATGTCATAGGTGTGAATCTGCTTATGGCACACCTGAGCTCTGCCCTAGCTGTGCATCAAGCCAAATAGAACTACTTGGTCTTGGCACAGAAAAAGTTGAAGACTACCTTGCAAGTACATTCCCTGATGTAAGCACAATTAGAATTGACCAAGACTCTACTAAGAAAAAAAACTCTATGAATGAAATATATGAACAACTGGACAACAGTGGTCCAGCAATTCTCGTAGGCACACAGATGCTTGCTAAGGGTCATGATTTTAATAACGTGGCCTTAACATTGGTTATTAATGCCGATAACGGCCTGATTAGTCCTGAAGTAAATGCATTAGAAAAAGTATCTCAGCTTCTCATCCAAGTTTCTGGAAGGGCTGGCAGAAAAAACAATGATCCAAAAGTTATTATTCAGACGAGATACCCTCAAGACAAAACATTAAACCAAATTAGGAACGGAGATTACCTGTCTTTTGCAAATAAGAAGCTAGCAGAAAACAAAGCATCAAGTTTGCCTCCTTATTCGTGTGCATCTATATTAAGATCGACATCCCCAACACAACAAAATAATATTAATTTTCTTTTAAGAGTTGAGAGCCTTCTAAAAGGAAAGAAAAATATAATTACGCTCGGCCCCCTTCCATCTTTTATCGCAAAAACAAAAGGCTCTTATAAACACTCTCTTTATATACAAACTTCAAATAGAGCTTACTTAAACAGGGTTTTAGCCTTTTTGGCAAATGAGATAAGCGCGCTAAAAGAGTCAAAGAAGGTTAGATGGTCATTTGATATCGACCCTATAGATTTTTCTTAAATTTTTATTTTAATTATTTGACCAGGATATATTGCTTTATTTTTTAGCTTATTTTCAACTTCAATAACCTCTACTGATAGCCCAAATCTAACTGCAATTTCTGATAAAACATCACCTTTTTGGATTTCATACATCACATAATCAGAATTATCTTCAAAAACACTATCTGGAATGGGCGTATTCTTAAAGTAGTTATGCAAACCAAGAAAAATAGACCTTGCAATCATTCTTCGACCTGGTTTTCCTTTTAACCTTTCGGCATCATCAGGATTTGTCATAAATCCAGATTCAATTAACACCGAGGGAGTATTAAAAGATTTTAGAACCCTAAAATCTGCATATTCAATATTTTTTTTATGAAGCTTAGTATATGGATCATTCCTAAGCTCAGATAAAATTTCATTACCAAGCTTTTTGCTATCGCTTATTTTTTTCTCATAAATATCAGGAAAATTTACTCTGGCCTCATCTTCATCAAAGTCGTTGTCAGCAATCTTTCCTATTTTAGAAGCCAGGGCTTTTTTGGAAAGATTTTCTGCTGATATCGATGATGCTTTCGCTGACCATATATAAACTGAAGCACCCTTAACTGATGAAAGTCGAAATCCGTCCGCATGAATAGATATAAATATATCAGCACCTATTCTTCTTGTAGCAAGGTATCTCTCATTTAGATCAATCAACTCATCACCAGCTCTTATCATCTTTGGAGAATAGCCTGAGACATCTCTAAGCGTTCTTTCTAATTCTTTTGCGATAAGTAGAGTGATGTCTTTCTCTAAGACATTATTTGAACCTACTGCACCTGGGTCTCTGCCTCCATGTCCAGCATCAATGGCGACTACTATATCCCGAGTATTTTTTTGATTTTTTTTATTTCTTTTTAGTATAAGTTTTAATAAAATTCCATCTGATGTTTTTACTTGAGTGGGCTTCTCCCAGTCAACATACTCATATAAATCAATTACCAGCTTTGTTAGTTTATTGTTTTGTGCAGCCCTTATTTGCTTAATTGGAAAATTGAAAGGTCTTGTTTCTAAAGATTTTACAGTTGAGTTTTCAATTTCCAGAACAATTCTCGATGGGTTTTTTAGTCCGTATGATTTTACATATGAAACTTTATCTAATTTATATGTTATTTCTAAAGATGAGTCACTAAGCTCTTTGACATCTACAAATTTAACCTCATTTGATAACAAGTTGATTGCTAAAATAAATATGCAAATAAATAAATAATTTCTCATTATTTTTAAAGATTAATTGTTTCTAATAACTCTTGTGAGTGGATTTTAACAGAAACCTCTCTTTTATTTGATTTGTGCTCAAGAAAAATTTCTATTTCCGGATTTCTTTTTGTTTTTAGCTTTTCTGGCCATTCAATAATGACTACTTTCTTTTTATCAATGCTCCTATCTATATCGAAAAGATCTACATCCTCAATATCTTCAGACCTATATAAATCAATATGGAGGAAAAGGATTTCATTTAAATCATACTCTTCACATAGGGTATAAGTTGGGCTTTTCACTAACCCACTCCATCCTGAGCTTCTAATTATTGATCTAGATATGAATGTTTTTCCTGCGCCAAGATCTCCATGAAGATGAATCTCAATATTTTTAGCACTACAACTTTTTATGCTTTCTGCTAGTTGAGATCCCAGCTTTATAGTAGCCTGCTCGTTCTCTAAAAATATTTTGCTCATAAATTTATTCTCTTTCTAATATTTTGTATCAATTCTGATGACTTTAATCCTATCTCCCCATACTCATCCTTAAAGTCATTTCCAGCTTTGCCATGAACAGCTACAGCAACCTTACAAGCATTCTCTATATTTATATCTTGTGACACCATGGTGGATATAAGGCCTGCCAAAACATCACCACTGCCTGGAATTGCTAGCTCAGGCCCACCTTCTTTGCATTTATATATTTTATTTGAGAATATTATGGTTTGATAGCCTTTTAAGATCACATGAGCATTAAATTTTTTATTTAGTTCTTTCGCACAGCGTACTCTATCTTCTTGCACGTATTTAACATTCCTATTGAGTAAATCAGCTGCCTCTCCAGGATGAGGCGTAAGTATTAAATTTTTAGGGAGTCGAGCATTTTCAATGTTAATTTTTGAAAGTAAGCGAAGGGCACCTGCATCTAAAATTAAATTTATTTGCTTGTCTTTACAACACTCAATAGTTTTAATGAAAGCTTCTTTAGACCATTCACTATCCCCAAGACCGACTCCGCATACAACAGTATCAATACCCTCAAAATAAGAACTAAAATTTATAAAATTTGAAATATCATAAGTCATAACCTCAGGCGTTCTTAATAGTGAAGCGCTAACATTATCTTTTTTTGTCAGCAAAGTTATTAGTCCTGCCCCAGACATTAGGGCAGATTCAGAGGTAAGTATTGCCGCTCCCCCCATGCCAGCATCGCCACCAACAATTAGAACTTTACCATATTGACCTTTATGAGAGTCTTCAAATCTTCTTGGCAATAATCCTTCTATGTCTTTGTAGGTTAGACTATTTACAGTCATAAAGCTTTTTTATTTTATTGGAAGATAGGCAATTCTATCTGAATGAAATGAGCCGATATAAATATAATCATTATGGGGCACTGCAACTGTTGGAAGGCCAAATGCTGATTCTTTGACTTTATATTTTTTAATTGGCTCTAGCTTATTTTTATCAAGCTCAATTATGGTAAAAGGCAAAGAGCATGCAATAGATTCTATGCATGTTGACGAGTCCCCAGGCTGGTGATTAAGCTCAGTCACCCACAATGAATCATTCTTAATGACAATATTATCTGGGCTTTGAACAAAAAAAGTATTCTTTATTTCTTTCTTATCAAGATCATAACTTTTAACAGAGTCTCCAGTGTTATAGGCAATATAAAGAGTTCTGGCATCCTCATCCAAACTTATACCATTTGGCTGGCTTCCAAAAGATTTCTCAAGGATAGAAAAACTTTTACCATCCCAGTATTTGACATGACCAGTTTCAGGTTTAAACAAGACGTCTAGGAGCCACCTATTCCAAGTTAGCCCCCTATCAAACATGTAGGTCGTATAAAACGTGCCATCTTTAAAAAACGCAATATCATTTAGATAGATTGTAGGATCGGCATCAATACAGCCTTTCCATTCAATTTCCCATTCCTCATCTTTTTTTATTAGCTCAAACATCTCAACGGTTTCTCTTGGCTTATGATTTATTACCCCAAGCTGATGTCTGCCATCATCCCTTTCGACAATGCCTATTCCATGAGTATTAAAACCATCATTTCTATTTCTTTGACAGCTATCTTGACCCCATTCATTTATGCCAAAAGTTAAATTGATATCAAGTATTCTTTTCGTTTTTATATTAAATAATTTCAAGAAAGAAGGGTTATCTTTCCCAAAAGGATCAATCCCACCAAATTCACTAACGAGCAGCCATTCGTTATCTGGAAGTACTATTATGTCCTCAGGATTTTTAAACCCACAAAACACATCTATAACCTCATCAGACTGGCAAACTTCTATATTCTTTTCAGGGCCTAAGTAGTCTCGTGAAATTATCAAAAAGGCTAAAAATACTAACATTGTTGAAATGGGTATCATCCATCGAAAATAGTTATTGAAAATTTTAACTATTAAGCTCTTAATGTAATCAGCAAAGAATAACAATGCCAACCCACGCACCACAAGCAAAATGCCAATTATAAATGTTACAAGCATCCACATAGTTTGATGCCAATCATTTTGATTTGTTGCAGTTAATACGCACAGAACACCTATAAATATAGTTATATAACCTATAGGCCTAATATCTTTTAATTCTAAAAATTTATTTACGATGTTTTGAGTTATTGGCTTAATTAAAATAAGAACAGACAGCCCAAGAAAAGCAAAAAAATAAAAATAGTTCATATATCTAAATCTTAGACTTTTTAAGTATTAATTCAATTAACTCTATGGGCTTATCCAGTGGAACATGATGCGCGGCACCCTCGACATTAATAAATTGCATCTTGTCTGAGTAAGCCCGCTTTGCATTTTCCAATAATTTGCCTGAAGTAAGAAGACTATTTTCTCCATGAACAAATACAGCAGGGCAATTGAAAGAAAACTTATATCCAAACAGTCTCTCTAAGCCAGTAAACATTTTGTCATCAAACTTCCATCTCCAACCATCTTGAGTATTTTTAATCGAGTGCTCAGCAATATATCTCAGGTACCAATCATTCTCACAATCTTGCTTAGGCATTAGACGAAATCTTTGTAGAAGGCTTTCTTTGTTGTCGTAGTATTTAATCATTCTGAGGGGGCCATTCTTTTTATGCTCTGAGTTGTCATAATTTGGTGGGCGAATAAACGTATCTACTATCATCAATCCATCTATGAGATCCTTCTCTTCTGTTGCAACAAACCCTGCAACATGTCCGCCTAGAGAGTGACCAACAAGATAAGTAAAGCTAGAGTTATTAATATCCTTTTCATGCCTAATAACACTCGTGACACAGTCTCCAAAATCTTCTACTTTATAGCTCTCTCTAAAACTTGAATCTCCCATGCCGGGAAGATCTATTGAAATAATATGCGCATTTAAATTTAAGCCCGGGGCGATTGGGTACCACCATTTCTTATGAGCACCTGTGCCATGAATTAAAATAATTAGATTGCCTGTATTAGATTTTGATTCCCAGAATGAGTAACTAATATCACCCTTTTCATGACCCAAAACCTTTTCTTCAGGCTTTACACTAATAGCTCTTTGGAACCATTCGGGAGCATGAGCTATATCGTCGTTAAGATTGTTAGAAATTTTCATAATATGTATTCTAAGGCATATATAATTATTTTATGAATAAAAATAACCTTACCCCAGCTGCGACCATTTTGCTTTTTAAAAACTCTGAAGCAGGCCCTAAGGTTTTTATGGTGAAAAGGTCTAAGAAGCCACCGTTTGAAAATTTATATGTATTTCCTGGAGGCAAGGTTGATCAGGATGATGGAAGTAGCAAAATGTATGCTTTTTGCAAGGGGTTAAACGATGAAAAGGCTTCATCTCAACTTAATATGGGCTCAGGAGGTCTTGCTTATTGGGTTGCTGCAATACGGGAGTCTTTTGAGGAAGTAGGTATATTAATGGCTGAACTTTCTGATAAGCAATTAGGTGCAGGAGACTCATATAATAAAAAACTAAAGGATTATAGAGATAGTATTAATAATGGCGAACTGACTTTTTATGAAATGTTGGCTAGTGAGGGTCTAGATCTTTCACTTGATAATATTTCGCCATTATCCCACTGGATAACGCCAGAGATAGAAAAGAGAAGATTTAATACTAGATTTTTTGTAGCAGAAATACCAAATTTTCAGACTGGCGAGCATGATGGCAGAGAGACAACAGATAGCGTCTGGATAACTCCAGAGGATGCTTTAAAGAAAGCAGAATCTGGCGATATGCAAATGATAATGCCAACAACTAAAAACCTTGAAAGTTGCTGCGGATTTAATTCAGTTGAAGAATTAATTAATACAAAGAAGAATATTAAGCCAGCTGACCGTCCACCAATACTTCCAAAATTCTTTAAAAAAAATGGTAATTGGGTTGGACTACTCCCGGAGGATGAAGGTTATGAGCAAGCCTGATCACTTATTAATAAAGAAGATTACAGCTCCAAATGGAGGTGTTTTTACTGGCGGAGGAACTAACACATACATTATCGGCATTAACGATGTAACGATAATTGATCCAGGCCCTATTGAAGAGTCCCACGCAAAAAATATTCTAGATACTTATGGAGATAGAATAAAGCGAATTCTCGTTACCCATACTCATATGGATCATTCGCCCTTAGCAATGCCATTATCAAAAAAGCTTGATGTACCATTAATGGGTATGACCATTGAAGATAATATGGACTATCAAGATGAGAGCTTTAAGCCCACATCACATCTTCAGGATGGCGACCTAATTGAAACAGACGAATACACTATTGAAGCAGTGCATACACCTGGGCATGCCTCCAATCACCTTTGTTACCTAATTAAAGATAATAACTGTTTAATTACAGGCGATCATATTATGCAAGGCTCCACAGTTGTCATAGCGCCTCCTGATGGAAATATGAGAGACTATTTGCTCTCTTTGGAAAAACTCAAAAATTATAAAATAGATTTTCTTGCTCCTGGTCATGGAGAATATATACACAAGCCATTTGAAGCAGTAGATTGGATAGTAAATCATAGGCTGAAAAGGGAAGCCAAAGTGCTTAACAAGCTTCAGAAACAAGGAAAAATTTCTTTAGATGATTTAGTTCTTGAGGTTTATGATGATGTTGATTCAAGGCTTCATACGATTGCATTAGCCAGTCTGGAGGCCCATCTTTTAAAATTGCAGGAAGAAAAAATTGCAGAATTTGATGGAACTTTTTGGTCTTGTATTAATTAACTTCCGTTAAAACTGCTTTTTCTATATTTTCAAACTCTTTTTTATCAGCCGCATCTTTGAGTTCTTTTTTAAATTTATCACTTGAACTGACTTTTTGAGTTGTTTTAACTTTTTTCTTTTTTGCCAACAATAAAGACCTATCTATATTTTTTGTTGAAAGCTCAGTCTCATTACTCATGCAAGTTACTACATTTTCCGATGCAATAATTATCGGCGTTCTTTTTGAGATTACCGGTTGGTGACTCATTGGTTTTTGCATACATCCGATCATGCTTGTAGAAGAAATTGGGCCGCTGGGATTAAAATCTTCAACATTCATTGCGCACCCACTTAACAATATAGCAAAAGGGAAGAATTTAAATATATAGCCTGTCAACTTAAACTTTGCTTATTAGAAATAAGATTATCAACAACTGCAGGGTCTGCCAATGTTGAAGTATCTCCAAGAGAATCAAACTCACCCTCAGCAATCTTCCGAAGAATACGCCTCATAATTTTCCCTGATCTGGTCTTAGGCAGTCCAGGGGCATTCTGGATAAGATCTGGCTTCGCTATAGCGCCTATTTCTTTTCCTACAAAATTTCTAAGCTCTACCCTTAATTCTTCAGTAAATATATTTCCTGTCATAAGCGTTACATAGGCATAAATACCTTGGCCTTTTATTGGATGATCAAAACCAACAACAGCAGCTTCCGCAACAAATGGGTGAAGAACTAATGAGCTCTCAACTTCTGCAGTTCCAAGCCTGTGACCAGAGACATTAAGAACATCATCAACTCTACCTGTAATCCAATAATAGCCATCAGAATCTCTTCGAGCGCCATCACCAGTAAAATAAATTCCGTTATACATCTTAAAATAAGTATCAATCATTCTTTCATGATCGCCATAAACAGTTCTTATCTGACTAGGCCATGATGACTCAATAACTAAATTGCCAGAGTTAACACCATTTAATGAATTGCCTTTTTCATCATATAAGGCTGGCCTTACACCAAAAAAAGGAAGGGTTGCTGAGCCAGGTTTAGTTGGAGTAATTCCAGATATTGGGGAAATAAGAACAGATCCGGTTTCTGTTTGCCACCATGTATCAACTATATCGCAATTAGAATTACCAACTATTTTGTAATACCAATCCCAAGCCTCAGGGTTAATTGGTTCACCAACTGTTCCTAAAATTCTTAAGCTCGATCTATTTGTAGAAAGGACAGGTTCATTGCCTTGCGCCATCAATGCCCTAATTGCTGTAGGGGCAGTATAAAAAATACTTAGATTATATTTATCACATACTTCCCAACATCTTGAAGCCGAGGGGTACGTAGGAACCCCTTCAAACATTAATGTTGTCGTTCCATTAGATAAGGGCCCATACAAAATATAGGTATGGCCAGTTATCCACCCAACATCGGCAGTACACCAATATTTGTCATCAGGCCTTATTCCAAAGATATATTTAAAACTTACATGAGCACCAAGCATGTACCCAGCTGTAGAGTGTAATACTCCCTTTGGCTTTCCTGTTGAACCCGATGTGTAAAGTATGAACATTGGGTCTTCAGCAGCCATCGGCTCAATTTCACACGTTGTTTTAACATTCGCAGATATATCAGAGTAGGAGATATCTAACTTATCATTCCATGGTATTTTCGCAGATGTTCTAGTTATAACCAAAACATTTTTTACCATACTGCATTTTGAAACTGCTTCATCAACGTTTTTTTTCAAAGGCACATGCTTGCCGCCTCTGACACCCTCATCAGCAGTAATTACTATTTCACAATCAGCATCAATAATTCTGTCTTTAAGCGATTCAGGTGAAAACCCCCCAAAGACGACAGAATGAATTGCACCTATCCTTGTGCAAGCTAACATTGCATAAGCAACTTCAGGAATCATAGGCATATATATGCATACTCTAGAACCCTTTTTCACCCCTAAGCTTTTTAATACATTAGCGAATCTGCAGACTTCATCATGCAGTTCTTGAAATGTAATTTCTTTAGAGTTATCAGTCTCATCTCCTTCCCAAATAATTGCAGTTTTATGTGCGCTATCTTTTAAATGCCTATCTATACAGTTATAGCTAACATTAAGCTCACCGCCACTAAACCAACTTGTATCTGAAAACTTACCATTATGAGTTTCGTCAAAATCTTTACTCCAAGAAAGGTTGTCTTTAGCTAATTTGCCAAAAAAATGATTAGGGTTTTCAATTGATTGTTTATACATAGATTGAAATTCTTCCATGCTACCCAAGTGAGGGTTTTTAACATGAGATTTCGGGCTATATATTTTTTCTTCTGTCACAGCTTAAATTATAGATGGCTGAGGGTTTATAAAGTTTTTGCCTTTGGGGTTTGACATAATTTTTGTTATCAAAGATTCATAATCACCATCATTAGATTCTAAATTTATATCTGCTGCATTAATAATTAGCAGAGGAGACTCTTCGTAATATAAGAAAAATCTTGAGTAAGCATCATTTAATCTTTCTAAATAGTCTAAAGTAAGGAATTGTTCATTAATATTGCCCCTTTTAGTAATTCTATTTTTCAAAACATCTATCGGTGCTTGAAGATATATAACTAGATCTGGAGTTGGGGCATCTATAGTCAAATGATCATATACGTTGTCATATAGCTTCATTTCTTCTTGTGAAAGAGTTACTTCGGCAAAAAGCCTATCTTTTTGTATTAAAAAATCAGCAACTCTAACGCTCTCAAATAAACTTCTCTGCTTAAGGTCTTGAATCTGCTGCATTCTTTGAAATAAAAAGAATAGTTGGGTAGCAAGAGCTGATTGACTAGGGTTTTTATAAAAATTCTTTAAAAAAGGATTTTCTGCCGGACTTTCTAGAAATGCATCATAGTTAAATGTATTGGCAATCTTATTAGCAAGAGTTGTTTTGCCAACCCCTATTGGACCTTCAACAGCTATGTATTTTGGAAGTGGTGCCTCTTCAAATGCTGGGTTCATCTAATTAAAATTTATTTTCTATTAGATTATCCCAACTCCTCGGAGAATCCAAATTTTTTGAATGAATCTTCATCACTTTTTTCTTTAATTGAGTCTATGAGCTTTCTTTTTAGCGCATCGTCATCTTTTTGAAAGCTATCCCACCAATCACCTGGACCGGCTTTTATTTTTGCTGCTCTCTCTCTGACTAACATAAAATCAAATGCAGCTCTAAACCTCGGATGTTTAATAAGCTTATAGGGCTGATTTCCAATTCTGCTATGAAGCTTAAGCTGAAGAACCCAAATATCTTTTATGTAATTGTAAAATTTTCTTGGTATTGCAGTTTTTTGTTGCTGGCTTTTTAAGACCTTGTCCATAGATCTAAAGAATTTGCGAATGTTTATTCCTTCCTTGTTTGAACATTCTTTCAATAAAGAAGGCCAGAGGAGGGCAGCAATTAGAAACCCAGGAGTCTTAGACTGGTTATTCTTTACCCTGGAGTCTGTATTTTTTACCGCTTCCAGCATAACTTTTTTAGCGTAGTCATTATCAGGGCTTGAAGCAACAAGGTATTTTAAGAGACCAAACGAATCCAGTTTATTTAAGTTTTTTTCTCCATCTCCGCCCAGGAATATTTTACAAAACTCATCAAACATTCTTGCATTTGATATATCTGCAAGAAGATAGCTTTTATCGTAAATAGCATCTTTGACTGTATTCTCTAACTTAAAGCCGAGCTTGGAGCTAAATCGAATTGCCCTAAGACTTCTAACCGGATCTTCTTCGAATCTTTTCTGTGGATCCCCAAGAGATACAATAGACTTTTTGTTTATGTGAGTTAAGCCGTTGCTAAAATCCTGTATTTTTTTTGAAATAGGGCAGTAGTAGAGCGCATTAACAGTAAAATCCCTTCTTTTACAGTCATCTTCAATGCTTCCCCAAATATTATCTCTTAAAATTTTTCCTTGATCATCTTTAATTATTTGATTACTACTGGACCCCGCATCTGATCTAAAGGTGGCAACCTCTATAAGCTCGTTTCTATTAAAAACATGAACAAGTCTAAATCTTTTACCAATTATTCTGGAGGCTTTGAAGACCTTTCTGACCTGCTCAGGGGTAGCATTCGTAGCTATATCAAAATCTTTAGGAGACATATTACACAATAGATCTCTAACACAGCCACCTACCAGGTATGCCTCATAATTATTTTTTTGGAGTTCGTCCACAATTGAAATTGCAAACTTACTAATTTTATTATTATCTAACAAATCGTCTCGTAAATAGTTTCATATACAAAGTATGTTTAACCATTTAGTTGTTTTTCCTTGATTTCATCTAGCGTTTTACAATCGATGCAATGTGTTGCAGTTGGTCTTGCCTCAAGCCTTTTTATACCTATCTCATCGCCGCAAGAATCACACCAACCATAATCATCATTTTTAATCTTGTCGAGAGAGATGCTAATCTTGTTAATAAGCTTTCTTTCCCTATCTCTAGTCCTTAATTCAAATGCAAACTCTTCTTCCTGAGAGGCTCTATCTATAGGGTCAGCATAAGTTTCACCTTTTGTTTTAAGATGATCAAATGTTTTTTGCATTTCGTCAAAAAGATGCTCTTTCCAGTTCACCAAAACAGCTGTGAAGTGTCTCTTCATAGCAGCGCTCATATATTTTTCTTTTTTCTTAGCCTTATAAGGAGCAATCTTTGATTTATTAGTAGTTGCAACAACCTTGAGTTTAGGTTTTTTCTTAGC